>JAZNNQ010000001.1:0-240278 GCA_045580305.1 Eubacteriales bacterium
ATTTGCAGATGCAGACACAGTTTCCGCATACGCGAAAGAAGCGGTTGATGCACTTATCGGATCCGGCCTCATTGCAGGATCTAATGGTAAGATCAACCCGAAGGCAAACACAACTCGTGCCGAGGTTGCTGTCGTTCTTGATCGTATCCTCAATAAATAAGCTTTCCCATTCATTTCCCATATTTCCTTTTTAAGAAGAGGGCGAGTCATTTGACCCGCCCTCTTCTGCATATAAAAAAACTCCCGACAATATAATTTGTCGGGGGTGTTTTTATGCTTGAAAATGTTTCAAAGATCATATGGGGCGCACCGCTTATTATCACCATTTTTTCACTTGGAATTTATCTTACCTTTAAACTTAAATTCATTCAGATAAGGTGCCTGCCTCACGCGATCAAAGCTCTTTTCAAAAGACCCGAGGGCAAGGGCAGTGTATCATCCTTTGCCGCCCTTGCAACCTCTCTTGCGGCAATGATAGGCACGGGTAATATCGTAGGCGTGGCAACCGCGGTATCCATCGGCGGTGAGGGCGCTATTTTCTGGATGATAGTGGCGGCCTTTTTCGGTATGGCGATCTCCTACGCGGAAGGCTATTTCGCCGTAAAATATCGCAAGGTGAAGGAAAACGGCGGCGTTTTGGGCGGCGCATTTATGTATATTGAGCGGGGAATGGGCAGTAAAGTACTGGCTAAGCTTTTTGCCATTTTTGTGACCCTTGCCGCGCTTTTAGGTATTGGCACAATGACCCAATCAAACAGTATAGCCGAGGCTTTCTGTGATCTTTATCACTTTGAGGGCAATACTCTGGCTGTAGCGTTGGTGGTGACTCTTCTTGCAGGCGTAATTTTATTTGGCGGTATCGAGCGGGTATCGGGTGTTTCTACGGTGGTAGTCCCCGTAATGGGCGTTGTGTATGTTCTTGGAACCGTTGCTGTACTATTCGTATACCGCAATAATATACCCGATGCGGTCACTAAAATACTGCACTCCGCATTTGATTTTAAGCCAATTCTCGGCGGTGGCGCGGGAATGGCGGTGCGGTTAGGTGTGTCACGCGGTATATTTTCAAATGAAGCGGGACTTGGCTCATCATCCATTGCCGCCGCCGCGGCAAAGACCGAAAGCCCCCATGAGCAGGGACTGTGTATAATGGTGGGCACCTGGATAGACACGATTATACTCTGCACAATGACAGGACTCACCATTGTTGTAACCGGTGCTACGAACAGCGGTCTTACCGGCGTGGCGCTTACTAATTTGGCCTATAACTCGGCACTTCCGGGAATGGGTAAGCTTATCGTTTCAACCTCACTTATTCTTTTTTCCTTCGCGTCAATTATCGGCTGGAGCTATTACGGTGAGCAGGGGGTGGAATATCTTTTCGGTGTGCGAAAAATCCGGGTGTATCGCGTTATATATTTGTTAGCGGTTTTTGCGGGCGCATTTCTCAAAGTATCCACCGTGTGGACGGTTGCCGATATATTAAATGGTCTTATGGCAATACCGAACCTGGCGGCAATTTTTTATCTTACAAAAAAATTTTTTGTAAAAAAGAAGGGAAATGCTGAAAAAAATCGTATTATATATATGGGAGGTGTAAAAGATGAGCAGTATAAGAGAAGCACAAGAGGCATATGAGAAGCAAACTTTATCTCCTTTCGCACAGCTGTCGGTAAACAGCCGCGGCAGGGAAGAAGCGATAGAGCCGTGCGCTATTCGCACCTGCTACAGACGCGACTATGATAAGATTTTGCACTCTAAATCCTTCCGCCGCTTAAAGCATAAAACACAGGTATTTCTTTCTCCCGAAGGTGATCATTACAGAACACGCCTTACGCATACCCTTGAGGTGTGTCAGATCGCCAGAACAATTGCCCGTGCCCTGCGCCTCAATGAGGATCTGGTAGAGGCTATTGCCATGGGCCACGACTTGGGACACACACCCTTCGGCCATGCGGGTGAGCGCGAACTCAAGCACCTTACCGACGGTGAGTTTTCTCATAATAAGCAGAGCCTTCGCGTGGTCGAAAAAATAGAGAATTTAAACTTAACCTACGAGGTGCGTGACGGTATTCTTCATCACAGCGGAAATGTACCTGCCGAGACATATGAGGGTCAGATCGTGTTTTTGGCTGACAGAATTGCCTACATTAACCACGATATTGATGACGCGCTTCGTGCAGGGGTCATTCGCACTGAGCAGATCCCCGCAGAGCTTTCCGCTATCCTTGGTGATACTCACGCGAAAAGAATTAATACCCTTGTGTGCGATGCGATCTACGCCTCGGAAAAAGAGAGCAGGATTACAATGACACCGAAGATCGCAACCGCTATGGACAATCTGCGAACCTTTATGTTTGAAAATGTGTACCGCATACCCTATGCCCTGAATGAGGAGAAAAAGGTGCGGGCTATGATAGCGCAGATGTTCAAGTATTTTGAAAAATCCCCTGAGGAGCTTCCCAATGAATACAGGGAAACCGCATATACCGACGGTATTGTTACCGCTGTTTGCGATTATATCGCGTGTATGACCGACAGATACGCGGTCAATACCTACACAAAAATCTTTGTTCCCAACGCTTGGGATAAGTTATAAAACCTAAAAAGTGGGTAAAATCTCAGTTACGGAGGAAAAAATGACATTTTCGGATAGTTTTTTAGACGAAGTACGCGCCAGATGCGACATTGTGGATATAATATCCAGATATACAAGCCTTAATAAGCGCGGCTCCGGTTATGTGGGGCTGTGTCCCTTCCATAATGAAAAAACGCCATCCTTTTCCGTATCAAGGGACAAGCAGTTTTTCCATTGCTTCGGCTGTGGCGTGGGCGGTGATGTTATCACCTTTATTATGAAGATCGAAAATCTTGATTTCCCCGCCGCGGTTGAATATTTGGCAGAGCGTGCGGGACTCAGTATGCCGGCCCTTGATGAAAGCACAAATCTTGCCCGTCGTCGTAGGGAGCGGGTGCTGGCGGTAAATAAAGAGGCGGCGCGCTTCTATCACACCTGCCTTAAAAGCGATGTAGGTCGCGAGGCGCTGGAGTATTTAAACAGCCGCGGACTTACAAGTGCAACCCAGACACGATTTGGCCTTGGCTTTGCCCCCAATGCTTGGGACAGCCTGACAAAGGAAATGGTTTCAAAGGGCTTTACCAAAAACGAATTGCTTGATGCGGGTCTTGCGGTAACAGGTAAAAACGGCAGTGTCTACGACCGCTTCAGAAACCGCGTTATGTTCCCGATAATCGATGTAAAAGGCCAGGTGCTCGGCTTTGGCGGCCGCGTTATGGACGACTCTAAACCCAAGTATTTAAATACCACTGACACTATTGTGTTCAACAAGCGTAAAAACCTGTTTGGTCTTAATTTTGCAAAGAAGACCGTCGCCCCCGCAATGATACTGACTGAGGGCTATATGGATGTCATCTCACTGCATCAAGCGGGCTTTGACTCGGCGGTTGCATCATTAGGTACCGCCATCACCGAGGAGCAGGTAAAACTTATATCCCGTTATAAAAAAGAGATAATGATCGCCTATGACCAGGACGGCGCGGGTGTAAAAGCTACCCAGCGCGCCCTTGAACTTATAAAACCCTCGGATCTTTCAGCAAAGGTGCTCCGAATGCACGATGCAAAGGACCCGGATGAGTATATTAAAAAGTTCGGAAGAGAGCGTTTTGTGCGCCTTATTGAAAACGCTGAAACCGACAGTGAGTACAAGCTGTCCGGCGTGAAAGCGGGCTTTGATATCACCACCGACGAGGGCAAGGTAGCATATCTCAAAGCGGCGGTTGCAGAACTTGCAAAAATGACCAGCAAGATCGAGCAGGAAATATACATAGCGCGTGTATCCCGAGATACCGGCGTTTCGGTTGATGCCATTTCCCATGAGGTATCCATCGCCCGCAAGAAGGAAAGTCGGCGTGCCCGGCGTGAAGAGGAAACCAAAAACCTCACACCCGTACGGGCGCACCAGCCGCAGAACCGTTCAATGCGCTTTGAAAATCCACGCTCCGCCATTGCGGAGGAGAATGTGGTGGCAATACTTGCCGTGCGCCACGATTGGATTGCTGCGGTGGCAGAGCAACTATCCCCATCGGAGTTTTCGAGCCCGATGCTCTCGGAAATTTATCGCACTATCTTACGGCAACACGACGGTGAGCGTGAGGTAAGTCCTGCAAGCGTTTTAGGCGCTCTGGACGGAGATGCTGCAAACCATTTATCCGGCGTACTTGCACGAAGCATTGAACCGAATGCCGATGCACTGCGTGATTATATTAAAACAATAAAAGAGGAAGCGGCAAAGGACGACGATGATCTCCTTGCCGCAGCCAGAAGACATAAAGAAAAGAAGTCATATGGAGGATAAAAGTATGGATGAAAAGAAAGTATTAACCCCCGAAGAAAAGCAGGCAGCTCTTAATGAGTTCGTTGAAGGTGCCAAAAAAAGAGGTAAACTTACCTCCAAGGAGCTTATGGACATTACCGAGTCTTTAGAGCTTGACTCCGATGAAATGGACAAGCTTTACGACACATTGGAGAATACAGGCGTAGAACTTCCTTTGGAGGAAATGATCGTCGATCTTCCCGATGACGCGGATATAACTCCGGATCTTGACAATATTGAAGAGATCCCCGAGGAAGAACTTAATGATCCCGCGGCACTTATGGACGGACTAAGTGTGGACGACCATGTTCGTATCTACTTAAAGGAAATTGGTAAGGTTGACCTTCTTACTCCCGATGAAGAGGTAGAGCTTGCAAAGCGTATGGCAGAGGGCGATGAAGCTGCAAAAGCGCGTCTTTCTGAGGCAAACCTCCGTCTTGTAGTATCCATTGCAAAGCGCTATGTGGGCCGTGGTATGCTGTTCCTCGACCTTATTCAGGAGGGTAACTTGGGTCTTCTCAAGGCGGTTGAAAAGTTTGACTACACCAAGGGCTACAAGTTCTCAACATATGCCACCTGGTGGATCCGCCAGGCTATTACCCGTGCCATTGCCGACCAGGCGCGTACCATCCGTATTCCCGTTCATATGGTTGAAACTATCAATAAGGTAATTCGCGTATCCCGTCAGCTCCTGCAGGAATTAGGTCATGACCCATCACCGGAAGAGGTGTCTGAGGCTATGGGTATGCCGGTCAATAAGGTGCGCGAGATACTTAAGATCGCGCAGGAGCCGGTTAGTCTGGAAACACCTATCGGTGAAGAGGAGGATTCCCATCTTGGTGACTTTATTCCCGATGAGGATGCTCTTGAACCTGCAGAGGCTGCGGCAAATGCGCTCCAGCGCGAGCAGCTTTTGGACATCCTTCACACTCTCACCCCGCGTGAGGAAAGGGTAATCAAACTCCGTTACGGCCTTGAGGACGGCAGAAGCCGCACCTTGGAAGAGGTGGGTAAGGAGTTCAATGTTACTCGTGAGCGAATTCGTCAGATAGAGGCTAAGGCACTCCGTAAACTTCGTCATCCCAGCCGCTCTAAAAAGTTAAGGGACTCGTAAGCTAAACAAAAATCCCGCCGAACGGCGGGATTTTTTTGAAAAAATTCTTACATCAAAAAATTTTTTGTGATAGAATCAACTTGTCAGGAGTTGATTCTATGTTCAAAAAAGGCGATAAAATCGTATACGGCAGCTCGGGCGTGTGTACCGTTGTGGACATTGCACCACTTGATCCGGGCGGCAAGGATTATTATACATTGAAGCCGGAGTTCGGCAGTGAGGTCATATATACCCCCGTGGACACCAAGGTTTATATGAGAGCCGCGTTGACAAAGGAAGAAGCGGAAGAACTCATACGCCGTATCCCGCAGGTAGAAGCAAAAAAATGCGAGAATATGACCGTGGCAGCTATGCGGGACGAATATCAGAAATCCTTCGCAAACCACGATCGTGAGGATCTCATTCAGCTTATCAAGGGCATTTATCAAAAAGGCGAGCGAAGCGGAAAACTGGGTGTTATAGATGAGCAGTTTATGAAGCGGGCTGAGAACCTGCTTTACGGTGAGATAGCAACCGCTCTCGGTATCGAGCGCGAACAGGTAGTGGATTATATCATAAAGACTATTGAAAAGTAGTTACCTCTATGTTAATATAGGCACATACGATGATGCTGTTAGCAAAATAAAAGGAGATAAAGATATGACCAGAGCAGAAAAAGCAGTAGAAAAATATCAGAACGGTTATAACTGTGCACAGGCGGTAATATGTGCTTGTGCCGATATGACAGAGTTTACCGAGGATCAGTTATTCAGATTATCCGAAGCCTTTGGCGGCGGAATGGGTGCAACCGGCGGCGTTTGCGGTGCTGTAAGCGCAATGGTTTTCCTGGCCGGCCTTAAGGAAAGCGGCGGACTTGCACTTCTTCCCGATACCAATAAGGGAAAAAGCTGCGCCCTTGCAAAGGCAATGATGAACGAGTTTGAAAATATGAATAAAACAATAATCTGCTCTACCATAAAGAGTGAGGCTTGCCGCACATGTGCAGGCTGTGTTGAGGATGCAGTAAACATTATCGAAAAGAAATTGGCAGAATAAAGCTATGAGAATGCGAAGAAAACCCAATCTCGACAAAAGGCTTTCCGCTTGTGACGAGATACATATCACAAACCCGGAGGAGCTTCGCGGCAAATGGCGTTCTACCTTCGGTTTTGACAAGATATGCATTGAGATCGGCTGCGGCAAGGGCAGATTTATAACAGAGACCGCAAAACTTTCGCCCGACACGCTTTTTGTCGCTATCGAGCGTGACTCAAATGTAATCGTTATGGCGATGGAAAAGGCGCTCCGGCAGGAGATTAAAAACCTGCGTTTTATGAATGTTGACGCGGGCAAGCTTACGGAGTTTTTTGATGATGGCGAACTTAATCGCATCTATCTAAACTTCAGCGACCCGTGGCCCAAATCCAAGCAGGCAAAACGCCGTCTTACCCACACAAACTTCCTTACCCAATACGATAAGGTGCTGGATGATAAGGGCGAAATTTTCTTTAAGACCGACAATGAAAAACTTTTTGAATTCTCACTTAACGAGATGTCGGGCTTTGGTCTTATTTTATCAAACATTACCTTCAATTTACACAGTACCGACCTGCCCAATGTTGTTACTGAATATGAAGAGCGTTTTTCCTCACAGGGTATGCGAATTTATAGAGTAGAAGCAAGAAAAAGGAATGTCTAATCGACATTCCTTTTTAGCGTTTTTAAATAGTTTTTTTGTTCATCTCTTATGCGGTAGCTTTCCCTGGCTTTTTGGATGGTTTTGTTGTGTACCCACGGGGAAAGAACACCATTTTCCAAATACGGGATGGCCGAGTCATACTGTTTTGCGAGTGCCGTTGCAAAGTACCAGGCAATCATCATATTGATGTAATACTCGCTCGACTTTACTTGCGAAACTCGAAGCAGGTATTCCGCCTTAAAATGCTCGTCTAAAAAATAAGTCATAAGCATCTCGATTCCGAACCGCACCGTATAGGTGTGCTTTGAATTTAGCCACCGTTCAATGTGAGGAATGAGTTTTGCGGTGTTTTTCTTAAAGCATTTGGGGCACAGAGAGTCGCAGGTTGCCCAATTGTCCACATAGGGCAGGAAAGTGTTAAGTGCCGCAATGCACTCATCAAAATCTTTTATCTCGCAAATCAAAAAGCCGTGAAGATTATTCTCTTCATAATACTTGTGTGGCAGAGTATTGAGAAAAGCGGGCGTGTCAGTGTGATCTTTAATCCCTTTTGCAAGAGTGCGAAGTGCAGGTGTACGCACGCCGATGATCCTCTCTCGCTCTATTGTGGGAATAAGAGCGGCAGTAAAGTCACCATATTTCCTATCTTGTAATTTAAAAAGTCTTTCTGTCATTTTATTTCTCCAAAATAAAAGGGGAGCGCTTCCATTCGCTTACATCATCATTGCCGAAAAGCTTATAAAGCTCTGAGTGAAGCATGCTCTTTTCAAAAGCGGGAATGCCTTTGCCGCTTGCAGTCTTTGTAATAAGCGGGATTTTGGCAGACTTCCGCGCCATGGCCAAAATCTTTTTGCCTGCATCATTCATCGCCAGTACCCGCGCATATGCAGGAGGTGCTATAACCTCGTCCTTGGTAATGCCAAGATAGGCGTTTAAAACGATTCTTCTCACACGGGACAGGGCATAGCGCTTTGTCTTAACTGTATCATACAGATCATTTAAGCTTTTTGCATCATTTATCGCCTTGAAAAGTCTGCTCTCAAGTCCTTCGGTAACATCGGGTACTCTTTTTAAGTCATCAATACAGAGCCGCTTTAAGTAGGAGAGAATGATTTTGTCATCCGGCTTGACAATATCGCAGGCCTTGAGTACTTGAAATGCCGCCTCGGGCATAAAGTCGGAAACTTTATCAAACTCGCCATTTAAAATAAGTTCCCGAATAAAAGATGCCGAGGCAAGGTCGTCATCGGTGCTCGTTTCATCGTGTCCTGCACCCTTGCGCTCTATGGCAATGGCTTCCATATGCTCGGGCAGTGCACGCAGGTACTCGATTGCCAGCAGATTATTGGGCGCGCGGACTACCTCCGCGCACAAGGGGTCAATATCGCGAAGCGCGTCCTCTCTGGCAACGGCAAAGGATACACCGCCCTTTAACTTTTCGGAAACATTGTCAAAAAAACCCTCGGAATTTAAAATATCTGCGGTCTTTTTTAAGAATTCAATATCAGCACATTCCGCACCAAAGGAAAGTGTATCAACAACACCCAAGGCGGAAAGAATACCAACTCCGCCGCGGGCAAACCGCTCGGCAGACGCGCAGGAGTAGGGGGTAGGTAGCTCTATGACAAGGTCGGCACCGCATCTCGCCGCCATTTCAGCTCTCTTATGCTTTGAAACGATAGCGGCCTCGCCACGCTGAACAAAGTCGCCGCTCATAACACAAAGAACAGCATCGCAACGCTTTTTTGTCTCCGCGATGTGATAAGCGTGGCCCTTGTGAAAGGGGTTGTATTCGCAAATAATGCCGGCGATTTTCACATCCTGCACCTCCCTTGGGTAAAATATCTAAAGAAACCATAAAAACAAACCCACATTTGCAGTAATCGCTAAAAAATATAAAAACCCTTGCATAATGTGTTTTTTTGTTATAAAATACTTTTATTATTGTATACATATTTCCGCCGGATTACAAGAGGCGGATGCAACAAAATTTTATTGGAGGATAAGTTATTATGAAAATTCTTGTTATTAATGCAGGTAGTTCATCCCTTAAGTTCCAGCTTATCAATATGGATGACGGCGATGTTCTTGCTAAGGGTTTGTGTGAGCGTATCGGCATCGACGGCCGCTTAAAGTACACCAAGAAGGGCTGCGACCAGATCGTTGTTGACATTCCTATGCCCACCCACGGTGAGGCTTGCCGCGCTACTACCGATTACCTCGTATCCAAAGAGCACGGCGTTATCTCCAGCATGGACGAGATCTCCGCTGTAGGTCACCGTATCGTGCACGGTGGTGAAAAGCTTACCAAGGCGCTCCTCGTTACCGATGAGGTTAAGGCAGAGCTTGAGAAGGTTATCCCGCTTGCTCCCTTACACAACCCGGCTCACTTAATCGGTATCAACGCTTGCCAGGAAGTTATGCCCAACATTCCGCATGTTGTTGTATTTGACACCGCTTTCCATCAGACAATGCCGGAGAAGGCATATCTCTATGCACTTCCCTATAAGTATTACACCGACTATGCTATCCGTCGCTATGGCTTCCACGGTACTTCTCACCGTTATGTTTCAAAGCGTGCGGCTGAGATGCTTGGCAAGCCCATTGAAGAATTAAAGCTCATCACCTGCCATCTCGGTAACGGTTCTTCCATTTCCGCTGTACAGGGTGGTAAGGTAATCGATACATCCATGGGCTTCACCCCGCTTGCAGGTCTTCCCATGGGTAGCCGTACAGGTGATATCGACCCGGCTATAATTCCCTTCATTATGAAGCACGAGAATATGGACCCGGACACTCTCAACAATATGATTAATAAGGATTCCGGTGTACTCGGCGTTTCCGGCATCTCCTCCGACTTCCGTGATTTAGAGGTTGAAGCTAAGAAGGGCCACCACTTATCTCAGGTAGCACTTGATATGTTCGAGTATTCCGTATTAAAGTGGATCGGTGCATATGCGGCTGCTATGAACGGCGTTGACGCTATCGTATTTACCGCAGGTGTTGGCGAGAACAACATTGGCCTCCGTGAGCGCGTTGTTGCAGGTCTTTCTTACCTCGGTGCTGCAATCGATCCGGTCAAGAACGATGTTCGTGGCGTTGAGTGTGACATTTCCGCTGAGGGCGCAAAGGTTCGTACCCTTATCGTACCCACCAATGAAGAACTTGTTATCGCTCAGGATACTATGAAAATTGCGCAGTCCTTATAATTAAAAGAAGGGTAGGAAAAGTGAAATGATAGGCTTTCCTCGCAGATTATTAGAGAGCGTTTTATTACCGATTTTACTTTCAGTATTGTGCATGCTGGGCCGCAAGGCGTCCATTCTTCCGGGTGCTGTGATCTCGGGCTCTGTGTGTATTGTGGCAATTCTTGTTTTCAATTACATAAATATGACCGATTACCTTTTTGCCGTAAGACGCGAAAATGTTTTCTATAAAACCAATTTCGCGGTATTCGGCGTAAGCTTTGTGTACTCTATGATTCTGTCGGTGTTGCATATTGTGCTGGACTTTGGCGATGTTTATTCATTCCTTTGTCTGCCTTATGAGACCTTCAACTTCCTGGGTATGCCGCTTATATTCTCTGCTCTTATTGTAAACGGTATTTTTGCGCTGGAAATTTTACTTATGCCCTATATCGCAATGAAGCGAAGAAGATAAAATAAAAACCGCCTTAACGGCGGTTTTTATTTTTTTGTCATAAATCCTTGCGCGATGCAATATAGATATTACAAAACAAGTCCGCAAGGAGGAATTTAAGTGGAAAGTCGCACAATATACGAGGACATTGCATTAAGAACAGCGGGAGAGATCTATATCGGTGTGGTAGGCCCTGTTCGTACGGGTAAATCCACATTTATCAAGCGTTTTATGGAATCTTTGGTACTGCCCAATATAGATAATGTTTATCGCTCGGCCCGCGCTCGTGACGAGCTGCCCCAAAGCTCCTCGGGCAGAACAATAATGACCGCGGAACCGAAATTCGTACCCGAGGAAGCGGTGAGTGTATCCCTTTCAGATAAGGCGGAATTCAAGGTGCGGCTTATCGACTGCGTGGGATATATGATCCCAACCGCCCTCGGAGTGGATGAAGAAGGCGAGCCGCGTATGGTGTCCACGCCCTGGCATGATGAGCAGATACCTATGCGTGATGCGGCGGAGATCGGAACCCGCAAAGTAATTGCAGAGCACTCCACCATCGGTCTTGTGATAACCACCGATGGAAGCGTTACAGACATCCCCAGAAGCGAGTACGAGGAAGCTGAGAGCAGGGTAGTAGAGGAACTTAAGGCGATAGATAAGCCTTTCCTCATTCTGCTGAACTCCGCGCATCCGCAGGCGGAGGAGACCGAGCATTTAAGAGCGGAGCTTGCCGACAAATACGGTGTCACTTGTATTGCGGTAGATTGCCTTACCCTTGACGAGCCGGAGATAAGCGAGATTATTCGCAAGGTGCTGTTTGAATTCCCGGTCTCGGAACTTTGTGTGAATATTCCGGGTTGGGTCAGAGAACTGCCAAGGGATCACGATATAAAGGGAAAACTTTACGGTGCACTTATGGAAAGTGCAAAGAAAGGCAAAAAAATCCGCGATGTGGAGCGATGCGTAAAGGAACTGTCCGACTTTGACGGAATAGAGCAAGTCAGAGTGCGGAATATGGATCTGGGAAGCGGCCGCGTAACCGCTGAAGTGTGTTTGCCGCGGGAGCTTTTCTATTCCACTCTGTCACGGCAAAGCGGATTTGATATTCACAGCGACGGCGACCTTCTGCCGCTTCTCACGAGGCTCAAGACCGTAAATGAGGAGTATGAACGGATAGAAAATGCCCTTGCCTGTGCAAGGGAGACCGGCTACGGCATCGTTATGCCACAAAGCGAGGAAATGAAGCTGGAGGAGCCGGAGATCGTAAAGCAGGGTAACTCTTATGGCGTAAAACTTCGTGCCAGTGCGCCGTCAATACATATGCTGCGCGCCGACATCACTACCGAGGTATCGCCCATTGTGGGAAGCGAAAAACAGTCTGAGGAGCTTGTGAGCAATTTGCTGTCCGAATTTGAAAACGACCCCCTTAAAATCTGGGACACAAATATTTTTGGAAAGTCACTGTATGAACTGGTAAATGACGGTCTGCACAACAAGCTTTACCGAATGCCCGAGGACGCCAGAGCGCGCCTCAGCGAAACGATAGAGCGCATAATAAATGAAGCCTGTACCGGCCTAATCTGCATAATTATATGACGAATTAGCGAGAGTTTTCTCTCGCTAATTTTTTTGTAAAAAACACATATTTCCCGTTGACTTTGTTGGTAAAGCATAGTATAATTTCAATATACATATTTTTAGATTGGGGAATAGTAATGGAACTGGATTTTAAAGACTTGCTATTGATGCTTTGGCAAAAGATATATTGGGTCATCACTGCTGCCGTACTTGGTGGCGCCGTTGCCTTTTTGGTTTCGTATTTTATGATGACGCCGATTTATTCAGCTACCGCATCCCTTTATGTTTACAATGGCGAGAAGACCGCTAACCGCGTGTCACAGAGTGACCTTGTCGCATCTCAGCAGCTTGTTGAGACCTACATAGTCATTATCAAGAGTGACTCGGTACTTGAAGAGGTTTCCCGCCGTACCGGTGACGAATTTACCGCTGAGGAAATTCGCGATATGCTCTCAGCTCAGGCTACCAACGGTACCGAGGCATTCACCATCACCGTTGAAAACAAGGATCCGGAGACTGCACAGCGACTTGTAAATACGATTATCGAGGTCATCCCGAGCGAAATCATCCGCGTGGTAAAGGCAGGTGCTGTTGAGATCATCGACCGTGCCAAGGTGCCGGAAGATCCCTCAAGCCCCAACATTCCGCTTAACACCGCGGTAGGTATTCTTCTCGGTTTCATTCTTTGTGTAGCTATTATCATTGCTCGTTCAATGTTTGACACAACCATTCATACGGAAGACGACTTAAGTGAGTTTAATATTCCGATTCTTGGTGTAATTCCAGCACTCGATGTGGAAACACCTAATACTTACAGTTAGAAGGGGAATAGGAATAATGAACAATAATAACAAAACCAACGAAGCCAAAGGCTTAAAGGAACAGAAAATTGTCAACGCGCGTCTTGAAAATATAAAGCTTGACAGAAAGAACATGCTTACCCTTAAGTCTTCCTTCTCGGTAAAGGAAGCTTATAACTCCGCCCGTACAAATCTTCTCTTCTTAAAGAAGGACAAGGGCTGTCAGCGCCTTGCTGTTACAAGCTGTTACCCCAGTGAGGGTAAGACGATCAATTGTGTGAATATGGCAATCGCCCTTTCACAGAATAAAAAACGCGTTCTTCTTATCGACTGCGATATGCGCCGTCCCCGCATCCGTCACTTATTCAATGTGCCGTCAGCTCCCGGACTTTCCGAGCATCTTGCAGGTATTGAGGAAACTCCCACTATCCGCGCTGCTGAGGGTTATGAAAACCTTTGGTTAATGACCGCGGGCAAGCGTCCTCCGAATCCGGCTGAACTTCTGTCTTCAGATGCTATGATCGAAATGCTGGATAAACTTTCCGAGGATTACGACTACATTCTTTTAGATACACCTCCCGTCAATGTTGTTACCGACGCGGCTGTTCTCAAGCGCGCTATCCACGGCTACATTATGGTAGTTCGTGCAGGTATGACACAGCACGACGAGGTAAGCACAGCGCTTGGAAAGCTGGAACAGCTTGAAGCTAATGTGCTTGGCTTTATCTTAAACGACGCATTCACCCAGAATGGCTCCCGTTATGGCCGTTACGGCAGATACAGCCGCTATGCAAGATACCGTAAGTACAGCAACTACACCGACGGTGCCGACGGCAAGTACGGTTACCGTTACGGTGGCTATCGCTACGGCTACGGTTATGGCAGCGGTTACGGTAACGACTACGGTAGCTATAAATAAGCCGAAGAGGTGAGGCTTTATGCGTATCGATTTTCACGCACATATCCTCCCACATGCAGATCATGGCAGTACAAGCTATGACTCTTCGGTAAAACAACTTAAAGCTGCAAAAGAAGCTCAGGTTGACTTAATAGTTGCAACTCCTCATTTTTACCCCAATAAGCACGATGTTCATTCGTTTATAAAACGAAGAAACCACGGCTATGAAAAAATAAAGCCGGTGCTTGGGGAACTTGGTATAGAGTGCCGTCTTGGTGCTGAGGTTATGCTCTGTGAAGGGCTGGAAAATCTCGAACACTTAGATCGTCTTTGTATAGAGGGCACCTCGGTAATGCTTTTGGAACTACCTTTCAGGGCGATTAATTCTCGCCTTATCACATCGGTTTGCAACCTGCAGGAGATGGGGATCACCCCGATTCTTGCCCATATAAACCGCTATTCGGTAAAGGAAGTAAATTCGGTGTTGCGGTTAGGCACCGCGGCCCAGATAAATACAGAAGCACTTTTCCAGCTGTTCCGTCGTAAGAAAGCGATAAAAGCAATTAAACACGGCGTTGTTCAAGCCCTTGGCAGCGATGCCCACGAGGATCGTATGGGGTGCTATGAGGAATTTGCAAGAGCCCTTAAAAAATTAGGGCCGGAGCAGGAGGCTCGCATTATGTCTGACACGGCAGAGCTTCTTGGTATTCAAGTAAAGTAAGGTTTTACACCTTCTTATATTATTACGAAGTAAGGAGAGATAACATGAAGAAAATTTTATCATTAGTTATCGCAATGGCAATGCTTGCTACTATGGCATTTGCCGCAGTACCGTCTGATTTCTCAGACATTCCGAATGACTGGTCCAAGACCGCTATTGAGAATGCAATTACCAATGGCCTTCTTAACGGTTCAAACGGAAAGATCAATGCGAGTGCTAATTTAACCCGCGCTGAGATGTGCGCTATCATCGTTCGCGCTGCAAAGGCACAGTATGCTGCTGACATCAGCTTTACCGATGTTGCTGCAAGCGACTGGTTCTATGCTGAGGTTGCTAAGGCTGTGGGTATGGAAGTATTCTTCGGTTCAGGCGATAAGGCTGACCCCAAGTCTCCTATCACCCGTGAGCAGACTATGGCAATTGTTGCTCGTTTCTTAAAACTCGACAATGTTGACACTGCATCCGAACTCGGTAAGTTTGCAGATGCTGCAAGTGTTTCTACCTGGGCTCGTGACAATGTTGCATCTATGATCAGCTCCGGCTATGTAGGCGGTGCAAACGGCAAGATCAACCCTAAGGCTAACATTACCCGTGCTGAGTTTGCTGCAATTATGGACCGTGTAGTTAAGAACTACATTTCCGCAAACACTGCTACTACCGAAACCCTCGGTAACACTATGATTAATGCAGGAACAAGCGTTGAGAATAAGACCATCAACGGCGACTTAATCATCGGTGACGGCGTTACCGGTACTCTTACCTTAAAGAATGTTACCGTTACCGGTCGCATTCTTGTTCGCGGCGGCACCACCGTTAAGATCGAGGGTGGCTCTGTTAATAAGATCACTGTTGCATCTGACAACACAACCGTTAATGTAAGCGCAACCACTACCTATACTGAAGAAAACGGTAAGGTATTAGATGACGCTACAAGCTCCAAGATCGTTGTTGCTAAGCCCGCTACTGGTGGTGGCGGCGGTGGCCCTGTTGTTCCTTCTACTCCGTCTACTCAGAACCCCGACGACATCACTGCTTACACTATGACCGTTGGCGGTAGTGCTGTAAACGGCGTTGTTACCGGCGATACCACAACCGGTAGGGTAATTACCGTTGACTTAAGCGGTTGCGATGCTCTTGATAGAATTACTACCGGTAAGGCAACCACAACCTATGGTTCCAATCTTGTTATTGGTGGCAAGAATGTTGCTACCAATGCTGATGTTTCTGTTGAAAAGCTTCTTGAAATCATCGGTGTATTACCCGAGAATGATGGTCGCTTAGATGGTAATAATGACATTACTGTTGGTATGTTAGCTCTTATTTTTGAGGATGTAGATACCTATGTTTCCAGTTGGACTGGTAGCTCTATGCCTAGCGGTGTAGTAGAAAAAGTTGAAGATGGTGTCTACAAGGTTAATGCAACCATGACACATGATACCAAGGAAACCAAGGTAACCTTCGTATTCAATTTCTAATAAAGATTTGACGATGATGTGCGTCCTTGGCCATTCCGAGGACGCACATTTTTGATTAAGGAGTGCAGGATATGAAATTATGGAAAAAAATAGTTCTCGCCATAGTTGCAATTATACTGGCAGCAGTGGTGGCGGTTACCATCTGGCAATGGGAAAATATCAGTGCACTTTACATTCTGGCAACAAATTCCAGTGAGCAGATAGAGCAAATGACTCAAGACAAGCACCGGGAAAAAGAGGAAGTTCTGGGCAAATATGATGGCATAACCGTGCAGGATTTGACACCTGAGCAGGAAAGCGCCATTATATCTGGTGAAATGACCGTTGAAGAAGCGGTTAAAGAAATAGAAAAAACGCCTGAAAAACAAACAAAACCCCAGACTCCGGTTGTTGATAAAGAAAGCGAAATTGTAAATCGTTATTTAAAGCAAATATATACACTTAAGGCGGAGTTTTTAGGTAAACTCGCAAATCTTAAGGATGAGGCTCAGGCGGAATTTTATAAATATCCTATGAAGGAGCGCACAAAAGCCAATAAAACCAAGGTAATTACCGACAAGATTATAGAATGCTACGAGCTTGAGAATTCTTGCGATATAGCAATTGACAAATTATTAAAAAATATGAGCGCGGAACTTAAGGCGGTTGGTGGCGACCTTACAATAATTTCTGAGATCCGCACTACATATAAAGAAGAAAAAAGCACAAAAAAAGCCTATTATATGAAGCTCGCAACAGAGTAAAATTAAGGGGATAAAATATGTGGAAATATTCTAAGTATCGCAAGCCTATTGTGCTTGTAATAGATATGCTTATACTTATAATGTGCAGTCTGGTGATTTTTTTCGTATCACCAAGAGCGAATGGTGCAGGTCACGCAATTATGCGAGCATTGCCAAGTCTTTGCCTGCTGTACCTTTGTATTTTGATTACTCAGCTTATTTTTAAAAGCTATAATACATTGTGGCGCTTTGCAGAGAGTAGGGAATATCTTGTCCTTATCTGCGGTGTCGGCGGCGGAACCGTCCTTTTTACGATTCTTACCCAGACCGTGTTCTCGCGCACCATTTCTCTGTTATATGTATTTGCTACGATTACCAGTACAATAGTTGTTATGATGTTGGTGCGCTTTACATACCGCGCATACCGCAGAATGATAATTGACAAAGGGCGTACAAGCAAGCGTCGCGCCGTAATAGTCGGTGCGGGAAGCGCCGGCGTTGCGCTGCTTAAGGAAATGCAGAACAATATCGACAGCCCCTATTCCGTAGCCTTTTTTGTTGATGATGACCCGTACAAGATCGACCGTAAAATCAACGGTATTGATATTAAAGGCCCGATTTCATCAATACAGCAATTTGTTGAAAGCCAGAAACTGTATATCGACGAAATTATAATTGCAATTCCGTCAGCGCCAAATACAAAGCGAAAAGAAATCGTTGATATGTGTAGCAAAACCAATGTGCGCGTTAAAATTCTGCCCGGTACACTTGATCTCGTATTGGGCGATAAGCGCGAACTTTTGGGTCGCATTCGAAATGTCAGCATTGAAGACCTTTTAGGCCGCGACCAGGTAATGCTGGATGTTGCGGGCGTTAATTTCTTTATAAAAGAGAAAACCGTGCTCGTTACCGGCGGTGGTGGTTCCATCGGCTCCGAACTTTGTCGACAGATCGCATCAATTGGCCCGGAAAAACTTGTAATACTGGACATTTATGAAAATAATGCATACGACATACAGCAGGAGCTTCTTGCTATATACGGTGAAAAAATAAATCTCTCGGTTGAAATCGCATCGGTACGCGATAAGGACAAGCTTGATGCCGTGTTCAATAAATACAAGCCCAATGTTGTGTTCCACGCGGCAGCGCATAAACATGTTCCGCTTATGGAAAACTGCCCTGAGGAAGCTGTTAAAAATAACATCTTCGGCACATGGAATACCATACAAGCGGCGGAAAAGGCAGGCGTTTCCCGCTTTGTTCTTATTTCAACCGACAAGGCGGTTAACCCCACGAATATTATGGGCGCAAGCAAGCGCGTTTGTGAAATGCTGCTCCAGTCTATGCGCGACAGTGAAACCGAGTTTATCGCGGTACGCTTTGGCAATGTTTTAGGCTCCAACGGCTCGGTAATTCCGCTTTTTAAGAAGCAAATCGAAAAGGGCGGCCCGGTAACCATTACCGATAAGCGCATAATCCGTTACTTTATGACCATCCCCGAGGCGGCACAGCTTGTGCTTCAGGCTGGCGCAATGGCGAAAAAGTCGGAGGTATTCGTGCTGGATATGGGTGAGCCGGTGAAAATATTAACCTTAGCTGAGAATTTAATTACACTTTCCGGCTTGAAACCCTATGTAGATATCAAAATTGAGGAGATCGGTCTTCGTCCCGGTGAGAAGCTTTATGAAGAACTGCTTATCAAGTCTGACGAACTTATTAAAACCGCAAATCAAAAGATATTTATAGAAAAACAGGATAAAATTGAGCGGGAATGGATGGAAAATACAATTAATCGCCTTGAAAAAGCGGTAGAAAGTGGCGAAAGGGAAGCAATATACACCCTTATGCACGAAATTGTACCAACCTTCTGCGATCCTCAAACGGTCAATTCCAAAGCCGTGGCAGAGGGTGAAATTTAAAAATAAAGGTCATTACCGTGTTTTCTCGGTGATGACCTTTTTGAATATTCTTTTATTTTTATGCAAAAATTTCTGTATACCCCTTTTCTTTTTTATAAATTTTATGTATAATATTTTTAAAGCATTATGGGAGGTAAAGTTATGAGTAGAAAGGTCGCACGCGAAATCGCAGTACATATGGTTTATGAGTATGGTTATCAGTGCAATACCGCGTCTGAAATATTGGAAGATCGCTTGAGTGCAGAGTTTTTATCAACTCTGGACGATGAGCTTATTTTATACCGTGACTTTGCTGAGACTCAGTCTAAATATTTAAATGATGTTGTGGGCGGTGTGGTCGTACACGAAAAGGAAATAGACGAGCTTATACAGAAATATTCAATCGGCTGGAACATTAAGCGTATTTCCCGAATTGCCCGCGCAATTCTCCGTGTAGCAACCTTTGAAATCTTATATTATGAGGATGTTCCTGCAAGCGTTGCCATAAACGAAGCCGTAGAGCTTACCAAACGCTATGACACCAAGGAAACCGCCGCATTTGTAAACGGAATTTTGGGCAGTATCGTAAGAGAAAGGGAATAAGCCTATGACCGCTCTCGGCTTTGATACAAGCAATTATACAACCTCAACGGCATTATACGGCGACACCGTGAAAAATTGCTCGCGACTTTTACCCGTTCGTGAAGGGCAACTCGGGCTTCGTCAGTCCGATGCCGTTTTTTCACATATTAACGCAATATATGAGCTGCTGGACGAACTATATACCGACTTTTCCGGCAAAATCGACGCGGTAGGTGTAAGCTATGCCCCGCGCCGTGTTGAGGGTTCTTATATGCCGTGCTTCAAGGTAGGTGAAACGGTCGCAAAAAGCGTTGCGAGAACTCTTGGTGTGCCTTGTCATCTTTTCTCCCATCAGGAGGGACACCTTGCGTCGGCTCTTTTTACAACAGGGAATGAGGAATTGATAAATAAAACCTTTTTGGCATGGCACCTATCCGGCGGCACTACCGAACTGCTTCTGGTAAAACCCGGCCTTGTGGCTGAAAAGATCGGCGGCACCTCGGACATTTCTGCAGGTCAGCTTATTGACAGGACTGGCGTATCGCTCGGACTTAAATTTCCTGCAGGGCGTGAGCTTGACGCTATGGCGGCAGAGGCAAAACCCTTTAAGGTAAAAGAAAAAGACCTTTTCTTTTCACTTTCAGGAATGGAAAACAAGGTCAATGAAATGAAAAATGAAGATAAAGAACGCGTTGCGGGCTTTGTTATGTCCACAATCGCTGATATAGTTTACCGCACAACCAATAAGGCGATGGAGAGCTTTGGCAAATTTCCCGTGCTTATAACCGGCGGCGTTGCGGGAAGCCGCGTACTGCGCGAGAAGATGAATGGCGCAATTTTTACAGAGCCACGCTTCAGTGCTGACAATGCACTTGGTATTGCGGCGCTTGCACACTTCAAGGAGGCGAGATAGGTGAAAGGACATATTTATACGGTGGGCGAGGTTAATTTATACCTCAAAAACCTTATGGAAGCAGACAAAAACCTCTCACTTATCTATATACGAGGCGAAATATCCAACTATAAATTCCATTCCTCAGGTCATCACTATATGACCCTTAAGGATGAAAACGGTGCTATACGCGCGGTTATGTTCAAATTTGACGCTACTAAGCTTAAATTCCGCCCTGAGAGCGGAATGAAGGTTATTGCCAAGGGCAGAATAACCGTTTATCCCCGTGACGGACAGTATCAGCTCTATATTTCCGATATGATACCCGACGGTGTTGGAGCATTGTATATTGCCTTTGAGCAGCTTAAGAAAAAACTTGCGGCTGAGGGTTTGTTTGCTCCTGAGCATAAAAAACCGCTTCCCAAATTCCCCAAAACAATTGCGCTTGTAACATCACCCACCGGTGCCGCGGTACGGGATATGCTCCGTATTTTGAAGGCCCGTTGGCCGGCGGCAAAGATTTTAATTTACCCGGTATTGGTGCAGGGTGATGATGCGCCGGCTGATATAGCGGCGGCTCTTGATACGATGAATGAAAATCAAACTTGTGACCTTATAATAACAGGTCGTGGCGGCGGCTCTATTGAGGATTTGTGGGCATTTAACGATGAAGCGGTAGCCCGTGCAATATTCCGTTCAAATATCCCGGTAATCTCTGCAGTAGGACACGAGCCGGATGTCACAATAGCGGACTTTGTTGCGGATGTCCGCGCGGCAACACCATCCAATGCGGCGGAGCTTGCGGTGCCCGATATTATGCATTTAAAACGGAATTTATACGATTTCAGTGCCCGTATTAACGGCGCGGTGACAGGTAAAATTAAATTAAACCGCGAAAGGTTAAACCGTCTTTCGATTCGCCCGGTAATGCAAAGTCCATTAGGCTATTTTGCCGAGCGGCGAATGATGCTGGATCATTTAAGCGAAAAACTATCTTCTCTTATGGTAAGAAAAAACACCTTAAGCCGTGAGAAATTCTCCCGCCTTGCCGCGTCTCTTGATGCAATGAGCCCTCTTAAGGTACTGGGCAGAGGATACGGGTTTGCTACCGATGATGAGGGCAATATCGTAAAATCTGTTGACAGCGTAAATAACGGCGATAAAATATCCATGCGCGTGCAGGACGGTAAAATAAACTGTACGGTTATTGACACCGAAAGGAGCAATTAACTTATGTCTGATAAACTTACCTTTGAAGCGGCAATAAGCCGACTTGAAGAAATCGTTAGAAACCTTGAGCGCGGTGATGCACCGCTGGACGCCTCCCTCAAACTTTTTGAAGAAGGCACGGCGCTTATCTCCGGTTGCTCCAAAATGCTTGAAAATGCAGAGCAGACCGTGGTTAAGCTTACCAAAAAAAGTGACGGCAGCTTAGGTGAGACCCCTTTTGCAAGTGAGGATGAGTAATATGGAATTCAAAGCACAAATGAAGGCTTATGCCGATGAAATTAACATAGCTTTAAGTAAATCAATAACTTCTGATGAACTGCCGCAGAAAAAAGTTTTCGACGCTATGAGCTATTCATTGAATGGTGGCGGAAAGCGTGTTCGCCCCATACTTGTTCTGGAATTTGCCCGTCTTTGCGGTGTGGAGAAAGAAACAGCGATGCCTTTTGCGTGTGCAATTGAGATGGTGCACACATACTCACTTATTCACGATGATCTGCCTTGTATGGACGATGACGAGCTTCGCCGCGGCAGACCTACCTGCCACATAGCCTTTGACGAGGCAACCGCGGTGCTTGCGGGAGATGCACTTTTAAACTACGCTTTTGAAACAATGCTTGATGCTGATGTAACGGCAGAGGCTAAATTAAACGCGATAGCCGCCCTTGCCAAAGCATCGGGTGCTTATGGTATGATAGGCGGCCAGATAGTGGATATGGAAGGCGAGGAAAGAGCGCTTTCTGCCGAGGAGCTTACCCAAATGCACAGAATGAAAACAGGTGCGCTTATCCGTGCGGCTTGTGAAATGGGCGTGCATCTTGGCGGCGGCAATGAAGAAATGCTCACTTCTGCAAGAAAATATGCCGACGCGCTGGGCCGTGCATTCCAGATGCAGGACGATATTTTAAATGTAATAGGCACGGCTGAGGAAATGGGCAAGGATGTCGGCAATGACAATGAGAGCGGAAAGAGCACTTTTGTTACTTTATACGGCCTTGATGCCTGCATCAAAGAGGTCGATGCTTTAACCGCCGAGGCAATAGGCGCGGTAGAGAAAATTGAGGGTAGCGAGTTCCTGGTTGAACTGGCAAAATCTCTTGCAAAGCGTAAGAATTAGAAGGGTGTACACCCCTTGATTAGAGGGGCTGTATATGTTATACTATAAGTTACAAAAAATATTGGAAACAGATTAATTGGGTGGGTAAAATGGATGCTAAGCTACTTGACAGCGTAATATCGGCTGAGGACCTAAAAGGGCTCTCGGTAGCACAGCTGTATCAGCTTGCTACAGAAATGCGCGAATTTTTAATAAAGCACATATCCGAAACCGGCGGCCATCTTGCATCCAATTTAGGCGTGGTAGAGATGATGCTTGCCATCCATAAAACCTTCGATACAGCTAAAGACAGACTGGTGTTGGATGTAGGCCACCAGTGCTATGTACACAAAATGCTTACCGGCCGCAGAGAAGGTTTTTCCAATCTCCGCAAATACGGCGGTATGGCGGGCTTTCTTCGCCCCAGTGAGAGCGAGCACGACGCTTGCATCTCTGGACACGCGTCAAACTCCGTGTCGGTTGCTCTCGGTATGGCTCGTGCGCGAACATTAAAAAATGAAGATTACAGTGTTGTTGCGGTAATCGGTGACGGTGCGCTTACCGGCGGCCTTGCCTATGAGGCGCTTAATGACGCAGGGCAGAGCGGTGAGCCGATCATCGTTATACTCAACGACAATGAAATGTCAATTACCGAAAATGTAGGAGCTATGACAAACCACCTTGCAAAGCTTCGCTTAAAGCCAAGCTATCTGCATTTCCGTGACAAATACCGTAAATTTATGAAAAAAGCGCCGGGTGGTATGGCGGTTGATAAGGTTATCCATTCGGTTAAAAATTCCTTTAAAAACGCCTTTTTACCCGCATCATTCTTCGAAAATATGGGATTTACCTATTTAGGTCCTGCAGATGGACACGACATTAAATATATGCTCTATTTGCTTGAGCTTGCCCGTGATCTTGCGCGTCCGGTACTTATTCATCTGACCACTAAAAAGGGCAAGGGCTATAAGTATTCTGAGGAAAAGCCCAGTGATTTCCACGGTGTATCCTGCTTCGATATCGGATCGGGCACGCCGGTAAAAAAAGGCGGTAAATCCTTCTCATCCACATTCGGTGAAAAAATATGTGCGCTCGCCGAAAAAGACGATAAAATTTGCGCTATAACCGCTGCAATGCAGACCGGTGTGGGTCTGTGTGACTTCGCGGCAAAATATAAGGATAGATTTTTTGATGTAGGTATCGCTGAGGGTCACGCTGTTGCAATGGCGGCGGGCTTGTCCCGGGCAGGACTTGTCCCGATATGTGCTATATATTCAACATTCCTGCAGCGCGCTTATGATATGATAATCCACGATGTGGCAATATCAAATGAGCATGTGGTACTTGCGGTTGACCGCGCAGGCCTTGTCGGCGAGGACGGAGAGACACATCAGGGCAGCTTCGATGTATCCTTCCTTTCATCAATTCCCAATATGCAGATACTTGCACCCTCAAACTTCATAGAACTTGAAGAAATGCTTGAATATGCCCTTTATAAAATGTCAGGCCCCGTAGCTATCCGCTATAATCGTGGCGGCGAGGGAGCATATATCGATAATTCGTTTGCAAACGATAAAAAATCCGTTAAGCTTTGTTCGGGCGATAAAGTAACCTTGGTTTCATACGGTGTTATGATAAATGAGGTGCTTGACGCCGCATCAAAGTGTGAGGGCTGTGAGGTAATTAAGTTAAATTCACTTGCACCTGTTGACTTTACGCCAATTATCGAGTCGGTGAAAAAGACCGGCCGCATAATCGTGTGTGAAGATGTGTGTAAAGCCGGCAGTGTTGGCGAAAAGATAGCGTCAAAGCTCAGTTGCGCAGGTATGAATGCAAAAATTGACCTGCTTAACACGGGGGACGTTTTTGTTCCTCACGGCGCTGTGTCAAAACTGCGCGAGGTTTGTAAGATAGATGCAGACCATATACTTGAGAAAATTATGGAGGCGTAGCCGTTGGCAAAGATAAGACTTGATGTTGCATTGGTAGAGCGCGGACTTATTACAAGCCGTGAGCGTGCCAAAACAACCATAATGAGCGGCTTGGTCTATGTTAACGGCCAAAAGGCCGACAAAGCAGGCGAGATGATAAAGCCAGACGATGAGATAGAGGTTCGCGGCGATACGCTTAAATATGTAAGCCGCGGCGGCTTGAAGCTTGAAAAGGCGATGGCGGAATTTCCCATAAGTCTTGAGGGCAAAATAGCTATGGACATAGGTGCTTCTACCGGCGGTTTTACCGATTGTATGCTGCAAAACGGCGCCGTTAAGGTTTATGCGGTTGATGTTGGCTACGGTCAGCTTGCCTGGTCATTGAGAAATGATCCGCGGGTAATTAATATGGAGCGCACCAATATCCGTTATGTGACCGATAAGGAAGTGCCGGACAAGCTGGATTTCGCATCCATTGATGTGTCTTTTATTTCACTTGCCCTTGTACTGAAACCCTGCCGCGCCCTTTTAAAGGACGATGGCGAGGTTGTTTGCCTTGTTAAGCCACAGTTTGAAGCGGGCCGTGAAAAAGTCGGTAAAAAGGGCGTTGTAAGGGATCCTGCGGTACATCTCGAGGTTCTGGAGAACTTTTTACTTCACGCAGAGCAGGCGGGTTTTGTTTTATCCGGGCTTACCTATTCGCCGATAAAGGGCCCAGAGGGGAATATAGAGTATTTAGGATACCTTAAGACCGCGGGAAATCCTTGTGAAATTGACCTTAAGGCGCTGGTTGAGGCGTCACATCTTGAAT
The DNA here is from genome assembly GCA_045580305.1 of Eubacteriales bacterium. Taxonomy (GTDB): domain Bacteria; phylum Bacillota; class Clostridia; order Oscillospirales; family JAAYXM01; genus RGIG7332. Next base: position 25,460 of record JAZNNQ010000001.1, read on the forward strand.
TGAAGGGGTAATCGGTATGAAAAAAATAATGCTGCACCCAAATCCAACTCGTGATACCAATCTTGAAAATACCCGTAAAATAGCGCAGTTTTTAACAACCCGAGGCGTTGAAGTAACAATACCCGAGGATGTTGCTATAATTGATTATCCCTGCTTTAAAATCCTGCCCTTTGAAGAGGCGATAAAGGATGCTGATATGATCATATCCATTGGCGGTGACGGCTCTATACTTCACACCGTGGCAAAGACCGTGGGCAGGGGAATTGAAATTCTCGGCGTAAACAGCGGCCGTATGGGTTATATGGCAGAGCTTGAGGCAGACGAATTTGAATATTTAGACCGCGTTTTAGAGGGCAATTATATCGTCGAAGAGCGAATGATGATAGATGTGTCAATCCGTCGCGGTGAAGAGGTATTTATACAGGGTACCGGTCTTAACGATGTAGTTGTGGCGAAAACCGATCGCCTTAAGATAATCGATATCGATGTTTATGCCGACCGCTCATTTATTTCACATTACCAGGGCGACGGTGTCGCAATTGCGACTCCTACCGGCTCCACCGCATATTCAATGTCTGCGGGCGGACCTATTGTTGACCCGATTACAGAGAGCATTACAATAACCCCCATTTGTACCCATTCACTTTCCGCAAAGCCTATCGTTCTTTCCTCGCAGCGCGAGATTTCTGTACAGGCGCTGTCTAAAGTGGACGGTGCTATCGGCGTAAATGTTGACGGCGCATCACATATTGATTTAAAATACGGCGATCAGGTAATCATAAAGAGATCAAATCATACAACAAAGCTTGTGCGCGTAAAGAACATCAACTTCTATGACATTCTGTGCACAAAACTTTCAGATCGGAGGTTTGACGCAAATTGAAGCTGCAAAGACAATCTAAAATTTTGCAATTAATCGAACAACACGATATAGAAACACAGATGGAGCTTACCGAGCATTTAATCCGTGCGGGATTTGATACCACTCAGGCAACCGTGTCCCGCGATATTAAGGAGCTTCACCTTGTAAAAACCGCGTCTAAAAGCGGGCGCAATAAATATGCTGCTGCTACCGGCCAGGCAGAAACCGGTTTTTCCGGCAGACTTCGCACCATTTTCCGTGAGGGTGTGTTGTCCTATGACTATGCCCAGAATATAGTTGTAATTAAAACCATGCCCGGTCTTGCATCCGCCGCTTGCTCCGCTCTTGACGGAATGCATCTTGCGGATGTAGTGGGAACAATTGCGGGCGACGATACCGGATTTTTGGTACTTCGTACCACCGAGAGCGCCCACGCATTTTGCGACGATTTAAAGAAAATGCTTGAATAAGCTTATGGTGTATATTCTCATCGGATTAAGGAGGTGAGTCCTTTATGCTAAAGCTTTTGCATATTGAAAACATTGCTATAATTGAAAAATGTGATATAGAGTTTGGCGAGGGCTTCAATGTACTTACCGGTGAGACCGGTGCGGGTAAGTCGATCATTATCGACTCAATTTCTGCCGTGCTTGGTGAGCGAAGCAGCCGCTCGCTCGTTCGAACAGGGGCTGACCGTGCCTTCGTTTCAGCGCTTTTTGATACTACGGAAAATGCCCGACTTTGGCTTGTATCTCAAGGCTTTGAGGTTGAGGACGAACTTTTACTTCAGCGCGAAATTACGCCCGACGGTAAAACCACCTGCAGAGTAAACGGCAAACCTATTTCCGTTGGACTTTTAAAGTCACTTGGTGAAACACTTCTCAATATCCACGGCCAGCACGACAGCCAGACGCTTATGTACCCCGAGCATCACGCACAGTACATAGACCGCTTTGCCGATAAGGAAAAGTACACGGAAATATACTCATCATACGAGAGTGAGTATAACCGCTATCTGGAGCTTGGCCGTGAGCTTAAAATGCTTAGGATGTCCGAGCAGGAGTTTGTAAAGCGGGTCGATATGCTAAAATATCAGATAGAGGAGTTGGAGGGCGCGTCCCTCAAAGCGGGCGAGCTTGACGAGCTGCGCGAGCGGCGTGAACTTCTCAGAAACTCAGCGAAAATTACCGAGGCGCTCTCATTGGTATCAAATCTATTTTCCGGCGACGGTGAGCGCGCGGGCATTATATCCGACTTAGGCGGTGCCGAGCGGGCGCTATACAGCCTGAAACTAAGTGACACAACAGAACTATGCTCCCGTCTTGGTGAGGTGCTTGCCAATGCGGAGGATATATATGGTGAGGTAAACTCACTGCTATCAAAGATGGACGCTTCCCCCGAGGAAATCGAGCGGGTGGAGGAGCGGTACGACTTCTTAAAACGACTTACCGTTAAATACGGTGCTGATGAAGAAAGTCTTATCTCTCAGCTTGAAGAATTTAAAGAAGAACTTGCAACCCTTGAACATTCCGATGAGCGCAGGGTTCAGGCAGAGGGCGAGCTTGATGAATGCGAAAACTCTTGTTGGGATTTAGCACAAAAGTTATTTAATCTGCGTCGCAGAACGGCAAGAGACTTTGAAGCACGGGTTATGAGCGAGCTTAATGACCTGGATATGGCAAAGGTAACCTTCTCCGCCAAAATTGAGCCTTGCGAAAACTTGGGGATTCGTGGCGCCGATAGTATTGAGTTTTTAATCTCCACAAACCTTGGTGAGCCGCTAAAGCCACTTGCTAAAATCGCCTCGGGCGGTGAAATGGCGCGCATAATGCTTGCCCTTAAAAATGTACTTGCCGAAAACGATAGGGTGCAAACTCTCATCTTCGACGAGGTGGATGCAGGTGTTTCGGGCAGAGCGGCGCAAAAGGTTGCGGAAAAATTAGCCGAACTTTCAATAAAGAAGCAAATACTATGTGTAACACATCTTCCTCAGATGTCTGCAATGGCGGATACTCATTTTAAAATAGATAAGGAAGAGGCTGGTGGCAGAACGGTCACCACTGTAACAATTTTGGATAGCAGCGGGCGAGTGCTCGAGCTTGCGAGACTCCTTGGTGGTCAGACCATTACCGACAAAACGAGGGAAAATGCAAGCGAGCTTATAGAGGCCGCAAAGAATATAAAAAAGGAGCAGAAAAAATGAAACTCTATGAAGAATTAAAGGCGCGCGGTCTTATCGCGCAGACAACTAACGAGGAGCTTATCTCAAAGCTCTTAAACGAGGATAAGATCACCTTCTACACAGGCTTCGACCCCACGGCAGACAGCCTTCATGTAGGACACTTCCTCGTTCTTACCGTTATGAAGCGTCTCCAGATGGCAGGCCATCGTCCTATCGCGCTTCTCGGCGGCGGTACAACCTTAGTCGGTGACCCTACCGGTAAGACCGATATGAGAAAGATGCTTACCAAGGAGCAGATTCAGTCAAATGCAGACCGCTTTAAGGAACAGATGGGCCGCTTTATCGACTTTTCTGACGGCAAGGCGATTATGGTAAATAATGCCGACTGGCTTTGTGATCTTAAGTATCTCGAGTTCTTAAGAGAAATCGGTGTTCACTTCTCTGTTAACCGTATGCTTACTGCAGAGTGCTTCAAGAGCCGTCTTGAAAAGGGCCTTACCTTCATCGAGTTTAACTATATGTTAATGCAGAGCTACGACTTCTTAAAGCTCTTTGAGACTTACGGCTGCCGCTTAGAGTGTGGCGGTGACGACCAGTGGTCAAATATCCTTGGCGGTACCGAACTTGTAAGACGAGTACACGGAGAGGATGTAAACGGCCTTACCTTCACTCTTCTTACCACCTCCGAGGGCAAGAAAATGGGCAAGACCGAAAAGGGTGCTGTATGGCTTGATCCGGAGAAGACCACTCCCTATGAGTTCTATCAGTACTGGAGAAATGTACGCGACGATGATGTTATCCGTTGCCTCAAGATGTTAACCTTTATGCCTCTTGAGGAAATTGCAGAGTACGAAAAACTCGAGGGTCAGGAACTTAACCGTGCTAAGAGCAAGCTTGCATATGAGCTTACCAAGCTCGTTCACGGTGAGGAAGAGGCCAACAAGGCAGACGAGGCTGCAAAATCACTCTTTACATCCCAGAGTGACTCCAACAATATGCCCTCTACCGATCTTACCGATGCTGATTTTATCGACGGCGCAATTTCTGCCCTTGACCTTCTTTGCAAGTGCGGCTTAACACCGTCTAAGTCCGAGGCGCGCCGCGTTGTACAGCAGGGCGGTCTTGTGGTAAATGATGAAAAGGTTACCGATGTGGCAAAGACCTTTACCAAGGCTGACTTTGTCGACGGCAAGCTTATCATCAAGAAGGGTAAGAAGACCTTCCACAGAGCAAATATCTAATAAAGTTAAGACACCAAAGCAAAATGCTTTGGTGTCTTTTTTATGTTGTGCGCATAGAATGAACAGAGGTGGTTTTATGCGCCGAAAATATAAAAAGCGGGGTAGAAAATGGCATATTCCGATTGCTTTTCTCGTAATTCTTATAATCTTTTGTGTTACCTATTACATAGTAGCAATGCGGCCGCTTTTAGAGGAATATGTAAATGACGAGCTTGCAAATGAAATCAACCTGACAATAAATCGGGTGACAAGCGGGAAACTGGATGAAAATAATATAACATATGACTCGCTTATCACCCTAACAAAGGATGATGAGGGGCACATAATCTCCCTTGCAACAAAAGTGGGGGAAATGAATAAATTAAAGCTCGACATAGAAAAAGAACTGCTTGAAACCCTTATCAGTACCGAACATATAACCATAGAGGTGCCAATCGGGAGCCTTATTGGCGGTGAATTTTTCTCTGGTCGTGGGCCATGCCTTAAGGTGCGGGTTGTACCGGTAACAAGGGTGTACACCGAGTACGACAACCGCTTTGACTCCGCAGGCATTAATCAGACCCGACACCAGGTGTTCTTAAGATACAATGTATCCCTAAAAGTGCTTTTGCCGGGTAAGCGGGAGAGTACGACGATAAACAGCGAAATTTGTGTTGCCGAAACCGTAATTGTAGGACTTATTCCGGATTTTTACGCGGGAAAATAATTTGAGAAAACACTATGTATTTCCGCTAAAATGTGGTAAAATAAATACAAAGGACGGTGGCAGTATGGAAAAGAGAATTAAAGAGCTTGTGTCGCTTTTAAATGAATATAACAGACAGTACTATGTCTTTGATAACCCCACGGTTTCCGACTATGAGTATGATATGCTTCTGCGCGAGCTTGAGGAGCTTGAGGCAAAGTACCCCCAGTATCGCGACATAGCATCACCCACTCAGAGAGTAGGAGGAGAGGCGCTTAAAGCATTTGAGTCCTACACCCATCCTGTACCCCTTGACAGTCTGCAGGATGTGTTTTCAGAGGAGGAACTATACGCTTTTGATGCACGAGTCCGCGAGGTTATAGATAACCCCGAATATGTTGTAGAGCTTAAAATCGACGGACTTTCCGTAGCACTGGAGTACGAAAATGGTGTTTTTGTCCGCGGTGCCACCCGTGGCGATGGTATTACTGGTGAGGATGTGACCGCCAACCTAAAGACCATAAAAACCATCCCTCTTTCCATACCCAATGCACCCGAGCGCCTTATTGTCAGAGGCGAGGTGTATATGCCATACGAGGTGTTCCTGCGCCTTAACGCTGAGCGTGAGGAGCGGGAAGAGGCGCTCTTTAAAAACCCGCGAAATGCAGCGGCAGGCGCACTGCGCCAATTAGACTCTAAGATTGCAGCGGAGAGATGCCTTGATATAATTATCTTTAATCTTCAGCTGTCAAGTGACAATGCGCCCGACACTCACAGCGCAACCCTTGATTGGCTTAGTGGCTTTGGCTTTAAGGTAAGTCCCAAGCGTAAGACTTTTAACAATATAAAAGACGCGTATAACGAGATTTTAAACTTAGGTGAGTTGAGAGGCACTCTGCCGTTTCAGATAGACGGTGCGGTTGTCAAGGTAAATAATATTTCCGACCGTGAAAAACTCGGCAGAACCGCAAAATTCCCCAAATGGGCGGCGGCATATAAATACCCGCCCGAGCAGAAGGAAACAATCCTTGAGGACATTGTCATTCAGGTCGGCAGAACCGGTGTGCTCACTCCAAATGCGGTACTAAAACCGGTTCATGTTGCGGGTGTTACCGTATCACGCGCAACCCTTCACAATGCGGATTTCATTCGTGAAAAAGACCTTATGATAGGCGACACGGTGGTTATACAGAAAGCGGGCGATATTATCCCTGAGGTTGTCCGTGTTGTTAAGGAAAAACGCCCTGATGCCGCAACTCCCTATAAAATTCCCGACACCTGCCCGGTGTGCGGAAGCCCCGTGTTTAAATACGAGGACGAGGCGGCTATAAGATGTCAGAACCCCGAATGTCCCGCACAAAGAGCGCGCAATATCATCCATTTTGCATCACGCGACGCTATGGATATCGAAGGCCTTGGCCCTGCGGTTGTCGAAGCACTTATCAATGAGGGCCTGATTTCCGACTCAGCAGACCTCTACAGCCTTGAAAAAGAGGCAGTAGCTAAAATCGAGCGAATGGGTGATAAATCCGCAAGTAATTTGATTACATCTATTGATAAAAGCCGCGAGCGTGATCTTGCAAGGGTTATTTTCGCCCTTGGCATCCGTCATGTTGGACAGAAAACAGGCAAGGTGCTTGCAAAACGCTTTAAAACGATGGAGGCATTTTCGCGAGCTACTGTAGAGGAACTTACTCAGGTTGAGGATGTGGGTCTCGCAATTGCGGAGAGCATTGTAAATTGGTTCTCACTAAGCCATTCAAAGGAACTTATCGCGCGCCTTGTTGAAGCGGGCGTAAATATGGAAAGCACGGAGCAGGTACTTGATACCCGCTTTGAGGGCAAGACATTTGTTCTTACCGGTGCGCTTTCGCGTTTTACCCGCGACAAAGCATCAGAGCTTATTGAATCTCTCGGCGGTAAGGTGTCCTCATCGGTTTCAAAAAAGACAAGCTATGTAGTAGTTGGCGAGGACGCGGGCAGTAAGCTGAGAAAGGCACAGGAACTTGGCATTGCCATCTTAAACGAAGAAGAATTTATCGAACTTTCGGGAATGGAGCTTTAACATTGAACATTTCGGATATGATAGAATTTGTAAATAAAATATCCGCCTATCCGCTGTCTCAAACAGATACAGCGGACGGTATTTCTATGTCCGAATTGCGCGAAGATACGGCAAAAGAGCACGATTTAAACCTTGAAAAAGAGGTCAAGGTCGCAAAGGTGGAGGGTGTATAGATGCTTACTACACTTTCGAAAAAACTTTGTAATAGAGAAATATCCGCCTATGAGCTGACAAAAAACTACCTTGAAAAAGCGGACAAGCTGGGCGCGTATCTTTTTAAAAATGTAGCGGCGCTTGAAACTGCAAAAAGGGTGGATGAGAGACTAGCAAAAGGTGAAGTGTTACATCCTCTTGCAGGTATTCCCATAGCCGTTAAAGACAATATTGTAACTAAGGATATACCCACTACTTGCGCGTCCCGCACTCTTGAAAATTACATCCCGCCTTATGACGCTACTGTTATTACAAAACTGAAAGCAGCGGGACTTCCGATACTCGGCAAAACCAATATGGACGAGTTTGGTATGGGATCAACCGGTGAGAATTCCGCCTTTTACCCAACTAAAAACCCGCGGGATAATACCTGTGTCCCGGGCGGCTCGTCCTCGGGCTCTGCCGCCGCGGTTGCAGGTGGGCTTGCACCTGTTGCTTTGGGTAGTGATACCGGTGGCTCCTGCAGATTACCTGCGGCGTTTTGCGGTATTGTAGGATTTAAGCCGAGCTACGGCGCGGTATCCCGTTATGGGCTTATCGCCTTTGCATCATCCCTTGACCAAATTGGAATTCTGTCAAAAACCGTATCCGATGCAGGTCTTATTTTTGATGTTATTTCGGGCAGAGATCCACGCGATATGACAAGTATTGATATAAGCGAAAATACAGAGTATACGCCTAAAATAAAGCGCTTTGAGGATATAGAGGATGCTCTTTTTGACCTTGCGCTTCCCGCGTATTACATAATTTCATCGGCAGAGGCATCCAGTAATCTCGCTCGCTACGACGGTGTTTATTACGGTAGCGACGGTCTTTTCGGTGATGAGGTGCGTCGCAGAATTGAACTTGGAAATTTTGTTTTGAGCGCTGAGAATATCGGTGAATATTACAATAAGGCAAGTAGTGTAAGAGCGGCACTATGCCGTAAAATGGACGAACTGTTTGCTAACTGTGATTTTATTGTTATGCCCACAGCGCCTGATGAGATACCAAAACTTTGTCAGCTTGCAAACGGTAGTGAGATGTACGAAAAAGACAGATTTACCATGCTTGCAAATCTCGCATATCTTCCTGCAATTACCTTGCCATCGGGCGTTACGATTATGGCGCAGCGAGGCAGAGACAAAGCTCTTCTGTCCTATGCACGGGAGGTGGAAGCAAATGGTATATGAAGCGGTAATCGGCCTCGAGGTACACGCGGAGCTTAATACCAAGACCAAGATGTACTGCGCCTGTAAAAATGCCTTCGGTGGCGAAATAAACACAAGAATCTGCCCGGTATGCACCGGCCTTCCCGGCACCCTTCCGCAGCTTAATCGTGAGGCGTTAGACAAGGCTATACTTGCAGGTAGGGCAATGAACTGTACCATAGCTACAAAAACACGACAGTACCGTAAGCACTACCGCTATCCCGACCTTCCCAAGGGCTACCAGATATCACAACTTAGTATTCCATTATGTATGGACGGTCACTTTGACTATTTTTGCGGAGACACGCTAAAGCGCGCCTATATCCGCCAAATTCATATTGAGGAGGATGCGGGAAAACTCATACACAACGGGGAGAGCACATATGTTGACTATAACCGTTGCGGTGTGCCCCTTATTGAAATTGTAACAGATCCCTGTTTTCATTCGAGTGATGAGGCGTATTCCTTTTTAGAAGCTGTTCGCACAATGCTGCTGGACATCGGCATTTCCGACTGTCGAATGGAGGAAGGGTCACTCAGGGCGGATGTAAATGTGTCCTTGAGAAAAGCGGGAGAGAGTAAGCTGAGTGCCCGTGTCGAAATGAAAAACCTCGCAACCTTTAACGGAGCGCGCCGCGCCATAGATTTTGAAATTGCCCGACAGCGTGAACTTTTAGACCGCGGCGAAACGGTTGTGCCGATTACTATGCGCTGGGACGATGAGGCGGGCAAGAGCATCTTTATGCGCGATAAAGAGAGCGCGGCGGACTATCGATTTATGCCCGAGCCGGATATTCCGCCACTTAAGATTGAATGCAGTAGCACGCCCCTTCCCGAAAGTGAAGCTGAGCGCAGATGTCGACTTTTAAGGGGACTGCCATCTCCTCAGGCAAAGGAGATTGCGAAAAACTTAAAACTGTGTGAGTATTTTGATAGCGTGTCCCATATAGGTGAGAAGGTCTGTGCCAATTTCCTTTTGGGCACGGTTGCAAATCTCACCAACGAAACGGGAATACCCGTGTGGGAGTCTTACTTGACAGCGAATAAATTCTGTGCGATTATAACTAAGATAAATTCAGGCGAAATAAACACCGACGGCGGAAAAATACTTATGGAAAAGCTATTCACCGCCGACATTGGTGTTGAGGAGACCATTGATAAACTAAATCTTAAGGTCTGTCGTGACAGAAGCGATTATTTAAGCGTTGTACATTTTGTCCTGGTGAATAACGAAAAGGCGGTTAATGATTATAAAGCGGGCAAGGGTAATGCCATCGGCTTTCTTGTAGGGCAATGTATGCGCTCGATGAGCCGCGGGGCAGACGCAAATCTTTTCCGCGAGATACTTGAGGAGGTGCTTGAATGCCTATAATTTACGGTAAATATGTTTTTAAAACCGATCTGCAGTTTGAGGATTATATGGAGCTTAACAAGATCATCATCGGCAAAATGATGCTGGCACTTGTTATTGCTATTGATGCTTTTTTCTGCTATATGATTTTCGAGCGTGTGGGCAGGTCAATTCCCATTATCGCGGCAATATTTGTAGCGCTTTTTGCGGTGCTCTATTTCCTTGAGTGGTATTTTATAAAATGGCGCGCAAAAAAGATTTTTGGTAAAACTACCGTGTCCCGCGAGATAAAAATCACCATTGATGATAACGAAATCGTCCAAGAGGCGCGGGGAGGAGAGACCACGCTCAAATGGGACGATGTGTATCGCGTAGTAAGCGCTAAACGCTGTTATTTCGTGTTCTTAAGTAAAAATAAAGCGTTCTATTTCCCGAAGCGCAATTTCAAGGATAAGGAAGACGAGCAGATATTCTGCGACTATATCATAAATAATGTAAAACCCTTTAAGGTTAAGTTTTAAAGTAAGTAAAAAGACCGAGGAATTAATCCTCGGTCTTTTTTATTGCAAATATGAATATGAGTGCGATTGGTATGGATATCAAAAATCCGCAAAGCACGGCGGGGTGTGTACCGAATAGTGTAAAGACCGTAATCAGCACATTTTCCTGCAGGAATATGTAAAGACCCGCAAGGGCGGAAAACACGGCGGAAACAAGCACCGCAGATGCTGAAAAATCCTTTACTTTGCCGATAATGCTGTCCTGCTCACTTGTTACTCTGTCACACAGCGCCTCAAGTGCGGTGTTTATAATCTCTAAGGAGAGTACAAGGGCAATGAGCGCGCAGAGAGCGGCAAATTCAGCAGTGGTGACCTTTCCTATGATAGAAAAGAAAAGCACATAAAGCGCCATAACCGTATGTACGCGGAAATTTATTTCGTTCCGCACAATGCGGTAAATGCCTTTTCCCGCATATTTAAAGCCCAGTAAAAACTTTTTCATTATTCATCACCGATATCTCTTGTTATACCGCAAGCCTCTAAAATCTCTTCTTGCAAACCAAAATGCAACTTCTCGTCTTCCTCGCTCTTTTCGTGGTCATAACCCAAAAGGTGCAAAATAGAATGTGCACATAAGAAACACAACTCACGGGTCAGAGAATGGTTGTATTCCTCGGCCTGCGCTTTAGCACGGTCTAAAGAAATGACTATATCGCCCAACATCAAAGCACCGGTTTCAGGATCAAGCTCAAGGGGTGATGGGGTGAAAATCTCGCCGGGAACAAGCTCCTGCATGGGGAAGGAGAGCACATCGGTGGGAGATGCCTTTCTGCGATGCTCCTCGTTTAACTGACAGATGCCATCATCGTCGGTTATCATAATATAAACATCGCAGGGGAAGTCGTGCCCCTCGTGACTTACCGCCTCACAAATGACCTTTTCCATAAGGACTTTTACCTTATCGCTTATATCAAGCCCCTCTTTAGCTGAAACAAATGAAATATTATGCATAAGGGAAAACTCCTTTTACTTCTTATTCGGCTTTTTTCTGTCAGCGTCATACTTATCGTATGCCTCAATGATGCGTGACACAAGGGCGTGGCGCACAACATCACTGGTGGTCAGTATGCACTGGTTTATATCCTCTACATTTTTAAGCACCCGCATAGCCTCTTTAAGACCGGAGGCTTTGCCGTCGGGCAAATCTATCTGGGTAATATCACCGGTAATAACCGCTTTTGAGCCGAAGCCAAGTCGTGTTAAAAACATCTTCATCTGCTCGGGGGTTGTGTTCTGAGCCTCATCCAAGATGATAAAGGAGTCATCCAAGGTTCTGCCGCGCATATATGCAAGGGGAGCGACCTCAATAGAGCCGCGCTCAAAATATTTCTGGTAGGTCTCCGGCCCTAACATATCAAAAAGACCGTCGTACAGCGGGCGTAAGTACGGATCGACCTTACTCTGCAGATCACCGGGTAAAAAGCCAAGCTTTTCGCCCGCCTCGATTGCAGGGCGGGTCAGGATTATTCTGCTGACCTCTTTCTTGCGGAATGCGGAAACCGCCATTGCAACCGCAAGGTAGGTCTTACCGGTACCCGCAGGGCCGATACCCATAGTAATGGTGTTGTTCTCAATGGATTCAATATACTTCTTTTGACCAATGGTCTTTGGCTTGATGGGCTTGCCCTTTGTGGTGATACAGATTATATCTCGTGAAAGCGAATCTATCTGTCCCTCTTCGCCGGCGGAAACAAGTCCCATAACATAGCGCAGATTTTGCTCGTTTATGCTCTCACCGCGGGAAGCGTAGGTGAAAAGTGCGCGTATGGTGCGCTCAGCGCGGTTGACCGCATCCTCATCACCCGATATTTTAAGCTCGTCACCACGGTTGACTATGCTAACCTTAAGCTCGCGCTCAAGTAAACTGCAATTCTCGTCATAGGAGCCGAACAGATCCAGCATATATTCGGGATGTTCAATTTCAAAGGAAATCTCTGCCATTAATTTTCACTCGCTTTCGGTATCATTTGTTCAACGCCGATTTTTCTTTCGCACTCGGCGGTATAGTTAAGTGTAGGCCTTCCGTCGGTTACAGTGAAGTTTTTATCAAAACTTAAAAGGGTATCCTCATCACCAAACTCTATATATTTTTCAGCATTCACGGAAAGATAATTTTTAAACTCGTCATTACTTGGTGTATACTCGCGAACGGTATACTCCCGAAGAGTGATGGTCTCCATCGCAAGGGGTACTGTAATGCCGAAGGGCAGTGTCAGCTGCACTCTTTCTATTATTTTATCACAGGTGTCATATGAATTACCAGTACCAAAATACAAATTCATCCGTTTTTTTCCAAAAATGAGAGAATAAAGCTTCTTAGAGGTACCGGTATAGTGCTTTTTTTGAGTTTTATCGGGCATGGTTATTCTATATGTTTCCCAGGTACGCGCCCGTATATCCCCAAGCGCGCGCACCTGAAGTGTAGAGCCGGTCCTGCCGGTCATATATCCGCTTGCAAGAAGCTGACCTCGCATTACCGTGTCACCGGGCGATACCTCGGGCATACCGGAGGTAATGGTAATTGAGGTTATTATACCGTCAAAATCCGATATTATGTTACTGGGTGTGGTATAGTCGATTATTTCAGGTTTTGGGGATTTCATATGAAGTTCAATGGTAGCGCGGGAGCCGCTTATATTCACGGTCAGATTGGAAAGTTCAGGGAAGGTGAGCAGCACATCGTTTTTAAGCTCGTCATATTTTATGCCGTGGGAATATGCGCCTATACGGAGTCCGTTAAATACAAGCTGTTCCCGTACCATATGGCGAAGCTCGGCATCACCGCCGGTGATATCTATCACCCAGACAAAAGAGGTCAATACCCATATGAGAGTGGTGAAAACTATAATTCCGCAAAATAGCGCGGCACGCCCCTTGAATTTCTGCATAAAAAAGGGAAAACCGCGCTTTTTTAAAATTTTGACTTTGCACATGGTGCGGCGTGCAATTGGCCGCAGGGCTTTAAAAAATTCTGCACGTAAAAAGAGGGTTATCTCATAGGTATCAATGTAATTTAAACCCCAGAAGGGGATATTGCGCCGCGACAGCAGATTTAAAAAACGCTGTATGTAGGGGCCGGAAATTCTTATTTGAACAAAGCCGCATAAGAGGTTAAACAAATAAAGCAAGGTGCATACCTCCTATACCGGCTCAAACTGCAGGCTTTCTATGTCGCCGTTTAAGCGCAATCCCTGCTCGTTCATCGAGGATATAACTAAATTTCGCCCGTGAATGGTAAGAATGTGTGCCCCTAAATTGAGTGATATTGTCGAGTCGTCATATTCTAAAATGCCCTTATGTTTTTCAACAAATACCTGATTTGTGCCGTTTATCTCGATATGTGAAAGACCGGTAAGTAAATCACTTGGCAGGTCAAACATTTTTGAGGCTCGGACAAGCAGCTTTGAGTTTTCGGACATAAAAACCACATCCCTTCAAAGCTATACTATGAAAAAAAGACGGCCAAAAGACCGTCTTTTAAAATATTTAATTTTTAGATTTGCTTGTCGCAGTAGCTGCAGTAGGTGATACCGTCGATCTCGTGTGTAAGAGGCGGCAAGTACAGCTCGCTTTGTGTAACACACTTGGGATTTTTACAGGTACAGCCGCCGATGGGTACCGGTGCGGGGTCAACCGCTTTGTGGCGAAGCATAATGGTCAGAAGTGCCATTCGCATATACATACCGTATCTCGCCTGATCGAAGTAGAATGCGCGGGGATCATCGTCTACATCAACGCTTATTTCATCAACACGCGGCAGGGGATGAAGAATGAGCATCTTTTCCCTTGCTTCCTTCAGCATTGCACGCTCAAGGACATAAGCGTTCTTAAGACGGTCATACTCCTCGGGGCAGTTAAAACGCTCGCGCTGAATACGGGTCATATACAAAACATCAAGGTTATTTATAACATCGTGCAGGTCGGTGACCTCAATATATTTTTGATTATGAATATCCATAAAGTGACGGACATAATCGGGAATCTTAAGTTCCTCCGGAGAGATGAGAATAAAGCAAACATCGGGATAGCGGGAGAGCGCCTTAATAAGCGAATGTACGGTACGGCCATTTTTTAAATCGCCGCAAAGACCTACATTAAGACCTTCAAATTTGCCCAAGTGCATGCGAATGGTACAAAGGTCGGCCAAGGTTTGTGTGGGATGAAGGTGTCCGCCGTCGCCCGCATTGATTACCGGTACTCGTGAATAGAGAGACGCGGCACGCGCCGCACCCTCCATAGGATTACGGATAACAATGGCATCCGCATAATTTGACATCATTGCGATGGTATCCTTTAAGGACTCACCCTTTGCAACAGAAGATGAATTAGGGTCGGAAAAACCGATAACGCTTCCGCCAAGACGGAGCATAGCGGTCTGGAAGGAGAGATTGGTACGGGTACTCGGCTCGTAGAAAAGATTTGCAGAAACCTTGCCTCGCGCCTCATCTCTGAAGTCGTGGGGCGAGTGCATAATATCTTCAAAGAGCCAGTAGAGTCCGTCAAACTCTTCAGGAGTAAGATCAATAAAGTCAATCAGGTTGCGTGTCATAAAAACCTCAATCCCTTCCGTTTTTTTCTGTAGTATAGTCTATCACTAAATTAAAAAATAGTAAACCCTTTTTCGCCATTTTTCTACTTGCCAATGGCGAAAAAATATAGTACAATAATCACAAACAACTGTACGGAGGTGAGGTAAGTGCAAGGAAAAAAGTGTATGTTTACAGGGCATAGGATAATACCGACAGATGCGCGCGAAGGGCTATGGGAAGGTCTTAAAAAGGCGATCAGCGATCTTTATATCAAAGGCGTTCGGGATTTCATAACCGGCGGCGCAATTGGTTTTGACACTTTAGCAGCGCTTACCGTGCTTGCCCTGAAAGAGATTCGCCCGGAAGTCAGATTGCATTTATACCTTCCGTGCCGTGATCAGGATAAAAGGTGGTCTGTAAAGGATAGAGAGATATTCCGTCATATATTGGAGCGGGCGGATAGTGTTTTGTATATTTGCGATGAATATGCGCCGGGCTGTATGCACGCGCGAAACCGTAAGATGGTTGATGAATCCGATGTTTGTATTGCCTATTTGATGCGCCACTCCGGCGGCACAGCCTACACGGTAAATTATGCTATAAGTCAAGGTAAAGAGGTAATAAAAATATAAAAAGCAGTAGTCTTCGACTACTGCTTTTTAACTATTGAAGGCAATTTGTTATAAATTTTAAGGAGCTTTTCGCCCTTGGGGAGCATAAGCACATCCGACTCCTCAAGACCGCGAATGAGCACCATAACAATAACATAAACCGCAACACCGACAACGATTGCGCCGATGGTAGCAAGGTTTTCGCTTGGCAGAATACCCTCGAACAGACGGCAGGAGAAGTACGCACTTAGTGCACATAAAACACCGCCGATAGTTGGCTTAATGAAGATCGAGGTGTAGTTTGCCTTGATCTTTGTTATTCTCAAAAGACAGATTACACTAATGGTCATAATCAGCATATAACAGACAAGTGTGCTGATAGCCGCACCGCGGATATTGATTTCCGGAATACCCACCAGCACATAGTTAAGACCGATTTTGACAAATGAACAGCAAGCCATAATGATAAGGGGCACATAGGTGTGTCCGGTTGCCTGAAGCATACTGTTGACCGGTGAGCAGGTGGCGGAGAAGATAACCGCAATGCCCAGATAGAACAGAAGGGGAGCGGCGATCATAACCTCATCGGGTCGACTGCCGAAAAGCAGCATCAGAATATCCTCCGAGAGAAGTGCCATACTGAGTCCTGCCGGGACAGCTAAAATAAGAGTAGCACGAAGCGCGGATTCAACATTTGTCTTAAGCGCCAGCTGATCCTTGCGTTCCCAAGCAACGGTTACGGCGGGCAGAGCACTTACGCCCATAGCTACCGTAAAGGTGGGAAGTAGATTGTAAAGCGTTACTGCAAGACCCTTGTAAGAGCCGTTTAAGTAGTTGGGAATATCAGACAGCGCGTGTGTAGCGGGAATGGCACCGTCATACATACTTAGAATAGCACCTGCATTTATTGCTACTGCATCGTGCAGGCGGCGCATAATGGTAAATAAGTCAATAACATTGGATAACTGGCTTACGCAAGAGCCCAGAGCAACGGGAATAGCAAAGGTAATGATACGCTTTGCAAGCGTGCGTCGCGGAGTGTCGATCTGGGGTAAGGTAAGCTCTTCGCGAGTGATTTTATCGCCCTTTATTTTGTGGCGCAGATAAATTGCAAACGCCGCGCCCAAAGAGCCAAGTCCCACACCGGCGATAGCACCCGCAGCGGCATATTGTAAAACTATAAGCTTCGCCGCCTCAAGGCTTTCTGCAACCTTGCCGAATACCATACCCGTGGTTTCAAAGGAATTCATACCGAAATTATATATGCCCATTGAAAGTCCTAAACCGAGCACCAGTTTAACAACCGCTTCCACAACCTGGGAAAGGGCGGTGGGCACCATATTCTGCAGACCTTCGTAATATCCGCGGAAGGAGCAGGTGAGGCACACAAAGAATACGGTAGGAGCCATCATCATAACCGCAAGATATGCGCCCGGATTTTTAATGTAATTTACAAACCAATCGGCGCCGATAAACATAATCAGCATACCGATAAGACCGGTTGTGAAGAAAATCAGGTTGGACAGTTTAAGAACACGCCTTGCATCCCTGAATCTGCCGGTTGATGTGCATTCCGCAACCGCGCGGGACACCGCAACGGGAAGACCGGCGTTGGAGAGAACATAAATCGGCATATACATATCATAGGCGGTGGTGTAGTAGCCCATACCGTCGCCACCCAGAATATTGGCAAGTGGAATTTTGAAAACCGCGCCGATTAATTTAACAATAAGTGCGGCAAGGGATAAAACCAAAGCGCCCTTTAAAAAACTCTGCTTCGGGCGAGCATTTTCTTTACTCATATGCTACCCCCTGAGTGCGGTGATAGCATCTGCCATATTTTCAGCACCGAAAACAGCAGAACCTGCAACTAAAATATCCGCACCCGCCTCGATAATCTCCTTGCAGTTAGCAGGGGATACGCCACCGTCGATCTCCAGTAAACAAGCGGGATTGGTGGAGTCGATAAGTGAGCGAACCTTTGATAAGCGGTCGATGGACTCGGGCATAAATTTCTGTCCGCCAAAGCCCGGTTCAACCGACATAATGAGTATCATATCACAAAGCTCTAAATACTCACAAATAGCATCCACATCGGTGCCCGGCTTAATGGAAAGTCCCGCCTTGACACCCGCCTCGCGAATAGCGGTAAGGGTCTCCGCAATATCCGAGTCACATTCAAGATGAATAGTGATATACTCGGCACCAGCCGCAACAAAATCCTCAATGTAGCGGTGCGGCTCGGAAATCATAAGGTGTACATCCAAGGGAAGAGTGGTAACCTTGGAAAGCGCCTTTACCACAGGTGCGCCGATGGTGAGATTAGGCACAAAATGCCCGTCCATAACATCGACATGGGCAAGGTCGGCACCATTCTCCTCAAGACGCTTTAAATCACGCTCTAAATTAGCGAAATCCGCAGATAAAATAGAAGGGGAAACCTGAATCATTTTCCTTTTCCTCCAAAATCAAAATATACAAATATAATACCCCAAAAGTTTAGTTTGGTCAATAGTAACTAAAGCCACTGAGGTTGCATATTCTAAGATTAGAGGCAGAAAGCGGCGGTTTTCTCGGCCCATGCCGAGGTGGATACAAGAATACTCGGTGTAAATTTACAGTAAGGCTTCGTGCTACTTTCAACCTCTTTTATAATATATGGGGCCGCGTGGGTAAAAACTCACGCGGTCGTGTGCATTAACCATTGACATTTGTGCGATTAAACCGTAAAATAGAAGTTAGAAAATTTGTGGAGGATAGTCACTATGAATAAAGTTTATCGTTGCTTTGCAGAAAAGCGAGAAGGCTTCGATGTTGAAGCGCGCGGCCTTTGTGCCGAGTTGCGCGGAAACCTCGGCGTTAAAAGCCTTGAAAAGGTAAGAATATTTAACCGCTACGATGTACAGGGTATCGGGGATGAGGCGTATGCTTCTGCTCGTATATCCATTTTCTCCGAACCCCAGTGTGATGACTGCTTCGATGAGAAGATGCCTGAAATTGAAGGCGTACATACAAAAATAGTTGTTGAAGCGCTTCCGGGTCAGTATGATCAGAGAGCGGATTCCTGCGCCCAGTGTATCCAGATTATGACTTGCGGCGATCGTCCCCGCGTTCGCTCCGCCCGCGTTTATGTTCTTTTTGGTGAATTATCCGATACCGATATAAAAACAATCGAAAACTACCTCATTAATCCGGTGGAGTCTCGCCGCGCAAGCGAGGAAAAACCCGCAACCCTTGAGGAGAATTTTACCGCACCCGATTCCGTTGCTACCATTGACGGATTTATCAAGATGGACGATGCTGCCCTCAAGACCTTCATTGGCGAGCTTGGCCTTGCTATGGATATGGATGACCTTCGCCTGCTTCAGTCCTATTTTAGGGATGAAGAAGGCAGAGATCCTACCATCACAGAAGTTAAGATGGTGGATACCTACTGGTCCGACCATTGCCGTCACACCACCTTTGGCACACACATCAAGGGAATTGATATTAATGACGATAAGGTAAAGGCGGCGTTTGATAAGTATATTTCAGCACGAGTTGAAATCTACGGCGACCGAGCAAAGGACCGCGCAATTACTCTTATGGATATTGCGACCTGCGGAGCTAAGGTTTTAAAGAAGCGCGGTATTCTTAAGAATCTGGACGAGTCCGAGGAAATTAACGCTTGCAGTGTTCATGTAAGTGCTAATGTGAACGGAGAAGAGCAGGACTGGCTCTTAATGTTCAAGAACGAAACCCATAATCATCCTACAGAGATCGAGCCTTTCGGCGGTGCTGCTACCTGCCTCGGCGGCGCTATCCGCGATCCGCTTTCCGGTCGTAGCTATGTATATCAGGCAATGCGCGTTACCGGTAGCGGTGACCCGAGAGTTGCGGTTGCCGATACCTTACCGGGTAAGCTCCCGCAGCGCAAGATTACACAGACCGCGGCAGCGGGCTATTCCTCCTACGGTAACCAGATCGGTCTCGCAACCGGTTTGGTACATGAGGTATACCATCCGGGATATGTTGCAAAGCGCATGGAAATCGGCGCTGTTGTCGGTGCAGCACCCGCGAGTGCTGTTCGCCGTGAAGTTCCGGTTGACGGTGATGTTATCATCTTACTTGGCGGTAAAACCGGCCGTGACGGCTGCGGCGGTGCTACCGGCTCATCCAAGACACATACTTTAGAATCTCTTACCACCTGCGGCTCCGAGGTACAGAAGGGTAATCCGCCGGAGGAGCGCAAGATTCAGCGCTTATTCCGTGACGAGAAGGTGACCCGCCTTATCAAGCGTCGTAACGACTTCGGTGCAGGCGGCGTATCCGTTGCTATCGGCGAGCTTGCAGACGGTCTTATTATAGAACTTGATAAAGTTCCCAAGAAGTATGAGGGCTTAGACGGTACCGAACTTGCTATTTCCGAATCTCAGGAGCGTATGGCGGTAGTTGTTGCGGCAAGTGATGCCGATGAGTTTATCGCTTATGCAGCAAGAGAAAACTTAGACGCGGTTATCGTTGCAACGGTTACCGAGGAAGCGCGTCTTGTTATGAACTGGAACGGCAAGAAGATCGTTGATCTTTCCCGTAAGTTCTTAAATTCCAACGGTGCGGACAAGGTTTCCGATGTAAGCGTTCCCAAGAGAAGCGTCAGCTTTGAAAACTCAAATCTCCCGGCATCCGAGCGCTTAAAGGCTCTTGCTCAGGATTTAAATATTGCATCCCAGCGCGGCCTTGGTGAGCGTTTTGACTCCACCATTGGTGCGAACAGCGTTCTCCATCCCTTCGGCGGTAAGAACCAGCTTACACCTACACAGGTAATGGCTGCAAAATTACCCGTTCTCAAGGGTGAGACCGACACCTGTTCTGTAATGAGCTACGGATTTAACCCCTTTGTAAGTGAGCAGGATCCTTATACCGGTGCTGAAAGCGCGGTTGTAGAGTCCGTTGCTAAGCTTGTTGCTGCAGGTTGTGACTATCGTACAAGCTATCTTACTTTCCAGGAGTATTTTGAGCGTCTCCGTGAAGATGCTACCCGTTGGGGCAAGCCTTTCTCGGCACTCCTCGGTGGCTTCAATGCTCAGGTAGAGCTCGGTATCGGCGCTATCGGCGGTAAGGACTCTATGTCCGGCTCATTTATGGATATGGATGTTCCGCCAACACTTGTTTCTTTTGCAATCTGCCCTGAAAAGGTTGAAAATGTATTGTCACCTGAGTTTAAGGCTTCCGGCAATAAGGTTTACTTCTTCGAGGCTAAGAAGAACGGTGAAGTTCCGGATTATGCTCAGATGAAGGCAATGTGGGAAGATGTAAACAAGCTTTGCCGTGAGGGTAAGGTGCTTTCCGGCTGGGCTCTCGAGCTCGGCGGCATCGCTGAGGGTATCCTCAAGATGTCTATGGGTAACGATATCGGCTTTAAGCTTGATGCAGGATTTGATGCAGATAAACTCTTCGAGCTTTCTTCCGGCTCTATCATTTTAGAAACCAACTGCGATGTTGCTGGCGGTACATTACTTGGTGTTACCACCGATGACGGAAAGATCACTCTTGACACGGCACTCGATATCGCTGAACTCAAGGCTCTTTGGGAAGGTGTGTTTGAGCCGGTATTTGCAACGCAGGCAGGGGAGAAGAAGACCGTTCCGGTTATCGCTTACGCTGAGCGCGGCAAGGCTCACAGCAGCGTGACCGTTGCTAAGCCCCACGCTGTAATTCCGGTATTCCCGGGCACCAACTGTGAGTACGACACCGCTCGTGCTATTGAGCGTGCCGGCGGTGAGGCTGAAATTTTAGTTATCCGCAATTTAAACCAGGCAGGCCTTGAGGAATCTGTAAAGGCATTTGCTGCTGCAGTTAAGAAGTCCCAGATGGTAGTTCTTCCCGGTGGCTTCTCCGGCGGTGATGAGCCTGAGGGAAGCGGTAAGTTTATCGCATCTTTCCTCCGCAATCCGGAGATTACCGATGCTATTCACGAGCTGTTAAAGAACCGTGACGGCTTGATGCTTGGTATTTGTAACGGTTTCCAGGCACTCATAAAGCTCGGTCTTGTTCCCTATGGTGAAATCCGACCGATGGATTCAACCTGTCCCACACTTACATTTAACTTAATCGGTCGTCACCAGTCCAGATATGTAAGCACCGCGGTTGCATCCGTTAAGTCACCGTGGCTCTCCAAGTGTAACTTAGGTGAGCAGTATTCAATTGCTATGTCACACGGTGAAGGCCGTTTCGTAGCAAGCGATGAAATGTTAAAGTCACTTATCGCAAACGGCCAGGTTGCTACCCAGTATGTAATGCCCGACGGCACTCCGTCACTTGACATCGCATACAACCCCAACGGTTCACTTTGCGCTATCGAGGGCATTACATCACCCGACGGTCGTGTATTCGGTAAAATGGGCCATGTTGAGCGTACAAGCCGTGGCGTCGGCAAAAACATCGCAGGCAATAAGTTCCAGCCTATCTTTGAGGGTGGCGTAGCATACTTTAAATAAAGTGCAAAAAAGGACACCGATGGTGTCCTTTTTTTATTAAAAATTTTTTCTTCTCCCCGTTGCAATTTAGGGTAAGTTGTTGTAAAATATTATTTTAGATAAGATAATGGGGACGAGGTGTTTTGTAATGACAAAAATCGGCTTCGATAATGAAAAATATCTTCAGATGCAGTCCGAACACATCAGAGAGCGCATATCCCAATTTGGCGGTAAATTATACCTTGAATTTGGCGGCAAGCTTTTTGATGATTACCACGCGTCTCGCGTGCTTCCGGGGTTCCAGCCGGACAGTAAGCTCCGTATGCTTCTGCAGCTTCGCGACCGCGTTGAAATTGTCATTGCAATAAACTCTTCTGATATAGAAAAGAATAAACTCAGAGGCGACCTCGGCATAACTTATGATCTGGATGTTATCCGTCTTATTGACTGCTTCAGAAATATCGGTCTTTATGTGGGCAGCGTTGTTCTTACTCAGTTTAAGGGTCAGGCTACCGCTGTGGCATTTCAGAAACGCTTAGAGAATCTTGGCGTTCGTGTATATCGTCACTATCCCATTGAGGGCTATCCTTCCGATATCGCTAAGGTCGTAAGCGATGAAGGTTACGGTAAGAACGAATACATTGAAACTACACATGAGCTTGTGGTCGTAACCGCGCCCGGCCCCGGTAGCGGTAAAATGGCTACCTGTATGTCTCAACTTTATCACGAGCATAAAAGAGGCGTGGTCTGCGGCTATGCTAAATTTGAAACATTCCCCATATGGAATTTACCGCTTTCACATCCTGTTAACCTCGCTTATGAAGCGGCAACTGCTGACTTAAACGATGTTAATATGATCGACCCGTTCCATTTAGAGGCCCATGGCGAAACTGCTACCAATTATAACCGTGATGTTGAAATTTTCCCGGTTGTAAATGCAATGTTTGAAAAAATTCTTGGCGAATGCCCCTATAAATCTCCTACAGATATGGGCGTTAATATGGTTGGCAATTGTATTGTTGACGATGAGGTTACTCAGGAAGCATCCAAGCAGGAAATTCTACGGCGCTATTATGCCGCTCTTTGCGACCAGAAAAAGGGTATGCTTTCCGATGAAGTTGTTTATAAATTGGAGCTTCTCATGAAAAAAGCAGGTGTATCTGAACACGATAGACCGGTCATCGCAGCAGCACGGCAGAAGGCGGCGCTTACAGGCGCTCCCGCCGCAGCTATCCAGCTTCCTGATGGCAGAATCGTCACAGGTAAGACCTCATCTCTTCTCGGCGCATCCTCCGCACTTCTTCTTAATGCACTAAAAGAGCTTGCGGGTCTTGATGAGGAACTTCATATGATTTCTCCGGTCATTATCGGACCGATTCAGCATTTAAAGGTTGACCATTTGGGCAACCGCAACCCGCGACTCCATACCGATGAGGCGCTTATTGCGCTTTCCATCTGCGCGGCAACCGACCCGCAGGCGGAGCAGGCGATGGAGCAGCTTTCTAAACTACGGGGGTGCGAGGTTCATTCATCGGTTATCTTAGCGTCGGTGGATGAAAAGGTATTCCGCAGATTAGGTGTTAATCTTACTTGTGAGCCCACTTATCAAGGACTTACGGTTTAATAAAACAGGAGGTCAAAAGCAAATGAAACAGGATATGATTTTAATTTTAGACTTGGGTAGTGAGGAAAATGCCCGCCTTGCCCGCGAAATCCGTGCAATGGGTGTTTATACCGAAATCCATCCCCATGATATTACAGAGGCTGAGCTTAATGCTCTTCCCAATGTAAAGGGTATTATCTTAAACGGCGGTGTTAACCGTGTGGTCGACGGCGTTGAAATTGACGCCAGCGAGGCTGTTTACAACTCGGATTTCCCGATTTTAGCACTTGATCATCAGGGTGCACCGGCACTTCCGGAAGATGAGGAAAAACGCGCAAAGCATATCCGCTCTTTCGTGTTTGATGCTTGTAAGGCAGATGCTAACTGGAATATGAAGAACTTTATCGCTGACCAGGTAGAGCTTATCCGTCGCCAGGTAGGGGATAAGAAGGTATTACTGGCTCTCTCCGGCGGTGTTGACAGCTCTGTTGTTGCCGCACTTTTAATTAAGGCTATCGGCAATCAGCTTGTTTCCGTACATGTTAACCACGGTCTTCTCCGCAAGGGCGAGCCGGAAGAGGTTGTTCGCGTTTTCCGTGAGGAGTTAAAGTCTAACCTGGTTTATGTAGATGCTATCGATCGTTTCTTAGATAAGCTTAAGGATGTGGCAGATCCCGAGGAGAAGAGAAAGATCATCGGTGCTGAGTTTATTCGCGTGTTTGAGGAAGAGGCAAGAAAACTTGAGGGTATCGAGTTCTTAGGTCAGGGTACTATTTACCCGGATATTATCGAGTCCGGAACTAAGACCGTAAAAGCGGTTAAGTCCCATCACAATGTAGGCGGACTTCCCGAGGATTTACAGTTTGAACTTGTTGAGCCTTTAAAGATGCTCTTTAAGGACGAGGTTCGCGCTTGTGGCTTAGAGCTTGGTCTTCCCGAAAGTATGGTATACCGTCAGCCCTTCCCGGGTCCCGGCCTTGGCGTTCGTTGCCTTGGCGCTATTACCCGTGACAGACTTGAGGCTGTCCGTGAGTCCGATGCGATCCTTCGCGAGGAGTTTGCAAAGAACGGTTTAGAGGGCAAGGTATGGCAGTATTTTACCGCTATTCCCGATGTCAAGAGTGTTGGTGTAAGAGATAATAAGCGTGCCTTCGAGTGGTGCGTAATTATCCGCGCGGTAAATACTATTGATGCTATGACAGCAAGTATCGAGCCTATCCCTTACGAACTTCTCCAGCACATTACAAACAGAATTACCAGCGAGGTAGCAGGCGTTAACCGCGTGCTCTACGACCTCACTCCGAAGCCCACCGGCACCATCGAATGGGAATAATACCGCGCGCAGATACATTAATTTTAAAAAAGCTGAGAGGATTATCCTCTCAGCTTTTTTTATAAATTATGAACTTTCAAAGCGCGGATAGAGTTTAAAACTGCAATTACCATTACGCCCACATCGGCAAAAATCGCAAGAGCCATATTTGCAATACCAACAGCGCTTAAGGCAAGGCAAGCAAACTTAACTGCAAGGGAGAAGTAAATGTTTTGCTTTACAATACCGATACATTTTTTTGAGATTTTAATAGCCTTTACTATCTGCATCGGGTCATCATCCATCAGAACAACATCTGCCGCCTCTATTGCCGCATCGCTTCCCATTGCGCCCATGGCAATACCAATGTCCGCTCGTGTAAGAACAGGTGCATCATTAATGCCGTCACCAACGAAGGCGAGCTTCTTACCCTTTGTGTTGAGCAGTTGTTCGACAGCATTTACCTTAGCTGCCGGTAACAGTTCACTGTGTACATCGTCTATTCCAAGTTCGGCGGCAACTGTCTTTGCAACGCCTTCCGAATCACCGGTCAGCATAATCGTTTTATCAATGCCGATTTTCTTTAAAGCGGAAATCGCTGACTTTGCTTTTGGTTTGACTATATCGGAAATTACAATATAACCTGCATACTCATTGTCAACTGCCATATGGAGAATCGTGCCGACACAGTTACAATCCTCGCAGGGAATATTCAGGTTGCTCATCAGTTTAACATTACCCACAGCAACGGATGCGCAGTCAACCGTGGCAACAATTCCATGACCGCTTATTTCATTTGTATCGGTAACACGAGTACGATCAATGGGTTTGCCGTAAGCGGCCTGTAAGCTCTTGGCTATAGGATGGGAAGAAGAGGATTCCGCCAATGCCGCAAACTCTATTAGCCTGTCTTTTTCAATAGTGCAGTGGTGAACATCGGTAACCTTGAAAACGCCCTGAGTTAAGGTTCCGGTTTTGTCAAACACAACGGTCTTTACCTGCGCCAGTGCTTCAAGATAATTAGAGCCTTTTACCAAAACGCCTTCCTTGCTTGCACCGCCAATTCCTGCAAAAAAGCTTAGCGGCACGCTTATAACCAAGGCGCAGGGACAACTGACGACCAAAAAGGTGAGCGCACGGTACAGCCAATCAAGCCAGTCAGGGGACATTTGTAAAAGCAATCTGATGAGTGGACCAAGCAGTGCCAGTGATAAGGCACCGTAGCATACCGCGGGGGTGTAAATTCTGGCAAAGCGGGCAATGAATGTCTCTGACCTTGATTTTCTGGAGCTCGCATTTTCTACTAAATCCAAAATCTTTGAAACAGTGGACTCACCGAATACTTTAGTGGTCTTAATATGCAAAACACCGTTAGAATTGATACAACCGCTTAAAACCTCGTCGCCCACTTTAACATCACGGGGCAAACTTTCGCCGGTCAGCGCGCTGGTATTAAGAGTGGAAACACCACTTATAACAATGCCGTCTAAAGGAATTTTCTCACCGGGACAGACAACTATTACACCACCTATCGGTATCTCCTCGGGGTCAACCTGCTTTAAAGCGCCATCGACCTCGATATTTGCATGGTCCGGACGAATGTCCATTAGCGCGCTTATGTTTTTTCGACTCTTGCCAACCGCATAGCCCTGGAAGAACTCACCGATTTGATAGAACAGCATAACTGCGATACCCTCTATGTAATCGCCGCTACCCGAACAAACGGCAAGGCTAAATGCGCCTATGGTGGCTACTGCCATAAGGAAGTTTTCATCAAATGGCTTGCGATTTAATACGCCCTTTACGGCTTTTTGCAAAATATCATATCCGATTACAAAATAAGTAAGTAAATACGATATAAGCCGAGGAATTCCGGTAAGGGGGATAAAATGTAATGCAATCAGCATAGCAGATGCTATAATAATACGATATAATCGCTTTTTTTGCTTTTTGCTCATAGCTTTCCTCCTATTTATCTGCGAGGAGCTTAAAAGTCAATTTCACAATCCGGCTCTACCTTTCTGCAAGCCTTTAGAACATCTTTCATAACCGACTTAATATCGCAACCGTCATCAAATTCAACAATCATCTTCTGGGTCATAAAATTCACGGTAGCAGATGCAACGCCGGAAATCTTGCGAGTAGCCTCCTCCATAAGATTGGCGCAATTTGCGCAGTCTACTTCAATGTTATATGTTTTCTTCATTCCATATCGTCCTTTCTTTTTTAAAATTAAACGATTGATTAATCGTTACAAATGCAGTATAATGTGAATATAATAAAATGTCAATTTATCAGGGCGAAGTAGTGCCAAAAAGGCGAAGAAGATTTCCAAAACAGATAATAGGAGAATATATATGAAAGAATTTGAACTGCCACACCGGCACGGTGAGAAAAATATAGAAAGCCTGCGTAAAGAACTGTTCCCGGTGGAACGGTTTTCTTCGGCAACGGAGATGTTCAAACAATTGAGCGATCCAACGCGTGCGCGGATATTCTGGTTGCTATGCCATCAGGAAGAGTGTGTTATAAACATTGCCGCTATGTTGGATATGTCAAGTCCCGCCGTGTCGCATCATTTGCGGCTTCTTTATGAATGTGACCTTATTTCAAGCAGACGCGACGGCAAAGAGGTGTATTATAAGGCATCCGATACGGAAATATGTGAATTACTGCATAAAACGGTGGAACAGATGATGGAAATAGCCTGTCCGCAAAAAGCATCGGATACCACAAAACAGATTGTCCACAATGTTCACGAGTATATGCTTGAGCATATATCAGAGAGAATCACCATTGAAGAACTGTCCAAGCGATTTCATATAAATACCACTACCTTGAAGCGAGAGTTTAAGGCGGTTTACGGTATGTCTATTGCGGCGCATATGAAGAAACATCGTATGGACTACGCGGCAAGATTGCTTAAAGAAAGCCGGAAGGGAATTGCCCAGATAGCCCTGGCAGTAGGTTACGAGAGTCAGAGTAGGTTCACCGTTACATTTAAAGAGATTTATGGTGTTCTTCCTTCAGAATACAGAAAAAAACAAAATCTATAGAAATAAAAAAGACAGTAAGAAACGCCGTTATAAGCTTTCTTACTGTCTTTTATGTTAGCTTTTATTTACTTTTCTTCAGCTAAAACATTGAGTACCTCATCAAGTGCGCCTTCAACGGAAACGCTTGTAGAGAAGTGCTTATCTCTTGTGGTGATCTCAACCACACCTTGCTTCATATTTCTCGGGCTAACGATAACGCGGTAGGGAACACCTAAAAGGTCAGCATCGGAGAACATAACGCCGGCGCTTACCTTGCGGTCATCATAAATTACCTCAACGCCCTTTGCCAGTAAATCCTCGTAAAGCTTATCTGCATAAGCCTTAACCTCTGCATCATCTGCACGAACAGCGCAAAGGTGAACCTGCCAGGGAGCAACGGAAAGCGGCCATATAGGACCAAAGTCGTCGTGATAGGTCTCGCAAATAGAGGCTGCAAGTCGGCCTACACCGATACCATAGCAACCCATAATCGGATACTGAATTTCGCCGTTTGCATCGACATAGGTCATTTCCATGGACTTGGTGTATTTGGTGCCAAGCTGGAAAATGTTACCGACCTCAATACCACGGGAAACGGTGATTACGGGCTTGCCGCACTTGGGGCAAATACCACCTTCCTGGATCTTGGCAAAATCGTGGTACTCAGCACCCGGCAAATCGCGGGTCATATCAAGACCGGTAAAGTGATACTCTTCCTCATTTGCGCCGCAAGCGAGATTGTTGACGCCCTCAAGTGAACGGTCATAAAGAACGGTATAGTCGCCATTTAAATTAACCGGGCCGATGTAGCCTGCGGTAAGACCGGACTCCTCGGTAATAAGCGCCGGATGAATTTCATAGCCTAAGAAGTTGGTAAGCTTGGTCTCATTCACCTCAAGATCACCGCGGATAAAGAGTACGACATAATGATCGTCAATATTGCGCTGGTAAATAACCGCCTTACAGGAGGTCTTTTCATCACACTTAAGGAAGTTGCAAACCTCCTCGATGGTCTGCATTCCCGGCGTGTGTACCTTGGTAAGCTCGTCGGATACATCGCATCTCTTATTTTCTAAAATGCACTCAGCAGCCTCCATATTGGCTCTGTAATCACATTCGGTACAAATTGCGATGGAGTCCTCGCCGATAGGAGTGAGAAGCATAAACTCGTGGGAAACACTGCCGCCCATCATACCGGAGTCAGACGCAACAGAAATTACATTGGGAAGACCTGCACGCGCGTAAATGCGCTCATATGCCTTGTGGCATTTCTCGTAATACTGCTCTAAATCCTCCTGGCTTGTGTGGAAGGAGTAAGCATCCTTCATTGTAAACTCGCGAACACGGATAAGACCTGCTCTCGGTCTTGCCTCATCACGGAATTTGGTCTGTATCTGGTATATCATAAAGGGATATCTCATATAGCTTTGTGCATAGTCGCGCACAAGGTGAACAGCCGCCTCCTCGTGGGTCATACCGAGAAGATGCGGGCTTCCGCTACGGTCATTAAAACGAACCATCTCCTTGCCGATACTCTCGTATCTGCCGGACTCCTGCCAGATAGAAGCGGGCATAACGACGGGGAATGAAACCTCCTGACCGTCAATTGCATCCATTTCCTCGCGGATGATTTGCTCGATTTTACGGGTAATGCGCTTTAAGGGCATATAGGACGAGAAAATACCGTTTGCCATATGCTTCATATAGCCGCCGCGCACCATAAGGGCATGGCTGTCAACCACACAATCAGACGGTCTTTCTTTAAAACGATCGCCTACAAGTTTTTCCAATTTCATAAAAGAAACCTCCGTTTTTTGTTTTTGAACATAAAAAAGCCCTAAGCCAATTTGGCTTAGGGCGAACTGTTTAAGTCCGTGGTACCACCTAAATTCGGATAAAATCCGCACTCGTAGTCTCTGTAACGGGAGATGCCCGGTGTAGCTTACTGCAGTTTCGGCACACAGCTCAAAGATCGGTTCAGCATCATTCATTAAAGGCTTGCAGCAACCGCCTTCTCTCTGGAAAATCCCGATGCATACTATTTCTTATCATAGCTTTTTGGTGTTCAATTTGAAGAAATTATACCATAAAGATTAAAAACCGTCAAGCATTATTGAAAAAAGTGGGGATATCATTTATAATACTAAAAAAAGCTGCTGGAGAAAATTATGTATTCAAAGGTCTATGTTGAAATTACGAATATATGCAATCTGAATTGCTCCTTCTGTCACGGGCATGGGCGAGAGCCCAAAATGATGAGCGAGGCTGAGTTTGTAAGTATACTTGATAAACTCACGGACAAAACCGAGTATATTTATTATCACCTTATGGGGGAGCCTTTGCTCCATCCCGAGCTTCCGCGATTTATTAAGCTGGCAAAGGAACAAGGGTATAAGTCCGTTATTACCACAAACGGCACACTGCTTGCAAAACGCGGAGATGAGATTATCGCAACGAAGCCACATAAGGTCAGTGTCTCGGTCCACAGTCTGGAAAACGGCGATTTAACGGAGTATTTAACCGAGGTGGTAAAGTTTGCGGAGAATGCATCACACGCGGGAATTATCGTTGTTTTACGCCTTTGGAACAAGGGGCACGATAACGGACTTAATGATAAGGTTTTCGCGTTTCTTAAGGAAAAAGTAGAAGGCGAGTGGGCGGAAAATACAAAAGGTATCCGCATACATAACAAACTGCATTTAGAGTGGGGCGAGCGCTTTGAATGGCCGGATGAAAATGCAGCCGTTCAGGGGGATGAGTTTTTCTGCTACGGGCTTCGCGATCATTTTGGTATCCTTTGCGATGGTACGGTGGTGCCTTGCTGCTTAGACAGCGAGGGAGCTATAAAACTCGGCAATATTTTTGAAAGTGATATTACGGATATTTTAAATTCCCCCCGCGCAAAAGCCATAACCGAAGGCTTTGAAAAACGATGCGCAAGCGAAGAACTATGCCGTCGTTGCGGCTATGCACAAAGATTTATATAAAAAGGCTTGGATAAAAATCCAAGCCTTTTTAACTATTCAACTATTCTGCCGTCGGTGGAGATTGTAACGACTTGCCATGGTATAAATTTGCCGCTTGCCTGTAGTGCGGTTTTAGTTGCATTTTCAATGCCGCCGCAGCAGGGCACTTCCATACGGACAACGGTAACGCTTT
Organism: Eubacteriales bacterium; assembly: GCA_045580305.1. Lineage (GTDB taxonomy): Bacteria > Bacillota > Clostridia > Oscillospirales > JAAYXM01 > RGIG7332. The sequence goes on from JAZNNQ010000001.1 coordinate 56,513, forward strand.
TAATATTGTTATTAGTAATAATGGCGGTTAGTTTCTCGGTGTAATCTACCATATCAAGCTTGGGACAACCGATTAATGTTACGCGATTTCGGATAAATTCATTGTGAAAATTACCGTAGGCATATGCGGTGCAATCCGCTGCAATAAGCAGGTTTGCGCCGTCAAAGTAGGGCGCATTCACCGGTACTAATTTAATTTGTACCGGCCATTGCGAAAGCTGACTGTGAGAAACGGAGGGAGATGGAGTATTGCAAACATCTCTCTTAATCACTTTTGAATTTGTACCCGGGCAGCCGCAGGGCAGGGTCTTCTTCGCTTTGGCTGCCATTACCGCAGCCTCATCGTACGCCGGTGCTTCGCGCTCCTCAAAGGAGATCGCGTTTGTGGGGCAGGCGGGCAGACAATCACCAAGTCCGTCACAGTAATCCTCGCGAGTCAGGCGCGCTTTGCCATCTATCATTTCGATTGCGCCCTCATGGCAAGCCGCCGCACAAGCACCGCAACCGTTGCACTTTTCTTCATCAATTTTTATTATTTTTCTGATCATTTTATTTTCTCCTCTCTTGCTTTGTTGAGTTAAGTATAATATAATAAATTTAATAAGTCTGTTGTTTTTACAACAAAAGAGGTGTGAGATGGAAAAATATCTTCCGATTTTGGAAAATACACGGCTTTTTTACGGTGTCGGCAGGGAAGAAATAAAGCTGCTTTTGGGTTGCCTGCAGGCATCAACCCGTGCATACAGAAAAGGCGAATATGTTTTTACCAGAGGCGACACTACCGAGAATATTGTGCTTCTGGCAGAGGGTAGCGTATATATCCAGCGTGAGGATTACTGGGGAAACCGCAGTATTGTAAATGCAATTGTACCCGGAGAAATGTTCGCTGAAGCCTACGCCGCCGGAGGAGACGCCATATCAAACGATGTTGTGGCAACTGAGGACAGCGTTGTAATATACCTCAATGTAAATAAAATGCTTACGACTTGCTCATCTACTTGCAAATTCCATACCAAAGTAATTCGAAATCTGTTTTTTGCCATCTCAGAAAAAAACAAAACACTTATGCAAAAGCTGGGATATATGTCCCGTCGTACCACAAGAGAAAAGCTTATGGCATATTTATCGGATCAGGCGAAAAAACAAGGAATGGCAGAGTTTGCCATTCCTTTCAATCGTCAACAACTTGCGGATTTTCTGTCAGTTGACCGCAGCGCTATGTCGGGTGAGCTTTGCAAAATGCGCGACGAGGGACTTATTGAGTTTAGGAAAAATAAATTTAAACTAATGTAAAATGTGCCTTATTGCTATTTTGAGGTAAGTTTGAGTTTGCGCAAAATGCGTCTGAATGCTATTCCAAAGTAAAATGAGAACTTCGACCATACGCGTACAAAAACATTGGGTACTTTCATACCTTGTTTTTTCATATAATCATAGGTTTCAGCGTAAAACAGATCGTTTGATTTAAACGCAGCTACACGGTTTATGAGCTTTTTTCTGTTTTTCTCATAATATGAAAGGTCAAAAGCATTCTTGTAATTATCAAGAACGCCCAAAAGGTCCAATTGAACGAGAGTTCTTATACATTTGTTACAGGTTCCGCAGTTAGTCTCATTTCTCCAACAAACATGCAGAAAATCGTATGTATCCGGGAATTTTGAGATATACTTTGTTTTTTCAATTCTGTTCATATTAGAGTTAGCAGAATAAAACTTTACACTTCCGGATATATAAGCCATAAGCCAATGCTCGTAATGCGACATATCGTCGGTGGTATCAATATATAACTTGTCAAGATTGTATGTTGAAGCATAATAATAGTGTTTAAAGTGATTTTGAAGGAGTAGAATTGTACCCAGGTTGCGAACGGTATGAGTGTTGGAAAATCCGTACTTGAACTCAGAACATATTACCTCTTGAAGATTTGTTTTGATGGTGATTAATTTTTTATTGTACTTATCACAATATTTACGCACATGCTCGTTTTCCTTGATAAAAAGATTCTCTTCGACCTCTTTATCAAAATAGCCTATGTTTCCGTGATGTGCTCCGGTTTTTAAGTGCACCAGGTGAGTTAATTTGTAATTCTCGCTGGGTGCGTCTTCCGTATATTCGTGTATAGTAGTAAAAGAATCTACGCCCAAGGAAACGCCGGTACCGTTCCAAGTGCCATTGAACTTTACACTTTTGCATGGTATACTGATGTTAATCATATTGGCTTTGCCTTTGTCAGCAGTGGCAATTTGAGGAATGATATGTTTGGTTAAGTTATAATATAACTCTTCTGAAATCGGTATTTCAGAGCATATGTCATAACCTTTTACCATCGCTAACGGGAAAAAAGTGACGACCACAGGATCAACCAAATATGGTACTTCGTCAATATTTTCGCCATATATAGAATATTGCAGCCTGTATGGGTTTGAATTTATGGTTATCTCGAAGGTAACCTCGCATCCGTCATCTGTTTTTTGCTGGTTGAGTGACAAAATTTCTATTTTTTTCATTAAAAACCACATCCTTTGCCTCAGTATATCACATAAACACTTTTTTTGTAAATAGGGGACAAGATAAATGAAAAAAGTTTTTCTTGCACTTGTTTTAGTCATAGTGATGCTTTTCGTGTACTCCAATTACACGGTAGGTGTAACCGACTATGAGATTAAAATTGAAAATTTACCGGATAGCTTCGACGGTTTTAAAATACTGCAATTATCAGATTTACATAACAAGGATTTTGCGAATCTTATTGATAAAATCAACGATGCTAAGCCGGATATCGTGGTAATGACCGGCGATATGGTGAGCACAAGCGATGAAGACTATGATGTGTTTTTAAATTATGCCGATAAAATAGCGGATAAATACCCCACATACTTCATTGTGGGTAACCACGAGCAGGCGCTTTCTCGCGCTGATTATGCCGAACTTATGACACAGATTTCGAACACGGGCGTATACATACTCGATAATTCCTGTGTAACGCTGGAAAAAGGGGAGAAAACGGTAAACCTTTACGGAATGTGGTTTAACCTGCGCTTTTACCGTGATATAAATGATGCAAACACAGACGAGTATATAGTTGATGCCGAGCATATGAATAGGATTTTGGAAAAATCGAAAGGGGGAGTAAACATCCTTCTGACCCATAATCCCGTATATTTTGATGCATATGCAGAGTGGGGTGCGGATCTGACGCTTGCGGGCCACATGCACGGTGGTATGGTACAAATTCCCTTTAAAGGCGGACTTTTTTCGCCGGAGAAGGAATATTTTCCCGAATATGACGCGGGACTGTTTAAAAACGGTGACAGCACACTTGTGGTAAGTCGCGGGCTTGGTGAACATAAGGGTTTCAGATTTTTGAACCAGCCGGAAATCGTGGTAGTAACGCTAAAAAAATAGAAAAAATCAATCAGTTGCGATTGATTTATGGTAAAAAATGTGTTACTATGATAGTAACACTTATAAGAAAGGTGAAAAGATATGCTTGAACTTAATTTAAAATCCCTTGCAAATGCGGACGAGTGGGGCAAAGCGGGCGTTAAGCTGCCGAAGTACGATGTGGCTAAGGTTGCTGAAAAGACCTCTAAGGCACCCACCTGGATCCATTTTGGCGCAGGTAATATTTTCCGTGGCTTTGTTGCTGAACTTCAGCAGGAGCTTCTCAATAATGGTGATGTTGACACCGGTATTATTGCAACCGATACCTTCGACTTCGAGATTATCGAGAAGGTTTATCATCCCCACGACAATTTAGGTCTTCTCGTTCTTATGCATCCGGACGGAACTCTTGAGAAGGAAGTTATCGCTTCCATCGTTGAGAGCTTACCGGCAAACTCTGCAGATGATGCGTGCTGGAACAGAATGAAGGAAATCTTCCGTGCTCCCTCTCTCCAGATGGCAAGCTTTACCATCACCGAGAAGGGCTATAGCTTAACCAACATCAAGGGCGAGCTTTTACCGGTTGTTGTTTCTGATATGGCAGATGGTCCTGCTGCTCCCAAGCACGCTATGGCTGCTGTTGCTGCTCTTGCTTTTGAGCGTTATAATGCAGGCAAGTTACCTATTGCATTTGTTAGTATGGACAACTGCTCGCATAACGGTGAGAAGCTCCAGAACTCTGTTCTTGCTGTTGCTGAAGCATGGGTTAAGAACGGCTTTGTTCCGAAGGAGTTCTTAGATTACTTAAATGACCCGGCTAAGGTTACCTTCCCCTGGTCAATGATCGATAAGATCACTCCCAGACCGGCTGACTTCGTTCGTGAGAACTTAGAGGCTAGCGGTGTTTCCGGTATGGCTCCGGTTATCACTAACCGCAACACCTACATTGCTCCCTTTATCAATGCGGAGGTTCCGCGCTACTTAATCGTTGAGGATAGCTTCCCCAACGGTCATCCGCCGCTCGATAAGACCCGCGGTATGTTCTTCACTTCCCGTGAGACCGTTGAGAATACCGAGCGTATGAAGGTTACCACCTGCTTGAATCCGCTTCATACAGCCCTCGCTGTATACGGCTGTATGCTCGGCTTCACCTCCATTGCTGATGAGATGAAGGATGCTGATCTTTCCACCTTCGTTAAGAAGATGGGTTATGACGAGAGCATGCCTGTTGTAGTTAACCCGGGTATCGTTGATCCCAAGCAGTTCATCGACGAGGTTACCACAATGCGTCTCCCGAATCCGTTCATTCCGGATACTCCCCAGCGTATCGCTGTTGATACATCACAGAAGCTTGCTATCCGCTTTGGTGAGACCATTAAGAGCTATGTAGCTCATCCGGATCTTGATGTTAACTCCTTAACTCTTATCCCGCTTGTTCTTGCAGGCTGGTGCCGTTATGTACTCGGCGTTGACGATAACTTAGAGAAGTTTGACCTCAGTCCCGATCCTATGCTCGAGACCATGCAGGCTTCCCTTGCAGGTATCGACCCGGCAACAGGTAAGTACGACGGTCAGTTAAAGGATGTTCTTACAAACAAGGTGCTCTTTGGCGTTGACCTCTACGAGGTAGGACTTGGCGATAAGGTTGAAGGTATGTTTAAGGAACTTATTGCAGGTAAGGGCGCTGTTCGCGCAACCATCGCAAAGTACACAAAGTAATAATAAAAGAGCAGTGAATTTTCACTGCTCTTTTTTATTGCCAAAAACAGGTGAGTGTGGTAGAGTAAATGGAGAAAACATTAAAAAGTTAAAGGTGATAAAAATGCGAGTACTAATGATAGGTGCACATCAGGATGATAATGAATTTAAATGCGGTGGGCTTGCGTCCAAACTCATCAAGAGCGGACACGCGGTGCAGTTTTTGTGTATGTGTAACGGCTGTGGCGGTCACCACATATTAGGCCCGAAAGAGATCGCGGAACGCAGAGCGACTGAATCAGCGAAAGTTGCACAGCTTTTGGGTATAAAGTATGATATATGGAGCGATGTGGACGACTGTAATCTGGTTGCAGATCTTCCCACACGAAAGCGGTTGATAAGATACATCCGTAACTTTAATCCCGATTTAATTATTACTCACAGAACGAATGATTACCATGCTGACCACAGAGCAACAGCGCAACTTGTTCAGGATGCATCTTATCTTTTGGCTGTTCCTAATGAATGTTCGGACACTCCGGCAATGCGTTTTATGCCGATTATCGCATTTAGTGAGGACAACTTTACAAATCCTGTTTTTAGAGCGGATATTGTGGTTGATATTGATAGCGAAATAGATGTTAAACTTAAAATGACAGATATCAATGTATCGCAGGTTTATGAATGGCTTCCTTACACTTACGGTGAGGATGTGCCCGAAACCGATGAGGAACGCTTTGAATGGCTTAAAGGTATGGAAATTACAACTGAAACCACGGACGAGGAAATTATGTCAGCTGGCAGGGGATATGCGGTTAGTTATGCAAGAACTGCAGCGCGCTTCAGACAAAGACTTATAGAACTCTACGGCAAAGAAAAAGGAAGTAAAGTTCGCTTTGCCGAGGCGTATGAAGTCAGTGAATATGGAAGACCGATGAGCGAAGAAATTAAAAATGAATTACTTAAATAGGTATTGATAATTCGTGCTTAAATTGAAAGCCTCCCTTGTGTAAAGGGAGGGGGACCACCGTAGGTGGTGGAGGGATTGTTAAGAAAGAGGCTTTATATGATTTATACTGTTACATTTAATCCTGCTATTGATTATATAATGCATACCGATGCTATAAAAACGGGGGAGACTAACCGTTCATCCTATGAGGAAATATATTTTGGCGGAAAAGGCATAAATGTATCTCTTGTTTTAAAGGAATTGGGGATAGAATCAAAAGCCCTCGGCTTTATTGCAGGATTTACAGGTCTTGCGATAGAAAGTTATCTTAAAGAGGTTGGTATTACTACAGATTTCGTACGGTTGGATAGTGGCTTTTCCCGTATCAATGTGAAAATCAAGAGTGGGGAAGAAACCGAGATAAACGGCCTCGGTCCCGACATTCCGAGCGCAAAAGTAGAAGAGTTTTTAACCAAAATTGATGAAATAAAAAACGGAGATGCTTTAATTTTATCCGGAAGTATACCGGGATCTATGCCCAATGATATTTATGAAAAAATACTGGAAAGACTTTCTTGTAAAAATATCAGAATCGTGGTTGATGCAACCGGGGATTTACTTAAAAACACACTTAAATACAATCCGTTTTTGATAAAGCCTAATAAGGATGAACTGGGTGATTTGTTTGGAAAAACACTCAAAGTCAAAGAGGATATAATTGCTTGCGCCAAGAAACTTCAGGACGAGGGCGCGCAAAATGTCCTTGTATCTATGGCGGGAGACGGCGCAATTTTATTGGATGCAGATGGAAATGTTCACAGTACTCCTGCTAAAAAAGGCAAAGTAGTCAATTCGGTAGGCGCGGGGGATTCAATGGTCGCAGGCTTCTTGGCCGGCGTGGATAAAGGTTATGAGTATGCGCTTAAACTTGGAAGTGCCTCGGGCAGTGCCACTGCCTTTTCCAAAGGCCTTGCAATAAGAAGCGAAATCGAAAAATTATTAGTCTCCCTTGCCTAAAGGGAGGGGAACCGCCGCAGGTGGTGGAGGGATTTACTATGCGTCTCGCAAAGTCTGAACATATAAAGAAATTAGATAATTTAGCATCGGAAAAATACGGAATCCCGTTAAGTCAGCTTATGGAAAACGCGGGTAAGAGCGTTTTTGACGAGGTAATAAAGGTGTTTCCCAATGACAAATTCGTAGTATTTTGCGGAAAAGGGAATAATGGCGGAGATGGATTTGTAGTTGCGCGACTTTTAAAGGTAAATGGCAATAAAGTTAAGGTGTATCTTACTCACAATGAAGAAGAAATTCGCGGCATAGCCAAAATCGCCCTTGATAAGCTGAAGGAAGAAAAGGTTGAAATATTAAGCGTTACAGATGAATTAGAAGCGAGCGTGGTTATAATTGACGCGCTTCTTGGGATTTCGGTATCGGGTGCACCGCGAGGTAATATAAAAATCGCCATCGATAGAATAAACTCCATGGAAAACCCTGTTATATCAATTGATATTCCGAGCGGCTTATCGGCAGACGACGGAAGTGCCGCGGGAAGCGTTGTAAAGGCAGATTATACCTACACCCTTGCCCTTGATAAAGTGGGACTAAATACAACTAACGGCCGCGCCTTCTGCGGAGTGAAAAAAGTTCTGGATATAGGTATCCCAATTGAGGCAGTAGCGGAGCTTGATTTTGATTAAAAATTTACTGTTATGTTTTGATATGACGATATGAACTGTCGGAATTTGGCAGGAGGACAAATATCATGAGAACCTTTATCTTGGGCACTGATTGGTGGGACGATTGCGACGACGCAGTAGCAATAAGAATTCTTGCCAGGGAACACAAATCAGGGAATATATGTTTGAAAGCAATAGGAATCAATGCTTGTATGGAATATTCTGTAAAGTCTCTTGGTGGCTTTTTGAATTCCGAAGGGGTTAAAGAAGTCCCTATCGGGATAGACCTTAAAGCTACAGATTTTGGCGGAAACCCAAGTTATCAGAAAAGATTGGCGGATATCCCTTCTGGCTACAACGAAAATTCAGAGGCAGAAGATGCTGTTAAACTTTACAGACGAATATTGTCAGAAAGCAAGGAACCGATAGAAATAATTGAAATTGGATTTCTACAGGTTATTTCAAATGTTATTGAGAGTGAGGCAGATGATATTTCTGACAAGACAGGCTTGGAGTTGATTTCAGAAAAGGTAACAAAAATTTGGGTAATGGCCGGTAAATGGGATGAGGCATTTGGAAAAGAAAACAATTTTGCTAGAAATGAACGGTCAAGAGTTGCTGGTAGTGTTTTTTGCAAGAAATGTCCTGTTCCGGTTACCTTTTTGGGATGGGAAGTCGGCGCAGATGTTATCACAGGGGATAATCTGAAAAAAGATGATATTCTTTATGGTGTGCTTTGCGATCATGGTTCTCAAAATGGGAGACTCTCATGGGATCCGATGCTTGTGCAACTTGCGCTTATTGGGGATGAAAATAAGGCAGGATATGATACGGTTAAGGGGAGAGCTGTTGTTGATAAAAACAGTGGTAAAAACAATTTTTATCCTTGTTCTGATGGGAATCATAAGTATGTGATAAAGAGGGAAAACAGCGAATATTACAAAAAACAAATCAATGAAGCAATTTATTGATAAAATAACTATGCTAATAAAATAAAAGCGACGAGGATTTTCCTCGTCGCTTAATTTTTTAGCACATTTTAAGTTCTAATTTTTTACCGCCCAAAATGTGGAAGTGCAGGTGATGTACGGTCTGACCTGCATGCTCACCGCAGTTTGATACAACGCGGTAACCATCTTCCTCCAACCCTAAATCACGGGCGATCTTTGAAATTGCACACATAACCTTTGCCACAATTTCTGCGTTTTCCTCGTTCACAGCGGCCATAGAGGGGATGTGAGTTTTCGGAATAACCAAAACATGGGTAGGTGCCTGGGGTGCAATATCGTGGAACGCGTAAACGAATTCGTCCTCATAAACCTTGTTAGAGGGGATTTCGCCGGCAATTATTTTACAAAAAAGACAATCCATTTTAAACATCTCCTATTTGGAATTCTCAGCTACAAAGCCCTGTACGAAAGCAAGTGCCTCATCAAGCTTTGAAACATCACTGCCGCCAGCCATTGCACTGTCGGGCTTACCGCCGCCTTTACCGCCGCAGATGGTAGCAACCTCGCGAACGAGATTTCCTGCCTTAATGCCCTTTGCAACCGCGTTCTTACCACAGCTTGCAACAAATACGATCTTGCCGTCGGTAACACCTGCAAGAAGAGCAACGATATCATCGCTCATACCACGGAGTGAATCGCCGATGGTGCGGAGAGTGTCACCGCTCGCGCCGTCCTTCTTAACCGCAATTACTTTAAGACCGTTAACCTCAACAGCATCGTTTGCCATATCTTGTGCATCAAATGCTGCCATTTTGTCTTTAAGCGCGGCAAGCTCTGCTTTGAGAGCCTTAACCTCGTTTGCAGTTTGTGTAGCCTTAGAGACAACCTCGTGAGGCGCGGTTTTTAATACCTCGGAAACCTCAAGAAGGGTAGCGTTGGTAGCGTTAATCTTATCTAAAACCGCAGAGCCGCAAATAGCTTCAACACGGCGAACACCTGCAGCAACAGAGGTCTCAGTTGTGATTTTGAAAAGACCTGCCTTTGCGGTGTTGTCCATATGAGTACCGCCGCAAAGCTCGATGGAATAATCGCCCATCTTAACAACGCGAACAACATCGCCGTATTTTTCGCCAAAGAGAGCCATAGCGCCAAGCTTCTTAGCATCCTCAATTGGCATCTCACGGGTATCAATTGTAAGTCCTGCTAAAATCTGCGCGTTAACCTCAGTCTCAACCGCGGCGATTTCATCGGCTGTAAGCGCGGAAAAATGAGTAAAGTCAAAACGAACGGTATCGGGTGTTACATAGCTGCCTGCCTGCTCGACATGACCACCCAGATGATTTCTGAGCGCCTTCTGGAGAAGGTGAGTAGCGGAGTGTGCACGCATAATAGCACAGCGACGCTTTGTATCAATCTTAACATCAACGGTATTTCCAACCTCAAAAGAACCACATTCCATAACACCGGTGTGTAAGAACTTACCGTCCTTGGTTTTCTGCACATCATTTACACGGAATTTAGCATCGCCTGCGGTTAAATAACCGGTATCGGCACACTGACCGCCACTTTCAGCGTAGAAGCTTGTACGATCTAAAACAATGGTAGCCTCGGTATCAGCCGCGAGAATGTCAGTGGTAGCGCCGTCAACAACAATCGCAAGGATCTTGCCGGTGGTTTCCATATCGGTATAGCCAACGAAATCGGTCTTTGCATCCTTATCAATGCCGAGGTCTAAACTTTCCCAAGCGAAGTCGCCCATGGCGGCTCTTGCAGCTCTTGCACGCTCACGCTGTTCATTCATAAGAGTGTCAAAACCTGCGCGATCAACGGTAAATCCTGCCTCTTCGATAATCTCAAGAGTTAAGTCAATGGGGAAGCCGAAGGTATCATATAACTTGAAAGCATCAGCGCCTGCAAGCTCGTTTTTGCCTTCAGCCTTAAGAGCAGCGATCATATCGTTTAAGATGTTAAGACCACCGTCGATAGTGCGCTCAAAACTGTCTTCCTCCATACGGACGACCTTCTTTATGTAGTCCGCCTTTGTACGGAGTTCGGGATAAGCGTCACCGCTCTCTGCAATAACGGTGTCGCAAACATCGCAGAGGAATGCGCCGTTAATGCCGAGTAATCTGCCGTGACGAGCAGCACGACGGAGAAGACGGCGTAAAACATAGCCGCGACCTTCGTTGGAAGGCATAACGCCGTCACAAACCATCATTGTGGTAGAACGGATGTGGTCGGTAATAATACGAAGTGAAATATCAGTTTTAGCGTCATCGCCATACTTAACATTTGCAATTTTTGAAATGTGTTTTGTGATGTTCATAACGGTATCGACATCGAAAAGGGAAGGCACGCCCTGCATAATGCAGGCAAGACGCTCGAGACCCATACCGGTATCGATGTTCTTCTGCTTTAAGGGAGTGTAGTTGCCTTCTCCATCGTTGTGGAACTGGGTAAATACAAGGTTCCAGAACTCAACATAGCGGTCACAGTCACAACCGGGTGCACAGTTGGGATTATCACAACCGTGCTCCTCACCGCGGTCAAAGTAGATTTCACTACAGGGACCGCAGGGGCCTGCGCCAATTTCCCAGAAGTTGTCGGCCTTACCGAGACGAACCATACGATCCTCGGGTACACCGATTTCCTTGGTCCAGAGATCCCAGGACTCATCATCCTCAAGATAAACGGAAACATAAAGGCGGTTAACCGGAATTTCAAGTACCTTTGTAATAAATTCCCAAGCCCAACTCATAGCCTCGCGCTTGAAGTAATCACCGAAGGAGAAGTTCCCGAGCATTTCGAAGAATGTACCGTGACGAGAGGTCTTACCAACATTTTCAATATCGGGTGTACGGATACACTTCTGACAGGTGGTAACGCGAACACGGGGCGGGGTGATCTCGCCTGCAAAATACGGCTTCATAGGAGCCATACCCGAGTTTATAAGTAGAAGGGAGTTGTCACCTTGGGGTAAAAGGGGGAAGCTGGGAAGGCGAAGATGGCCTTTGCTTTCAAAAAATGATAAATATTTTTCTCTTAATTCATTTAAACCGGTATACTGCATAATTACCTCCGAAAAGTTTATTCTATATAAATAAGTATATCACATCTTTATAAGTATATCACATCCAAAAATGGTGTCAATAATCTATTGGTACTTTTTTATCTAAATTACTTGAATATTGGTTTAAAATACTATATAATTAATTTAATGTTTTTCGAAACGGAGTGTTTTGTAATGAAGAAAGTCAGTCTTGCACTTGTCTTCGGGATTCTTTTATCCTTTCTGCTTTGCGGATGTACGGTAGAAAATCCCAATCAGGACTATATCCTGCTTACCGACCTTTCCGGAGCTAAGATCGGTATAGTTGATGGTATTACCGAGGAATCTCAGGTAGAAGACAAGATCCCCAATGCAAAGCTGAAAAGCTTTGCGACCGTTGAAGAGGGCGCTGATGCGCTTAGAAATAAAAAGATCAAGGCTCTTATCTTAAACCCGTTAAATGCTAAAAGATACCTTAAGGGTGACGCGGATTTTGTCGTAATGTTGGAAAAGCTTGTTGATAAAGAGTATATGGCGGCAACCTATGTCCAGGATTATCGGGACGGGGACGCGTTCCTTCTTGAAATCGACTCCACGCTGACCAACCTTCGTTATACCGGGGAATATGACAAACTCTATGCTAAATATTTTGAGCAGTCTCCGCCGGAAGCTGCCGATTTTACCTATAATGAAGGCATTGTTAAAGACAGAGTTCTAACCGTTGGCGTTGCAGAGGATAACGCGCCTTTTTCCTATAAGGATAAGGACGGTAAGCTTATCGGTTTTGATGTTGAAATTGCAAATGCTGTTGCTAAAACCTGGGGTGCAAAGCTTGAAATTAAGGAATATCCCCGTGGTGAACTTTTGAATGCAACCAAGTCAGGTGAGGTTAAGATGGTGCTTGGCCGTCTTACCGCATTTGATGATAAAGAGAAGAAAGACTGGATGCTCTTCTCTCAGAGTTACTATGATGCATCACAGATAGTAATTTTAAACAGTGATGACGCGGGCGCTACCGCAACCGGATATTAAAGATTAAAAAAATGGAGAGAGTTTCGCTCTCTCCATTTTTGTGCATAAAATCGGCTTCTTGTGTTTATAATAGCATTGCAAGTGAAACACAAAGATAGGAGTTGAAAATTTATGTGGGATAAAATAGCATTGATTTTGGTTATCATAGGAGCTCTTAACTGGGGCAGTATCGGTATTTTCCAGTTTGACCTGGTAGCAAGCCTTTTCGGTGGAATGGGCGCGCTTATGAGCCGTATAATCTACACGCTTGTAGGTCTTGCGGGTCTTTGGTGCGTAACCCTTCTTTTCCGTGAAAATGCGGTTGCCGAACACTAAAATCACTTGTGTAACAAAAAAACTGCTAAGGCGCTAAACCTTAGCAGTTTTTATTATTTCTTAGTTAATAACACGGCGTGCGCCGATGTAATATGTTCCGTAATAGCCGGTGTTAATGGACGCGTACTTTACATTCTGACCACGGTTGGGAGCATGGATCATCTGGCCGTTGCCAACATAAATACCAACATGAGTAGCAGCGCCGCTACCATAGCGGGAATCTCTAAAGAATACCAGATCACCGGGGAGTAAGTTCGCTTTGGAAACCGAAACGCTAAACTGGCGAAGCTGAGCGGAAGGACCGCGTTCGATGCTGTAGCCGCAAATCTTGTAAACATACTGTGTAAGACCGGAACAGTCAAAACTGTAAGGCCCGTTGTATCCGGATCGATAGGGCTTGCCAAGCTGAGCAACAGCGGCATTGACGATGTTCTGTCTTTTCTGAGCCAGTACATCGCGGGTGTCACCGGAGCGGGAAGTAGTAGCGGCACCAAAGGTAAGGTATCTTGTGGCCACATAACCGGTCTTGCCGGAGTAGGTAACCTTGCACCAAGACTCACCGCGCTCAGCAACCGCAACGGTAGCATTGTTGGGAATAGTGAGTATAACAGATGAGCTTGTGGACATCGCACTACGCATACGAAGACCGCCGTTAGCGGAAATGGTAGCACTTGTAGATGCGGATGCCGCGAATGCGAATAATGAAATTAATGCCAAAACAAATATCGCACGGGTTAAAACCTTGCGTATCATTGGGAAAACCTCCAATATTTTTGGCAAAAACAGAAACTACTTAGCGGAAAGTGCACGCTCAAGCCAGATGGCGCCAATATCAAAAGCATCGTAAAGGCCGTTGGTTTCGGTCTTTTTAACAACGCGCTCCTTTGACTTAACTGCCGGGTCGGTTTGCTGAAGCTGAACCGAAATGCGGGTAGCAACCTCAAGGCTGTCCTTTTCTGTTTTTGTCTCAAGAATTTGAAGCATAATGATGAACTTATCAGCCATGCTTCCGTAGTAAATAATGTTGTCCTTACGAGAAACAGGTCTTCCTTTATAGGAAAGGAGTTCATCTTTTTTCTTTTTTGCAGTAGCCATTTTAAACTCTCCTTTTCAAAGACTTGTTACAATTCGTAAACATCAACGATACAAATTGTAACATATTGTAACTAATTTGTCAACAGTGATTTGGGAAAATGTTTTTACAAAAAGACACAAATTGCGCGGTATCTGCTCCGGATACCGCGCAAAATATGCTTTAATCTGACAGGTAATTTCGAACAAGCTCGTGTAAAAGCTCGTTACGGTCGATTTTTCGGATTAAGCTGCGAGCATTATTGTGTGTGGTGATGTAGGTCGGATCTTCGGAAATGATGTATCCTACGATCTGACTTATCGGCTTATAGCCCTTAATTTTCAATGCATTATAAACCTCGGTCAAAATGCTCTTCATATCCGGATCCTTATCATCAAATAAAGAGAATTTCCTTGTAAGGTCACTCGGTTTAGTATTGTTAGACATTTCCAAAAACCTCCTTGCTAAATGTATAACTTATACTATATAATATTACATTTTTTCATTTATGTAAAGGGGTAAATTTAAGTTTTGCTGCTAATCCCTTGATTTTAAGGTAAAAAACGGCTATAATTTATAAAAAGGATGTGTTTTCAGTGCTTAAGTGTTTATTTAAAGATAAAAAACACCTTGTATCTGCGGTTATTCCGGCAGCGGGCAGTGCCAGCAGAATGAAGGGTAAGGATAAGATTTTTTGGGAGCTTGAAGGCGTACCGGTAATCATTCGTACCCTTAAGATTTTTCAGCAGCATCCGGAAATTTGCGAGATAGTAATTCCCACCCGCGCAGATGCGATAGACACATTGAAGGCTTTGTGTGAAAAATACGGAATAACAAAGGCGACAAAGATAATTTGCGGTGGTGAAACCCGCGCACATTCGGTGCTTTTCGGTCTGCGCGCGGTTGACAAAAAGTGTAAATATGTCGCAATTCACGACGGTGCCCGCCCTTTTGTAAGCGAGCGTATAATTACGGAAACCATTGCAGCGGCACGGAAATTCAGCGCGGCGGCACCGATGGTGCCAATCGTTGATACGGTCAAGGTGCGGGAGGAAGGCTTTACCTCCAAAACCGTTGACCGTGACAGCCTCTGTGCTATCCAGACTCCGCAGATTTTTGATAAAGACCTCATTTTAGGCGCGGTTTCCCACGCGGTCGAAAAGGCACTACCAATAACAGACGATTGCTCTGCGGTTGAGCTTATAGGTGGGAAAATTGCACTTACCGACGGCGATGTGTTAAATAAAAAAATTACAACGCCCGAAGATTTGATTTTTGCCCGCGCAATTCTTGAAAGTAAAGGTGATACAATATGAGAATAGGGCACGGATATGATGTTCATAAACTGGTTGAGGGACGCGACCTTATATTGGGTGGTGTTAAAATTCCATACGAAAAAGGTCTCTTGGGCCACAGCGACGCGGATGTACTGCTTCACGCGATTTCCGACTCACTTTTAGGTGCGGCGGCTCTTGGAGATATAGGTAAGCATTTTCCTGATACCGATGAAAAATATAAGGGTGCGGACAGCCTGAAACTTTTATGCCGCGTGCGCGAAATTATCGAGGTCGAGGGCTACACCGTGGGCAATGTCGATGCAACGATAATTGCCCAAAAACCAAAACTTGCGCCATATATCGAGGAAATGCGGGGGAATATAGCGCGGGCATTGGGTGTTGAGATCGGCTGTATCAGCGTTAAAGCCACCACCGAGGAAAAACTTGGATTTACCGGCGAAGGTCTTGGAATTTCGGCCCATGCGGTTTGCATAATTAAATAGTCAAAGGGTGCTCGGCGGACACGATTTCGTCAGGCACCCTTTTTGTGTCTCTCGGCATAGAATGATGGTAAAGGAGATGAAATACAATGAACGGTTGCATTATAATTTTGCGCTCTGTAACCTATGCGCAACGCGCCAAACGCGCCCTTGAAAAGGCAGGTGTGAGCGCGTATGTAATTAAACCCGATGCAAGTCTTGTGGGAAATGGCTGTGGCTTTGCGGTAAAAGTATCGGAGGGGTATCTGGCAGAGGCAATTGATATATTAAAAAAGCAAAACTACGAGGTGGGTAAGATATATATTGCTACAGGTGACGGATATCGGGAGTTGAGGTCGTGATTTATTTAGATAACGCGGCGACGACACTGATCAAACCTCAATCGGTGTATGATGCGGTAAATCGCGCACTTAAAAGTGCCGCAAATGCAGGGCGTGGCGGCCACAATGCATCTATGTGTGCGGCGGATATACTGTTCGAATGCAGGGAAGTGGCGGCAGAGCTTTTTGGTGCACCTGGAGCTGAAAATGTTATATTCACACTGAATGCCACACATGCCTTGAATATTGCGATCCAAGGTGTTATGGGCAAAGGCGGACATTGTGTTATTTCAGGGTACGAACACAACTCGGTTGTGCGACCGCTTACAGCTTTGGCGGAGCGCGGTGTCACATATTCCGTAGCTTGGGCACCGCTGTTTGAACAGGAACTTATGGTGGATGCAATAAGCAAGGAAATAAAGAAAAACACCAAAGCGGTCATCGTCACCCATGTGTCAAATGTTTTTGGATATGTGCTGCCTATAGCCGAGATAGATGCTCTTTGTGCTAAAAAGGGGATAGTCCTAATCATAGACGCGTCACAGTCTGCGGGAAGTTTACCTGTAAAGTTGAAAAACTTGACAGCCACTCGTTTTATATGCGCTCCCGGCCACAAGGGCTTATATGGGCCGCAGGGTACGGGTTTGCTCATATGCAGGGACGGACGAGAGATACCTCCGCTTATGCAGGGCGGTACGGGAAGCCAGTCGCAAGAAGCATTGTCGCCGGATTTTCTTCCGGACAGACACGAAGCGGGAACTCAAAATACTCACGGTATTGCCGGTCTGCTCGAGGGAGTGAAATTTGTCTGTAAAGAAGAAAACCTTTACAATCACGAACGGGCACTAATCGATTTTACCGCTGAGGAAATCGCCAAAATTCCGGGTGCGATTTTATACTATGACGGAGGAAAAGGTGTGCAAAGTGGTGCTGTTTCGTTTAATCTTGCGGGAATAAGCTCGGATGAGGTTTCCTATCAGTTGTCCCTTCTGGATATTGCGGTACGGGCGGGCTTTCACTGTGCGCCGCTTGCTCACGAAAGTGTGGGCGACAGAGTGGGAACCGTGCGGGCAAGTTTTTCTGTTTTCAATACCGAAAAGGATGTGGAGGCGCTTATTACAGCGCTTAAAAAAATAAAAAAATGAATTCTTTGTAAATAATTAAAAAACACTTCACACGGCGCGGAAAGTGTGTTAAAATATATGAAGACAATTTTATGCGGAAAAAGTAAAGGACGAAGGCATATGAATATATTTGACTCGATCGTAAATTTTATATCCTTGTTTACCCTGCGGGATGCTATTGATATAGCTATCATAGCGTTCCTCATTTATAAGCTGATCAAGCTTATCAGCGGTTCAAATGCGGGCAAGGTTGTTAAAGGAATAATCTTCCTTATCCTTGCAATGCAGGTGGCACAGCTGTTTGGCCTTAAGGTGGTAAACTATATTCTCGCAAATACCATGCAAGTTGGCCTTATTGCCCTTGTAATCGTTTTCCAGCCCGAGCTTAGAAAAGCACTTGAAAAGGTGGGCAGAAGCACATTCCCGCAGCTTGTGGGTCGCGCAAATGTTGACGATATGGATCGCATTATCCGCGAAACCGTTGAAGCTGCATCTGCTATGTCTTGGGCGAGAGATGGTGCGCTTATCGTTTTCGAGCGCGGCATAAAGCTTAATGATGCTGTCAAAACCGGCACGGTAATTGACGCGAAGGTCACCGGTGAGCTTGTGAAAAACATTTTTTACCCCAAGGCTCCGCTTCACGACGGTGCGGTTATCGTTCAGGATGGTCGCATTTCCGCCGCCGGTTGTATGCTTCCGCTTACCGAAAATACTAACCTCAGTAAAGAACTCGGTATGCGCCATCGCGCGGGCATCGGTATGAGTGAGAACTCCGACGCGGTAGTTGTCATCGTGTCCGAGGAAAGTGGCTCCATTTCCGTTGCAATCGATGGTATGATTAAGCGACACCTTTCGCCGGAAACCCTAGAAAAACTGCTTAGAAACGAGCTTATGACCAGTGTTGAGGAAAATAAGAAGACCGGAATTTTTGGATTTTTAAGGGTGAAGAAATAGTGAAAAAGTGGTTAGAAAAATATGATATCATCACCAAGGCGCTGGCTATACTTATTGCAGTGGTGCTTTGGATATATGTCGTTTCGGTGGTTGACCCGGTTAGCGAGCGCACCATATCCGACATAATGCCTACCTATGTGGGAAGTGAGGAACTTCTTAATACCGCCAACCTCATCGTGGGCAACAAGGCGGATAATCTGGTGGATGTACGCATCAAGGGCACTCGCCAGGCACTTGCCGCGGTTGATGAGGCGAATGTCAAGGTTGAGGTGGATATTTCCAAGACCCGTGAGGCGGGCACCTATGAGCTTGCCTATAAGGTAATCCTGCCGTCGGGCGATGTATCTGTGGTAAATCGCGATCCGGACAGATTAACCGTAAAGATGGATAAAATCGTTACCGCCACCGTGCCCATTCGCGTGGCATTTGAGGGTAATGTTGCTGACGGCTATATGGCTGGCGAGAGCACTACCGTTCCCGGCAGTTTATCTGTACTTGGTCTTGCTGAGGAGATCAACAGTATCTCCTATGCCCAGGTCAAAATCGGCAAGAAGGATTTGAACACCTCAATTCACGAGCAGATGGAATATGCCTTCTACGATGCGAATAATAAAGTGCTTGAGCTTACATCAATTCAGACCGAGAGCGAAACCGTTGAGGTATCACTTCCGGTTTACAAAACGAAAACCGTGCCTCTTACCGTCGAGCTTGTTGAGGGTGGCGGCGCTAAAGAAAAGAATGTAACCTACGAAATTTCACCTGCAGAGATCACTATTGCAGGCGATGAAAAGACCATAGACGCCATGCAGTCACTTACCATCGGCGTGGTTGATCTGGCGAAGTATTCAAGTGATACAAAAATTCCCCTTAAGCTTACGATGCCGGAGGGCATACAGAATATCAGCGGCGAAAGCGGTGCTGAGGTGAGCGTTAAGTTTAACGGCCTTTATTTAAAGAGCATAGAAACAAGCGCGATCGAGATTATCAACATCCCCAGTGGCTATAATATAGAGCCGCTTACAAACAGCCTCGCGGTGCTTATCCGAGGAAGTGATGAGGATATAAAAAGGGTCCTTGCCAAGAATGTTCGCGTAGTGGTTGATCTGTCCGGTACAGCGCTCAGCTCCGGCCAGCATACACTTACCGGTTCAGCCGCGGTTGACGGCATTGAAAGCGTAGGCGCTGTTGGCGAGTACAGAGTGCTTGTGAAGGTTTCAAAATAAGAGGTGTAACAATGCTTCAAACAGCAAGGGTAATCGCTTTGCACCAGAATGGCGAGGCGGAGGTATCCATAAAAAGAGAGACCGCCTGCGGTCATGACTGCACCTCCTGCGGTGCCTGCGGCGCACAAGCACGCCCGATTGTAGCAACAGCAAAAAATTCGATCGGTGCTAAGGTGGGGGACAATGTTACGATTGAAACCAAAACATCCCGCGTGCTGGGTATCGCTGTGGTGGTATATGTGGTGCCGCTCGTTTTATTTTTCTTGTTTTACGGACTTTGTATGCACCTTTGGAATAGTGAGAATATAGCGATTGCAGGGGCGCTGGTCGGCCTTGTATGCGGACTGGCGGCAGCATTTATTTTAAACCGCTATGAGGCTAAACGAAGAACAAACTGCACAATCGTAAAGGTGATCGACTGATGTACGGATATATTAAGCCACTTAAAGGCGAGCTTAAAGTGCGGGAATATGAGCACTACAAGGCGACCTATTGCGGCTTGTGCAATGCACTTAAGCGCAAATACGGTCTTTTGTCGCGTTTTCTTGTAAATTATGATTTCTCATTTCTTGCAATTGTGCTTGAGGCTATGGCACCTGAGGGTTGCATATATGACCGTAAGCGTTGTATCGCAAGTCCATTTAAGAAAAAATGTGCCTGCGCAAAAAGCCGCGCTATTGATTTTACTGCGGCAGCAACCGTTGTTTTGGCACATTGGAAAATGCGGGATAATATTGCGGACAAGTCTTTTATAAAGGGACTGCCGTACCGCTTTTTAAAATTTATATACAACCGTCCGTACAAAAAAGCAAAAAAAGAGCTTTTATGGTTCGACGGTGCGGTTGAAAAGTCAATTACAAAGCTCAATGTATTTGAAAAAAAGAACGAAAAAAGCATAGATGCCGTGGCTGACACCTTTGCTGAGCTTTTGGCATCAATGGCTGATTACTTTGATGATATGGTGCTTAAAAGAATCGCCAAAGAGCTTTTCTACCATGCCGGCCGCATTATCTATATAATCGACGCCCTTTTTGATGTAGAAGAGGATTTAAAAAACAACAATTACAACCCGATAATCGCAAGCAGAATAGCAAAGGAACAGGTTGTGGCTACTATAAACTGTAGCCTTAATACCGCGGTAAATACTTGGGCGCTGATAAGCGAAAATCCGCTTACAGATATTGTTTTGAATGTACTGACGATGGGAATACCCTCCGTCATTGAAGGAAAAGGAGAACAGAGTAAATGAACGACCCCTATAGCGTACTTGGCGTGTCCAAGACAGCAAGTGACGATGAAATAAAAAATGCATACCGTGCACTTGCGAAAAAATACCATCCCGATAACTATGTAAATAACCCGCTTGCGGACTTGGCGCAAGAGAAGATGAAGGAAATAAACGAGGCCTATGACACAATCGTTAAGATGCGCGCAGGCGGCGGAAACACAACCGGCGGAACATATTCCGGCACCGGTAGCAGCACTAATCCTACCTACCAGCAGATTAGAAATGCAATAGCAAGCAACAATCTTGCCTTAGCTGAGCAGTTGCTCAGGTCTTGCACTACTCACGATGCGGAATGGAACTTCCTTACCGGTAGTCTTTATATCCGCCGCGGCTGGTTCAACGAGGCGCAGAGGTACATCGTTACCGCTTGCAATATGGACCCCACAAATGCGGAATATCGTGCCGCATATCAGCAGCTTATGCAGATGGGCAGCAGCCCGTATCAGCGAAATGGTGGGGGACTCAGCGCGTGTGACTGTTGTACTATGTATATGTGCGCCGATTGTCTGTGTGATTGCATATGAGTAAAGTAAATAAACTGACCCTATCTTCAATTTTACTTGCGGGTGCGGTGTTGTGCCTTTATCTGGCATCGGCTTTTCCGGTAATGTCACTTACGCTTATCGCTATTGCAAGTATAATTACATATGTGGCTATAATTGAGTGTAAGTCACTCTATGCGCTTATGGTTTATATTGCTACCACCGCGTTGGGATTTCTCATCGTACCCGATAAATCCTGCGTGATTTTATATACGCTTCTTTTCGGCGCGTATCCCTTTATAAAGCATTTTTCCGAAAAGGTAAAAATCAAGGCACTTTCCTGGCTGATTAAGCTTTTATGTGTAAACGCGCTTATATTCATCTTGTATTTCGCGTTTAAGGAGCTTCTTTTATCCTTTGTGCCGGCAAATTGGCTGCTTATTTTTGCATATCTTGCATTCAATTTCGTGTTTATCACATTTGACATCTGCATAACCCGTTTAAAAGTGTTTTATATGTGGCGCATACATCGCCATATCGTTTGACAAAAAGGGCGCTTAAGCCTATAATTTAAGTAATAAAACAGTTTAGGAGTGACCCCATGATTAAGAGTATGACCGGATACGGTCGCGGACAAGCTATCGGAAAAAACAGAGATATAACCGTAGAAATCAAATCGGTAAATCACCGCTATTTCGATTGCTCCATAAGAACACCCAGAGGCTGTGCCTTTTTGGAAGAGCCTATTAAGGCGTATCTCCAGAAGCATATAGGCCGCGGAAAGGTGGATGTGTTTGTCACTGTGGACACATCAAAGGGCGTTGATGCAACCGTTTCGCTTTGTGAGCCTATGGTACAGGCTTACATTGATATTGCTAAAAAGTTAGAAAGCGATTTCGGCGTTGAAAATGACCTCACCGCAACCCGTATTATGCGGATGGCGGATGTGCTCACCATAACCAAGGAAGAGACTGACGAGGAAGAACTTGCCCGTGAGGTAATGTCAGCTCTTGAGATCGCTGTCGAGGGCCATACTGCAATGGCGGTAAAGGAAGGCGAGAAGCTTGTTTCCGACATTCTCCTTCGCCTTGACAATATCGAGGCGCTCGTAGGCAAGGTCGAAGAGCGCAGCCCCCTTTGTGTTGTGGAGTACCGTGAAAAGCTGGAGGCTCGTATGCGCGAGGTTTTAGACACGGTCAACATCGAACCACAGAGAATTCTTACCGAGGCGGCTATCTTCGCTGATAAGATAGCGGTTACCGAGGAAACCGTTCGACTCAGAAGTCATATTGCTCAGACGAGAGATATGCTAAAGAACGGAAACGGCATCGGCAGAAAGCTTGACTTCCTGGTGCAGGAATTTAATCGTGAGGCGAATACAACCGGCTCTAAAGCGAATGATGTTATAATGGCTCAGTATGTTGTGGATCTTAAGGCGGAGATCGAAAAAATCCGTGAGCAGATACAGAATATAGAATAAGAGGTGCGGCAGAATGAAGCTTATAAATATCGGCTTTGGCAATGTGGTTTCCGCAGGTCGCGTAATCGCTATTGTAAGCCCGGAATCCGCACCGATCAAGCGTATTGTGCAGGAAGCACGCGATCGGGGAATGCTAATTGATGCAACCTACGGTCGCCGTACCCGCGCGGTAATTATTATGGACAGTGACCATGTCATCCTATCGGCGATCCTGCCCGAAACGGTGGCACACCGTATGGATGTAAAAGACGAAGAAGACGAAATTATTACAGAAAATGAATAAAAAGGAAGAGGTATTAATTATGATTTATCCGGCAATGAATGTTTTAATGGAAAAGGTAAGCAGTCGCTATATGCTTGTAAATGTTGCGGCAAAGCGTGCACGCCAGATTGCTGACGAGGCTGAGGCTGACGGCAAGAGTCTTACCGAGAAACCGGTCAGAAGCGCGGTTAATGAGCTTGCATCCGGCAAACTCATTGTTAAAGAGAACGACTAATTAAGGAAGCGGAGTGGTCGCACTCCGCTTTTTATCTATGAAGGGTGGTGGCGAAAATGTACAACAATATAGCGCGTGTTGCGGTAAGTAAAGCGATTTTCGCCATCGACAAGCCGTACGATTACCGCATCCCCGAGATACTGATGGATAAAATTCAAGTCGGTAAGCGGGTAATGGTGCCGTTTGGCCGCGGCAACAAAAGGTGCGAAGCCATGGTGCTCTCCCTTACGGCGGATAACGGTGAAAAACAGCTTAAAGAAGTGCTCGAGGTACTGGACGATGAGCCTATTTTAAATGCAGCTGACTTAAAACTCGCTTTTTGGGTAAAAGAGCGGTGCTTCTGTTCACTATATGATGTTTTTCGTGCACAGCTACCCACGGGCGTCTGGTATAAATTCAGCCAGAGCTATCATTTAAACGAGAGTACTACATATGATGACATAATAAGTGCCTTGGACGGTGATGAAAAGGCTGAAGAGGTCGCAGGAATATTGACAAATTCCAAGAATGGTTTGGGCGATGAGTATGAGGAGCAGGGGAAAATCCTTCTCCGTGCGGGTCTTGTATATGCTCGCGACATCGCTGCTCGCAAGGTAAATGACAAAACCGTAAAGCGTGTAAAGCTTGCAGTAAGCGAAGAGGCTGTGGATGACTATATTACTTCTCTCGGCCGCCGTGCACCTATGCAGAAGGAGATATTGCGCCTTCTCCGTGATATTGGCAGTGCAAATATGCAGGAGCTTTGCTATTTTACAGGTGCTACAAGCGCGACTATAAATACTTTAGCTAACCGTGGCATTGTCGAACTGTCCGATGTGGAGGTGTTCCGCCGTCCCAAATTAAAGGATAGCGGCAGGGGCGCTATTATTGAGTTAAATGAAGAACAAACGACGGCTTATACCGAGCTTGAGAAAAAACTTCACGCAGGCAGCGCCAGCTGTTCGCTTCTTTTCGGCGTTACCGGAAGCGGTAAAACATTGGTTTATATAAAGCTTATTGAGAAGGCGTGTGAAGCGGGTAAGAGTGCTATTATGCTGGTGCCGGAAATTGCGCTTACTCCCCAGATGGTAGAGCGTTTTTATTCATATTTCGGCGACAAGATCGCGATTTTACACAGTGCACTTTCAATAGGTGAGCGTTTTGACGAATGGAAGCGTATCCGACGCGGCGATGTTTCGGTTGTTGTCGGCACTCGTTCTGCGGTTTTTGCGCCAATTCCAAACTTGGGACTTATAATTATGGACGAGGAGCAGGAACATACCTATAAATCCGGCAATACACCTCGTTACCACGCCCGTGATGTTGCAAAATTCAGATGTGTGTCGAATGGTGCTATGCTTCTTTTGGGCTCTGCAACACCATCTGTTGAGAGTATGTACGCCGCAAAAAGCGGGAAGTATAGTCTTTATACAATTGCAAAGCGTTTCAACGACCAAAACCTGCCTCAGGTAATCATTTCCGATATGCGGCAGGAGTTGCGCTCGGGCAACGGCGGAACGATTGGCAAAACCTTGCTTTATGAGATTGCAGATAATATAGCTCGAGGGGAACAGAGTATACTGTTCTTAAACCGCCGTGGTCAGGCAAGATATGCACTTTGTAATGCTTGCGGATATTCTCCGGAATGTCCGAATTGCAGTGTTACACTCACTTACCACTCTGCAAATAAGCGCTTTATGTGCCACCATTGCACATATTCCGTTCCCGCGCAGGATGTGTGTCCCAATTGTGGTGAGAAAATGCAGTTTTATGGCGCGGGCACACAGAGACTGGAGGATGAATTAAAAACAGCATTTCCGGATGTTGATATTCTCCGTATGGACTATGACACCACCCGTGCCCTGGCGTCTCATCAGGAAATACTTGACAAATTTGAAAATGAAAAAATCCCGATACTTATCGGCACACAGATGATAACAAAGGGTCTTGATTTTGAAAATGTAACCCTTGTAGGTGTGCTTTCAGCCGATCAGTCGCTTAATATAGACGATTTCCGCGCACAAGAGAATACATTTTCTCTTATTACCCAGGTCGTGGGTCGCGCGGGGCGCGGCGAGAAGCGGGGACGAGCAGTGATACAGACCTTTTCGCCGAAAAATGCCATTATTCACCAGGCGGCGGATCAGGATTACGAGGCGTTTTACAATACCGAAATTAATCTTCGAAAAATGCGCTCTTTCCCACCGTTTTGTGATATAATAACATTACTTATATCAGGCGTTAATGAGTCCGAGGTGTTCTACGGTAGTATGCGCACAGCGGAAAAATTAAATCGCGCTGTCAAAGGTGTTTACAGTGACCTAAATGCAAAGGTCTTTGGACCCACACCTGCCGCACTTCTTAAGGTGAGCGGCAAATACAGGTATAAGATTTCAATCTGCTGTGAGAACAATAAGCGATCCCGTGAGCTTATAGGGCGACTTCTCTGTGATTTCAGAGCAGATGGCAAAAACCGACGACTTACCATAGTTGCGGATGTAAATTCAATTGAGTTTTAGGAGAGATAGCAATGGCAATAAGAAATATTGTAAAACGCGGAGACGATGTACTTAAAAAAACCTGCCGTCCGGTGGTGAATTTTGATGCCCGTCTTCATACATTACTTGACGATATGCACGACACGGTAGTTGCTGCTGACGGTGCAGGTCTTGCTGCACCGCAGGTAGGCGTCCTGCGTCGTGCGGTACTGGTAATTAACGGGGACGACTTTTTAGAGCTTATAAACCCCGAAATAATCGAAACCAAAGGAGAGCAGATCGAGGCGGAAGGATGCCTGAGTGTGCCCGGTATTTATGGTACGGTAAGCAGACCCGCATATGTAAAGGTGCGCGCGCAGGACAGATACGGCAAATTTTTCGAGGTCGAAGGTGAAGAACTTGCCGCTCGAGCATTCTGCCACGAGATAGACCACTTAAACGGAACGCTTTTCACCGATAAGGTCATCGAATATATCGAAGAGGAGAAATAGGATAGTATGAAGGTCTTGTTTATGGGAACTCCCGATTTTGCAGTGCCGTCTCTTGAGGCGCTTATCAAAGCGGGACATAATGTGTGTGCGGTACTTACCCAGCCTGACCGTCCGGCAGGTCGCGGCATGAAATTGCTTCCGCCTGCGGTTAAAGTTGCGGCAGAGGCACATAATATACCCGTGCATCAACCCACAAAGTTAAAAAATGATGCACTTCTTCCATTACTTGAGGAATACGATCCTGATATAATTGCGGTTGTTGCTTATGGAAGAATATTACCCAAGTATATTCTTGATTATCCCAAGTACGGATGCATCAATGTTCACGGCTCATTACTTCCCAAATACCGCGGTGCCGCACCTATCCAGTGGGCAGTGCTCAACGGTGACGAGAAGAGCGGTGTTTGCACGATGTATATGAATGAAGGGCTGGATACTGGCGATATTATAGAGTGTGTCGAAACACCCATCGGTGAGAACGAAACAGCTGAAAGTCTTTTCGACAGATTGTCGGCTATTGGTGCAGATGCTCTTGTTTCTACATTTGAGCTTATTGAAAACGGAAATGCGACCCGCACCCCTCAGGATGAAAGCAAGGCGACTTATGCCAAAATTCTCACCCGTGAGGATGGTAAAATATTCTGGGAAAAGAGCGCGCGTGAGGTAAGAAATACAATACGCGGTTCATATTCCTGGCCTATTGCATATACAATGCTCGATGATGTAAAAATTAAAATCTACCACGCTATAAAGGGTAAAAAGACAAATGACCCGGCAGGCAGGGTGATCTCGATTTCCGACGCGGGAATGGAAGTTGCCTGCGGAAACGGAGAAAGTATCATTGTAACAGAACTTCAGTTTCCCAATGCAAAGCGTATGGCACCGGCAGATTATTTCAGAGGTCATAAAAGTATCTTAGGCGAGATTTTATTATAGGAGAGTAGCTATGTATTATTACGGTATTGATATAACCTATATAATTTATGTTCTTCCTGCGGTTATTTTCACAATAATCGCGCAGATTGCGGTAAAAAGCGCTTATTCAAAAATGTCCAAGATGTATAGCGAGCGCGGTTTTACAGGCGCAGATATAGCACAGCGCATTTTATACAGCGCAGGTGTTACCGGCGTGTCTGTTGTGCCCATAGCGGGCGAGATGACCGATAATTTCAACCCGAAAACCAACACCGTGTCGTTATCTCAGGGTGTTTACGACTCCACATCTATTGCGGCAGCGGGAATTGCCGCCCACGAATGTGGCCACGCGATACAGTATGCCAAGGGCTATGGCCCGATAAAACTTAGAAACGCCATCGTTCCGGTATGTAATATCGGCTCAATGGCGGCAATGCCTCTTATATTGATCGGATTCATTCTCAATGCTCAGATTTTCGTTACCCTCGGTATTGCATTTTTTGCCCTTGCTGTATTCTTCCAGCTTATTACATTACCGGTAGAGTTCAATGCTTCCCGCCGTGCTATGCAGTGCCTCAGAGACGGAGGTATCTTATCTGTTGATGAATTGCCTAAGGCAAGAAAGGTTCTTACTGCTGCGGCAATGACATATGTTGCAGCTCTTGCGGTATCTCTTATGCAGCTTCTTCGACTTATTTTACTTGCCAACAGGCGCAGGGATTAGACTATGGCAAAGACAGCAAGAGATATAGCGGCATCAGCGCTTTTTGCATTCAGAAAAAACGGCGCCTGGGCCGACGGATATTTAAAAGATGCTATCAAAGAGGGAGCTTTGCCGAAAAGAGATGCATCCCTTGCATCCCAGATAACCTATGGTGTTATGCAAAATATAGCACTCCTTGATTTTTATATAGGTGAGTATTCGAGTATTAAGATAAATAAAATATCGCCGAGAATTCTTGATGTTTTGCGTATCGGTGTGTATCAGCTTCTGTTCCTTGACAGAATTCCGTCACACGCGATTGTAAACGAGGCGGTAAAAGCTGCAAGGCGGGATAACCCCCGTGCTGCCGGCTTTGTAAATGCGATGCTTCGACGCATAAGCGGGGATAAGGATAGCCTTAAAGAGCCGACGGATTTAGCGGTAAAATACAGCCACCCAAGCTGGCTCGTTAAAAAACTTACCGCAATTTACGGTGCGGATGCAGAACTTATCTTAACGGAAAACAATAAAATTCCGCCCATTTGCGCCCGTGTAAATACCCTTAAAACAAGCGTAAATGAACTTATAGAGACATTGAGTTCCGAAGATGTCAGAGCAAAAGCTCATCCGTGGCTAACTGATTGCGTAATTCTGTCCGAAACCGGTGACTTGTCCGCATTGCAGGCGTATAAAGATGGCAAGTTCCACATTTGCGATCCTGCAAGTCAGCTTTGCGCTCGTGCACTTGAAGCAAAACCCGGAGAGATTGTTCTTGACACATGCGCTGCACCGGGTGGAAAAAGCTTTACAATCGCCCAATATTTAAAGGGTGAGGGTAAACTCGTTTCCTGCGACATACATAAGCATAAAATCGAACTGCTGAAAAAGGGTGCTGAGCGCCTTGGTATAACTAATCTTACGGCCGAACTTCGCGACGGCCGCGAGTTCTGTAATGATTGGAAGAAAGCATTTGACGGGGTGCTTTGCGATGTGCCCTGTTCGGGTATTGGTGTAATCCGTAAAAAGCCGGAGATCCGCTTTAAGAACGAGGCGGACATTGCACGACTTCCTGAAATCCAGCTTGATATACTCAAAAACGCGGCATATTATGTTAAAAAGGGCGGCGTGCTGGTTTATTCCACCTGTACCATATTACCTGAGGAAAATGGTGATGTAATAGACGAATTCCTCAAGGAAAACAAGGACTTTTTCCGCGAGGAAATAGAACTTTCCTGCCCAAATGGCAAAAATAAGGGTGAGATAACCCTGCTTCCACATAAAAATGATTGCGACGGTTTCTTTATTTGCAAGCTTAGGAGAGTAAAATGACAGATATTAAATCAATGACAGAGGAAGAGCTTATAGCCTTTATGACAGAAATAGGCGAGCCTAAATTCCGCGGGGGTCAGATATTCAAATGGCTGTCCCGGGGTGTCAGATCTTTTGATGAAATGACGAACCTGTCCAAAGCCCTTCGTGAAAAATTGGCACAGCTGTGTGAACTTAGAAATGCCGAAATGATACGAAAGCAAGCCTCTCGTCTTGACGGTACAATTAAATATCTCTGGCGCTTTCCCGACGGCAACTGTGTTGAGTCGGTGTTTATGGAATATAAGCACGGCAACACTATCTGTATTTCCACCCAGGTCGGATGTCGTATGGGCTGTAAGTTTTGCGCGTCGACCATAGCTGGCCTTCAGCGCAATCTAACGCCTGGCGAAATGCTGGACCAGATAATCGCCGCGCAGCTTGACACCGGAAAAAGAGTGTCCAATATCGTGCTTATGGGTACCGGTGAGCCACTTGATAATTATGACAATGTAATCGCTTTTTTAAGGCTTGTGGGGCATAAGAACGGACTAAATATTGGTATGCGCCATATATCATTGTCAACTTGCGGAATATGTGATAAAATTAAGAAACTGGCAGAGGAGAATTTGCAGATAACTCTATCCATTTCACTCCACGCGCCGGATAATGAAACAAGAGGCAAAATAATGCCTATAAACAACCGATTTTCGGTTGAAGAGCTTATTTCCGCCTGCAAGTATTACTTCTCAAAAACATCCCGCAGAATTTCTTTCGAATACACAATGATAGATGGAGTAAGTGATACCGAAGAATGTGCTCGAAAGCTTGCAAAACTCCTTCAAGGCTTCCCGTGTCATATCAATCTGATACCATTGAATCCGGTGAGTGAGCGGGATTTGAAGCCGAGTAGCAAGAAAACAATTGAGAAATTTACCGAAATACTGACCAAAACGGGACTTACCGTCACTGTAAGAAGAAGCCTCGGTGGCGATATAGATGCGGCGTGCGGTCAGCTTCGTCGTAAGGTAGAAAAGGGCGAAGGAATTTAACTTATACAAAATAACAATGACTTTTTTCATCAGAGGATGAGGTGGTTTAAATGAAAGCCTGGGGTGTAACCCATGTGGGTCGCGTTCGCGAGAACAATGAGGACTCGTTTAAAATTGAATTTTCAAATGACAAGAAAACCGTACTTGCGGTAGTGTGTGACGGTATGGGTGGTGCTCGTGCCGGACAGGTGGCAAGCGAGATGGCTTGTGACATCTTTGTCGAGACCGTTATGAAGCGTAGTGGCGAACATTCCGGCAAGAAGCTGGAGGCGCTGTTTAAAGAAGCGGTATCCGATGCTAACAGTGAGATATATCACAAATCCCACACAGATGAGATTTATGCGGGTATGGGAACCACAATGGTTGCGGCAATGTGCAAGAACAGAAAGACAACCATTCTTAATGTAGGTGACTCCCGCGCGTATTTCATCGACTCGGAAGGAATTGAGCGCATAACCCGCGACCATTCCTTAGTAGAGGATATGATAGAGCGTGGCACCATTACCGAAATAGAAGCGCATACCCATCCGAATAAAAATGTAATTACTCGTGCGGTAGGTACTGAAAAGGAAATCTGCGCGGATATCTATACAAGAGAACTTAAGGAAGGCGAATACATACTTCTTTGCAGTGACGGTCTGAGCAATCAGTTAAACGAGCAGGAGATGCTCTATGAGGTGCTCTATGGCGAGGCAGAGGGTGCTTGTCAGCGCCTTTGTGAAATTGCAAATTCACGCGGCGGTTTTGACAATATAACCGCGGTTTTAATTACAAGATAGGTGGTGACAGGGAATGGATAAATATATTGGTAAAATTTTAGACAATAGATATGAAATTCTGCAGGTTATCGGTACCGGCGGTATGGCAGTTGTATATAAGGCGCTCTGTCATAGACTTAACCGGCTTGTTGCGGTTAAAGTCTTAAAGGATGAGTTTTTAAAGGATGATGAATTCAGAGATCGTTTCCATGCTGAAAGCCAGGCGGTAGCTATGCTTTCTCACCCCAATATTGTGGGTGTTTATGATGTATCCAGATCAAAAAACAGTGAGTATATCGTTATGGAGTTAATTGACGGTATAACTTTAAAGCAGTATATGGAGCGCAAGGGTGCAATGTCTTGGAAAGAAGCACAGCATTTTGTGTGCCAGATATTAAAAGCGCTGGATCACGCTCATTCCAAGGGCATTATCCATCGTGACATAAAGCCCCATAACATTATGGTGCTTCGTGACGGCACTATTAAAGTTGCTGATTTCGGTATCGCGCGTTTTGCCGCAGAGCAGGGAAGCCTTACTAACGAGGCGTTAGGCTCTGTGCACTATATCGCACCGGAACAGGCGCGCGGCGGCAGATTAGATGCTCGTGCTGACATTTATTCCACCGGCGTAATGCTTTATGAAATGCTTACCGGATGCTTGCCTTACGATGGCGAAAATCCGGTGTCAATCGCAATCAAGCACATTAATTCCACGGCAAAATTGCCGCGTGAAATTGTACCGGACATTCCCGAAACCGTGGAAAAAATCACAATGAAGGCAATGTGCAAGGACATAGATAAACGCTATGCTTCTGCTGATGATATGCTTCGTGATATTGAGGAATTCCGCAAAAACCCGACTATTGTAATCGATTTTGAACCGCTCACCCAAGAGGAAATTGAGCGTGAATATAATGCCAATAGCGGTGTTGAAGAACCGAAAAAGATAATCGAGGACGAGTGGGAGGAAGAGGACGAAAAGATCGGCTTTTTCCGGAAGCACGCCTCAAAGATAATTATCGGTGCGGTTGCACTGTTGTTTATCCTTGGATTATATACACTTGTTTCTGCTATTTTCGGCGGCGGTGGCAGTGATACCGTAGCGCCCAAATTGGTAGGTCTTGATATCGAAGAGGTACTCAAGAGCGAGGAGTATGAAATGTTCAGCATCAAAGAGGTTGAGCAGAAATTCTCCAAGGAATATGAAGAAGGCAAGATTATAAGCCAGTCACCCGAGGCGGGAAAGGCAATCAAAGAGGGAAGCGAGATTACCGTTGTTGTCAGCAGTGGCGCAAAAGAGGTTGAAATTCCCGATGTTCATAATATGACCGAAAAGCAGGCTAAGATTGAGCTTGAAACACGACTCAATTTAAATGTCGAGGTCAAATATGAAAAGTCCGATGAAGTATTGAAGGACTATGTCATCAAAACCGACCCCGAGGTTGGCGAGAAGGTAACCGAAGGTGATACCATCACGATTTATGTCAGTG
The DNA here is from genome assembly GCA_045580305.1 of Eubacteriales bacterium. Lineage (GTDB taxonomy): Bacteria > Bacillota > Clostridia > Oscillospirales > JAAYXM01 > RGIG7332. The sequence continues at coordinate 88,979 of JAZNNQ010000001.1, forward strand.
AGGGTGTGGAGAACGAAAAAATAAAGATGCCTGAAATCATCGGCCTTACCGAGGCTTCTGCAAAGAAAGCTCTTGAAGAAGCAAAACTCACCTTGGGTACTGTAACCGAAAAGGAAAGCAGTAAAAAGAAGGGCACGGTTATCGAACAGAGTGTAGAAGTCGATACTGAGGTTGATGAAAACACAGTTGTTGATATCGTCATAAGTGCCGGCAAAAAGGAAACCGTAAAGGAACCTGAAAAAGAACCGGAAAAGGAACCTGAGAAGCAACCGGAGAAAGAGCCGGAAAAACAGCCGGAAAAGGAACCTGAGAAAGAACCGGAAAAAGAGCCTGAGAAGGAACCTGAGAAACAGCCGGTTGTTGATACCACTAAGAGCAAAACGATTTCAATAAAGCTTCCGCCAAGCCCCGAGAGCTTTACTCTCTCGGTCAAAGTAAGCGGTACGCAGGTATACAGTGCTACACATAAGGCGAGTGAGGGAAGTGCATCGGTTACAATTAAAGGTAACGGCACCGTTCCGGTTGAGATTTATATTGACGGTAAGCTGCATTTCCAGCTATCTGTAACGATTGATTAGTATGACAAAAAACGGACGAATTATAAAGGGCATAGGTGGCTTCTACTATGTTGACACAACTGACGGCATAGTAGAATGTCGTGCTCGTGGCAAATTCAGAAAAATGGGCATAAAGCCTATGGTGGGCGATATGACAGAACTTGCTCTGCAAGACACCACCCACGGATATCTGCAGGAAATACTGCCAAGAAAAAACTATCTTATTCGCCCGCCGGTGTCAAATCTTGATGCACTTGTAATTGTGGCATCTTCCGCACCGCCGGTCACAGATATGTTCTTGATCGATCGCGTGTCGGCGATTGCAACGCTTATGGGTATCGAGGTGATTATCGCCATAAATAAGTGTGACGAAGATCCGGGCGATGAGCTTTTCAGAATTTATTCCAAGACGGGTTTTATCACCATTCGTGTAAGCGGTAAAACAGGCGAGGGAATGGACGAACTGTTGGGACACTTAAGGGGTAAACTCTCCGCGTTTACAGGCAATTCTGGTGTGGGTAAGTCCACTATGCTTAATCGTATTTGCCCGGAGATATCCCTTGAAACCGGTGAAATCAACGACAAAATCGGCAGAGGTCGACACACCACACGACATGTGGAGATATTCAAAATTGCTGATAATACCTGGATTGCGGATACACCCGGTTTTTCATCCTTTGATACAGAGCGTATGGAGCTTGTAAAGCCGGAGGATTTAGAGCGCGCATTTCCGGATTTTGTGCCCTATATCGGTGAATGTGAGTTTGTCGGCTGCGCGCACCAAGGTGATCGCGGTTGCGCGGTGTGTCGTGCTGTTGAAGAGGGTAAAATTGAAAAATCAAGACACGAAAGCTTTGCAAAGCTGTATGAAAGTATGCGCGAAATCAAGCCGTGGGAAAAGCGTTAGTGAGGTTTATGATGAAAAAATGCTGTGTAATAATAGGGGCTGCTCCTTGCGATAGTCTTGAATTTATCAGCTCCGAGATTTTAAAAAATGCCTTTGTTATCGCGGCAGACGGCGGATATAAAACTGCAATGGCGGCGGGCATTACGGTTGATGCCTTTGTGGGTGATTTAGACTCCAACGGCATTGCACCCGATTGTGCTGATACAACCATTTTGCCCTGTGAAAAGGATTTTAGCGATGTACATACAGCGGTAAACCGCGCAATAAACGACGGATATAAGGAACTTTACCTCATTGGATGTACAAACGGAAGGGCGGACCACTATTTTGCCAATGTGGCACTACTTGAAATGATAGCAAGCAGTGGTGCTCAAGGGGTTTTATGCGATAAATGTAACCGCATACGCTTTGTGTCCGCGGGTACATATCAATTTCCAAAGGCGGCTAAATATTTTTCGCTTTTAGCATTGGATGAAAAGATTACAGGTGTTACCTTAAAGGGCCTCAAATACCCGCTTGACGGGGCTACGGTTTACCGTGATAAGCCTATCGGTATAAGCAATGAATGGGTGGCGGACTGTGCTACTGTGGAGATAGAAGAAGGCAGAGCGCTTTTGATTTTTAGTGAGGATGATATGATATGAAAAAAGAAAAGGGTATTTTATGGATGGCTTTGAGCTTTACTTTGAATAACCTTCTCGCCGTTGTGGCAAGCCTTCTTATAATGACACTCTTCGGCTTTGTGTTAAACACAAGCTTCGGATGGCTTTTGTATGCCGCAATGGTGTTGGTTTTTGTATTCCTCATTTACCATCAGGCGTGGCAATACGGTTGCCGTGATGTGGACAATAGTAGGGAAAAACACAGCCTTAAGGTGCTTGGTGGCGCGATTATTGCCACTGTACCTACTCTTATTTTGGCTGTCCTTTCTGTTTTGACACAGAACGGTGCGATTTCGCTGAATTTTATTATTCCTGCCTATCGTGTCTGGAACCTATCCTTCAGAATAGTGTTTGATATATTGGCGCAGTATCCGTTTATGTATTTTATTCCGTGTATAGTTATGCCACTCTGTGCCGTAGTTGGCTATATTTTCGGCTATAAGCAGATTAAAATGAGCGATTATCTCTATTACGCACGCGAGAAAAACGAATAAGTATAACCATCACTCTCATAGATTTTCCTGTGGGGGTGTTGCTCTTTGAATAGGAAAATTATTGTTTTTCTAACTGTTTTCATAGCTGCAGCTATATTATACGCTTTACCGTCCTTTCGCCCGGCATTTTCTCAAGGTGGTAGCTACGATGTAATAATAATCGATGCGGGACACGGTGGCTTCGATGGTGGAGCGGTAGGCATTTCCGGTGTTGAGGAAAAATCACTCAATCTTGAAATATCGGAAAAACTGCAAGCCTTACTTGGCTTTTTAGGATATGATACAGTGATGACGAGAAGCGATGATAAAGCGCTAAACGAGGACGATACGAAAAGTATTCGTGTAAAGAAAATATCGGATATAAAAAGGCGCACAGATATGGTAAATGAATTAAAAAATGCTCGCCTTGTCAGTATCCATTTAAACCATTTTTCCCTTGCAAGCTGTAAGGGCGCTCAGGTATTTTACTCGGATAATGAGGATAGCAAGCGTCTTGCCGATGCGGTACAGGACTCATTGCGCCGCGGTCTGGATAAGGATAATAAGCGAACGCCACAAAAGGCGGGAAAGAATATATATCTGCTTTCAAATGTTAATTGTCCCGCGATCTTGGTTGAATGTGGCTTTCTGTCTAACCCGAGGGAAGAAAAACTTTTACAAGATGAGGATTATCAGAGAAAAATAGCACTGTCTATTGCAGAAGGATGTGTAATATATGAAAACTAAAACGGTTTTTGTCTGCAGTGAATGTGGATTTGAGTCTGCTAAATGGTATGGCAAATGCTCAAACTGCGGCGCTTGGAACACCTTGGTCGAGCAGGTTGCACCAAGTGCAAAAAACACGAAAGCAACACTTGGTCGTGCGCCAAGAGGCGATGTTGTGCCATTAAACCAAATAACCACTAAAGACGAACTTCGCTTCGGTACCGGTATGAACGAATTAGACCGCGTACTCGGTGGCGGTGCGGTTAAAGGCTCCCTTGTTCTTATCGGCGGTGAGCCGGGTATCGGTAAATCTACGATTTTACTTCAGATTTGTGACCATCTGTGTAAATCTCTTAAGGTGCTCTATATTTCCGGTGAGGAATCCAAACGCCAGCTTAAGCTTCGCGCAGAGCGTTTAGGTGTCGATAACGATAATCTTTTAATATATTCTGAAACCGATATTGAGGATATTATCGAAACTGCAAAAAGCGTGCGCCCTGATGTCGTTATTGTTGACTCTATACAGACCGTGTATCGCTCTGACGTTTCATCTGCACCCGGCAGTGTAGCGCAGGTAAGAGAGTGTACAATGGCACTTATGGGACTTGCTAAGGGTGAGGAGATTACCGTGTTCGTTGTTGGTCACGTCAACAAAGAGGGCGCCATTGCAGGTCCTAAGGTGTTAGAGCATATGGTGGACTGTGTAATGTACTTTGAAGGAGATCGCAGTTTGTCCTACCGCATATTGAGAGCGGCAAAAAATCGCTACGGCTCTACAAATGAGATTGGTGTCTTTGAGATGATCGATAAGGGGCTTCGTGAGGTTGGAAACCCATCGGCAGCACTCCTTGACGGCCGTCCCATAAATGTACCGGGCACTTGTGTCGCCTGCGTTATGGAAGGTTCCCGCCCGATCCTGTCGGAAATTCAAGCGCTTGTTACCACCTCAGGCTTTGGCCAAGCGCGCAGAATGAGTGCGGGTGTGGACTATAATCGTGCGATGCTGCTTCTTGCTGTGCTTGAAAAGCGAGCGGGCTTTAAAATGTCAAATTGTGATGTGTATATAAATGTAATCGGCGGTCTCAGATTGGACGAGCCTGCGGCTGACCTTGCAACAGTACTGGCTCTTGCTTCCAGCGCCAAGGACAGCTATATAAGCGACAAGGTTGCTGCATTTGGTGAGGTGGGTCTTACCGGTGAGATTCGCGCAGTGTCAAATGCTCAACAGAGAGTTAACGAGGTTGCGCGTCTTGGTTTTGAGGTGTGTGTACTGCCGAGTCAGAATGCCCGCGGACTTACCGCGCCTGACGGCTTAAAGCTGCTTCCTGCTAAAAATATCAGAGAAGCTATTGCAGCTCTTGTGTAATTAAAAAGAGGCTTTTGCCTCTTTTTAAAATATTCGGAACTTTTTAAAAGGAACATCGTCTAAAGTATCAAAGGAGATGAAAAACATGAAAAAAATATTATTACTTTTACTGGCAATTTCTATGATGGCAACAATGTTTGTTGGCTGTGGCGAAGAAGCAGAATCCGAGACAAACACAGGTGAGGACAAAGTGGTTGACGTGGTTAATCCCGAGGTTGAGACTCCGGATGAAACTCCCGATGACACCGATGTAGCTGAGCCGGAAGTAAAACCTGAGGAAAAGCCACAGGAAAAGCCTGCTAAGCCTGAGACTACAAAGCCTGCAGCTCCTGCTACAAAGCCTCAGGATAAACCTGCAACTACACCCGAAAAACCGGCTGAAAAGCCCAAGGAAGAGGTTAATACTCCGGCTGAAAAACCGGCTGTTAAAGAATATTCAATTAAAGAAGTACACACAATTATCAAGAACACCTACGGAGAAGATTATCGTCCCAACGTTGAAATTCCCAAGGAATCCTTACAGGACCTTTTCGGTATCAACCTTGATGATGTTGACGATTTTATCGCAGAGCAGCCGATGATCAGCGCAAACATTGATACTTTTATTGCGATCAAGGCAAAAGCCGGCAAGGCAGACTCTGTTGTAAACGCTCTTAATACTTACAAGAACAGCCTTCTTGATGGCGCTACGATGTATCCCTCAAATATGCCTAAGGCGCAGTCAGCAAAAGTTGTCCGTCACGGCGATTTTGTGTTCCTTGTAATGCTTGGTGCTGCGGGTGATATGGAAGCAGATGAGGAAACACAGCTCAATTTTGCCAAGGCGCAGGTTGAAAAGGGCGTTAATGCAATTAACAACTATTTTACTAAATAAATCGGAGAAAAAATATGGTTTTTAGCAGTATAAGCTTTCTGTTTTACTTCTTGCCCTGCGTTTTAATTGCATATTTTATCGCACCGCGTCGTATACGGAACGCTATACTTGCGGTCGCCAGCCTTATCTTCTACGCGTGGGGCGAGCCGAGATATATCCTTATTATGCTTTTTTCCACCGTTGTGGATTATACTTGCGGACGTCTTATCGCTCGTGAGCAGAATAAAGGCAAAAAGGGTAAAGTGTACCTGATTGCTTCTATTGTAATTAACTTAAGTGTTTTAGGATTCTTTAAGTATTTTAACTTCCTTGCAGGAAACGTAATGTCTCTCTTCGGTGGAGATGCTACCGGACTTCTTAACGTAACACTTCCGATAGGTATATCGTTCTATACCTTCCAGACAATGTCTTATACAATAGACGTATACCGTAAAAACGTACCTGCACAAAAGAATATTATAAACTTTGCAACCTTTGTAACCCTGTTCCCGCAGCTTATTGCAGGTCCTATTGTTAAATATACCGATATTGCTGAGGAGCTTGACGATGTAAATCGTGGCAGCGTGGATATGTTCTCTGAAGGAGTTGCTCGTTTTATTGCGGGCCTCGGCAAGAAGGTTTTGTTTGCGAACAATATTGGTCTATTGTGGGATGCGATTTCATCTACTTCGATAGGTGAAATGAGCGTTGTGTACGCGTGGCTTGGAATTATTGCATATGCATTCCAGATTTATTTTGACTTTTCTGGCTATTCCGATATGGCAATAGGTCTTGGCAAAATATTCGGCTTTAATTTCCCTGAAAACTTTAATTACCCGTATATTTCACAAAGTATTACTGAGTTCTGGCGCCGTTGGCATATGACACTTGGTAGCTGGTTCAGGGAATATGTGTATATCCCTCTCGGAGGAAATCGTGTTAAACTCCCAAAGCATATAAGAAATATACTTGTAGTGTGGCTTCTTACAGGCATTTGGCACGGCGCAAACTGGAACTTCCTTTTGTGGGGTGTCTATTACGGAATAATATTGCTGGTTGAGAAACTCTTTTTACAGAAAATACTGGATAAATTACCGCGTGTATTCAGACATATCTATGCTATTTTGTTTATACTCATCGGTTGGGTGATATTCGCATTTGAGGACTTAAGCCTTGGTATTTCTTACCTCGGTATTATGTTCGGCGGCGGTGAACTTGTAAATCAAAAGGCTATATTTGATCTGCTTTCATACCTGCCAATGTTTGTTATTCTTTGCGTCGCATCAACTCCGATTGCAAAGAAAGTACTTGATGTTCAGTTTGTAAAGCGCGTTGCCCCGGTGCTACTGCCGATCTTAGCGGTAACGGTTCTTCTTTTGTCGGTTGCATATCTGGTAGATTCGGGCTACAACCCGTTCCTGTATTTTAGGTTTTAAGGGGGTGGGCTGAAATGAAAAATGCAAATCGAATTGTTGCGGGAATATTCATTTTATTTCTGTTTGGCTCCCTTTTGGTAAACTTGATTTTACCCGACACTTTGTATTCAGAAAGTGAGAAGCGCGAGCTACAGCAAATGCCTGACTTTACCGTTAACAGTGTAATGTCGGGTGAGTTTACAAGTAAGTTTGATAAATATGCAAGTGATCAGTTCTTTGCCCGCGACTCTTGGGTTTTAGCCAAGGGCTTATCACAATATTTCATAGGACAGAGAAAATTAAACGGCGTCTATATAACCGATAACGCCTACATTCGCGAACTTACCGTTAACGAGGAGCGTCTCAATAACAATTTGGATGCTATTGCTTCATTGGCAGAAAAAAGCAATATTCCGGTAACCCTTCTGGTGGCGCCCGAGGCATCCACTATTTATGAGGACAAGCTACCGTTAGGCGAGATGAGCAAAGAAAAATTTGTTTTAGAAAAGGTATATGAGAAGCTGGGCGGTAAGGTAAATGTGGTTTATCCTAAAGACACACTGCTTGAGCATCGCGATGAATATATCTATTTCAGAGGCGATCATCACTGGACAATGCGCGGTGCACTCTATGCTTACAATGCGCTCCGCGGCAGGGAAGAAAGATATGAGTTCACCACGATCGCGGATGATTTTAAAGGCACTATGGTGACAAAAGCGGGCGTGAAATTACCGTGGATATCATTGGATAAAATTGATGTACCCGTCGGAATATCAAATGACAACTTTGCCATATCTGTTAACCGCGGCGGTGCAGATGAAGACGGAGAGATGTACTATCCCGAGTTCTTGCAGGAATTTGATAAATACCGCTTTTTCCAAGGTGGCGATCAGCCGCTTATGGCAATCGGGTCAACAGGTGAGGGTAGCGCATTGGTATTAAAAGACTCCTTTGCCAATGTAATGCTCCCGTACTTAGCGAAGGATCGCAAGACCACCTATGTAGCGGATACACGCTATAACCGCCAAAGTCAGGCGGAATATGCAAAGGCTATGGGTGTAGATGAGATAATTTTGATATATTCACCCGATAGTCTTTCCAATGAATTCAGTTTAGTCAACTTAGGAAATTAAAAAAACACCGTGTCAAAAGACACGGTGTTTTTATTTACAAGTTTAATCTTACTTGTGGTCAACAGAGTACATGTGCTTGATAAGCTCAAGAACCTTGTTGGAGTAACCGATCTCGTTGTCGTACCAAGATACAACCTTAACGAAGGTATCGGTAAGAGCAATACCTGCACCCTTATCGAAGATAGAGGTACGGGTGTCGCCGAGGAAGTCAGAAGATACAACAGCCTCTTCGGTGTAACCGAGGATACCCTTGAGTTCGCCCTCGCTTGCAGCCTTCATAGCAGCACAGATCTCATCGTACTTAGCCGGCTTTGCAAGGTTAACTGTAAGGTCAACAACGGAAACATCAAGAGTCGGAACACGCATGGACATACCGGTAAGCTTACCGTTAAGAGACGGGATAACCTTACCTACTGCCTTAGCAGCACCAGTAGAAGAGGGGATGATGTTACCGCTTGCAGCACGGCCACCACGCCAGTCCTTAAGGGACGGACCGTCAACGGTCTTCTGGGTAGCAGTAGCAGAGTGAACGGTAGTCATAAGACCATCGGTAATGCCCCAGTTGTCGTGGAGAACCTTAGCGATAGGTGCAAGACAGTTAGTAGTACAAGATGCGTTAGAAACGAAATCCATATCAGTGGTGTAGCAGTTGTGGTTAACACCCATAACGAACATGGGGGTGTCGTCCTTGGAAGGAGCAGACATAACAACCTTCTTAGCACCAGCCTTTAAGTGGCCTTCAGCCTTGTCCTTGCTGAGGAAGAGACCGGTGGACTCTACAACATACTCAGCACCGAGCTTAGCCCAGGGAAGATTTGCGGGATCGCGCTCAGCAGAGATCGGAATCTCCTTACCGTTAACGATGATGGAGTTCTCGGTAGACTCAACAGTGCCCTCGAAGTGACCATGCATTGTGTCGTACTTAAGCATGTAAGCTAAGTAATCTGCGGGACATAAGTCGTTGATGCCTACAATCTCGATTTCAGGATGGTTAACGCTTGCGCGGAAAACCATACCGCCGATACGGCCAAAACCATTGATACCAACTTTGATACTCATTTTTGTTTTCCTCCTGTTTTTTATATAACTTTGCAGTCTGAAAATAGTATATACCAAAACTTTCTATCTTACAAGTACTTTTTTGCAAAAAAATTCCTGTATCATTACCATATATTATTGTGCGATTTACCAAAATAATGTATAATACAAAAGAAAAGGGGGCGTTGGTAATATGCTTCGCGAATTAATGCGCCAGTTTGTTAATATATGTGACAAGGCGGGCGACGGCTTTATAGTACTTGTTGGCAACACTGAACACTATATGAACGCCACCGCACGGGAATTGTTTGATGATAAAGTTCCGGCTGCCATTCAAAATGATAATAGAAGCAGTATTGATAGCATACACATTTCCGAGCAAATATACGATGTAAGAAAGATAGTTGTAGATGATACTACATTCGTGTTCGTGCATAAGCAAAGCGATGACGAAAACACTATCAAAAATATGGTGTTCAAAGCCAAGGTGATTGTGGCAATATCCGAATATAAAAAGAACGCTTACAGTAATGCTTATCTGGCGTTGGAGCACATGAAGGTAGGGGACGAGCGCTATATGCGTATTATTAAAACCACGCTGGACAGTGCGGTGAATATCGATAATGCTATTTGCGGAATAGCGAACAGTATGTGTAATAAAAGTCAAAGAATAACCAATTGCAATATTATTGCAATGCTGGAAAATGTTGAAACCAACACAAATATCACATTGGACACAACGAAGGTAAAACTTGCGGGGCTTCCGACTAATCTTATTGCACAATGCGAATCATTCGCACTGGAAACTGCGGTCTACAGTGTAATTTCAGCCTTTTCGCATATTAACAGAGCGGAATATGTGGAAATATCCGTTTTACGCGCCAATGATCAAACAATGATAGTGCTGAAGGGTAAAAACATAGTATGGGCAGACGAACACAAGGACTTTGTATACGGACGGCGCGAAGATAACCTGCTTGAGGATATCTACAAATATGGCTACGAACTGCTTTATGCCAATAGTCTTATGGAAAGACAAAAAGGCGAACTGTTTATAAAAACTGAGCAGGACAGCACATCGGTAATATTGACACTACCGAAGGAAAAAGAGGTCGAGGATCTCTTAATAATGCAAAACAAAACCGAAAAATACGCCGATATTAAAACCGCGGAAGCGGCACTCAGTGAGGCAATTATAAGAAATGCAAAATAGGTGGTCTGTTGACCACCTATTTTATATTGAAAAATTTACTCGCATTGTCAAATGTAGCTTTTGCAACATCTTCGACCGTGAGGCCTTTGATTTCAGCAATCTTCTCGGCAACCAAGGGGACAAAGCCGGGGAAATTGCGCTTACTGCGATTTGGCACCGGTGCAAGGTATGGACAGTCGGTTTCTATGAAAATTCTATCCATAGGCAGCCATTCTAAAACCGCGGGTGCAACCCGCGCGTTGGAGTAAGTGATTGCGCCGGTGAAAGACAGATAGAATCCAAGTTCTACCAGGATCTTAGCGTATTCAAGACTTCCTGAATAGCAATGATAAACAACCTTCAAGTCGGTAAAATCGCGAAGAATATTAAGACATTCCTCGTGAGCATCTCTGTCATGAATAATTACCGGTAAATTAAGCTCTCTTGCCAATTCGAGTTGCTCGCGAAAGCGTACACGCTGGATATCACGCGGTGAGTGGTCGCGGTAAAAATCCAGACCGATCTCACCAATTGCCTTGATTTTATCGTGCTTTGACAGTTCCCGTAAGGTGCCAATGTAATCTTCCGGCGCCTGATTTGCATCGTGAGGATGAATTCCCACCGCACCGTAGATAAAATCATATTTATCGCAAAGCGCGATTGTTGCTTTGGCAGAGTCAATATCACAGGATGCGTTTAAAACACGGGTAACATTATAATCCTTAAGCGATGAAATAACCTCATCGCGGTCCTTGTCAAACTGGTCGTCATTTAAGTGTGCATGAGTATCAAAAAACATAATAATTCCTCCTGCATAAAATTATATCATACTTTTTTTGGAAATGCTATTGACTTTTAAAAAAATCGGGTATAAACTGTAGGCGAAATCAGACGCGGATGTGATGCTCTGTGAATGGTAAACAAACTGAAATTTAAAGAAAAAGGCGACATGCATACCCAAAATCGGGTATGTGTGTCGCCTATTGTTTTTGCATGGGAAAATCCGGGAGGGAAATGGAAATGAATAAAAAAATTATTAAACTGCTGTTGCCGGCTTTAATTGAAATACTCTCTACATCTTTTCTTGGTATTATAAACGGAATTCTGGTAAGTCACATAAGCGAGGAAGCAATGAGCGCCGTGAGTATTGTTGACACGATGAATTCGGTTGTTGTAACACTCTTTATGTCGGTCACAACGGGCGCCTCGGTAAAAGTAGCGCAATATCTTGGCAGTAAGCGTTATGAGGATGCAAGCAAGGCGGCGGAACAATCTATACTTTTAGCATTGATTATCAGTGCTGCTGTTGCCGGCTTTGTAGTTATTTTTGGTGAGTACATATTGGATTTTCTCTTTGGCAAAACTACCGAGTCTCTCCGAGGAATGGCGCGTATCCATATGATAATAAGTTCAATTTCATATATCCCATATTCAATTTATGTAACCGGACTTAGTATATTCCGTGGCGCAGGAGACTTTAAACAAAGCCTTGTTCTAAGTCTGTCCATAAACGGGCTACATGTATTGCTTTCAGCAATTCTGATTTTTGCGCTGAAATTGGATGTGGCATCTATAGGAATTTCGCTTATTATTACTCGCACGATCTTTGCGTATGTAAGCAATCGTATGCTACGACGCGGTACAGAACACATAAAGGTGAGCAGACTCTTTTGCAAAATCGACAAAGAAATCGCTTCTGCTGTAATGAAAATCAGCATTCCTGCGTGTCTTGATACTTTTGTCAATCAGGGTGGTAGAGTAGCAGTGCAAGTGTTCGTTGCTGCCGGTGGAACAGTAGCACTTGCGGCAAATGCCATAGCACTTAATTTGTCAAATTTTCTTATGGTTCCTGCAACAGCAATGCTTCACATTTGCACTTCGATTATTGCAGAAAAATTCGGTGCTAACGATATGCGGGAAACACGACAAGTAATGTGGAAGATGACATTTTTAGCCTCGCTTCTCGAACTGGCACTTTGTGTGCCGTGTTATTTCTTGCTCGACGGCCTTATCGGATTATATGACCCTTCAATGGCGGTTGCTTCACAGACACGAGATCTGATACTGCTTGCACTTATCGGCTATCCCACGCTTTACAGTTTAGGTTTTGTGACAACAGCTTGCCTTAGAGCGGTAGGTGATATAAAGTTCACCACCGCGGTTTCAATGGGTAGTATGTGGTTTGCTCGAGTTTTATGTGGATGGCTCCTTGCTATTTACTTCGATATGGGTGTAATGGGCGTTTGGTACACAATGATACTGGACTGGATAGTGCGCGGTGTGTTTTATGGTGCGCGAATATTATCACATAAGTGGGAGCGGCTTGACCGCATATAAATCCCTTGACTTTTATGCCAATATATTATAAAATCTTACTTATATAATAAATATATAAGTTGCACCCTTGCGCCTTCAGCGGGGCAAGGGTGTTTTTTGTGCAAATCTTTAATTCAAAAGGCAGGGTAAATTATGGAGAAAATTACAGCACCCAGAGGTACAAAAGATGTCCTTCCCGAGGAGTCCTACCGCTGGCATTATTTAGAGGCAAAGCTTCGCGATGTTGCGCGTCGCTCGGGCTTTTCTGAAATTCGATTTCCTACTTTTGAGGATATAAACCTCTTCAATCGCGGCGTGGGTGACACCACCGATGTTGTGCAGAAAGAAATGTACGACTTTATCGACAAAGGCGGCCGCCATATAGCGCTCCGTCCCGAGGGTACCGCATCTGTTGTCCGTTCGGTTATCGAAAACGGTCTTTATGCAAAGGGACTTCCTATCAAGGTTTATTATATTGCGCCTAACTTCCGTTATGAGAAGCCTCAGGCTGGTCGTCTCCGCGAGCATCACCAGTTTGGTATTGAATGCTTTGGCAGTTACGATGCCGGTGCTGATGCTGAGGTTATAGGTGTTGCTGACCGTATGCTTCGTGAACTGGGCATACGCGATGTGTCTTTGCACATTAACTCCTGTGGCTGTCCCAAGTGCCGCCCAAACTATCACGCGGCGCTGAAGGCATATTTTAAGGCTCGTGAAGAGGAACTTTGTCCTACCTGTAAAGACAGACTTGAGCGCAATCCTATGCGAATTCTTGACTGTAAGAGTCCTGTCTGCAAGGAAATTGCAAAGGATGCGCCGGTTATTTCCGATTACTGGTGTGAGGACTGTGTAGCACATTTTGAAAAACTCAAAGCACATCTTGATAACTGTGAAATCAAGTATGTGGTAGACCCGAGAATTGTTCGCGGTCTTGACTATTATACTAACACCGTATTTGAATTTATTGTTGACTGTATCGGCGCTCAGTCCACCATTTGCGGCGGCGGCAGATACAACGGTCTTGTTGAAACCTTAGGTGGTCCGGCTACTGCGGGTCTCGGCTTTGGCTCCGGCCTTGAAAGACTGCTTCTAACAATGGAAGCGCAGGGCATTGAGATACCCAACCCTGATGTGCCGGATATTTTCATTGCGGCAATGGGTGAGACTGCTGATATGTTTGCTGCGCGTCTTGTCAGCGACCTTCGTGAGGAAGGCTATGCGGCAGAGCGTGATACATTGGCCCGTTCCCTTAAAGCGCAGATGAAATATGCCGACAAGATCGGCGCGCGTGCAAGTATTGTTATCGGTGATGACGAGCTTGCGAATAAAAAGGTAACCGTTAAGAATATGAAAACAGGCGACAGGGTAGAGGCTGAACTTTCACTTGTAGGCATTGCCACCGCTCTGGCGAATATGGAGGAATAGGATATGGAAAACATTAAAGGTATGAAGAGGACTCGCTATTGTGGCGAGTATCGTCCTGAGCATATAGGCGAGAAGGCAACTGTTTTCGGCTGGGTACAGCGTATGCGTAACCTTGGCGGACTTATTTTCGTTGACCTTCGCGATCGTAGTGGCATTGTACAGTGCACCTTTGATGAAGCTATTCATAAAGAACTTTTTGATAAGGCGTTTACTGTAAGAAGTGAGTTTGTTCTTGCTATTTCCGGCACCGTAAGAAGCCGTGGTGAGGGCGCAATTAACGACAAAATACCTACCGGCGGTGTTGAGATTTTAGCAGATGAACTTCGCATTTTATCAAAGGCTAATACAACGCCCTTTGAAATCGTTGAAGACAGCGATGTTAACGATGTGCTTCGCCTTAAATACCGTTATCTCGACCTTCGCCGGCCGGATATGCAGCGAACCATTGCTCTCCGTCACAGAATTGCTAAGATCGCTCGTGACTACTACGATGAAAACGGCTTCTATGAAATCGAAACTCCGATTCTTACCAAGTCAACACCTGAGGGTGCCCGTGACTATCTTGTGCCGTCCCGTGTACATCCGGGTAAGTTCTATGCACTTCCTCAGTCTCCCCAGCAGTATAAGCAGCTTTTAATGCTCTCCGGATTTGACAGATACATCCAGATTACCCGCTGCTTCCGTGATGAGGACCTTCGTGCTGACCGTCAGCCCGAGTTTACCCAGATAGACTTGGAGATGTCCTTTGTTGATGTTGATGATGTAATTGAAGTAAATGAAGGCTTTATTGCCCGCTTATTTAAGGATATCCACGGTATAGAACTCGAAAGACCGTTTATGCGTATGCCCTATGCTGAGGCTATGGATCGTTTCGGATCTGATAAGCCGGATTTACGCTTTGGCTACGAGCTCAAGAATATTTCCGATATTGTTAAGGATACCGAGTTCAAGGTATTCTCCGGTGCTATTGAAGCGGGCGGTAGTGTTCGCCTTATAAATATTAATAACGGCGGCGCTACCTTTAAGCGTAAAGAGATCGATGCTCTCGGCGAGTTTGTTAAGACCTACCGTGCAAAAGGTCTCGCATGGATGAAGTTTACCGACGGTGAAATGACCTCGTCCTTTGCTAAGTTCTTATCTGATGCTGAAATTGCAGCAATTAAAGAGCGTGCTGAGGCAGGGGACAATGACCTTATCCTTGTTGTAGCCGACGCTAAGGACGATGTTGTGTTTGCATCCCTCGGTGCACTCCGCTGCGAGTGTGCAAAGAGAATGGATGCAATCAAGAAAGACGATTATAAGATCCTCTGGGTTACTGATTTCCCGCTTCTCGAGTACGATGAGGAAGAGGACAGATATGTTGCAAAGCATCATCCCTTTACTTCACCTCGTGATGAGGATATTGAGCTTCTTGATACTCACCCTGAGCAGGTATGTGCCAAGGCATATGATATCGTAATCAATGGCTCTGAGGCAGGCGGCGGCTCTATCCGTATCCATGACAGTGCACTCCAGGCTAAAATGTTTAAGGCTCTCGGATTTACCGAGGAGAAGGCAAATGAACAGTTTGGTCACCTTATTGAGGCGTTCTCATACGGTGCACCGCCTCACGGTGGTCTTGCATTCGGACTGGACCGTCTTGTTATGCTTCTCTCGGGTCGTGAATCCATTCGTGATGTAATCGCGTTCCCCAAGGTACAGAACGCGTCCGAACTTATGATGGCATCTCCTGATGTTGTTGACGAAAAACAGCTTAAAGAACTTCATATTGCTCTGGATTTGCCTGAGAAGGAATAGAATTTTACAAAATAGTAACATTTGATGCTGCTAATGATGATACAATTAATTAAAGCATCTGCAAGGAGGTAGGAAATATGATTGAGGTAAAAAATCTTACCAAAAAATACGGCTCAAATTTAGCTGTAGACAATATCTCATTTCATATTAAAAAAGGTGAGATCGTAGGCTTTTTAGGTCCTAATGGTGCGGGAAAAAGTACTACGATGAATATGATAACCGGTTATTTATCCGCAACCGGCGGCAACGCTTCTATTGCCGGTTATGATGTGCTGGATGAGGCGCTGGAAGCGCGTCGTCATGTGGGCTATCTGCCGGAACAGCCGCCCCTTTATATGGATATGACGGTTAATGAATATCTTAACTTTGTTTTTGATCTTAAAAAGGTCGTTCATAAGAAAAGACGCGACCACCTTGCAGAAATCTGCAAATTAGTTGATATTGAGCATGTTCGTCATCGTATTATAGGAAACCTTTCAAAGGGTTATAAACAGCGTGTAGGTATTGCTCAGGCGCTTATCGGCGATCCTGATGTACTCATTCTGGACGAGCCTACCGTTGGTCTTGACCCAAATCAGATCGTCGAGATACGCGATATGATAAAGAGCCTTGGCAAGCAGCGCACAATTATTCTTTCAACCCACATCTTGCCGGAGGTAAGTGCGGTTTGTGAGCGAGTGATTGTTATTAACAAGGGCGTTATTGTTGCCGACGGCTCTGCTGACCAGCTTACAGCCGGTGTAAGCAATGAAATCCGTTATATTGCCCGCATTGAAGGCAAGACCGACACTGTGCTTGATATTTTAAACGGTGTAGACGGTGTTAAGGACGCCAAGCTTCAGAAACAGGTCGGCGGTCTTGGTGGCGACTTTATTATCACGGTAGAGAATGAGGATGTCCGTAAAAAGATATTCTTTGCTATGGCTGATAAGGAAATTCCGATTTTAAGTATGCAGGCTGACGCCGCAACACTTGAGGATGTGTTCTCGGCGCTTACCGGCGATGACGGCACGACACTTATTTTTGAGAGTGAAGAAGAGGAGGGTGAAAAATAATGCTTGCGATTTTTAAACGCGAAATGCGTTCATATTTCACCGATCCTTTGGGATATGTATATATCGCGATTTTTATATTTATCGCTAATATGGACTTTTACCTTACCAATCTCTCTAGCTATCAAAGTGATATATCCCCGATTTTCCTTGATATGATTATGTTTTTGGTAGTGCTTATTCCGCTTATGACAATGCGTCTGTGGAGTGAGGAAAAAAAGCAGAAGACAGAACAGTTGCTTCTTACCGCGCCGGTATCAACCACCAGTATAGTTCTTGGAAAATTCTTTGCAGCGCTTACGCTGTTTCTCATTGGACTCGGATTAACATTGATATTCCCGGTTCTTATCGGTTGGAAGGGAACTTTGGCGCTGACAAGTGTAATCGGTAACTATATCGGTGTTATTCTTGTTGCGGCAACATATATTTCTATCAGCTTTTTTATATCGTCTCTTACAAAAAGCCAGATTATAAGCGTAATATGTTCGCTTTTGATTTTGGCAGTATTCCTTTTTATGGACCTTTTAATAGGTGTTTCTCAATCTGAAGTTGTTAACGCTGTTCTTGCTTTCTTATCTATGGTAACAAGGTATCGTACTTTGTATATGGGTATATTCTCACTTTCCGATATTTTCTACTTTATAAGTATAAGCGCGATTTTCCTTTTCCTTACCTCAAGGACAATCGAAAAGCAGCGTTGGAGTTAGAGAGGTGTATGTGATATGAAAATTAATAAAAGAAAAATTCAATATGCATCACTCTCATCCGTCTTTATTATTCTGTTTGTTGTTGTTGTAATGTTAATCAACATCCTTGCGGGCTTTTTAACAGAAAGATTTTCCCTTAAACTTGACCTTACTGAGAGCGGGGAATATTCCATTTCTGACGGTACCAAGGAAATGCTTAATAAGATCGACGAGGAAATAACGATTTACATTATGAGCAGTGAGGCGAATATAAAGAAAAACGCCTATCAAACTCAGGCGGTAGAAACCATCAATCGCTTCACAACCGCATCGGGCGGAAAAATTAAGAGCGAGTTTGTTGACCCCAACCAGAACCCGAAGTTTTATGATGATTTCCCCCTTGCTAAAGCAAGCAAAGAAGGAGACCAATCGGCGTTTTTAATTGTTTCCGGTGCCCGTCGTTACAGCAGTATTTTATATAAAGATATTGTTGCGACAAATGAGAGCAACACTACTTTCTATTACAGTACCGAAGCTGAGCTTGCCGGCGCAATTTTATATGTTGTTTCTGAAGAACTTTCTAAGGTAGCATCAATAACCGGACATAACGAAATCGACCTTCCGGGATTTAATCGCATCATTGATGGTAACGGCTTTGAGCGCATTCAGATCGATCTCGGCAGGGAAGACATACCGGAGGCTGTCAACAATGTTGTTATTTCCGCTCCGGATTTCGACTATACTCCGGCGGAAATCGCAAAGATAGATAAGTTCCTTCAAACACCGGGCAACAATGTATATGTTTTCTGGAGCAGAACACTTACTAAAAATCTCCCTGTTCTTGAGCGCTTTTTAGCTGACTGGGGATTTGCCGTTGAGCCTGCTTGTATATTGGATCAGCAGTATGCATATCAAAACCCGATGATAGTAATTTGTAATATGCAGAATAACGATGCCACGGCAAGAATTCCAAGCACTCAGCAGAGATTTATTGCACCGATGGCACATCCTATAAAAATCCTTTTTGAACAGCGTAGTTCAACACGCGTTATGCCGATCGCACAGACCGAGTCTACATCTTATGCACGCTTGTTCACAACTAATCCAAATGTTGCCGAAGGACGCCTGCCTGAAGAAGAAAAAGGCCCCTTTACCGTAGCGGCTGTATCGGAAAAGGTGGAGCAGTCTTCCACCGGTCATCTCGAAGAAAACCGCGTGTTCTTATTTGCAAGTGAGTCGGTTGCAGATGAGGAGATAATGGGCATTTCCTTATCCCTCAATAATACAGTGCTAAACGAGCTTGTAAGCTATGCAAATCCCGATGCTACCACTATGTCAATTGCACCCAAGATGACACAGAGCTATGACCTTAATTTCTACGAGTCTGAAATCAGAATATTGATGTGGATTTTAGTAATAATTGTTCCGCTTGCAATACTCGCTGCCGGAATATTCATCTTTATCAGACGCAGACACAGATAATAGGAGTGTAGAACATGGAAGAGAAAAAAATAACAGAAAATGAGATCCCGGTTGAGGAGAACATAATTGAAACCGAAGAGGTTAACGAGCCTGCTACTGAAACTATCGAGGAAAGCAATGCCGACAATGCAGAAAGTGCAGTTGTCGAAGCAATCTCTGTAAAGAAGAAAAACAGTGCAATGATGAAAAAATGGAAACCAGTTATTGTCACAGCAATTGTCTGTGCTGTGGTTGCGATTATCACTTGTGCGGCGATTTTACTCATCCCGCAGCGTGAAAATGTAGTTGACTTTGCACCTGCAGATGAGCATGAGGATATTATCATCTCAAATAAGAGCGCCAAGATGGTTGAATCCATTGAGGTAGAGCCGGCAGACGGCGGCGATTTCGAGATCATTTACTCCACAGACGATAGCGGTAATCAGATCGGCACCGTAAAGGGTGCGGGAGATGAGTTTAAGTATAACAGCAGCGATCTTTATACAATTGCAGGTTATGTGAGCTACATTCTCGCTATTGAAGAGATCCAGAACCCCCAGGGCCGTGATGATGAGTTTGGATTTGATGATCCGAGACAGAAAATTCAGGTTAATTTCAAGGGCAATCAGAAACTTGAGCTTGTGCTTGGCGGTGATGCGCCCAGCGGCGACGGAATTTATTTAAAGCGTGCAGACACAGGCCGTGTATATCTTATCGGCGGTGATACTGCAAGAATGCTTATGATGTCACTTCTCGATTATCGTGACATTTCTTTCTACGATAAATATTCTACAGCCTATGAGATTAACGAATTATCCATCCAGCGCCCCGACGAGGATAAGATCACCATCCGTCGCAAGGAAGGCGTTGCAACAAATGCAGATGGTAGTGCCAAGGACGAGAACGAGGCGCGTTATGAGGTTGTATCACCCGATCAGGCAGACGCTGATAACACAATTGTTGAGGAGAGTTTTATCAATCCCTTTATCAATATGATTGCAGGAACCTTGATCGAAGATCATCCTAAGGATCTCGCACAGTATGGCCTTGATGATCCGACAATCGTTGAGGTTAAGGACAAATACGGAGCAGAGCATACATTAAAGATCGGTGACACAAGTGATGTCGGCGGACACTATGTAATGTGCGATGATGTTCCCAGTGTAATTTCTACTGAAGAGCCGGTTACCTTCCTCAATGTTAAGCATACTGACTTTATGATGAAGCTTATTTGGCGACACAATTTTGCAGATGTCACCAAGATACAGTATACTCTACCTGACGGTACTACACACTCGCTTGATATCGCAGGCAGCAACATAACCTATGACGGCGGTGCAATTACCCGCGATAACGCGATCAATCTGTTTATGCATACGATCCAGTTCACCATTCAGGACAGCATTACCAAGGATATGAGCTATCCCGCAGCAACACATAAAATTTTGGTGACAAATGCTGACGGCTCCGGTGCTACACTGGAATTTGCACCTATAAATGAGCGATACTACGCCGCAAGTATCAACGGTAAGGAAGCTAAGTACTATGTAAATGTAAGCCAGATAAATGCTCTTGAAGAAGCATTCGGTATTTTAGCTACCGGTGGCACCATTCCTTCAGTATTTTAAAACAAAAGCATCCAACGCAAAGCGTTGGATGCTTTTTGTGCAATAAAAAATCCCCGCCGTTATGGCGGGGATTAAATCTTTTAGAAGAACTTTTTAATTCCATCGGTTGCGCGAGCTTCGTCAGCACTGATGGTAATTGTAAAGTTGATGTTATTGGCAGCGGAGAAGCCCTCAAGCCAAGCGATAAAGTTCTCAGTCTCTTCGATAGAGTCGTTCTTAGCAACCTTGAAAAGGCTGTCAATGAAGATGTCGGTAATATCGAAGTTGCCGGAATATAAACCGCAAATAAACGCCTTTAAACGCTCATAACTGGTGATCGGGTAGCCGGAGATGTCAACCAGGCGAACTTTATGACTAATATCATATGTGAGCTTAGAGCCGCGCTCGATACATACAGCGCAATTTGTTTCAACAGCAGCTGCAGCGTTGGCAAGCTCGATAATCTGTTTTGTTTTTCCATGACCTTGCAGTCCCATGATGATTTTTATCATGACAGAAACCTCCTTAAAATGAACGACAACTAAGTTGCCTTTATCCTAAACACAGTATAACACAACCTGCATAAAAATTCAATTAAAATTTTTGTGAATTTATATATTTTTTCTACAGTCTTGCAAGTAGTGTTTCGCGAAGCTCTGAATAGCCAGGCTTATCAAGCAGAGCAAACATGTTTTTCTTGTATGCTTCAACGCCAGGCTGGTCAAAGGGATTAACATCGAGAACATAACCCGAAAGACCGCAAGCGAATTCAAAGAATACAACAAGTGCGCCAAAAGTGTAGTCACTTACATCGGGAAGAGCTACCTCGATGTTGGGAACACCACCATCGACATGAGCTAAAACAGTGCCGCGGATAGCCTGGTCGTTGACAAAACGGAGATCCTTGCCGGCAAGGAAGTTAAGACCGTCTAAATTGTCCTCAGTAGCACCGATGGGACATGCGCGCTCGGACTTTGCAATAGTAACCATAGTCTCGAAGAGAGTGCGCTCGCCATCCTGAATGTACTGACCCATAGAGTGAAGATCAGCAGAAAATTCAACAGAAGCAGGGAAAATGCCCTTTCCGTCTTTGCCTTCGCTCTCGCCGTATAACTGCTTCCACCACTCGGACATAAAACGGAAACGCGGCTCAAAGCAAGCTAAAACCTCGATGTTCTTACCGTTTGAGTAGAGAACATTACGAGCAGCAGCGTACTGCCAAGCAGGATTTTCAAAGGACCTGGTCTCAAGCATAGCCTTCATTTCATCGCCTGCACCGGACATAATCTGGTCGATATCTGCACCGCAAACAGCGATGGGAAGGAGACCGACAGGAGTAAGTACAGAGTAACGGCCACCTACATCGTCGGGAATAACGAAGGTCTCATAACCCTCAGCATCGGATAAGGTCTTAAGTGCACCGCGAGCCTTGTCGGTAGTAGCAAAAATACGCTCGCGAGCACCGTCTTTACCATATTTCTTTTCAATAAGATCCTTGAAAATACGGAACGCAATAGCCGGCTCGGTAGTGGTGCCGGATTTAGAGATAACATTGATGGAGAAATCACGGTCGCCAATAAGTTCAATGATTTCTGTTAAATAGTCCGGACTGATGTTGTTGCCAACGAAGTAGATGTCCGGAGTATCCTTCTTCTTCATATTGTAGTAAGGGCTCTTTAAAAACTCAATTGCAGCACGCGCACCGAGGTAAGAACCGCCAATACCGATAACAACCAAAACTTCTGAATTAGCCTTGATTTTTTCAGCAGCAGCCTTAACTCTTGCAAATTCCTCCTTGTCGTAATCCATAGGAAGAGTGACCCAACCGGTAAAGTCATTGCCGCGACCGGTTTTGTTGATTAACATATCATGGGCATCACTGAGCTTTCCTGCAAAAGCGGTAATGTCACCGATATTTTCCATGTTTTTCGTGTTTACACTAATTTGCATTTCAATCGTCCTTTCCTTATATTTCTTCTATTTTATACCATTTACTTTAAAATTACAATAGTTTTATCGCATAAAAGCGGTTGATATAAGTCGCCAGAAAATATTACCGGTCGTCTGTCTTTTGACAGAGGTACTTGCAACAATTGAAATCTCTGAAAGCACCTTATCACCACACAAAACTTTCAGTGTGCCCAGTTTTTGTCCGATTTCAACGGGGGCGCGAACATTTTCACAAAGGGAAATATCGGTCTTTATTGACGAAAGATCTGACTTGTTGACTAACACCTTGCCGCTGTCGGAAAGAGTAGCGGTGACATTACCTTCAACGCCTAAAATTACCGGGATGTCTTGTGAAACGAAATCTTTGGAGGCATCATATAGCGCATAATTTGCAAAGCCGTAATCCAAAAGGGTAGCGGCGGATGAGAAACGCTCGGCGGTAGTAGGTGCAGACATAACAGCGGCAACAAGTTCCATACCGTCACGCTGGGCAGATGCGGCCATACAGTATTTTGCATTTCCGGTAGAACCGGTTTTAAGACCGGTTATTCCATTATAGGTGCGCAGTAATTTATTTGTATTGGCAAGCTGAAATTCACCGTTTCTCAAGGTGTCCATCCACACGGTGGTATAATCCTTGATCTTATCGTGCTTTAACAGCTCAGACGACATAATTGCAATATCATATGCGGAAGTAAGATGCCCTTCGGCATCAAGACCGGTACAGTTTACAAAAGTGGTGTCATTCATATGAAGTTCCTTCGCCCGAGCATTCATAAGCTCCACAAAACTTTCTTCACTACCTGCAATGTGCTCTGCCAATGCAACTGCTGAGTCGTTGCCAGAGGAGATCACCGTGGCCTTTAGCATATCGTCAAGACTCATTGTTTCGCCTTCCTCGAGGAACACCTGAGACCCGCCCATACTAGCGGCATGTGCGCTGGTGGTGACCGTGTCGTTGAGAGATATTTTCCCCGATTCTATGGCTTCCATAACCAAAAGCAGTGTCATCACTTTAGTGACACTTGCAGGGGCGAGACGGGTATGACCTTCTTTTTCGTATAATATTTTTCCGGTGTCACGCTCCATCAGCACACCTGATGCGGCTGGGATTTCAGGTGCGGCAAAGGCGGATGTAACAAAAAGCGATATAAAAATTAGAAAAGACACGATTTTTTTCATTGGAAATACCTCCTAAATACGGCAGTATTTGAGTAAAAACAGCTTGTTTTCTGCCAACTTTTATCATCCTTTCAAATATATGAAAAACTTATGGAATATATACCCGCGCCTGCCAAAAACTACACGGCACAAAATGTTGAAATTATCGTCATAAAATGCTAAAATACCAACATCAAGTCGAGTAAAAAGTTTTCGATTTGGCTATTTTATCGTGTGTACATATTAATGCCGGCTTTTGTACGGGCGATATTATTTGAAAGGAGAAAGAGATGAATAAAAAAAGAATATCAGCACTCCTTCTTGCGGTCGCTGCAACGGGTGCTCTCGCAACCACGGGACAGGCGGCATATAAGCCTGAGTGCATAAAATTTAATTGGAATTGTAATTGGGAAGACATTATCTGTGACAGTTTGCAAAACTTACCTTGCATTCCGGGTATTCCGGAAATTCCCCAATACCCGGAGATCCCCGAAACACCCATAGTTCCGGAAGTACCTGAGGTACCTGAAGCGCCTGAAACTCCGGAGACGCCGGAAGTGGAACAAAATGCACATGCATATGAATTAAAGGTGCTGGAGCTTGTAAATGCAGAGCGCGCTAAGTACGGTCTGTCAGCACTTTCCTGGAATGATGAGCTTGCGCAGGTTGCTCGTGCACATTCCAAAGATATGGCAACAAGAGGCTTTTTCAGCCACAACACACCGGAGGGAAAGACACCCTTTGACAGAATAAAGTCCGCCGGTATAAGCTACCGCAGTGCGGGTGAGAACATCGCCGCAGGACAGAAGACGCCGGAAGAGGTAGTAGAGGCTTGGATGAATTCCGAGGGTCATCGCGCCAATATTTTAAATTCTAGCTACACTCAGATTGGTGTAGGTTATGTAACCGGAAATGGTAGTTACAGCACCTATTGGACACAAAATTTCATCGGATAAAAGGAAAATTGCAAAAAAACCGCAGAAAACACGAAATTTCTGCGGTTTTTTTATGCTTAAACATTTGCAATTAATAAAAATTAGTGATATACTTATATTTATTAGTAAGGTAAAAGGGGGAAGTATGCTGTGGGGGGCAATTCATGGGCAGAGAAATTCTATGCCGGTGATAATTATAATGCATACAATAACCTCGGTGCGCATTTTGAAGAAAACGGCGTTCGCTTTACACTTTGGGCACCCAATGCGAAAGGTGTGTCGGTTGTAGGCGACTTTAACGGATGGAACAAAGACGCAAATGCAATGACCCGGAACGATGTCGGAATTTGGGAAATACTTGTTCCGGATCTTAAGGTATATGACGCGTATAAATATGCCATCTGTGGTGAGGACGGAGAGGTTCACTTAAAGTCCGACCCTTATGCATATCATTATGAAACACGCCCCGGAAGCGCGTCAAAATTATACGACATAAACGGCTATACATGGGGCGATGATAAGTGGCTTAAATACAAAAAGAAATACACGCCATATGACAGACCGCTGAATATATACGAGGTACAGCTTTCTTCCTGGCGGCTTCACGAGGATGGAAATCCCTATACCTACCGTGAACTTGCATATGAGCTTGTTTTGTATGCTAAGGAGATGAGCTATACTCACATTGAACTTCTTCCCGTTGCAGAATATTGCTGTGACGGCACTTGGGGATATCAGGTGAGCGGATATTTCGCACCAACTTCAAGACTGGGAACACCTCACGATCTGATGTATTTTATTGATATGTGCCATCAGAGTGGAATAGGCGTTATTGTGGATTGGGTACCGTCGTGTTTTCCAAAGAATGAACACGGCCTCTATCGTTTTGACGGTAGCTGGCTTTATGAGTATACTGACCCGCTGAAACGCGAGCACAAGCAATATGACACCTGCGTCTTCGATTATGGCCGGCATGAGGTAAGAGCATTCCTTATTTCGAACGCTATGTTCTGGATCGACAAATATCATATCGACGGAATTCGGGTAGATGCAGTAGCAAGTATGCTTTATCTCGACTATGACCGTGATGAGTGGCGACCAAATTGCTACGGCGGACACGAGAATTTAGAAGCGATTTCATTCTTGAGAGAGCTTAACAGCGCGGTGCTCTCCCGGTTTCCGGATACAATGATGATTGCGGAGGAGTCCACGGCGTGGCCGATGGTTACCAAGCCGCCATATGACGGTGGTCTGGGCTTTAACTTTCAATGGAACACAGGTTGGACGAATGACACGCTTTCTTATTTTTCGACAGACCCGTATTTCAGACAAGGATGTCACAATAAGCTTACTTTTTCGCTGACCTACGCGTTTTCAGAAAATTATGTACTGCCATTTTCTCATAATGAGGTTGTACACGGTAAATGCTCACTTATTGAGAAGCAGCCCGGCGAGTATCTCCAAAAATTCGCGGGACTTCGCGCAATGATGGGGTATATGATGATGCACCCGGGCAAAAAACTTACCTTTATGGGAAGTGAATTTGGTCAGTTCATCGAGTGGGATTATACAAAACAGCTTGACTGGTTCCTGCTTGAATATGATATGCATAAAAAGTATCATACCTTTGTGCGAGAACTTAACAGTTTCTATCTGACCAATTCTCAGCTTTGGCAGATCGAGGATAGTTGGGACGGCTTTAAGTGGCTTATGCCAGATGAGAGTGATAGAAATATTTTAGCCTTTATAAGACGAAATAAAAGGGGAGAGACCCTTGTTGTGGTTTGTAACTTTTCACCGGTCAGGTGGGAGGGTGCAACCATACCGGTTCCAAGTTCAGGTAATTATGTTCCGGTGTTTACCACCGAGGAGGAGCGCTTTGGCGGTGCAGGTAATAATCTGCGAACCGTTTCAAGTACTCGTGCCAATTACGGCGAGTTTTCTCACGGAATAGTTACAGATATATTACCCATGAGCGTAACAGTCTATCGACGCGAATGTAAAAAATCAGCAAAGGAGAGATAGTATGACTACGAAAAAAGAATGTATCGCAATGCTGCTTGCCGGCGGACAGGGAAGCCGTCTTGGTGTGCTTACCAAGAATGTTGCAAAACCTGCTGTGCCTTTTGGTGGCAAATATCGCATTATTGATTTCCCGCTGTCTAACTGTGTAAACTCCGGTATTGATACCGTCGGTGTTCTTACACAGTATCAACCTCTTGAGCTTAATACCTATATCGGCAACGGCCAGCCCTGGGATCTCGACCGTACCCGTGGCGGTGTGGCGATTCTCCCGCCTTATATGACCAGCACCAGAGGTGACTGGTATAAGGGTACAGCGAATGCTGTTTGCCAGAACATCAACTTCGTTGATGCATATGACCCGGATTATGTGCTTGTTCTGTCAGGTGACCACATCTATAAAATGAACTACGACTGGATGCTCAAGGAGCATCAGGAAAAGGGTGCTGATTGTACCATAGCGGTAATCGATGTTCCCCTTGAGGAGGCATCCCGTTTCGGTATTATGAACACCCGTGACGATAACCGTATTTACGAATTTGAAGAGAAGCCCAAGAACCCCAAGAGCACAAAGGCTTCTATGGGTGTTTACATCTTCAATTGGCAGGTTCTCCGTCGTTATCTCGTTGAGGACGAGCGCGACGAAAACAGCAAGAACGACTTTGGCCATGACATCATTCCCAAAATGCTCAGTGATGGTCTTAAGATGTATGCATATGAGTATAAGGGCTACTGGAAGGATGTAGGTACCATCGACAGCCTTTGGGAGGCTAATATGGACATTCTCCGTAAGGGTAGCGGACTTATTCTCCACGATGAATACTGGCGCATCTACGCGCGTAATCCCGCACTTCCGCCTCAGTATATTGCAGCGGGTGCAAAGGTTCGTCATTCACTGATTGCCGAAGGTTGTAATGTCGAAGGCGAGGTTACAAACTCTATTATTTTCTACGGTGTAACCGTTGAAAAGGGCGCTGTGATCCGTGACTCCATCATTATGCCGGGCAGCGTCATCAAAGCAGGCGCTAAGGTCGAGTGCTCAATTTTGGCAGAGCATGTAACCGTCGGTGCAGGCGCAACAGTGGGTGAGTGCCTGGAGGATAAAAAGATAGCCGTTTTAGGCAGCGGCGTTGTCATTGCTGACAATGCAAATGTACCGGCAGGCGAAATGCTTGCGGCAGAAGAATAAGGGGGTGTCGTTATGATGAAGGAAACATTAGGTATCATCTTGGTTCAGGAACGCTTTAACGCTATGCGTGAGCTTACCATGCACCGTACAATCGCATCCGTTCCTTTTGGCGGCCGTTACCGCCTTATCGACTTTACTTTATCAAGCCTTGTTAATTCCGGCGTTCGCGAGGTAGGCATTTCTACAAGAAGTAATTTCTACTCTCTTATGGATCATATCGGTTCCGGTAAGGTTTGGGACTTAAACCGTAAAAAAGGCGGCCTCACCGTGTTCCCGCAGTCGGGATCCACTACCGGAAGTCTGGCCGGCGCAAGCAAGGTGGAAACACTTTACAGTATGCTGGACTACATTCGTCGCAGCCGCGCAAAGTATGTTCTTGTTTGTGACTCAAATATTGTTGGTAATATTGATTATAATAAGTTATTGGAATACCACATTGAAAAGCACGCATATTTAACCGTCGCTTATCAGAAGGATGTATTTGATCCTTCACGCTTCCACGGTAATGCATTCCTTGATGTCGACGACAATGGTCGCGTAATAGATGTTACCATCGACCAGGGTATCCAGCTTCACAGCAAGATGGCTCTCGGTATCTATATTATCGAGCGCGAGCTTCTTGAATTCCTTGTCAGCCAGTGTATGGCCCACAATAAACTTGATTTTGAGCGCAATATCCTTCAGGAAATGGCGCAGGATCTCGATATTTACGGCTGGTGCTGTGATGAATATGTGGAGAAGGTTGACTCTATTGAGACCTTCCTGCATGCTAATATGGCACTTCTTGACCCGGAAATCAGAAACGATTTGTTCTCCGGCGATAAGATTTACACCAAGGTTCGTGATGAAATGCCTACTCAGCACGGTGAAGAGGCTGAGGTTGTTAATTCTATGCTTGCTGACGGTTGTATTATCGAGGGCAAGGTTGAAAATTCAATTATCTTCCGTTCTGTAAAGGTGGCAAAGGGCGCAGTGGTAAAGAATTCAATTATTATGCAGTCCACCGAGATCGGCGAGGATGCGGTTGTTGAAAACTGCATCACTGATAAAAATGTTGTTATATCCAACGGTATGAAAATCGTTGGTGCTCCAAATTATCCCCTTGTTATTGCCAAGGGAAGTAAAATTTAAGTAAGGAGAGAGTAATATGAAGATATTATTTGCAGCATCTGAGGCAGTTCCTTATGTGAAATCCGGCGGCTTAGGCGATGTTATCGGCTCGCTCCCGCCCTCACTTGTCAGTGAAGAGTGCGAGGTTTCCGTTGTTCTTCCTTTATATGATGCGGTACCTCAAGAGGTTCGTGAGCGCCTTACCTTTATCACAAGCGTATATGTACCCGTTGCTTGGCGTAGCCAGTACTGTGGCATTTTCAAGCTTGAGGAAAACGGTGTTACTTGGTACTTTGTCGATAACGAGTACTATTTCAGACGCGGAACTTTGTATGGTGCATATGATGATGGTGAGAGATTTTCTTTCTTCTCCCGCGCGGTACTGACACTTATCGGAACACTCGGCGAAAAGCCCGATGTTATCCATTGTCACGACTGGCAGACCGCTTTGGTACCGGTATTCCTTCGTACCGTGTATGCAACTGACCCTGCATATGCAGGTATCAAGACCGTGTTCACCATTCACAATATCGAGTATCAGGGCAGATTTGGCCGCGACATTATGGAAAATGTTCTTGGCCTTCCGTATGAGTTGTTTGATAACGGCGTAATGCGCCATGACCGCGATGTTAACCTTTTAAAGAGCGCTATTATCTTCGCGGATAAGGTTACAACTGTAAGCCCCACATATGCTGAAGAAATTAAAACTGCTGCATATGGTCACGGCTTGGAGTCTGTTTTGAACCGCGAAGCACACAAACTTTCCGGTATCATCAACGGTATCGATATGAACATCTCACCCAAGAACGACCCACGCATTTTCAAGAACTACACAGATCGTAGTCTTAAGAATAAGAAGGAGAACAAGGACGCTGTACGGGAATTTGTAAATCTTCCTGTACGCGACGATGTTCCGCTTATTGCTATGGTTACTCGTCTTGTAAAGCATAAAGGTATGGATCTCGTGTGTGAAGTTCTCGATCGACTCCTTGATATGGATGTTCAGGTGGTTGTACTCGGTAGCGGTGACTGGCAGTATGAGCAGTTCCTCCGCGACAAAGCTTGGCAGTATCCCACAAAGCTTGCTGTAAATATCGGTTTTAATGCTGACCTTGCACAGAAGTTCTATGCAGGTGCAGATATTTTCCTTATGCCGTCCCAGAGCGAGCCTTGTGGTCTTGCACAGATGATAGCTATGCACTATGGCACAATTCCGGTAGTCCGCGAGACCGGCGGTCTTCGCGACACTGTAATTCCGTACAATAAGTATACAAATCAGGGACTCGGCTTCTCATTCTCTCAGTATGATGCAAACGATATGTTCAATATCCTCTGCAATGCGATCGCTCTTTGGAATGATGACCGCACTTCATGGGAGAAAATGATGCGCCGTGGAATGAAGTACGACTTCTCATGGAAGAGTTCTGCAGAGAAATACACCGAGTTATATCGCGAGCTTATATAAAAGTTTCCGGTTTTGAAAGGGGATATATATGACACAAAAGGAACTAAAAAGCGCCCTCGAGGGAAAATTACGCCGCCACTTTGGCCGTGACCCCGAGGACGCTACAATAGAGCAGGTATATATGACCTGTGCATTCTTGGTGCGAGATATTTTAATGGAAAAGTGGGTCAAAACCGCTGAAGCTGTTGAAAAGACCGCACCCAAACAGATCTATTATCTGTCTATGGAATTTTTAGTTGGCAGAAGTCTTAAAAGCAATCTGTTTAACTTAGGCTTGCTTGACGCTTTCAAAAAGTGCGTTAAGAGCCAGTTTAAGGTTGATTTTGATGATCTTTTAGATATCGAGCGCGATGCAGGTCTCGGTAACGGCGGACTTGGCCGTCTTGCAGCCTGCTATCAGGACGCTCTTGCTACCGGCGGATATCCTGCATGGGGCTTTTCCATTCTTTACGAATACGGTATCTTCAAGCAGCGCATCGTTGACGGTGAGCAGGTAGAGCTTCCCGATGAATGGCTCAACACCGGTGGCGCTTGGCTTGTACCTAATCTTGACGAGACCCGTGAGGTTCGCTTCGGCGGTTGGATCGAGGAATGTTGGGAGAATGATCGTCTTGTATTCAAACACCACGACTATGATCTCGTTTTAGCGGTACCGCACGATATGTTCGTTTCCGGCTACAAGAGCGATACGGTATCTCCCTTAAGACTATGGCGCGCAAAGAGCAAGGAAACCATCGATATGAGCCTTTTTGCAAAAGGTCAGTATGTCCGTGCTACTGAGCAGGAGGCTATGGCTGCTGCTATTTCAAAGGTTTTATATCCTGAAGATAACCATCCGGAGGGTAAATCTCTTCGCTTAAAGCAGCAGTATTTCTTTACTTCTGCTACCATTCAGTTTATCGTGGCTGAGCACAAAAAGCGTCACGGTACTGTTCATAACCTTGCAGATCATGTTGTTATCCATGTTAATGATACCCATCCTACCGTTGCTATTCCGGAGCTTATGCGTATCCTTATGGATGAGGAAGGCCTTGGCTGGGATGAGGCTTGGAACATTGTTTCACGCTCAATTGCCTATACTAACCATACGGTTATGGCTGAAGCTCTTGAGCGCTGGACTGTATCCCTTTTCAGTTCACTTCTTCCGCGTCTCTGGCAGATCGTGCAGGAAATCGACCGCCGTTTCTGCTGTGAGCTTCGTGAGAAAATTCCTTATGATGATGCCCGCATTAAGCGTATGTCTATCATTTGTGATAATGAAGTTCGTATGGCAAACCTCTGTGTTGCCGGTACCTTCTCTACGAATGGCGTTTCCGCATTACACAGTGAGATATTAAAGGACGATGTGTTTAACGAGTTCTATACACTCTATCCGGAGAAGTTTACCAATGTTACCAACGGTATTGCTATCCGTCGTTGGAGTGCACAGTCCAACCCCGAGCTTAATAAGTTAATCAATGAGCTTATCGGCGGCGACTATTTAAAGAACCCGAGCGAGCTTGAGAAGCTTATTAAGTTCAAGGACGATAAAGAGGTTGCAAAACAGCTTGAGAAGATCAAAAAGAACAATAAAGAGCGTTTTGTTAAGCGTTACGGTATCCGTAATATCGACGGCGCTATCTTTGATGTACAGGCAAAGCGTCTGCACGAGTATAAGCGCCAGCTCTTAAATGTTTTAAAGATTATGCGTGATTATCACAGAATCATTGATAATCCCAATGGTGACTTCCAGCCGAAGATTTACTTCTTTGCGGCAAAGGCTGCGCCCGGCTATGTTATGGCTAAGAGAATTATTAAGCTTATCCATTCTCTTCGCAGCGAGATTGAGGCCCATCCTGTTGCATCCAAGTACCTCCAGGTAGTATTCCTTGAGGACTACAGTGTAACCTTGGCTGAGTGTTTAATTCCTGCGGCTGAAGTTTCCGAGCAGATTTCAATTGCAGGTAAGGAAGCATCCGGTACCGGTAATATGAAGTTTATGTTAAACGGCGCACTTACTCTCGGTACTATGGACGGTGCTAATGTTGAGATTTGTGAGTCTGTTGGTCGTGAGAACATCTACATCTTTGGTATGACCAGCGATGAAGTAGATCAGAAGAGACCGAACTATGCACCGCACAGCTACTATGAGCACAACCCCGAACTCCGTCGTATTCTTGATCATTTAAGAAACGGAATCGGTGTTGGCATTCACAGAGATGCATACCCCAATGTTGTTAACAGTCTTGTTATGAATGATACCTATATGTTACTTGCTGACTTTGAGGACTACTGCCGCGTTGCAGACACTTTAGCGGCTGATTATGCTGACCAGCTTACTTGGAACAGCAAATCCCTCGTTAATATTGCGAAAGCAGGTCGTTTTGCCGCAGATCGCAGTATCTATGAGTATGCAAACAACATTTGGGGTATCAAGCCGTTAGAATTATGATAAAATTTGCTCCACTTGGTACGGCGGAGCAGGGCGAGTGCGTGTGCTTTCGGGCACACGCACTTCGTAGTACTCACCCGTACCTTTACTTAAGTGTTTACTCCGATGACAGAAGCTTTAACATCACCGAAAAAATGGAATGGATAGAGCTTTTGGACAACGGTGAGGATGTGTACGAGTTTTGTCTCGATACCTCCGATATGCGCGGCCTCTACTGGTATACAGCAGGGGAAGAGGTATATCAGTTGTCGATTTATGATAAGAACATTGCGCCGCCGGAGTGGTATGGAAAAGGCGTTACTTATCACATTTTTGTTGACAGATTTAATCGCGGGAGCACGAAACCGTTGGATAGTGACCCGGATTTTCGCGTGCATCACAATACCGAGGAAATACCGGATTATCTTCCAAATGAGATAAACGGCGATATTTTTGGCGGTGATCTTGCGGGTATACGAAAAAAACTACCGTATTTAAAATCCTTAGGTGTAAAAACACTGTATTTAAGTCCGATTTTTGAGGCGTGGTCAAATCATAAGTACAATACTGCGGACTTTTCAAAGATCGATTCTCATTTTGGCACTGATGCTGACCTTAAAAAGCTTTGCAACAGTGCTAAGCGGCACGGTATGCGCGTTATTTTGGACGGTGTGTTCAATCATGTGGGTTCAGACAGTATTTATTTCAACCGCGAGGGAAGATACGACACCATTGGTGCCTATCAGTCTGAAGAGTCGCCATATCGCAGCTGGTTCAACTTTTATGATGGTACCTATGAGTCCTGGTGGGGCATTTTAACACTGCCACAGGTCCGTGAAAATGAAGAGAGTTATAAGGCTCACATCGCTGAAATTGCAAGACATTGGATGGATTGCGGAATTTCCGGCTGGCGACTTGATGTTGCCGATGAATTACCCGATGAGTTTATTGCTCATTTATATGATGTGGTAAAGTCCAAAAAGAACGATGCTCTTATTATCGGTGAAGTGTGGGAAGATGCTTCGAATAAAATCGCATACAATACGCGTCGTAAGTATTTTACCGAGCGTGAGCTCGACGGCGTAATGAATTATCCAATAAAGGATGCCATTCTCGGCTTTGTAAGCGGCTCTATGAGTGCTGAAGACTCTGCTGACATAATGCGCACCATCGCACTTCATTACCCGAAAAAAGTTCTCCACTCGCTTATGAACCATATCGGCACACACGATACCGTGCGCGCTCTGACCGCCCTTGCTCGGCCTGATATAAAAGATATGACACGAGAACAACAGGCGCATTTTAGGCTCAATGAGGACGAAATAAAGCTCGGTAAAGCCCGCCTTATGCGCGCCGCAACCCTTCAGTATTCTTATCCCGGATCACCAACGATTTATTACGGTGACGAGGTCGGAATGCAGGGAGGTGCCGATCCTTTTAACCGCGCATATTACCCATGGGGTAAAGAGGATAATGAGCTTTGTGAGTTTTACAAAAAACTGGGACAGCTTAAAAATAACTCTACAGCCATGCAATATGGTGATTTTGCGGTTGAGGTGCAGGATGATGTACTTATCTGTGAGCGGCAGGATGAAAAACAGCGCGTTCTTTTCTGCGTTGCAAACGGGGAGAAAAAACTGTATTTAAAATCTGAGTGTGGTCTTATTGATGTTTTAAACGGCAAAAAGTATCGTGCTCATTTCGGTTATGTTGTTGCAAGCATACCTGACACTGGGTTCTTAATATTGTCAAACGATAAAGAACTATTATGTAAGTAAAATTTTCCACCCGAGTTAAAAAACTCAGGTGGAAAATTTTTAAAAAAGTGTTGACAAATTCTGAAAATCGGTTATACTATAATAGTTGCCACAAGGCAATGGAAATAGCCGGATTGTGTAAGGGTAGCACAGCAGACTCTGACTCTGTTTGTCTGGGTTCGAATCCTAGTCCGGCTGCCAAAACAAATAAGCACACCACATTGTGGTGTGCTTATTTGTTTTGTAGTTAGATTTGAAGGATTCGAAAGGCGGCTCTTAACAAAGTGCCGGTGGCACTTTGTAACCGACGTGGCTTTTCCACAGAAAAGGAACCCTAGTCCGGTTGCCAAAAGAAGCGAACAATTTAGATGTCATCTAAATTGTTCGCTTCTTTCAATGGTTTGAGGGCTTTTTCAAAAAAGCAGTTTTGAAACAAAAGGGTAGATGTCAAGCGGTTTTGAACCAGACTTGAACTGAGGACAAAATTTAATCTGTTTAAATCTTATAAAATGCTATCATTTGAGATTGATAGCATTTTTTATATTGCAATAATTTCCTTAATGTGTTATACTATATTCGCGACATAAATCTTAATATTTGACTTATCTCATATAAGTGTGTATTTTTTTACCTTTTGGTAAAAATGCATGCTCTATTTTCGCATACTTGTATGAGATGTCGAGATTTGTGTCGCAGCAAACGGAGTTGTGCATTTTTCAGTGCGTAGCTTCGGCTGCGCACTTTTTTGTCGAGGAGGATATGATGAATAATGGAAATTAAGGAAAAATCTAAAAATGAACAGATTGATAATCTAACGGAAGAAACAGAGAGCACTTTTAAGGAAATAAAAAAATCGTTGGTTACAGGTGCAATAATTATTTTATGTTTCCTTGTGTTGTTTTGCGGATACGCTTTAATTAAAAATAACATAAAAAACACTGATGAAACATACCAAAATATGGAAGAACAGACTGAACAATATATAGATAATGAGCCACTTCTTGAAAAAATGTATCCCGAAAGCATAATTGTTGAAAAAGGGGATGATTTTATATTAGAATATTGGCCTAAAAACGTTAAGGAACCCTTTTGTAGATGTCGTGAAATAACAGAAACAGGAGAGTTGGATTGGTCAAATGATATAACGGTTAAGGGTTATTGGGATCCAGTACGAGGTTATTCACCACACAACGAAGAACAAGGCTTTCAAACATTTGTTGCACGAGAGGTTGGAACATTTTACATATGTGACCCAGACCAAGAAAAGAACCTATGCAAGGTAACTGTTGTCGAGAAAACAATGGAAGAAAAAGAAGAAATCCAGAATGATGTCAATACTCAAAAAAACTCTGTTAATGATAATAAAGCGGAGTGCGAAATAATTGTCAAAAATAATTTACCTGAAGAATTTAAATATACTTCTTCGTTTGGTAAATGGTATTCTTCTTGTAAAGTGCATAAGGCAGATGTTATTCAAAAAAACGGAAGCGTTCTTATTCAACTTTTATGTGAGAAAACATTTGATGAAAAAAACGGGGCTTCTGCTAAATGTTATATTGTTTGGAAATTATATGATGACCAAAATATAGTGGTTGATTCCGGACGTGTATCTAAGCATAATATTTCTGTCAATGAAATGTTTACAGAAACAATTTATATATTTAAAGATCTTGCTCCTAAAAAATACATTTTAGAATTTTCAGAATTGCAATTATGACTTCACCTGTCATCTAAACCATTCGGCTCTGCCAAAACAAATAAGCACACCACATTGTGGTGTGTTTATTTGTTTTGTAGTTAGATTTGAAGGATTCGAAAGGCGGCTCTTAACAAAGTGCCGGTGGCACTTTGTAACCGACGTGGCTTTTCCACAGAAAAGGAATCCTAGTCCGGCTGCCATTAGAAGAGCAAGTCGTATGACTTGCTCTTTTGTATTTGTGTCCGTATGAGAAAATATTATTATAAGTATGTTGCGCCTTCGGTACAAATACACCTTGAATATGCAGTTTT
Organism: Eubacteriales bacterium; assembly: GCA_045580305.1. Lineage (GTDB taxonomy): Bacteria > Bacillota > Clostridia > Oscillospirales > JAAYXM01 > RGIG7332. The sequence continues at coordinate 125,654 of JAZNNQ010000001.1, forward strand.
TGATTTTTGCGGATAATTTGATTAAATACAACGCCTAAAGAGACTGTTTTGCAAAAAAGCAAGCGCTACTTGACAATGTTCCAAAAGAATTTGGTTGATTTTTCCTCGCGAACTGCTAAAATGATATTATGAACTGAAAAAAGGAGGAACTTTTTTGTTAAGCGAAAATATCAAAAAATTTAGAAAATCAAATAATATGTCACAAGACGAATTGGCAGAAGAATTAGAAGTTACAAGACAGAGTGTCAGTTTGTGGGAAACAGGGCAGACACAGCCGTCTCTCGATAATATAGTTGCCTTGGCTAAATTATTTAATGTTTCTACTGATGATCTATTAACAGACGGTAATTTGAAATCTATTGGAGGAGAAAAAACTATGTGCGAAAAGAAAAACAAAAGAATATATATTTTAATTGGATGTATTGTAGTAATTGCTGTTTTGCTCGCCGTTGTTCTGCTGTGGAAATTCGGAAATTCTGATTCAAGCAATACGAGTAATATGGATTCCGGCGATGCTGAAGTAGTTGTATCTGAAAAAAATATTGAAGACTTATATGATTATCTTAAAAATTTCGTAGTTCAAAACGGTACTACCAACGGGGACTACTGTTATTATTCTAAAACCGCTGATAATTACGGCGGCAATGCAGCCGAAGACTTTTCGCTATATTATTGGGGAGATACTGATACGATAGAGTTTTGCTTACATAGAGTTATAGATGATACATTCAGCATCAATTTTTACTTGTATGTTCCTAAAAATTATACCGGCAAATATGAATATGTAGCATCTCATTATTACAGAGATACAGGTGAACCGATTTATGAGGCAAAAGGAACGATAACAGCCTCTGAATTCACGGAGAGCTATCCGTTAAATTGCAGTAAATACACTGGCTCGGCAGATGAACAGAATGAATTTATGGAAATTAGCCGAGAAGGCGTATGCAATCTGATTTCTTGTCTTGAGAATTTCATTTCAGTTGAAAAGCTTGAATATACATTTGAAGATTTTGGATTTACTGCTTTTTAATTTCGCTATGCTCTTATTAGAGGTGGTACTATGAAAATAAACAAAGCCAATGCACTTCGTTTGTGGGAAGAATATTTCGGCAATGCTCAATTTGCTGAGGATTTCCACGGGAATCTTATGTGCCGAGACGGATACGGAGATGATGATTTTTGTGTCAATCATTGGGGCAAAATAATTTATTGCGGTTGGAACATACATCATATTTTGCCGCTTTCTTGTGGTGGTACGAACGAAAAGCACAATCTGATTTGCACCAATATCTACACAAATGATGAGGCAGAAGATAAGATCACTTATTGGATCGATGACAGTCTTTATCAAGTTCAAAGGATTTATGGCACACGAGAATATGAAATAGTTAAGCTTAATTAATTGGATATTTCAAATAAAGGCACACACCACGATGTGATGTGTGCCTTTATTATATATCTATTATTTTATCTTGTAATAGTTTCTATTTTTCCATCTATCAAGCTGATTAATTCTGTTGGTGATACCTCCACTTGGTAGCCTATTTTGCCGGCGCTAAAAACTATGGTGTCGAAATTCATACAAGAGGCATCGATAACCGTCACATATTGCTTTTTCATACCAATGGGCGAGCAACCGCCTCTTATGTAACCGGTTACCTTATTTATATCCTTGACTTGTATCATTTCAACAGCTTTTTCACCCACCGCTTTTGCGCATTTCTTTAAATCAAGCTCGTTTAAAACCGGTACTACAAAAACATAGTAATTTTTAGACGGTGCAACTGTGACCAGAGTCTTAAAAACCTGACTTGGATCTTTATCTATCTTTTTAGCAACCGACTGTCCGTCGAAATCGCCGTCACTCTCGTAGGTATGCAAATCGTAACTTATTTTATTCGCTTCAAGTATACGCATCGTGTTTGTCTTGAAATTTGCCATTTAAATCACCATTCGCCAAAGTATTCGTTCGCAAAGTCTACATTGTTGACCTTGAAGGTCTTGCCGTTTAAGTAGGAAAGTTCTCCTGCATCGGTTTTGAAATCAAAGGTCAACTTGTAGGAGTAGAGCGCTTGTATCTGGCGCTTATACTTTTTATTCAAAGCATAGTCGCCATACTTTCCGTCACCCAGCAGGGGATGTCCCGCGTCTGCCATCTGCGCTCTTATTTGGTGCGTTCTGCCTGTAATAAGCTCGCACTCTACAAGGGACAGCTCGCCGCGTACTTTAATGGTCTTATAAATAAGTGCGGCACTTTTAGCGCCGGGAGTGCGTGCTTTTTTGACATAAACACGGTTTTCCTTTGCATCCTTCCACAGAAAACCCTCGAGCCGTCCGTTTTTCGGATTAAGAGTGCCGGAAACAATGCAAAGATAACACTTCTTCATTTCGCGAAGTTTTATCTTTGCATTCATAATGCGAAGTGCTGGGGCGTTTTTTGCGGCAATTACAATGCCGCCGGTATTTCTGTCAATTCTGTTGCAAAGGGCAGGTGCAAAGGAATTTTCGGCCTCAGGGTCCCACTCCTTTTTCTGATATAAGTATGCTTGAATATGATCTATCAGCGTGTCCTTGGACTTATCTTCGTCCTCATGCACGGAAATACCCGGGCGTTTGTCCAAAAGAAGGATATTCTCATCCTCGTAAACAATGTTCAGCTGAGGTTTTAGGGTCATATAACGCTGAGATGAGGGTTGCTCATCAAAAAACTCATCATTTACATACATCTCAACTAAATCACCCTCAATTAATCTGAGGTCGCGCTCTGCGCGCTTACAGTTTACTTTAATACGCTTTAAGCGAATGTATTTTTGCATTAAATTACTGGGCAGGCGAGGGCATACCTTGAGGATAAACTTATCAAGTCTTTGCCCTGCATCGTTTTTGCCGATGATAAAATCCTTCATAATTAGCTCCTAAAAAGTGATAATAAAACTAACAAGGATATAATATCATATTTTAAAAGAAATTCAAAGAAAAATCTTGACAAATGGGTTAATTAACAGTATAATACCATTTGTACCATTATGCGAGGTGTAATATGAAAATTGATTTAAGGCCCATAAAACATGAGGTTGGCGCTCATATTCCGTTTTCGATAGACATCTCAATAGTTGACCGTGAACCCACTGTACCGTCTCCGGTTAAGGTTACCGGTGATGTGAGAAACCGTGCCGGCTATTTAATGCTTGAAATGACAATGGAGGGTGAGATTGAGACGGTTTGTGACCGTTGTATTGAGCCTATTTGTCGCAAGCACACGGTATCCTTTGAAGCGGTTCTTGCCGACAGTGTTGAAGGCGAGGAAGACGATAGCATTATCGTCTGTGAAAATGATGAATTTATCCCCGATGAACTTGCGGCATCGACATTCATCTTAGAACTTCCTACGAAAAATCTTTGTAAGGAAGATTGCAAAGGCCTGTGTCACAAATGTGGTGCAAATTTAAATCTGTCAGATTGCGGCTGCGCAAAGAAAGAAGTTGACCCACGACTTTCCAAGCTGCTCGAGCTGCTTGACGAATAAAAAATAACGGAACAAACCCTAAGGAGGTGTCCACTCATGGCAGTACCAAAGAGAAAACATTCCAAATCCAGACGCGATATGAATCGTAATGCACACTGGAAGCTGTCCCTGCCGGGAATTTCCGCGTGCCCGAAGTGCGGTGCGATGAGATTATCCCACAGAGCTTGCAAGGCTTGCGGATTCTACAACGATCGCCAGGTTGTTGAGGCAAAGTAAGTGCGTGGCGCTCCTATAAAGCGTATTTGGTTTATGGTATAAAGGGTAGAGGTGGATGTTTTTATCCCCCTCTATTTTTTCTGTAAGGAGGTGTGTAAGATGGGTGCAAAAATCACAAGTGTCGATAAAAACAGTCCTGCATATCGCGCTAAGATTATGGCGGGTGAAACGCTCCTTAAAATCGACGGGCACATTATTCGCGATGTACTTGATTATAAGTTCTATTCCTACGAAGAAAAACTTGCCTTAACGCTTGATACTCGTGAGGTAAAGATTAAAAAGCGTGAGGGCGAGGACTTAGGCCTTAATTTTGAAACCTATCTTATGGACAAGCAGAAAAGATGTGCCAACAAATGCATCTTCTGTTTTATCGACCAGCTACCTCCCAATATGCGCGAAACTCTTTACTTCAAGGACGACGATGCGCGCATGTCTTTCTTGATGGGTAATTACATATCACTCACAAATTTAAGTGAAGACGATATTGAGCGTATGATAGCAATGCGACTTTCGCCAATTAATATTTCCGTACAAGCTACCGACCCTGAGGTGCGCCGTTTAATGCTGGGCAATCCAAGAGCAGGCGAGTGTATGAATATAATGCGCCGTTTTGCCGAGGCGGAACTTACGCTTAATTGTCAGCTTGTTATTTGTCCGGGCGTAAATGACGGTGAAATATTGCAAAAGTCCTTGGACGAGCTTATTTCACTGGCACCCGCGGTTAACAGCATATCCGTTGTACCGGTAGGCATAACCAAGTATCGTGACGGTCTGTATCCGCTTACTCCGGTTGACAAGGAAAAAGCCGCCGAAATACTTGATATGGTAAACGAGGTCGGCGATAAATGCGCCCAAAAATTCGGCACTCGCATCGTGTATTGCGGTGACGAGTTTTATATAAAGGCGGAGCGCAATATTCCGGATGCTGAGTTTTATGAAGAGTTCCCGCAGCTTGAAAACGGCGTAGGAATGATGGCGCTGCTTAAGGAAGAGTGGGAGGCTGCACTCAGACTTATGGATAATGGCCCAATTTCCGATTTTACTCTTGCAACAGGCGTTTCTGCCGCACCTTTTATGGCAAAACTCATTGACGAACTATCAAAAAAATGTGATAATATATTTAACTACAAAGTGGTCGCGGTTGAAAATAAGTTTTTCGGCGATACTGTAAATGTGGCGGGACTTGTGACCGGTAAGGATCTTACTGAAGCTCTTCGCGGAAACATAGTTGGAGAGCGGGTTTTGATCCCCGAGGTTATGTTGCGCCATAAAACCAATGTATTTTTAGATGATGTAACTATTGATGATGTAGAGCGCGAGCTTGGTGTTCGGGTAATTCCCACACCCAGTGATGGTTTTGAATTGCTTGACATTATCTTAGCATAGACAGAAAGAGAGGTGCTGTCCAATGGCAAAGCCAATGGTTGCTATCGTTGGTCGTCCCAATGTGGGTAAATCAATGATGTTCAATAAATTAGTGGGTAAGCGTATGTCCATTGTTGAGGACACTCCCGGTGTTACCCGTGACCGCTTATATGCGGAATGCGATTGGAACGGCCGTGATTTTATCCTTGTTGATACGGGTGGTATCGAACCACATTCCGATAATCAGATTTTAAAATTTATGCGCGAGCAGGCGGTTATCGCCATTGAAAACGCGGATGTAATCGTTTTAATGACCGATCTGCGCACAGGTATGACCGCAGCGGATAAAGAGGTGGCAAATATGCTGCTTCGCTCCAAAAAGCCCATTGTGTTAGCTGTTAATAAGGCGGACAAGGTAGGCGACCCACCTGCAGAGCTTTATGAGTTTTACAATTTGGGTCTGGGTGACCCGATCCCGGTTTCTGCACTTCACGGTCACGGTACCGGTGATTTACTGGACGCTTGTGTAGAGCATTTTCCGCCAAAGGAAGAGGATGAAGATGCCGAGAGTGATATTATAAATATCGCGGTTATCGGCAAGCCCAACGCGGGCAAATCCTCGCTTACCAACCAGATTTTGGGTGAGGAGCGAGTTATTGTAAGTGATGTGCCTGGCACAACTCGCGACGCGGTGGACTCTTATTTTGAAAACGAACACGGCAAATACAACATCATTGACACCGCAGGAATTCGTCGTAAATCCCGCGTTACCGATGAAATTGAAAAATTCTCTGTGCTTCGATCAACCCTCGCGGTTGACAGAGCAGATGTTTGCCTTATTATGATAGATGCTACCGAGGGCGTTACCGAGCAGGACAGTAAAATTGCAGGTATCGCTCACGAAGCTGGCAAGGCATCAATTATCGTTGTAAATAAATGGGATATCGTTGAAAAAGACGATAAAACAATGCAAAAGGTTACCGAGGATGTTCGTCGTGAACTTGGATTTATGCCATATGCGCCGATTTTGTTTATTTCTGCAAAAACAGGTCAGCGTGTGCACAAACTGTATGAAATGATAAACCATGTTTACGAGATGAGCTGTATGCGCGTAACCACCGGTATGCTCAACAATGTACTTGCTGATGCAACCGCCCGTGTTCAGCCGCCTACAGATCGCGGTAAGCGTCTTAAGGTGTATTATATTACCCAGACTGGCGTTAAACCGCCGAACTTTGTTATGTTCTGTAACGACGCTGAACTGTTTCATTTCTCTTATCAGCGTTATCTCGAGAATCGCATAAGAGAAACCTTCGGCTTAGAGGGCACTCCGGTGCGAATTGTCATCCGACAGAAAGGGGACTAATAATATGTCACTTGCGCTTAAATACATTATAGTAATTGTTGTTTCCTATCTTCTCGGAAGTATCAATTCTTCCATTATCGTGTCCAAGGCTCTTATGGGCAAAGATATCCGCGAATATGGCAGCGGAAACGCCGGCAGTACCAATTCCTATCGTATGATGGGCGGCAAAAAAACCCTCATTGTTATGGCGGGCGATCTGCTCAAGGGTATCATCGCGGTTGTTTTTGCGGGTATTCTTTTTGGCGAGCTTGGTCAGCTTGGCGGTATTGGTAAGATGACAGCGGCATCCGCGGTTATTATCGGCCATATTTTCCCGGTGTTTTTCGGCTTCAAGGGCGGTAAGGGTATCCTTACTGCGGCTGCTGCCTTCGGTGTGTTTGATATACGAGTCCTTGCGATAATTTTAGGTACATTTATAATTGTTGTGCTTATCTGCCGCTTTGTTTCTCTCGCATCTGTTTGTGCGGCGGCAATGCTTCCGGTGGCGGTCCTTATTCTGGGCTACGGTGTTACATCGCCCATATTTATACTGAGTTTTGTAACCGCGGCGCTTGTTATATTTATGCACAGATCAAACATTGTAAGACTTGTCCGAGGCACAGAAAGCAAGTTTTCGTTTAAGAGAAAGGGTGACAAGTAATGAAGATTATGGTACTTGGCAGCGGTGGCTGGGGTAGTGCCCTTGCTATTATGCTGGCTGAAAACGGCCATGATGTCACAATGTGGTCATTTTTACACGAGGAATATGCAACCCTTGCAAAAGACCGTGAGAATAAGCAGTTTTTAGCCGGTGTAAAATTCCCGGATAATTTAGCGCTTACCGATGATATGAACTTAGCAAAGGATGCTGAACTTATTGTTATGGCAACACCGTCATTTGCGGTGTCCACAACCGCGGAGAATTTATCAAAAATCATCTCCGAGGGAACTATCGTTGTAAATGTTTCCAAGGGTATTGACAGAGCCAGCGGTATGAGACTGAGCGAAGTTATTGAAACAAAGCTTGGTGATAAAGCTAAGGTATCAGTACTTTCAGGACCTTCCCACGCGGAAGAGGTTGGTCGCGGCATCCCTACAACCGTTGTTGTTGCAAGCAAAGATAAATCCGTTGCTGAGACTGTTCAGGATGTATTTATGAATGACCGTTTCCGCGTTTATATCACTCCGGATATGGTCGGTGTCGAGCTTGGCGCGGCACTTAAAAATGTAATCGCACTTTGTGCAGGTGTTTGTGACGGTATGGGTCTTGGCGATAATACCAAGGCGGCACTTATGACTCGTGGCCTTACCGAAATGGCGCGCCTCGGTGTAGCCCTTGGCGGTGCAAGTGAGACCTTTGCGGGTCTTGCAGGTGTGGGTGATCTTATTGTTACTTGTACATCTATGCATTCTCGTAACCGTCGTGCAGGTATACTTATAGGTCAGGGAGTATCACCTGAAGAAGCCGTCGAGAAAATCGGTGCGGTTGTTGAAGGATACTATGCAACTCAGACCGGTATGATGCTTGCTGCGAAGGTGGGTATTGAGATGCCGATAACAAAAGCGGCGTATGATGTTCTCTATAACGGAAAATCTCCTAAGGATATGATGCACTCGCTTATGAGTCGCGGTAAAAAGAGCGAGACCGAAGAGGTATGGATGACACATATTAAATGGTAAGAGGTGGCATATGCCACCTCTTTTTTTCATACAATTATCACGGGGTGATGCTGTGTATGAAAAAGAAAACGGATAAGAAAAGCGGAAAAATCTTTTTAATAAAGTTGTGTATTTCTGCATTGATCGTTATTTCGGCTGTGGTTTTGAAAACTGTTTCGCCGGATCTTGGGGAAAAACTGTCACAGGTTGTAAACGGTGATATAGATTATAAGCGTGCGGTAAGCGCTATCGGCGAAATTTTCTCCGAAGAGGAAGCAATTGAGGTATTTGATGAAGAACCGATAGTAGAAGAAAATTTTTATAATGAAAAAGACAATGAGAGTGCCATAGAAGCACTCTCTTTTCAAATGAGTAGTGAAGAATTGCAGGATGACACAAAAGCGGAGGTTTTTAAAATCCCACCACCAAACTACTGCAGTTATGATAAAGTTAATATTTCTTTTTCCTATACAACACCACTACACGGTACCATAACATCAAAGTATGGCTATCGCGACCATCCAATAATAGAGGACGCCAGTTTTCACACGGGAATAGATATAGCGGCAAAAAGCGGGACTTCGGTGTCGTGCTTTGCAGATGGCAAGGTTCTTGAGGCTAAATATAACGATACCTACGGCAACTATATCCTTATAGAGCATGCAAACGGCATACGCTCATTTTACGGGCATAATTCCAAACTGACGGTAAAGAGTGGCGCTAAGGTGAAAAAAGGCCAGAAAATAGCCGAGGTGGGCACCACGGGACTATCTACCGGTCCGCATCTTCATTTCGAGGTCAGAAACGGAACAAAACGCCTTGATCCGACCCATTACATAAAAGTATGAGGATAGGTAAGTTCTTTATAGGCTTTGATTTTATTTTGATCTTAGCCGCGTTTTACATACTTGATACCGACGGACTATTCTTGCTTGCGCTTATTGCCGCGGCAGTACACGAGGCAGGACACATAATTGCAATGACACTTTGCAACGCCAAAATAGACACAATTTACCTTGGAATATACGGTGCAAAGATCAAAATGAAGCTGTATCCAATAATAAGCTATAAAAGGGAAATAATAATCGCCCTTGCAGGACCGTTTGCAGGGGCGATTTTGGGGGTAATATTAAGTTTTGCGGGAAACTACACTCTTGCGGGTTTAAGCCTGATTTTAACCCTTTTTAACTTGCTGCCCGCATTGCCGCTTGACGGAGGCAGAACTCTTAAGTTTGCAAGCCTTCTTTTATTTGATGAACTGTGGCAGGGCAGAATAAGTAAAGTGGGAAATGCTGTATCCGCAATATTTTTGATAATACTTTGCATATATGTAAGTGTTCGATACGGAGTGTCGCCAAGTCTTTGTATTTTCTGTGCTTTTATGGCAGGCAATTTCTTAAAAGAGCTTTTTCAGTAACGCTTCACAACCCTCAACAATATCGTCATAGGTTTCATCAAAGTTGCCTGTATACCAGGGGTCAGCAATATCCCGGGGATGATCGGTAATGTCAAGTAGTCGCATAATCTTGTTTTCCGGGTCAGATCCAACGATTCTCAGCATATTACGGATATTATGCTGGTCCATGGCAAGTAGTAAATCGTACTCATCATAATCTGCCTTTGTCATTTGTACCGCATATTTACCCTTGGTGGAAATACCGAGAGGGGAAAGTTTTGCAACCGTTCCGTGATGTACGGGATTACCAAGCTCCTCCCGACTTGTAGCAGCAGATGCAATATATACCTTGTCCGAAAGTCCGGCTTTTTTTACCATATCACGGAACACAAATTCAGCCATAGGACTTCTGCAAATATTACCGTGACATACAAAAAGAATTTTTTTCATAATAACTCCTTAATACAACAAAAGAGCCGAGCGTCGCTCGGCTCTTTTAATTTGCGGTTTAGTACATACCCATACCGCCGTCCATACCTGCGGGAGCAGCAGCGGGAGCGGGCTCTTTCTTATCAGCAACCAAGGTCTCGGTAGTGAGAACCATAGAAGCGATAGAAGCAGCATTCTCAAGAGCGGAGCGGGTAACCTTTGCCGGGTCAACAATACCGATCTTGATCATATCAGCATACTTATCGTTTAATGCATCGTAGCCGTAACCGGTGCGGCGGCTGTTTTTGATCTTGTCAAGAACAACGGCACCATCGATACCTGCATTCTTTGCGATCTGACGAACCGGTTCCTCAAGTGCCTTTGCAATGATGCGAACACCGGTCTTAGCGTCGCCGTCAAACTTGGAAACAATCTTCTCTACGGCAGAGATACAATTTACAAAAATCGTACCGCCACCTGCAACAATACCTTCCTCAACAGCAGCACGGGTAGCGTTCAGTGCATCCTCGATACGGAGCTTCTGCTCTTTCATCTCAACTTCGGTAGCAGCACCGACCTTGATAACTGCAACACCGCCTGCAAGCTTTGCAAGGCGCTCCTGAAGCTTCTCACGATCAAAATCGCTGGTAGTTACTTCAATCTGAGCGCGGATCTGGGAAACGCGGCTCTTGATTTCAGCATCGTCGCCGGCACCGTCAACAATAATGGTGTTTTCCTTAGAAATCTTAACCTGACGAGCGCGACCAAGATGTGTCATATTAGCATCCTTAAGCTCCATGCCGAGCTCCTCGGAAACAACAGTACCGCCGGTAAGAATGGCGATATCCTTAAGCATCTCTTTGCGACGATCACCAAAGCCCGGAGCCTTAACACCGACAACGGTGAAGGTACCGCGGAGACGGTTAACGAGAAGGGTAGCGAGAGCCTCGCCCTCGATATCCTCGGCGATAATAACAAGCTTCTTGTTGGTCTGAACGATCTGCTCGAGTACGGGGAGAATTTCCTGAGTGTTGGAAATCTTCTTCTCGGTAATTAAAATGTAAGCGTCATCAATAACTGCTTCCATCTTGTCGGTATCGGTACACATATAGGGGGAGATGTAACCGCGGTCAAACTGCATACCTTCAACAACCTCACAGTAGGTCTCAGCGGTCTTAGACTCCTCAACGGTGATAACACCGTCAGCGGAAACCTTCTCCATTGCATCGGCAATAAGCTCGCCAACTTTTTCGTTTGCAGAAGAAACAGAAGCAACACGCTTAATGTCCTCATAGCCGTTGATTTTCTGAGCAGATGCCTTAACAGCCTCAATAGCAGCCTCGATAGCAGCGGCAATACCACGCTTCATAATCATCGGATTAGCGCCTGCAGCAACATTCTTCATACCTTCGCGAATCATAGCCTGAGCTAAAACAGTAGCGGTGGTTGTGCCGTCACCTGCAACATCATTAGTCTTGGTAGCGACCTCCTTGACAAGCTGAGCACCCATATTCTCAAATGGGCAGTCAAGCTCGATTTCCTTTGCGATGGTAACACCGTCATTGGTGATAAGGGGAGCGCCAAACTTCTTGTCTAATACAACATTGCGACCCTTGGGGCCAAGTGTGATCTTAACGGAATCGGCAAGAGTGTTAATACCGCGCTCAAGAGCACGGCGTGCGTCCTCGCCAAAAAGAATTTCTTTAGCCATGGATAAATACCTCCTAAAAATTACTCAACAATTGCTAAAATGTCGTTTTGACGAACGATGATGTAATCCTCGCCGTCAATCTTGACCTCGGTACCGGAGTACTTACTCATAATAACATTGTCACCGCACTTAACATGCATAACAATGTCCTTGCCTTCAACATTACCGCCGGGACCAACAGCAATAACCTCAGCAACCTGGGGCTTCTCCTTAGCAGCACCTGTTAAAATAATACCGCTCTTTGTTGTTTCCTCAGCCTCGACCATCTTGAGAACAACACGGTCAGCAAGTGGTTTCAGTGTCATAATTGTATCCTCCTTAAAATATGTTCTACTTTTCAAATTAGCACTCTAAACCTTCGAGTGCTAAATACTGTTAATATAATAAGACAATAAATCAGCGTTGTCAAGAGTTCAGCTACCAAATATTGTTACATTTTTGTTAATAGTACATATAGTACTCACATTTTATCATACCGTTATATAATTTGCGGCGTTTAGTTGGGTTTCTTCCATAAAGGCGGGGAAGTTCCTGGTGTGATGATATAATATATGTTGGGAACTCTGGATTTCTTCGCATAACTTGACCGAGAGTGCGATAAAGTGCCTCGGCTTTCTGGATATCAAGTAAGCGCTCACCATATGGCGGGTTGGTAATTACAATTCCGCTCTCGCTTTCCGGTTTCCATTTGAGTACATCACAGTTTTTGAATTTCAAATACTGTGCGACACCTGCCTTAGCGGCGTTACCCATTGCAATATTAAGGGCATTGTCGTCTATGTCAGAGCCATAAAGACGGAAATCACGCTTGAATATTTTTCCTTTTGCATCGGAGCGCAGGCTTGCCCAAAGTTCTGCATTTGAGTTTTCCCAAGCCTCTGCCGCGAAGCGACGGTAAAGACCGGGCGCTCTGTTTTGTGAGATCATTGCCGCTTCAATTAAAATTGTACCCGAACCACAGAAAGGATCGTACACAACCTCGCGGCCGCGATAATGGGCAATATCTACCATACCGGCGGCAAGTGTTTCTCTGAGCGGTGCATCATTTGCCTTAGCGCGGTAGCCGCGCTTGTGAAGACCTGCACCGGAGGTGTCTAAATATATGCTGGCAATATCGTTTAAAATACCGAATTGAATTTGATATTTAGCACCTGTTTCTGCAAACCAGGAAAGGTGATATGCTTCTTTAAGACGCTCAACAACCGCTTTTTTCACAATACTCTGACAGTCGGGAACCGAGTGAAGTTGTGAGTGGAGCGCATAGCCTTTAACCGGAAAAGCGCCGTCCTTAGGAATGAATTTTTCCCAAGAAAGAGCTTTTACATTGTCAAAAAGTTCGGTAAAGCTTTTGCAGGGGAATTCGGCAAGGCGAATTAGTACTCGCTCACCGGAGCGGATCCAAAGATTGGCGCGTGCCATATCCTCAAAACCACCGGTAAAGAGAACTCTGCCGTTTTCTACTTTAATATTAGCCAAATTAAGGCGTTTACATTCGTTTCCTACAATTCCTTCCAGACCAAAAAGGCAGGGGATTGCAAAGGTAAGGTTTTTCATTGATACTCTCCTCTGTTAAATGGTGCTGTCTGACAACAGACAGCACCATATCTTTTAAGCTGCGGGGGATTCTGCGACTTCATCTTTTGGATCTTCGGTTGAAGAAACATCCTCGGAAGTATCCTCCTCGGGGAGTTCTTCATCAGGCACTTCATCATCCAACGGAACATCTTCACTCTCCGGATCATCATTCGGTTCTTCAACAGGTGGAGGCGGAGCCTCGGCATGGGTGGTACAAGATTCGTTGAAAGTGGACTTGTTGGCAGCGAAGTAATATTCACCGCTTGCCGGCGCTTGGTTGTGAATTGTATACTGCTCATCTCCAACCAGAATTCCCGATAAGGGGAATGAACGGGACAGGTCTAAAAGACCAAAGGTTTTAATGTTTTCTGCAGGGCAGAATTCGGTGGGTTTTTGCATAGTAGCACTGTCAAGGTCAACACCTGTATGAACGGTACAGCGCTTTGTGGGTACATCGTCCTTGTGGAAATACCCAGCGATTACTTGAGTTCCGCGAACATCACTTCCGCAATATTCATTGGGAAGCAGGCCGCTTGTGGAACATACATTGACATACTTAAAATCATCACTTGCATCGAAATTTTTTGCGGGCAGGCCCTTGTGAATTTCGTTCATAATCTTTTTCCATGTAGTAAGTGCCGGCGAGAGTCCCTTGGGAATAGATCTGGGGCTGTCATAACCGTACCATACCGCCGCGCTGTAATAGGGGGTATAACCAACATACCAACGGTCTTTATCATCGTCAGTTGTACCGGTTTTACCTGCGGCGGGCATATTGCTGAGCCGAGCGAGATTACCGGTACCACCGGGACTCATAACCTTGGAGAGCATATAATTCATATATGTCGCGGTTTTCTTGCTCATAGCATCGATGACCGCAGGCTTTTTCTCCAAAAGAACATTACCTTGGTTGTCGAGTACCTTGGTATAGGTGTGCGGCTCGATATATGTGCCGTTGTTTACAAAGGCGGAGTATGCTGCCGCCATTTCCATTGTGGAAACACCGGTTGTAAGACCGCCCAAAGCAAGGGGTGCTAAGTTCTTGTCGGAATCTTTATTAAGCTTTGAGAAGCCTAAATTTGTGGTCATAAAGTTATAAGACCGTTCGGGTGTAAGCTCATTCAAGGTCTTGACAGAAATGGTATTGATAGACTCCATAATAGCCTTAGTGATCGTCATTCTACCTTGATAGCGCTGGGTTTCGTTTTTCGGATAAGCCTTGCCGTTTAAAACGGTAAAGGGCGTATCATCCATTGCAGTCTGGGGATTAATAAGTCCGTATTCAATGGCAGGGGCGTAAACCGCAATCGGCTTAATCGAGCTTCCCGGCTGACGGAAGGTCTGGGTAGCACGGTTCCAGCCTCGGTTCTGAGTTTTGACACCTCGTCCACCCACAAGGCCCTTTACGGCACCAGTATAGGGATCCATAATGACCATGGCACACTCGGGCATACCCTTGCCACTGGCAGCGGGGAAGTTGGAGTCGTCGCGGAAATGTTTATCCATAACCGACTGTATATCGGGGTCAACAGTAGCATAAATCTTAAGACCGCCGGAGAATATCATTTTTTCAGCAACCTGATAGGAGAGTCCGTGTTCTGCCATAAGGTCGTCAATGACATCTTCAATTACCTGATCGACAAAGTAGGATTGAATGTTACTCTCGATTTTCTCTTCTTTTGTTTTTCTCTTGAACACAAGTTCCTCAGCGATTGCGGCTTCATACTCTTCTTGAGTGATAAATTCAAGCTCAAGCATTTTTGCAAGGGTATTGCGCTGACGCTTTAAATTGTTTTCGGGATTAATAAACGGGTCGTAATAGGTAGGCAGGTTAGTAATGCCTATAAGGGATGCACATTCTGCAAGAGTAAGCTCGGACACATCTTTACCAAAATAGACCTCAGCAGCGGTTGATACACCGTAACAGCCTTGGCTTAAGTAAATTGTATTCAAATAAAGCTCAATAATTATATCCTTCGTATAGTGCCGCTCGATATAAAGAGCGCGGGTGATTTCCTGCAACTTGCGGCGCACGGTATCCTGCTTATCGCCGGTAAGGTTCTTAATTAACTGCTGTGTGATGGTGGAGCCACCGAAATCACTTCGCATCTGGAACACAAGGTTAACCGCAGCGCCAAAGGTTCGTTTCCAGTCAACACCGCTGTGGGACTCGAAACGCTCATCCTCAATTGCGATAGCTGCATACTTTAAGTGCTTGGGCATATCCTTAAGGTCTACCCAAGAACGGTTTTGAGTAGCATAAAGGGTCTCAAGCTCATGCTCATTTCCGTCATCATCAAGATAACACACGGTGGAAGTATAGTTTAAATTCATTGTTTCCACACCGATATCAACCGCTGAATCCAGCGTGAGCAAATAAACACCGAAGGCCAGCAGGCAGATAAGTGCCGTGAACAAGACAATAAAGCCAAAGGTTTTTAAAATAAACTTTAACAAAGTATTTTTCTTTTTCTTAGTAGCTTTCCTTTTCAAGAAATAACACCTCCAAGAACAGGTACAATAATACTGCAACATAATTATACCACAACTTTTCCCAATTTGCACCAAAAAAATAAAAAAAGTATAAAATGTATGTAAAAGGGTAAAAATGCTAATATGCATTTTAAATCGGAGGGGAATTTCGTTGCAGGGAAAAATTAAATTTTCGAAGCGGAATATTACCATAATTGCTTGTATGTTCTTTATTATGACCGCGTTTATTGCAAATGGCATTTCGCATTTACAAAAGAGTGAAGAGCGTGAATATACCCCTACGGTATCGCAGCAGATAACCGAGAAGAAGTATATTTTAAAACTTTATAACGGCAAGGTTGCCGTATTCAAAGAAGGTAGTGATACACCTTCGGAAATCACAGATATATCCGAGCATTCGCTAAGAAATTTTGATTATGAGCAGTTAAGCCTCGGGGTAGTGGTAATAGGTGACATAGAGCTTGCAATGCGACTGGAAGATTACGGAAGTTAAAAAAGCAGAGGGAAGTATCCCTCTGCTTTTTATTTACTTAAAAAATCTATCGCATCTTCCACTGCGTGTTTTGCATCGCCCAGTGGCTCATTTGCAAATCTATGGTCAAAGCTCTTTGCAAATTTTGAAACATTTGCAGATAACTTCTCTAAAAGGGCCGCGGTTTTTGCCGTATGGTCCTCATAGAAAACTGCAAAATGTTTTTTAGAAAGCTCGTTTTTGGCAAAGTTTAAAAGGCCGGCAAGATGGTGTGGGCAAAAATACTCCTGCTCACGGGTAAGTTCTTTAAATTCCGGCTCTACCAACCAAAGATGAATTACATTTGAATAATATTTTGAAAGGCGGTCCTTGATTTGTCTGCAAACATAGCAGGCATCAACCGCTGTGCTTATTTTGTCTGCAAGAGCGGGAAATTCCTTTTTGCCGGGTGCCTTTTGCGTGATTGCGGAAAGCAATTCCTGAGTATGGCTTTCCAAAATAAGGGCAAGGGGAAGCTTCTTCTGCATGGCAAGCATATCCTGAAAATGCTTTTTACAAAAGCCGTAACGGTTTGTTTCAATTCGCACATCGGGCTCCATCATAGCAGCACCCATAACATATTCAAGTGATATTTGTTCTAAGTCCGCCTCTAACTTACATAAAGGACAGCCGCATTTAGCTTCATATGCTTCGTGTATAGGTATTGTGTAAATTGTTTCCATCCACTTGCACCTCGATTTAAAAGAGTGTATTATAAATTGTAACAAGAATTTTCATATAATGCAAGGAGTACACCTATGGAAATTATAAAAAAAGCGGGATTTGTAGAAATACACGGTTGTGATGACTTTGTGCCAAGTCTTGTATTCGATTGCGGTCAGTGCTTCCGTTGGGACAGCGACGGTGTGGGTATCGCAGGCGGTAAAATCGCAAGGGTAGTGCTGGAGGATCAAATAGTAAAAATATATTGCGATCCAGATGATTTTGATACATTTTGGTCAAAGTATTTTGATGTTTCATTGGATTACAGCGATATTCGCAGGGGTTTTGCGCAGGATAAAAGAATGAATGATGCAATAAACTTCGGCAAGGGTATAAGAATATTAAAGCAGGAGCCGTGGGAAGCGCTTATTTCCTTTATAATATCCCAATGCAATAACATTCCTCGTATCAAAGGGATAATCGAAAAAATGTGCGCTCTTTTCGGCGAAGAGGTATCATTTGGCGATATAAAGCGTTACAGTTTCCCGACAGCAGAGCGTCTTGCTAAATGTTCTCTTGCGGATTTGGAGCCACTGCGTTCGGGGTACCGGGCAAAATACATCTTGTCCGCGGCTCGTCGTGTAGCAGCAAATGAAACCGAGTTGGAGAGGATATCTGAACTCCCCACAAGTGATGCGAGAAAAGAACTGCTCAGTTTTGAAGGTGTCGGCAACAAAGTTGCCGATTGCACATTGCTTTTCGGAATGGGAAAGCTTGATGCATTTCCTGTGGATGTGTGGATGAAGCGCGCTTTAAGCGAATTTTTTGATAATAAAACACCGGATTTCGGTGCATATGCAGGCATTGCACAGCAATATATTTTCCATTACATAAGAAATAAGGCTCAAGTCAAATGACTTGAGCCTTAAATTTGTTTTAAAGATTATTCTAAGCGAGCGTCAACCTCAGCTGCAAAACGCTCAATATCGCCATTTTCGATGAGGCGAGTGATGGTAGCATTGATCTTGTCAAGAAGTTCGGTGTTACCCTTCTTAACTGCGATAGCGTACTCTTCGGTAGCGAATGCGCTGTCCTCAATACCCTTTAAGCCCTCAAAGCTCTGCATAAAGCGGGAAGCAGTGGGGGAGTCGATAACAACAGCATCTAAGCGTCCGTTCTGGAGATCCATAACAGCGTCGATACCCTTCTTGTAGCGCTGGAGCTCATCGGTGAGACCCATTTCGCCTAAAGCGATGTCGCCGGTGTAACCGGTGATAACGCCAACCTTCTTGCCCTTAAGGGAAGCAGCGGAAGTGATATCGGTGTTGTCAGCCTTAACAATAATGGTCTGAACAGCAACCCAGTAGGGAGCGGAGAAGTCAGCGTTCTCGCGGCGCTCAGGCTTGTCGGTCATACCTGCTAAGATAACATCAATCTTCTCGGAAGAAAGGGAAGGAAGAAGAGCGTCAAAGTCGATGTTCTCGATCTTTACATCAACGCCGAGGTCCTTACCGATTTCCTTTGCGATTAAAATGTCGATACCGTCATAGTTCTCGATTACACCCTCGCCGGATGTAACAACGAACTCAAAGGGCGGGAAAGCCGCATTGGTACCGATAACAAGTGTGGTGTCCTCTGCGGTTTCAGTGTTGCCGCAAGCTGCGAAGCAGAAGACCATTGCTGCGCTGAGAATGAGTGCTAAGATTCTTTTCATAGTGTTTTTCCTCCTAAAAATTTTTTATAATTAAAGCTTGTCGGTGACACGCTTTAAAAATGCTTGAGTTCTGAGGTTTTGGGGATTAGTGAAAACCTGCTCCGGAGTGCCGTCTTCCATAATAACACCTTCGTCCATAAAGAGAACTCGGGATGCGACCTCGCGAGCAAACGCCATCTCGTGAGTGACGACAACCATTGTCATACCGTCCTCTGCAAGCTCTTTCATAACCTGTAAAACCTCGCCGACCATTTCCGGATCTAAAGCACTTGTGGGCTCGTCAAACAGCATAATATCAGGACTCATTGCCATTGCACGGACAATAGCGATACGCTGCTTCTGCCCACCGGAAAGCTGGTTGGGATATGCGTCTATCTTATCTAAAAGACCTACCTTTTCCAAAAGCTCAACAGCCCTCTTTTTTGCATCTTCCCGTGTCGCACGACCGGTGGTAACGGGTGCTAAGGTTATATTATCAAGAACGGTTAAATGGGGGAATAAATGGAATTGCTGGAAAACCATACCCATTTTCTGGCGTATCTTATTGACATTCGCACCATAAGCGGTAATATCTTCTCCCTGAATGAGAATTGTACCTGCTGTAGGCTGCTCCAAAAGATTTAAACAACGGAGAAAAGTACTTTTACCGGAACCGGAAGGGCCAATAACAACGACCTTTTCACCTTCTTTAATATCAACATCCAAGCCGCGAAGTACATGGAGATCGCCGAATGATTTATGTAATCCTTGAACTTTAATCATTAACAGACACCTCCAATATTAATGCTCGGATTTTTTGAGCCAACGCTCAAATACACCAAGACACAAGGTCAATACTTTAACTACAATATAGTAAATAACTGCGATGATAATAATCGGCGCAAAAGGTGCGAAGGTAATACTACGCACGATTTCGCTTGCACGGGTAAGGTCATCAAGAGCGATAAGACCAACAATTGCAGTCTCCTTGATCAACACGATAAACTCATTCGCGAGGGCAGGGAGAATGTTACGCACAGCCTGGGGAAGAATGATTTTTGCCATAGTCTGTGTCATTGAAAGACCCAGAGAACGACCTGCTTCCATCTGACCCTTATCAATAGAGTCGAGGCCGGCACGGAAAATCTCGGAAATATAAGCGCCGCTATTTATACCAAAGGCGATAAACGCGATAAAGAACTTGCTTACCGAGGAGGTTGCGAAAACAACATAGGTGATGATCATAAGCTGAACCATTGTAGGAGTAGCACGAATAACATCTACATAAATATATCCTATGCCGTGAAGGATCTTGCCAATTATCCGCAAAAAGATGTTGCGGGAATTCAAGAGTGCGGTAGAACGACGGAGATATGTAGCGAAAAGACCGAGTACAACACCTAAGGCAATGGAAGCCAAAGATAAAAGAATGGTCGTCTTTAAACCGTCGAGATAGAGCATATAGCGCCCTTCAGCTAAAAAGTTTTTATAGAAGCTATTTATAAAAACATCAAAAATGATAACCACTTCCTTTCATTGGTTTAATAAGTATACAATATCTTGAATAAAATTTCAAGTCCTTTTAACGGCGCGTCCTTTAAATTCAAAGACAGGCAGATTATCTTTGGCTTTTTCATAAATTTTAGTCGAGGAGTTGATAGAATGCCTTTAATATCATCACTACTTGCACTTGCGGCAAATAGCTTTTACTTTGCACTTTTCGTATCAAACGGGTCATTTCCAAAAGCGCTGTCAGGTGAGGAAGAACAAAAATATTTAGAACTGATGTCACAGGGCGATGAAGAAGCGCGGAATAAACTTATCGAGCATAACCTCAGACTGGTGGCCCATGTAATAAAAAAATACTATACATCGGTTGACCAGGAGGATTTGATATCCATCGGTACAATAGGGCTTATAAAGGGTGTAACAACTTTTAAACCGGGCAAGGGAACCCGTCTCGCCACCTATGCGGCGCGCTGTATAGAAAATGAAATTTTAATGCATTTCCGCGCCGCAAAAAAACATGCAAACGAGGTTTCACTATCCGACTCAATAGATAGGGATAAAGAGGGGAATGCCCTGGCACTTATGGATGTGATAAGCGCTGAGTGTGAGGATTTAGATCGTGTAGATGCGCAGGACACGGAATTTAAACTACACCGTCTTGTGCGCAAGGTATTGGATGACAGAGAGCGTGAAATCATAGCTATGCGTTACGGATTATATGATCTGCAACCCAAAACACAGCGGGAAATAGCCGCAAAATGCAAAATCTCCCGATCATATGTATCGCGAATAGAATCCAAGGCACTGTCCAAACTAAAAAACGCATTTTTAGAAAGCGAAAAGAAGCCCTGAGGCTTCTTTTCTATTTAAATAATTTTTCAACCGCATCGGTGATATTCTGCGGCTCGTCATAGGTAACATATACAACATATCGGCCAAATGTCTTTGTCATATTTTGCTGCACCTTTTCAAACTGATCGGGCAGATAATTCTCCCATGTCCGATACTGCTCGTCGCGTATCTGTTTAACATAATTTTCGAGATCCGGAACATCTGCGTCGGTCTTGGCTTTCAGCACAACAATCATATCGCTTTTTACATTCATATTATGGGTGATAACCAGTGCATCCTCAAGTTTGTTTTTGTCGTATTCGATGGGAAGTGTGAAATTTTCATCGCTAAGTCGCATTACGCTGTAAGAGGGGAGCGCGCCATCTGCAAAATCCTCTTCAACCGCGGCACCCATACTCATTAGATTCGCCTTCATCTCTGCAGTGATGGTCGAGGAAATTTCGTCAATTGTCGCCATTTCCTTTTGCATATTCATATCCTTACCGCAACCGGCAAATGAGAAGATTGTTCCGCAAATAAGGAGCGGAATTACAATTTTTTTAATATTCATTTTATCGCCTCCATGTATTAGGATTTGATAAAAATATGAAAATATACAAAAAGAGCTAACAATGTTAGCTCTTTTTATCGGTCTGTTTAATTGATGCAAGGGGATTGACACGCGCCGCCGTGCGTAAATCCTCCTCTTCTACATGGGTGTATATTTCGGTCGTGTTGAGATTTTGATGTCCCAAAATTTCTTGAAGAACACGAACATCAACACCGCTTCT
Source organism: Eubacteriales bacterium (assembly GCA_045580305.1). Taxonomy (GTDB): domain Bacteria; phylum Bacillota; class Clostridia; order Oscillospirales; family JAAYXM01; genus RGIG7332. The sequence goes on from JAZNNQ010000001.1 coordinate 147,370, forward strand.
GTACATGAGAGTAGCTGATGTGTGGCGAAGTTTATGTACGGAAATTTTTGGATCAAGCCCCGCCCAACGGCAATATTTCTTCACAAGCCACTTCACCGTTTCAGTTGAGATGCGGCGCTTATGCTTGCTTATAAAAAGTGCATTTCTGTCGATGGGGCGGATTTCCTTTATTACCTTGCGCTTAAGTAAATATGTATTTATAGCGCTGATGCAGGCATCATTTAAAAATACCACGCGCTCCTTGTTACCTTTACCGATAACTCGCAGTGAATCTTCTCTAATGTCCGTTAAATCAATGCCGCAAAGTTCAGATACACGCAAACCGCAATTTAAAAACAGAGTGATGATACAATAATCACGCTCTTTGAATTCGCCGTCAATGTGATCAAGAAGAGATACGCTTTCGTTAAGACTTAAATATTTAGGCAAAGAACGGCGAATTTTTGGCGTTTCAAGATCACTCATCGGATTTACTTCAATAAGACGCGCCTTTTTTTCCAAATATTTGTAAAATGCACGAATAGATGCTATTTTGCGGGCACGGCTGGTAGCGGACAAGCCGTGCTTGCTGTTCTTGCTGTTGGGGTGTACCGCACGGTCACGGGCGAGATAATCAAGATAAGCATAAACATCGGTAAGCTTAATGCGGGTAATCAAAGAGAGGTCAACATCATCAATGTTAATGGAATCCAGTTCCTCAATTTTGTCCGATGGCACCAGCTCGAAAAACCATTTCATATATCTGAAGAATAGACGCAAGTCCAGATAATATTCGTCGCAGGTCTTTGGCGAACGACCACCAACTGTCGAAAGATAACGGGTAAAGTCATCGAGCAGAGGGAAGGTCTCACTTTTTTTCTTGATATGCATAAGTTATCTCCTTACGGTGCAATGGGATTGGACATTATGTCGATAACACGCACGGTGAATTTTTGCTTGTTTATGTGTGCAAGTACAGACTTTAATCGATTTATCGATGTATCGGATTCATCAAAAAGCAAAACCGTGCTGGCGCGAGTGTTGAGCAGGTTGTTTATCTGTGTAGAGTTGCGTACTCTTGCATCCAAATTAGTGCCCCACTGGCGGTAACCGTTGACTTCGGCGTCGGATATTTTACTGTCAGCGCGTAAAAGTCGTGATTTTTCTTTTGCTATTGTAAACAGAAGGTCATTTGCCTGTGATGCTTCCGCGGTGGAGTTAGCATAAATTCCTATAGAATGTCTGCCGGCACATAAGCGTCTGATGAGGTTGTCATCAATCATTGCATCTTTTGATATGAAAAGGGTAGCCGGTAGATTGTAGTTGTTCAAAAGTGTTGTAATTTCGTTTAGTTTTTCCGGGCTTTTAATATTCACGGTTATATATACAACATTGTTTGTTAAATCATCTTTTGTATCAGGCACACTGTTGTTTCCCGGATCGGGTTCCGGGGCCGGTGTAACCGATGGCTGACTTTTATTATAAGCGGCGAGCAGGTCGGGAATGCGGTTTCGCGCAATGTATGTAAACATGGTGTCCGACATACTTGAGGTTGTTCTGAAGCGAAGGGTAGATACCTCGCTTATATATGAAAAGGTAATACCAAATTGCTCGGCCACAAAGGCGGCGGGAACATATACGGTACCGTTTCTGAAAAAGGAACGCTGATTAAACTGGGTTCCGCCTTCTTTGTAAGCGGTTCCTTTGCCAACATTAAAAACGAGGGTTACATCCCAGTTATACAGAACGGCAGTACCCAGGTCTTTGTTATAGGATGCGCTTATACCAAGGTCTCCACGAGTAAAGTCCATATAATCAATATACCAAGTGCCGCCGGAAGAAAAGGGCATCGCATTGTCCAGCGGGAGCATAGCGTTATTTATGCCGACATAGACCTCGTTTGCGGCAGTGGAATATAAAGGAATGACCAAAAGCGATAATGTAATCAAAAGGGCAATAATGCGCTTCAAAGTAAAACACCTCCTTTGGATAAAAGTATAGCATAAAAAAACGCCTTTAACAAGAGCGATGGCGTTAATGTAACAAAAAAGTAGCAAAAAAAATCCTGTATTCTATGCAAAATACAGTTTGCACGATGGAAAAAATGTGCTATAATACATTCAAGATAATATTTGGGAGGCATTAAAATGTTAGATATTAAGATTCAAAAGACAACCGCGCCCAAGGCTAAACCGGCAAAGGGTGCAAAACTTGGTTTCGGTAAAATTTTTACCGATCATATGTTTATTATGAACTACACCGAGGGCAAAGGCTGGCATGATGCCCGCATTGAACCCTATGGTAAGCTCTCACTTGATCCCTCTTGTATGGTATTCCATTACGGTCAGGAAATGTTTGAGGGTCTTAAGGCATATCGCGGTGCTGACGGTAAGGCAAGACTTTTCAGACCGGAAATGAACGCTAAGCGTGCTAATATGAGTAACGAGCGTCTTTGTATTCCCGAGATCCCCGTTGAGGATTTTGTGCAGGCTGTGAAGGCGATTGTAAAGGTTGACGAGGACTGGATTCCCGAAGATGACGGCACATCACTTTACATTCGTCCCTTTGTTATCGCAACAGACGAATTTTTAGGCGTTGCTCCTTCTAAGACATATTTATTCATTATTATTCTTGCGCCCAGCGGTGCATATTACGAAAACGGACTGGCTCCGGTTGGTATCTGGATTGAGGACGATTATGTTCGCGCTGTTAAGGGCGGTATGGGATTTGCAAAGACCGGTGGTAACTACGCAGCATCTCTTGCAGCTCAGGTAAAGGCTCACGACGACGGCTATTCTCAGGTTCTTTGGCTCGACGGTGTTGAGCGAAAGTACATAGAAGAAGTCGGCGCTATGAATATCTTCTTCAAGATTAACGGCAAGATCGTTACTCCGATGCTCAACGGCAGCATTCTCCCGGGTGTTACCAGAAACTCCGTTATCGAAATGTGCAAGTCCTTTGGCTATGATGTTGAGGAGAGAAGAATTTCTGTTGATGAGTTAGTTGATGCTGCAAAGAGCGGCGCACTTGAGGAGTGCTTCGGTACCGGCACCGCTGCTGTAATTTCTCCGGTTGGTAAGCTCAGATACAAAAATGATGTATTTGAGATCAATAACAATGAAATCGGCGCTGTAAGCCAGAAACTCTACGACACTATTACCGGTATTCAGTGGGGCAAACTCGAAGACACCTTCGGTTGGACCGTTTCCGTGGAATAATAACTATGAGCAATAAGGTAGAAACATCAAATGCTCCGGCGGCTATCGGCCCATATTCTCAGGCGATAGTTACAGGGAACCTCATCTTCACATCCGGACAAATTCCGCTAAACCCGGAAACCGGCTTGCTGGAAGGTGCAACTATTACCGAGCAGGCACACAGAGTGTGCAAAAACCTGGAAGCCATACTTGTTGCTGCCGGCAGTTCTCTTGAAAAAGCGGTAAAAACCGTTTGTTTCTTAAGTGATATGGCGGATTTTGCGGCTTTTAACGAGGTATATGCTCAGTATTTTACCGGGAAACCTGCTCGCTCCTGTGTTGCAGTAAAGCAACTTCCTAAGGGTGCGCTGATCGAGGTTGAAGTTATAGCGGAAAAGTAATAGGCAAATTTACCTATTGACAAGGGAAAACAAAAATAATATAATGTAGTAAATTTAATAGTTAAACCGTTGAAGCGGAGATAACGGCAATGATGCCTTTACAGAGAGCCTGTGTTGCTGAAAGTCAGGTAAGAAACAAGTTGTCAAATGGACCGCTGAGGGTGCAGTCAAATGTGATTTATCACAGAGTATTCTGCAACGCTTTGGCAGGCGTTACTTGTCGGGGATATGTTTGTATCCTGCTAAGCGCATAGGTATATTCCTATGAATTCAAGGTGGCACCGCGGATTATCGCGTACTGTTTTGTACTGTATTCGTCCTTGACAGAATAAATAAATTTCTGTCAAGGGCATTTTTTATATGCAGGAGGTAATCAAAATGCTACTAACCAAACGATGGCGAAACTTAAATCTAATATTGAAGTAAACTAAATTATATTATTTGGAGGAAAATAAAATGAAATTAAACAATATTGACTTTGATACATATTTTAAAAACTATCCGGACGAGAACGGATATTTTGGCAAATACGGCGGTGTATATGTTTCTGATGAACTTAAAGTCGCAATGCGTGATATTACCGAGGCGTATCAGACAATCTGCAAGTCCAGTAAATTTATAAGCGAACTTCGTCGCATACGCCGTGAGTTCCAGGGCAGACCCACTCCGATTTCACATCTTGACCGTTTATCCGGTAAGCTTGGTAATGTCCAGCTTTATGTTAAACGCGAAGACTTAAACCATACAGGCGCTCACAAGTTAAATCACTGTATGGGTGAGGCACTTCTTGCAAAATATATGGGTAAAAAGAAGCTTATTGCTGAGACCGGTGCAGGCCAGCACGGTGTTGCTCTTGCAACCGCTGCTGCATATTTTGGACTTGAGTGTGATATTTATATGGGCGCTGTTGATATTAAAAAGCAGGCACCGAATGTTGCCAGAATGAAGATACTCGGCGCTCGCGTCGTTGAGGTAACACATGGGCTCCAGACTCTCAAAGAAGCAGTCGACGCTGCATTTGAGGCATATTGCAAAGAATACAAGGACGCTATTTACTGTATCGGCTCAGTGCTTGGTCCTCATCCGTTCCCGCTTATGGTTCGTGATTTCCAGAGTGTCGTAGGCATTGAAGCAAGGGAGCAGTTCCTTGATATGACAGGTGAGCTTCCCGATGCAATCGTTGCTTGTGTTGGTGGCGGTTCTAATGCTATGGGCTTTTTCTCCGGCTTCTTAAATGACCCTGTTGAGATTTATGGCGTTGAGCCGTTGGGTCACGGTCCAAAATTAGGTGACCACGCTGCAAGTCTTATGTATGGTGAAGAGGGTATTATGCACGGCTTTAACAGCATAATGCTTAAAGACGCAGACGGTGAACCGGCACCTGTTTATTCGGTTGCAAGCGGTCTCGACTATCCGTCCTCCGGTCCTGAGCACGCATTCCTGCGCGACAGCGGTCGTGTTAAGTACGATGTAATCAATGATGAGGATGCGGTTGATGCATTCTTCGAGCTTTCCCGTATGGAGGGCATCATACCGGCAATAGAAAGTTCCCATGCGGTTGCTTACGGTATTAAACTTGCTAAAGAACGCGGTAAGGGCTCTGTTCTCATCAACCTCTCCGGCAGAGGCGATAAGGATATGGATTACATCATCGAAAAATATGGTATCAGATAAAAATGGCGCAGTCATTAAGACTGCGCCTATTATTTTAAATTTTTTCTATTTACCTATTGACAAAGTAGGTAATAATGTTAGATTATATATGCCAACCAAACAAGTAGGTAGAATAAAGGCGATGTTATGGAAAACTATTTTGAGAAACTGGTTCGTGCCAATTTTCGTTTCGGTCGAATGTGATGGTTCGAGATTTTAAATTAACTATTACATTCTAATACTGAAAGGAAGAAACATTTGTGTCTAATTATAAATTTGAAACATTACAGGTTCATGTGGGTCAGGAGAAGGCCGATCCTGCAACTGATGCGCGTGCAGTGCCTATTTATGCAACTACCTCATATGTATTTCACGATTCTGCTCATGCAGCAGCTCGTTTTGGTTTAGCTGATGAGGGAAATATTTACGGTCGACTTACCAATTCAACTCAAGATGTCTTAGAAAAACGCGTTGCGGCTCTTGAAGGTGGCGTGGCTGCTTTAGCATTGGCTTCTGGAGCTGCGGCTATTGCGTATACCTTACAAGCTCTTGGCCAAAACGGAGGTCATTTTGTAGCACAGAAAACCATCTATGGCGGAAGTTATAATTTACTTGCGCATACTTTGCCGGGTTTTGGAATTACATCTACCTTTGTTGACATTCATAATTTAACTGAAGTTGAAGTGGCAATCAAGGACGATACAAGAGCTATTTATATAGAAACTTTAGGTAATCCCAATAGCGATATTCCCAACATTGATGCATTAGCTGAGCTTGCGCATAGATACGGATTACCATTGATTGTGGACAACACCTTTGCAACACCGTACCTTGTCAGACCAATAGAGCACGGCGCCGATATTGTAATTCACTCCGCCACTAAATTTCTCGGTGGTCACGGCACTACATTGGGTGGAATAATTGTCGACTCGGGAAAATTTGACTGGTCTGCGAGCGGTAGATATCCCGCGATTTCCGATCCAAATCCCAGTTATCATGGAGTATCTTTTGTCAAGGCTGTAGGACCGGCGGCATTTGCAACTTATATACGCGCAATACTGCTTCGTGATACCGGTGCTACCATTTCTCCATTTGCGGCATTTTTACTGTTACAGGGAATCGAGACATTGTCTTTGCGTATAGAACGCCATGCAGAAAACACGAAGAAAGTAGTTGAGTTTTTATCAAATCATCCTCAGGTTGAAAGGGTAAATCACCCCTCTCTTGTAGATAATCCGGATAATGTGATATATCGAAAATATTTCCCAAATGGCGGTGGCTCGATTTTCACTTTTGAGATCAAGGGTGGCGTGCAGGAGGCGCAGAAGTTTATCGATAGCTTAGAGGTTTTCTCCCTGCTTGCCAATGTTGAGGATGTAAAGAGTCTTGTTATTCATCCGGCCACTACTACGCATAGCCAGCTTTCGGAAGAAGAACTTTTAGATCAAGGAATAAAGCAAAATACCATTCGTCTTTCAATAGGTACAGAGCATATCGACGATATTATCGCCGATTTACAGCGTGGCTTTTATGCTGCTAAGTAGGAGGTGTTTTGAAGTGTCAAAGATTTTTACATCTGCAGATCAATTGATCGGTAAAACTCCGCTTTTGGAGCTTGTTCATATTGAAAAAAGCAATGCTCTCAACGCAAAGATCCTTGCTAAGTTAGAATATTTTAATCCTGCCGGCTCAGTTAAAGACAGAATTGCAAAGTCAATCATTGATGATGCAGAAAGTCGCGGTAAATTAAAACCAAATTCAGTGATTATTGAGCCTACTAGCGGAAATACAGGCATAGGACTAGCATTGGTTGCAGCTGCGCGAGGTTACCGTATAATTCTTGTTATGCCGGAAACTATGTCCATTGAACGCCGACAGCTTATAAAAGCATATGGTGCTGAACTTGTTTTAACCGAAGGTGCCAAGGGTATGAAAGGCGCAATTGCAAAGGCTGAGGAATTGGCGGCTGAAATTCTCGATAGTTTCATTCCCGACCAGTTTGCAAATCCTGCAAACCCAAAAGCGCACAGAGAAAATACCGGACCGGAAGTCTATGAAGATACTGATGGTAAAGTAGACATCTTTGTTGCGGGAGTTGGAACAGGCGGAACAATAACCGGTGTAGGTGAATATCTAAAATCTAAGAACCCCAATGTGAAAATTGTTGCAGTTGAGCCAGCTTCATCTGCAGTACTATCAACCGGTGTTGCGGGCGCTCATAAAATACAGGGCATTGGCGCAGGCTTTGTACCCGAGGTGCTAAATACCGCTATATATGACTAAATCATTACCGTGACCGATGAAGACGCTTTTGCTACCGAAAATTGATCGGCAAAAGTGAGGGTGTTTTAGTTGGAATTTCATCGGGTGCCACCGCGTGGGCAGCCATAGAGCTTGCCAAACGCTCGTAAAATGCGGGCAAAACGATAGTTGCTCTTTTCCCTGATACCGGCGATAGATACTTATCTACACCACTGTTTGAATAGAGGTAGTACTTGAAAAGTATCATTTTATGCTGTAAACTTATATGTAGTTAAAATGATAAACGGAGGATGGGCATAATGTTGATTTCTACAAAAGGACGCTACGCATTGCGCGTTTTGTTGGATTTGGCCGAAAATCAAAGAGAAGGTTATATTGCGATGAAAAATGTGGCTGAGCGCCAGGGCTTGTCACTTAAATATATTGAAAGAATTATGCCGGTGCTTTCAAAAAATAACTATGTAAAGGGTGTTCACGGCAAAGGTGGCGGATACCGTTTGGCTAAGGAACCAAAAGATTATAGAATAGGTGATATTTTGCGTCTTGCAGAAGGCGATCTCGCCCCTGTTGCGTGTTTGGAATGCGGCGCTAAACCCTGTGACCGTTCTGGCTCGTGCAAGACCTTGCCTATGTGGAAGGAATTTTACAGCATTGTAAATAACTACTTTGACGGAATTACCTTAGCTGATTTAATGAAAAGATAAAAAGGTGCTCTTGCGAGCGCCTTTTTATCTTTTTACTCTTGTAAATTTTCATAAAATCAGCTATTATAAGTGAGGCGAGGAGGTCGTTATATGCAAAAAGGATTGGAGCGTATACTCAGCAAAGTACAAAAGCCTGCACGCTATACCGGCGGTGAGTATGGCGCCACTATGAAAGATAAAAGTAAGGTGGACACAAGAATTGCTTTCTGTTTCCCTGATATATACGAAATAGGTATGTCACATCTGGGCCTTCGTATACTTTACGGCGTCCTTAATAATATGGACGGTGTTTGGTGTGAGCGCTCTTTTGCACCTTGGTCGGATATGGAAGAGGAGATGCGCAAAAACGACATCAAACTTTACGGAATGGAGAGCGGGGATGCGCTTTGCGATTTCGATATTGTTGCATTTACCTTACAGTATGAGATGTGCTATTCCGCGGTGCTCAATATGCTTGATCTCGGTGGCATTGCACCTCGGTGTGAGGATAGGGGTGAAGATGCACCGCTTGTTATTGCGGGCGGGCCTTGCGCTTATAACCCTGAGCCTCTTTGTGATTTTATCGATTTATTCTCAATTGGCGAAGGCGAGGAACATTTACCTGAAATCGTTGAATTGTACAGAAAATTTAGGGCTGAAGGTAAATCAAAAAGAGAATTTTTAATTGCCGCCGCGCAAATTCCCGGTACTTATGTACCCAGCCTTTACGATGTGACTTACAATGATGACGGCACAATTTCTTCCTTTACTGCAAAAGAAGGTGCACCGGAGAAAATTACAAAACGAATAATTCAGGATTTGGACAGCGTATATTATCCGACAGAAATGATTGTTCCTTCTACCGAGGTTGTGCACGACCGTGTTGTGCTTGAGGTTTTCCGAGGTTGTATACGCGGCTGTCGTTTCTGTCAGGCGGGATATGCATACCGCCCGGTACGCGCTAAAAAAGCAAGCACACTTATTGAGCAGGGAATTGCTATGTGCGAAAATTCCGGCTATGAGGAAATTTCACTTGCATCACTTTCAACAAGTGACTACAAAGAACTTCCGGAACTTGCCGACGGGCTCTTGAATTGGTGTGAGCCACATAAGACAAGCTTGCAGCTACCGTCACTGAGAGCTGACAACTTCTCTGTTGAACTTATGCAGCGCATACAGAAGGTTCGTAAAAGCGGCCTTACATTTGCCCCCGAGGCGGGAACCGTTCGCCTTCGTGCGGTTATAAATAAAAATCTGCAGGAGGAGGATGTTCTCAATGCTTGCAGAGTAGCATTTGAGGGCGGTTGGAGCAATGTTAAGCTCTACTTTATGATTGGACTTCCTACAGAGCGTGATGAGGATTTAGAGGGCATTGCGGACATTGCACACAATGTGCTTCACACTTGGCGTCAGTATGCGAAGAATAAAAATCGCGGTGTAAAGATTACCGTAAGTGCTTCTTGCTTCGTTCCAAAGCCCGGCACACCATTCCAATGGTTTGGCCAAAATACCCGCGAGGAATTCAGACGAAAAGCTCTGTATCTCCGCGAGAAGATTACCGCCAAAGCTGTAACCTATAACTGGCATGAGCCGGATACAAGCTATTTGGAGGCTGTTTTTGCTCGTGGCGACAGACGACTTGGCAAGGTTATTGAGGCTGCTTGGAAAAAAGGTGCACGGCTGGATGGCTGGGGCGACTTCTTTAGCCTTGATTTGTGGCTTGACGCATTTAAGGAATGTGGTGTTGATCCTGACTTCTACGCTCTCCGTGAGCGCGCATTAGATGAAATCCTACCCTGGGATCATATCTCTACCGGTGTTGAAAAACGACACCTTATCAAAGAATGGGAGACCGCACTTTCTGAGGCGGTATCACCGGATTGTCGTGTAAAATGTACTGGCTGTGGTGCTAACAAACTTCTTTGCGGAGGTGTTTGCGATGCGTAAGATGAGACTTTTATTCAAAAAAGAAGGCAGAGCTGCATACATTTCCCACCTTGATACAATGAGAACACTGCAGAGAGCCATTGCAAGGGCGGGAATTTCTGCAAAGCATACGGAAGGCTTTAATCCTCATGCATATATCGCAATTGCACTGCCGTTATCCCTCGGCTATACCAGCGAGTGTGAGATGATGGATTTTGTGCAAACCGATGATATGCCGGCTTTTGATTTAATTGCAAGGTTAAATCGCGCGCTGCCCGAGGGAATAGTTGCACTTTCGGTTTACGAAGAAGGTCGCAAAGTGCGCGAAATCGCGTCACTTCGTTATAAAATTACCCTTGAATATGATAATGGAGTTACAGATGAAACGGTATCTGCAATAGGCGAATTTTTAAATTCAAAGCCTATCATTATATTGAAACGGTCAAAAAGAGGCGAGCGTGAGGTCGATATAAGTGAGCTTATTCGCAGTATTGATGTAAAAAAAGCGGGGGACAATGTGATTATTATAGATGCGGTAGTTGCTGCAGGAAATGACTCATTGAATCCTGAACTTTTGATTCGCGCTATTGATAAATTCCACCCTGAACTCAACCCTGATTTCGTAAAATATCATCGAGTTGAAGTTTTAGACGGAAATAATGAAAAATTTGCATAAAAATGCTTGACTTTTAGGGAAAAGCTGTGGTAAAATCTTTAGGTCTATATAACGGATGGTCCTCTGTCGCGTGATTTTGCGGCACGAACATCTATGAAGAAGGGAGGAGACATCCATGGATCTCCTTAACATGTTAAACAATTCTCAGCTGAAGAGTGAGCCGCCGGTTGCTAACATCGGTGATACTGTCCGTGTTCATGCTCTTATTAAAGAGGGAACTCGTGAGAGAATCCAGGTGTTTGAGGGTACTGTCATTGCTAAGAAGCATGGCGGTGTTCAGGAAACCATCACGGTTCGCCGTATGTCCTTTGGCGTTGGTGTGGAGAAGGTATTCCCGATCCATTCCCCGCATGTTACCAAGATCGAGCTTGTCCGCAAGGGTAAAGTTCGTCGTGCGAAGCTCTATTATCTCCGCGGTCGCGTTGGTAAGGCAGCTAAGGTCAAAGAAGATATCTAATGTTGAGGAAGGGGGACGGAAACCGTCCCCCTTATTATTTTACTTTTTACGGAGGTGCAAAAATGAGCGAAGATAGAAAAAAAGCCTTTAAAAACGAGCTTTTCGACTGGGCTCAGAATATTGCGATTATCTTAACCGTTGTTGTTTTGATGTTCACTTTTGCACTTAGGATTATCGGCGTTGACGGCCCATCAATGATGAACACCTTACATCACGGCGACTGGCTTTTGGTTTCCGACTTGTTCTATGAGCCGGAATACGGCGATATCGTTATAATTAAAAAGGAACAATTTATGGAAAGCCCTATTGTAAAACGCGTTATCGCAACCGAGGGACAGACCGTGAATATAGATTTTGATGCGGGTCGTGTGTGGGTTGATAATGTGCCGTATGATGAGCCGTATGTCAACACTCCCACCAACCGTTCATTTGATATGGAATTTCCGCAGACCGTACCTGAGGGCTGTGTATTCGTTCTGGGTGATAACAGAAATCACAGTTCAGACTCGCGTACAGCATCTTTAGGTATGGTTGATAAGCGATATATATTAGGTAAGGTTATCTTCAGAATTTTACCTATAAGCGATTTTGGAACAATACAGCAGGATTTTGAACAGGGCGGGGGTAAGTAATGAATATTCAATGGTATCCCGGTCATATGACAAAAACAAAGCGTATGATGGCGGAAAATATTCGCCATGTAGATGCGGTTTGTGAGATATTGGACGCGAGAATTCCGGTTTCCAGCCGCAACCCGGATCTTGATAAGATCGCCCGCGGTAAGCCGCGCCTTGTTATATTGAACCGAATTGATTTAGCGGATAACAATGCTACTCAGGTTTGGTCAAGTTATTTTAAGAATAAAGGTATTGCCGTTGTTGAAATCAACGCGAAAAACGGCCAGGGCGTGAACAAATTTGCACCCGCCCTCCGCGAACTTTTAGGTGAGAAAATAACCTATTTTGAAGAACGCGGACTTATAGGCCGTCTTTTAAAGGTTATGATTTGCGGTATTCCCAATGTGGGTAAATCTACATTTATAAACCGTGTTGCCGGCCACAATGTGGCAAAGGCTGAGGATCGTCCCGGTGTTACTCGCGGTAAGCAGTGGATCCGCGTAGGTGAAGGCATCGATATGATGGACACTCCGGGTATCTTATGGCCGAAATTCGAGGACAAAAGAGCCGGACTTAATCTGGCTTTTACCGGCGCTGTGAAAGACGATATTTTAGATATAGAAACCCTTGCGGCATTCCTCATGGAAGAACTTAGTGTTAAATACCCGAAAGCAATTGAAAGCCGTTATAAATTCACACCCGATAGCGAGGCCTGCGGCTATACATTACTTGAAGAAGCAGCAAAGCGTCGTGGATTTAGAATTTCAGGCGGCGAGTATGACTTAGAGCGTATGGCCCGTGTATTCTTAAATGAATTCCGTGACGGCACTCTCGGCAGAATGACCTTGGAAATGCCTGAGGATATGGATCGCGCACCGGCAGAGAGTCTTGAACTTCGCGGTTTTGATTCCGATGGAATGTTAACATGGGAGTTTTAGTTATGTGGGATTACGAAGAAGGCGCGAAGGCGCGTGGTTATAATGTAATTTGCGGTGTTGACGAGGCAGGGCGAGGACCTCTTGCAGGCCCGGTTTTTGCTGCGGCTGTAATTTTACCTTACGGCATTAAAATTGAAGGATTAAACGACTCCAAAAAACTCTCAGAGCGCAAAAGAGAAGTGCTTTTTGACATTATTTGCGAAAAGGCACTTGCTTTTGGAATAGCTTCAAGTGATGAGCGCGAAATTGACGAAATAAACATATTAAATGCAAGTCTTCTTGCTATGAGTCGTGCTGTTAATAAGTTGTCTCTCAAACCTGATATAGCGTTGATCGATGGAAATAAAACACCGAGGCTTGACATTGCGGCAGAGGCTATCGTTAAGGGAGATGCCCGATCAGCATCTATTGCGGCGGCATCTATTTTGGCAAAGGTAAGTCGTGACAGATATATGTTGGAAATGGCCAAAAACTATCCTCAATACGAATTTGAGAAGCACAAAGGCTATCCCACAAAACTCCATTATGAAAAAATAGCCGAGTTTGGCGCATCCCCGATACACAGAGTTACATTTTTGCGTAAATTTTATGAGCAGGGTGGTTTGAAATGAGCACACTGTTAGGCAGTTGGGGAGAAGCGAAAACCGCTGAGTATCTGCGCAAAAATGGCTATAAAATAGAGGCTATGAATTATCATTCGCGTTACGGCGAGATAGATGTAATTGCCAGAAAGAAAAATATTATCGCATTTGTTGAAGTGAAGCTCAGAAAAGGTGATAAATTTGCTTCGGCAGGTGAGTTTGTCCACCACTCAAAACAAGAAAAGATAATTCTCACCGCACAAGCTTATTTACAAGAAAAGGACGATAATAAATCTCAGCCGCGCTTCGATGTGATCGAGATTTATGCGCCCGACGGTATATCTGACAATTTCACCTTAAATCATATAGAAAATGCATTTTGATAGGAGACAGAGTTATGGAATTTTTTAGTACAAGAGACGCATCTCTTCGCGTTACTGCGGCGAAAGCTATAAGCCAGGGCCTCAGCTTTGAGGGTGGCCTTTTTGCACCTGTTGAGATTCCTAAATTAACCGATGAGGATATTGATCGCCTTTGCGGTATGCCTTATCCCGAGCGTGCAGCATTTGTTATCGGCAAGTACTTAACCGACTTTACCGATGAGGAGCTTGCTCGATTCGCAAATGCAGCGTATCATCAGGACAAATTCTCAAGTGCAGCCATTGCACCGGTGAGAAAGTTAAATGAAACCGCGAGCATCTTGGAACTTTGGCACGGTCCTACCAGTGCGTTTAAAGATATGGCGCTGCAGATATTACCGCATCTCTTAACTGCATCTATGCGCAAATGCGGTGAAACCAAAACCGCATGTATCCTTGTTGCGACCTCCGGAGATACCGGTAAAGCGGCGCTTGAAGGTTTTGCGGATGTCGAGGGAACAAAGATCGCTGTATTCTATCCGAAAGACGGTGTAAGCCGTGTTCAGGAGCTTCAGATGACCACACAGAGTGGTAATAATGTATATGTATCTTCGGTTATCGGCAATTTTGACCATGTGCAAAGTAAAATGAAAGAAATTTTTGCAGATGAGGAATTGCGTGCAAAAGTAGCAAAGGAAAATGTGTTCTTCTCTTCTGCGAATTCCATTAACTGGGGTCGCGCTGTACCGCAGATCGCGTATTATGTTTCCGGCTACTGTGACCTTGTAAATTCAGGTGAAATTGCGAAGGGTGAGTCCTTTAATGTTTGTGTTCCCACCGGCAATTTTGGTAATATCTTAGCAGCATATTACGCTCGTGAGATGGGTATTCCCATTGCAAAGCTTATCTGTGCATCCAATAGAAATAATGTACTTACAGATTTCTTCAAGACAGGTAAGTATGACAAACAGCGCGAGTTCTATACAACAACATCTCCTGCTATGGATATCCTGGTTTCCAGCAACTTGGAGCGTCTTATCTTCCATTTATCCGGCAATGATGATGTTACCGTAAATAAGTATATGTCAAAGCTTTCAAGCGATGGTGCATATACTGTAAATGCTGATATTTTAGCTAAGCTCAATGATCTGTTCTATGGTGGCTCCTGCGATGATGCGGATACAATGAAGACCATCTCCGAGACATTCAGCGAGTATAATTATCTCGTGGATACCCATACCGCTGTAGGAATCAATGTTTATAAGCAGTATGTTGAGGAAACAGGCGATAATAAGAAAACTCTTATCGCATCTACGGCAAGTCCATTTAAGTTTGCTGACTCTGTTCTTTCGGCACTCGGTGTTGACATTGAAATTGACGGTTGTGAACTGCTTGAGATTTTATCAAAGACAACAGGTGTTAAAATTCCGGCACCGCTTGCCGCTCTTAATGGCAAGGAAGAACGCTTTATAAATACTCTTGAACGCGAGCAAATTATCAATAAAATTTTAGAATTTGTTATGTAGCCCGAGGGAGGTACCCCGGGCGTGGATTAAAGTGCTCCGTCCTTTCTGCTGTAGGTGCTGCAGATTGTGTCTTTTTCATTCTGTGCATGTTTACCGCGTACATCAATGTGGCTTGCTGTGCAACGGTTTGCCACGCTATGGTGAATACAGCTTTCCACGGAACACGATACGCAAGAAGAAGTCTGGGTTTTATTTAAAAAATTCATTTTCAATGCCTCCTATCAATACTATTTTGCGCGGTTTCAAGTGTTTAATAACTGAAAAAAATCACCGGAAAAGGAGCGTGTAACCATGTCGGTTTTTGCTATTGGCGATCTGCACTTATCATTGACCACGGAAAAACCGATGGACATTTTCGGTGACGGTTGGGCAAATCATATTGAGCGGCTTGAAGAAGGCTTTGAAATAGTCGGAGAGGATGACTTAACCGTTCTTGCCGGTGATAGTTCATGGGGTATTTCTTTAAAAGAGTCTCTTGAAGATTTTAAGTTCATAGATAAATTACCCGGCAGAAAATTACTGCTGAAAGGTAATCACGATTATTGGTGGGAGACCGCTTCAAAAATACATAAATTTTTTGACGAAAATCAGATTACCACCATTGATATCCTGCATAATAATGCATATCTCCATGGTGATATTGCCGTGTGTGGGACTCGCGGTTGGTTTGCACCCGAAGAGGGCGATGACCCCCATGCAGAAAAAATCTATAATAGGGAATTGGGACGACTTAAAACATCTCTCGATGCGGCGAAAGCATTAAATCCCCGTGAAATTCACTGTTTTTTACATTATCCGCCTATTTCAAAGGGATATGAGTGTGTCGAAATATGCGAAATGTTACGGGAACACGGTGTTTCTTGCTGTTATTACGGACATTTACACGGTTATGGTCACGGAATTCGCTTCGAGGGTGAGCATAAAGATGTTGGTTATCGCCTTATTTCATCAGATTTTTTAAGGTTTACACCCCTCAAAATTTGATGTTTTATTCATAAAATTTGCGTTTTTTACAAAATAATTGTTGAAAACTGATAAACTTATAAAAAGGTGTAGCATTCTCGTAAAATTTCTGTTAAAATATTATCTGTTATATAAGATTCAGGAGGAAGAACCATGAAGTTAAAATCCGTTGAAAAGCTGGAAAACAGCAAAGTATGTCTTGAAATTGTAGTTGAGCCTGCAGAGTTTGAGGTCGGTCTTGATTATGCTTACCATAAGAATGTTGGTAAGATCAACATCCCCGGATTCCGTAAGGGCAAAGCTCCCCGTAAGATGATCGAGCGTATGTATGGCCCGACTGTTTTTGCTGAGGATGCTGTTAATTTCGCTTTCCCCATCGCTTATGAAGCGGCTATCAAGGAAAGTGGCGTTGAGCCGGTTGAGCAGGCAGATATAGAAGTTACCGAGTTTGAGCCGACCACATTTACTTTTAAGGCTACCGTTACCGTATCTCCCGAGGTTACTCTTGGTGAGTACAAGGGTATGACCGCAGTTCGTCCGGCAGCTACCGTTGAAGCTAAGGATGTTGATGCTGAGATCAACCGTTTAAAAGAGCGTAATTCTCGCCTTGTTTCCGTTGATCGTGCTTCCAAAGAGGGCGATACAGTTGTTATCGACTTTGAGGGCTTTGTTGACGGTGTTGCATTCGATGGCGGTAAGAGCGATAATCATAGCTTAAAGCTTGGTTCCGGCCAGTTTATCCCCGGCTTCGAGGATCAGCTTGTTGGAAAGAGTGCAGGGGATAAGTGTGATGTTAATGTTACTTTCCCCACCGAGTATCATTCTGATGACCTTGCAGGCAAAGAAGCTGTATTCAAAGTAAAGGTTAACGAGGTTAAGGAAACCGAGGAACCGGCTCTTGATGATGAGTTTGCAAAAGATGTTTCCGAGTTTGAGACAATGGATGAACTCAAGAAAGACATTGAGGCTAAGCTTCTTGACAGCCGTGAGAAGATGGCTGACGAAGCATTTGAGAATGCTCTTCTTGATAAGATCATTAATAATATGCAGGTTGAAATCCCCGAAATTATGATTGAGAACCAGTTGGACCGCGTTACCGACGATTTCGCTAATCGTCTTAATGCACAGGGTCTTACTCTTGAGGCATATCTCCAGATGAGCGGTATGGATGTTCCCACTTTCCGCAACAACTTCCGTGACGGCGCTACTCGTCAGGTTAAGATCAACTTAGCGCTCAAAGAAATCGCTAAGGTTGAGAACATTACCGTTTCCGCAGAGGAGATCGAGGAAGAGTATAAGAACCTTGCAGAGCAGTACGATATGCCGATCGAGCGTCTTAAAGGCTTCATCTCCGTTGATATGATGATGAGCGATATGTTACTTATGAAGACCTCCAAGTTCATTCGTGAGAACAACAAGTCCAGAAAGTCAGCTGCTAAGAAGCCCGCTGCTAAGAAGGACGACGCTGAGGGCGCAGAAAAGAAGCCTGCTGCTAAAAAGACTACTGCAGCTAAGAAAGCACCTGCTAAGAAGGCTGCAGAGGGCGAAGAAAAGGCTGCTCCGAAGAAGCGCACAACAACTAAGAAAAAAGCAGAGGATGCTGAATAATTTAAGTTTTTTCTGACTATAACTTTTGTAATGGGGACGGGCGGCTTTTTATAGGCCGCCCGTCTGTGCAAAAATACTGTTTGTCAGCTTATGTCAAAATTTTTAAGGAGTGACTGTTATGAGTTTAGTACCTACCGTTGTAGAGCAAACAAACCGTGGTGAGCGTGCATATGATATTTATTCACGCCTTTTAAATGACCGTATCATCATTTTATCCGACGAGGTAAATGACACAACCGCAAGTCTTGTTGTGGCACAGCTTTTATATCTTGAGTCCCAGGATATGGATCGTGATATCCAGCTTTACATCAACAGCCCCGGCGGCTCCATTACCCCAGGTATGGCAATTTACGACACAATGAATTACATCAAGTGTGATGTATCAACAATTTGTATCGGTATGGCTGCATCTATGGGCGCATTCCTTTTATCTGCCGGTGCAAAGGGCAAGCGTTTAGCACTGCCTAATTCCGAGATTATGATCCATCAGCCTTTATCGGGTATGCAGGGCCAGGCTACCGATATCAAAATCCACGCTGATAGAATTCTTCGCATCAAGCAAAAATTAAACGAGATTTTATCCGATGTTACCGGTCAGCCTCTTGATAAAATCATAAACGATACCGAGCGTGACAACTTTATGTCAGCACAGGAGGCACTTGATTACGGCCTTATTGATAAGATTATTGATAAGCGCATCTAATTGAAAGGATAGCTTTTATATGTCAGACAATACTAAAAAATGCTCTTTTTGCGGTAAAACTCAGGAAGAAGCGGGTCGCCTTATTGCAGGACAAACCGGTTATATTTGTGATGACTGTGTACTTCTTTGCAAAGAGCTTATTGACAGATATATTACCGACAGTGACGAGCCTACCACTATGGATGAGCGTGAGATAACCCTTTTAAAGCCTAAGGAAATACACGAGCGCCTTAATGAGTATATTGTTGGACAGGACAGTGCTAAGATAGCACTTGCAGTAGCGGTTTACAACCATTATAAGCGTATTATGTCCCTTGAAGACAGTGATGATGTAGAGCTTCAGAAAAGTAATATTCTTATGATCGGTCCTACCGGTTGCGGTAAAACCTTGTTTGCTCAGACCCTCGCTAAGATGCTCAATGTTCCATTTGCTATCGCAGATGCAACAACATTAACCGAGGCAGGTTATGTGGGTGAAGATGTAGAGAATATTTTGCTCCGTTTAATTCAAGCGGCTGATTACGACATAGAAGCGGCTGAAAAGGGCATTATATATATTGATGAAATTGATAAAATTGCGCGAAAGAGCGAGAATGTATCTATCACTCGCGATGTATCCGGTGAAGGCGTACAGCAGGCACTTTTGAAACTTCTTGAAGGTACGGTTGCGAATGTGCCGCCTCAGGGTGGCAGAAAGCATCCCCATCAGGAATTTATACAGATAAACACTGCTAACATTCTCTTTATTTGCGGTGGCGCTTTTGATGGTATTGATAAGGTTATTTCAAAGCGTACTACTAAAAATGGAATAGGCTTTGGTGCTGAAATTACAAGTAAGGAAGAAAAAGAACTCTCCAGTCTTCTGCAGAAGGTAGAGCCGCACGATTTACTTAAGTTTGGTATCATTCCTGAGCTTGTAGGTCGTCTTCCGGTAATTGCGCCGTTAGAAGCACTTGATCGCGAGGCCATGATTAAAATCTTAACCGAGCCGAAAAATGCTCTTACAAAGCAGTATAAGAAGCTCCTTTCAATGGATGGAGTAGAGCTTGAGTTTACACAAGACGCTTTAGAGGCAATTGCCGATAAGGCAATCGAGCGCAAGATCGGTGCAAGAGGCCTTCGTGCAGTGCTTGAAGGCGTTATGACAAAGGTAATGTATGATATCCCGTCGGATGAAAGCATATTCAAGGTAACCGTTACCAAGGAATGTGTCACCGACAAGGCGGAGCCCGAAATTGAGAGAGAGTAAAAACTAAACTTGCACGGAAAGTGAGGAAGCCCCGAAATGCAAGAAAACACAGCAAAAATTACAGAAATTATGCCGGTATTGCCCCTTCGCGGACTTACCGTTTTTCCGGGGATGAATGTTCATTTCGATGTGGGTCGTGAAAAGTCTGCAAAGGCACTTCACGCCGCAATGGGCAGGGGACAAAGAATTTTACTTGTCACCCAGAAAGAAATGACCGATGATGACCCCAATATAAGCGATTTATATACATTAGGCACAATTGCCCATGTGGAGCAGATTTTAAAGTTCCCCACGGGCGAAAATATGCGCGTGCTTGTAAAAGGTGAAACAAGAGCGATCATTGAAGGCGTTATAAGAACTTCGCCTTATCTTGAAGCTGAAATTTCACGGGCACCTACTTTGAATGTCCGCGAAAGCCAACTTAAAATAGAGGCACTTATTCGTTCCACTCATGAGCTTTTTCAGGAGTATGCTGAGCTTGCACCTCGTATGACCCAAGATGTTGTTCTTGGCGTTTTGAGTAAAAACGACCCGGGCGAGCTTTCGGACTTTATTGCTCAGAATTTATCCACACCATATCAAAATAAGCAGTCTATTTTAGAGGAAATACACCCCTTCCGCCGTCTTACTATGACCAATAAGCTTTTAAATCGCGAGCTTGAAATTCTCCGTTTGGAAACCGACATAGCAGGACAGGTAAGGGAACAGATAGACAAGAACCAACGCGATTATTTCCTTCGCGAGCAACTTCGCGCCATTCAAAACGAGCTTGGAGAAGGCGAAGAGATAATGAGCGAGCAGGAGGAGTATCGTAAGAAAATTGCGGCACTCGAGTTACCTGCTGAAGCGGAAGAAAAGCTTCTGCGCGAGGTGGCAAGGCTTTCCAAGATGCAGATGACATCTCCGGAAGGAACTGTTATCCGCAACTATCTTGATTCATGTCTTGACCTGCCGTGGAATATACGAACAAAGGATAAAAAGGGCCTTGCCGCAGCAAAAAAAGTTCTTGATCGTGACCATTACGGTATGGAGCGCGTAAAAGAGCGTATTATTGAGTTTATTGCGGCACGCCAGCTTGCACCGGATATTAAGGGGCAGATTATCTGTCTCGTTGGTCCTCCCGGTGTTGGTAAAACTTCTATCGGTAAGTCTGTAGCTGAGGCACTTGGCAGAAAGTTTGCGCGTCTATCCTTAGGTGGTGTTCGTGATGAGGCGGATATCAGAGGTCACCGCAAAACATACATTGGTGCAATGCCGGGCAGAATTATGAATGCTCTTAAAATTGCAGGAAGTAAAAATGCGCTTCTCTTGCTCGATGAGATCGACAAGATGAGCTCTGACTTCAGAGGTGATCCTACGGCGGCTCTTTTAGAGGTACTGGATGCTGAGCAGAACCACGCGTTCCGCGATCACTACATCGAACTTCCTTTTGATTTATCAGAGGTTATGTTTATTACCACAGCAAATACAACATCAACCATTCCAGCTCCGCTTCTTGATCGTATGGAAGTAATAGAACTTTCCAGTTATACGACCGAGGAGAAATTTAATATTGCGAAAAAACACCTTCTTCCCAAGCAGATGAAGCGTCACGGCCTTGATAAGACAAACTTCAAAATGGAAGACAGCGCTATTTACAAGGCTATTGAATGCTACACACGCGAAGCGGGTGTCAGAACTTTAGAGCGCGAGCTTGGTACGATTTGCCGTCGTGCTGCAAAGAAGATTGTGGCAGGTGAGGATAAGAAGGTTTGCATTACAACCAAGAATTTGGTTGATTTCTTAGGTGTAATTAAATTCCGCTCCGAGCGCAACAACATTATGGAAGAACCCGGTGTTGTAAATGGCCTTGCGTGGACATCTGTCGGCGGTGAGCTTCTTGAGGCTGAAGTCAGCGTTGTTGAGGGTAGCGGAAAAATCGAAATTACCGGTAATTTGGGCACCGTAATGAACGAGTCTGCAAAAGCTGCGCTTACCTATGTGAGAAGCCGTGCAGAGGTATTTGATATCGACCACGACTTCCATAAGAAGTCCGATATTCACATTCATTTTCCCGAAGGTGCTATTCCCAAGGATGGCCCTAGTGCCGGTATTACAATTGCAACTGCACTTATCAGCGCACTTACCAATATTCCCGCGCATTCAGATATTGCTATGACAGGTGAAATATCAATCCGCGGAAGAGTTTTGCCTATCGGCGGACTTAAGGAAAAGAGTATGGCGGCATATAGGGCAGGAATCAAGAAGATCATTATTCCGCAGGATAATGTTAAGGATTTAGAAGAAATTGACGCTGTTGTGCGGGAGAAGATTGAATTCATTCCCGTTACCCATGCAGACCAGGTTATTTCCAATGCAATTGATATAAGCAAATTGCCTAAGGCCGATACCGACAGCAAAGCACCGCTTTTGCCAATAAATAGCAAGAAAAACAAGCCTGTAAGAATTCGCCAATAGGGAGGACTGCCCTTATGACTATCAATTTAAATAATGCGGAATTTATCCGTTCTGCGGTGAAAACCGCGGATTTTCCGCAGGATGACCTTAAGAGAGTTGTTTTTGCAGGCAAGTCCAATGTGGGCAAGTCATCGGTCATAAACAGGCTTTTGAATCGCAAAAATTTTGCAAGAGTTGGCGCCTCACCGGGAAAAACGACACATATCAATTTCTTTATGATTGATAAGGCGTTTTATTTGGTAGATTTGCCCGGTTATGGTTACGCTAAGGTTTCTCAAAAGGAGCGTGAGCGTTGGGGTAGACTGATCGAGGAATTCTTTGCTGATGAAAGCCAGATATCCTACGGTGTATTTATCGTTGATATTCGACACAAGCCGACGGATAATGACCTAACGATGGCAGAGTGCTTCAAGGGATTAGGAATACCTTTCTGCGTGGTTGCGAATAAGTCGGACAAGCTTAAAAAAAGCCAGATAGAGCCGGCAATTGACCTGATCGCTGATACCCTTGATATTTCCCGGGATATAATTGTTCCGTTCTCAGCTGAAAAAGGAGAGGGCAGAGATAGCGTTTTGGAAAAGATTTACTTTAATCTCAGTTTGGAGGGATAGAGTGTGATATCTCCGTGTTTATCCATAAATGAAAAAGGACACCTTGCAATCGGCGATGTTGATGTACCATCGCTTGCAAAGGAGTATAATACACCGCTCTATATAATGGATGAGGATTTTATCCGCGAAACCTGCCGTGAATACAGAACGGCTATGAAAAAGTATTACGGCGATAATTTCCTTGTATGCTATGCCAGCAAGGCATTTTGTACCAAGTATATGTACCGTATTCTTGCTGAAGAGCAGATGGGTGCCGATGTTGTTTCCGGTGGCGAGCTTTATACAGCAAACAGCGCCGGATTTCCTATGGATAGGATTTATTTCCACGGAAATAACAAAACAAAAGACGAAATAATGCTTGCGCTTTCTCTTAATATCCGTCGTTTTGTAGTGGATAACTTGGAAGAACTTGAACTTCTCAACGAATTATCAATTGAAGCGGGGAAAGTGTCTGAAATTTCCTTCAGAATTAAGCCCGGTGTGGATGCACACACTCATGATTTTATCAAAACGGGTAACATCGATTCTAAATTCGGCGTTGCATTAGAAAATGGTGAGGCTATCAAGATAATTGAAATCGCGTCAAAAATGAAAGGTATCAAGGTTATAGGTCTTCATTGTCATATTGGATCCCAGATATTTGATAACGAGCCATTTGAACATACCGCCCAGGTTATGATGCAGTTTTTAGCAGACATTCGTGAAAAACTGGGTATTACCATAACCGAGCTTAATTTAGGTGGAGGCTTTGGCATTCGTTATATTGAAGCAGATGATCCTGAATCCATTGATACAACCGTGAAACTGTTTACAGATGCGGTTAAAGCGAAGGCTGAAGCACTATCGTTCCCGCTTCCGTTCTTGGTAATTGAACCCGGCCGTTCGATAGTGGCATCAAGCGGAATAACCGTTTATACCGTTGGCTCGGTCAAAGAAATAAAAGGTGTCCGCACCTATGTTTCCGTTGATGGTGGTATGACTGACAATCCCAGATATGCGCTTTATCTTGCGGATTACACTGCTTGTGCGCCTGAAAAAATGAATGAAGAGGCAAGTGAATGTATAACACTTGCAGGTCGTTCTTGTGAGAGCGGCGACTTAATCGGTAAGGACATGATGCTGCAGAAGGTAGAGAAGGGTGATTTGGTTGCCGTTCTTGCAACCGGTGCATATAACTACTCAATGGCATCAAATTACAACCGTGTACCCAAACCTCCGGTAGTTATGGTATCCGGCGGTAAAAGCAAGCTTGTTGTTCGTCGCGAAACCTACGAAGACATAATTGCCAAGGATATTTGTGAATAATGAGAAAAGCCTTTTTTCATCAATATGAAAAGAGGCTTTTTTACTTAAAAAAATGCGAAATAATTATAGACTTTTTGGAAAAAATATGTTAATATATAAAATGATTTTTGTATATTGGAGTGAAATTGCGTGAAGTTAGAAACTGTTAAAAATTTATATCGAAATACAGCGGATTTTGACGGCAAAAAGGTCACCGTTGGCGGCTGGGCTCGCACCATTCGCGATTCTAAGGTTTTTGGTTTTATCGAGCTTAATGACGGATCTTTCTTTAAGAGTGTTCAGATAGTGCTTGATGACACACTTCCGAATTTTAAGGAGATCATAAAATTAAATGTTGGCAGTGCGCTTGTTGTTACAGGTACTGTTGTAGTTACTCCTGATGCAAAGCAGCCTTTTGAAATTAAGGCTGAGGAAATTGCCATAGAAGGCGAGAGCACTCAGGATTATCCGCTTCAGAAGAAGCGCCATTCAATGGAGTTTTTACGCACCATTGCATACCTTCGCCCCAGAACAAACACTTTCTCTGCAGTTTTCCGTGTAAGAAGTGTTGCGGCATATGCAATTCATAAGTTCTTCCAGGAGCGCGGATTTGTTTATGCTCAGACTCCAATCATTACAGGTAGCGACTGCGAGGGTGCAGGTGAGATGTTCCGCGTTACCACTCTTGATATGGAAAATTTACCTCGTACAGAGGATGGCAAGGTAGATTTTAACGAGGACTTCTTCGGCAGAGAGACAAATCTTACGGTATCCGGTCAGCTTGAGGCAGAAACCTTTGCTCTTGCATATGGTAAGACATATACCTTTGGTCCTACTTTCCGAGCTGAAAACTCAAATACTGCGCGCCATGCGGCAGAGTTCTGGATGATCGAGCCGGAGATCGCATTTGCTGATCTTAAGGATGATATGGAACTTGCTGAGGCAATGGTTAAGTTTGTTATATCCTATGTTCTTGAGCAGTGTCCTGAGGAAATGGAATTCTTCAACAACTTCTTTGACAAGGGTCTTATTGAGCGCCTTACTGCAATCGTTAATGCTGATTTCGGTGTTATGGATTACACCGACGGTATCAAAATACTTGAAGAGCACAAGGATGAATTTGAGTATCCTGTTTATTGGGGTTGTGATTTACAGACCGAGCATGAACGCTTCTTAACTGAGAAAATTATGAAGAAGCCGATGTTCCTTATCAACTATCCGAAGGAGATCAAGGCATTCTATATGCGTGTTAATGACGATAATAAGACCGTTGCAGCTATGGACTTGTTTGTTCCCGGTATTGGCGAGCTTATCGGCGGTAGTCAGCGTGAGGAGCGTTACGATGTCCTTCTTTCTCGTATTCGTGAGCTTGGCCTTAACGAAGCTGATTATGAGTGGTATTTAAACCTTCGTCGTTTTGGCGGTACACATCATGCAGGTTTTGGTCTTGGCTTTGAGCGTATGATTATGTACTTAACAGGTGTTTCAAATATTCGTGATGTACTTGCTTTCCCGCGTACAGCAGGCAAGTTTGGTTTCTAATTCTTGTTTTTGGAGGAAAATATATGGCAGCATTTAGTGCTATGAGTAGGGAAGAGCTTACCGCCCTTCGTGATAGACTTTACACAGAATACGAGAGATTTAAGGCAAAAGGGTTAAAACTTGATATGTCGAGAGGTAAGCCCGGCGCTGACCAGCTCGATATTTCAAACGAGCTTCTTACTATGGTCTCTTCAACTGAGGAAGCTAAAATCAATGGTACGGACACTCGTAACTACGGCGGTCTTGACGGTCTTCCTGAAATGAAAAAGTTGTTTGCCGATATGCTTGGTGTTGATACTGCTGAAATTATCGTAGGTGGCAACTCAAGCCTTAATATGATGTACGATACCGTTGCTCGCGCGATGATTTTCGGTATTATGGATTCAACCCCGTGGGGCAAGCTTGACGAGGTCAAATTCCTTTGTCCCGCACCTGGCTATGACCGACATTTCACCGTATGCCAGACCTTTGGTATTAAGATGATACCCGTTGAAATGAAAGATGACGGTCCGGATATGGATGCTGTTGAAAAATTGGTTTCTGCCGATGAGTCTATCAAGGGTATATGGTGTGTCCCCAAATACTCGAATCCGGGCGGTGTTACTTACAGTGATGAGGTTGTTCGTCGTTTTGCGGACCTCAAGCCTGCTGCGAAGGATTTTCGTATATTCTGGGATAATGCATATGTTGTACATGATTTATATGACACAACCGATCCGCTTCTCAATATTTTAGATGAGTGCAAGAAAGCGGGAAATGAGGATTTATGCTATATTTTCGCTTCCACTTCTAAAGTTACTTTCCCGGGCGCCGGAGTTGCGGTTATGGCGGGAAGTGTCGCTAATATGGATGCAACCCGTAAACTTATGACATTCCAGACCATTGGTCCGGATAAGGTTAACCAGCTTCGCCACATCCGTTTCCTCAAGGATATGGACGGCGTTCGTACCCATATGAAAAAGCATGCGGACATTATAAGACCTAAGTTTGAAATCGTTTTAAACACACTTGATAAAGAGTTATCTGCCCTTGAAATTGCACAGTGGCACAAGCCTAACGGTGGCTATTTTATCAGTCTCGATGTATATCCCGGATGTGCAAAGAGGGTACACGCGCTCTTAAAGGATGCGGGTGTTGTTATGACCGGTGCCGGCGCTACTTTCCCATATGGCAATGATCCTATGGATCGTAATCTTCGTATTGCACCGACATTCCCGACGGTTTCCGAACTTGAAATTGCGGTTAATATGCTTTGCCTTTGCGTAAAACTTACCGCTATTGACAAAATACTTGAAAATTAGTTAGAAAAGGTGAGTTCTAATGAACGATAAGTACCAGACACCATTAGGTTCGCGATATGCCAGCGATGAGATGCTCTACATCTTTTCGCCTGATATGAAATTTAAAACATGGCGCAGACTTTGGATCGCGCTTGCAAAGGCTGAGCACGAGCTTGGTTTGCATGTTACCCAGGAACAAATCGACGAACTTATTTCCCAGAAAGACAACATAGATTATGATGCTGCTCGCAAGCACGAAAAAGAAGTTCGTCACGATGTTATGGCTCATGTGTTAACTTATGGAGAACAGTGTCCAAACGCGAAGCCTATCATTCACCTTGGTGCTACCAGCTGTTATGTAGGCGATAATACAGACATCATTATTATGACCGAGGGTCTCAAGCTTGTTCGTCGCCGCTTGGTTAGTGTTATTTCTGCACTTTCCAGATTTGCTGATACTTATAAGGATATGCCTACTTTGGGATACACACATTTCCAGTCGGCACAGCTCACTACAGTTGGCAAGCGAGCAACTCTTTGGATCAATGAACTTCTTATGGATTTGGAGGAACTTGAATTCAGGATTGCCGGTATGAAGCTTCTCGGTTCTAAGGGCACAACGGGCACTCAAGCGAGCTTTATGGAATTATTCAAAGGCGACGAGGACAAGATTCGTCGTATGGAAGATATAATTGCAAAAGAAATGGGTTTTGACGGCGTCGTTCCTGTTTCGGGTCAGACATATTCGCGAAAGATAGATTCTCAGATTCTTGCAACACTTTCGGGAATTGCTCAAAGTGCTTCCAAGTTTGCTACAGATTTAAGACTCTTATCACATCTCAAGGAAGTGGAGGAGCCTTTTGAGGGTAAGCAGATCGGTTCATCTGCGATGCCTTATAAGAGAAATCCGATGCGTTCCGAGCGTATTTGTGCACTTGCTCGTTATGTGATGGCTGATGCAATGAATCCCACTATGACAGCGTCTGTTCAGTGGTTTGAGAGAACACTTGATGACTCTGCCAATAAGCGTATAGCAGTGCCTGAGGCCTTCCTTGCTATCGATGCAGTGCTTTTGATTTATCTCAACATTGCTTCCGGTATGATTGTTCATCCGAAGGTTATCGAAAAACATGTTATGAGCGAGCTGCCGTTTATGGCAACAGAAAATATTATGATGAGTGCGGTTGAAAAGGGTGGAGATCGTCAGGAACTCCATGAGAGAATTCGTATTCATTCAATTGCCGCGGGTAAGCGAATCAAGGAAGAAGGTCTTGACAATGACCTTATTACCAGAATTGCAAACGACCCGATGTTTGGTGTCAGCGAAGAGGAAGTGCTTGCAAACTTGAATCCTGCGGATTATACAGGCAGGGCTTCGAGCCAGGTAGATGACTTTATCAAGAATTGTGTTGCACCTGCTATTACCAAATATGAAGGTGAACTTGATACAAACGCTGAGCTTAATGTTTAGAAAATATTTCTATAGTCATTGACTAAACGGAATATATTGTATATAATATATGAATGTGTATAGCATATACAACTAAATATGCTATATTACATATACGCAAATTGTTTTAATTTGCGAATTACTTAAGGAGGCAGAAAACAATGGGAAAGAGTATAGTAACTTTCGTTGCTTCGCTTGTGGTCATTGCCATTCTGGTTACAATTACACTTGTAGGCTTTAACCTTGGCGTTGTCAACATCCCGAAAGCACAGGACGGCATTCGTCTTGGTCTTGACCTTAAGGGTGGTTCTGTTATCACTTTTGAGGCTCAGATCGAAGAGGGTATGGACACCTCTAATTTAAAAGAAGATATGGAAACAGCTCAGACGGTTTTAAGAAAGCGTTTGGATGACCAGATGTACAACGAAGCTACTGTTCAGCTGGTTGGCGATAATCGCATTCGTGTTGAAATTCCGGAAATTACTAACCCGGAAGAAGCTGTTGAGCTTTTAGGTAAAACTGCGGTATTGGAATTCCGCGATGCTGACGGTGTTGTTGGTATTACCGGTAACGATATCGAGGAAGCCACAAGTGAATACGGTCAGCTTGAGCAGAATGGTCCTCAGCAGTATTTTGTAAGCTTAACACTTAAGCCCGATGCTGTTGCTAAGTTTACCGAAATGACCAAGAAGGCAGCTAATCGCAGCGCTGACGGTACCAACTTCATTGCAATTTATATGGATGATGTTATGCAGAGCAGCCCGAGTGTTGGTGCTGAGTATGCAGCTACCGGTATTAATTCTGAAAAGGTAACCATTACCGTTGGCGGTGGCGGCGAGCTTGGTGAGTCTCCGGCTGAATATGCAAAGAACCTTGCAAGTATTATCAACTCCGGTCGACTTCCGTTCGCTCTCAAGGATATTGAGCTTCGTTCCGTTGGCCCGACTCTTGGTGAGCAGGCTCTCGAGACAAGCTTACTTGCAGCACTTATCGGGCTTATTCTTGTTATGATCTTTATGATCGTTATTTACCGTCTACCCGGTGTTGTTGCTTCAATTTCACTTATTTTCTACACAGCAATTGTTGTAATCATTCTTGCTGTTCTTAAGATCAACCTTTCACTTCCGGGTATTGCAGGTATCATACTCTCCATCGGTATGGCGGTTGATGCTAATGTAATTATCTTTGAGCGTATTAAGGAAGAGTTGAGAGCAGGTAAGACTATCAAGGCATCTATTGATGCAGGCTTTAACCGTGCTGTTACAGCGGTTATGGACTCCAATATTACTACTCTTATTGCAGCGGTAGTTCTTGGTTTCTTTGGTACCGGTAGTATCCAGGGCTTTGCTTGGACACTCGGTATCGGCGTTGTTGTTTCACTGTTTACCGCAGTTATTGTTACTCGCTTCCTGCTTAAGCAGCTTGTTGGTATGAATATCAAGTCGCTTAAGGCTTACGGCGCGTAAGAGGGGAGGAGAAGAATTATGAAAAACTTAAATTTTGTTAATAAATTCCCGATTTTCGGTGCCGTTGCGGCAGTTTTTTGTATCGTTGGCCTTTTAGCTGTAGCACTCCTTCCGTTCGGTGTAAACTGGTTCAACCTTGACATTGACTTTGTCGGCGGTACTACAATGCAGTACAATATGCACAAACAGCTTGACAAAGCAGAGCTTGACAAGATCGAAGCATTGGTTGAAGACACCATCGGCCAGGGCGACTCTGTATCATCTATGCAGAAATCCGGTGTAGGTGATGAAGAGGTTGTTATCAAGGCAATAACTCTTGATACCGAAACACGCGACAAAGTATTTGTTGCGCTTCAGAGTGCATACAACTTAACAGAAACCGATATTCTTTCTGTTGACAATGTTGACCCGATTATGGGTTCTGACATTCGTGATGCAGCGATCCTTTCAGCTCTCTTAGCGGTTATTTTGATGCTTGTTTACATCGCTATCCGTTTTGACCTTAAGTCCGGTATTGCTGCGGTTATCGCACTTATCCATGACTTACTCGTAATGCTCAGCTTCTATGTTATTTTACAGATTCCGCTTAATATGAACTTCATTGCGGCAGCGCTTACCATTCTCGGTTACTCAATTAACGCTACAATCGTTATCTTTGACCGTGTCCGTGAAAATCGCAAGCTCTTACGCAAGGCAACCTTTGGCGAAATCGTTAACACAAGTATTCACCAGACCGTTACAAGAAGCTTGAATACGACCATCACTACATTGATTACCATTATTTTGGTTATCGTATTAAGTGTTGATTCTATCCGCAACTTTGCTATTCCGATCAGTATTGGTATTGTTGCAGGTCTCTATTCTTCCGTATGTCTTTCCGGTCCTATTTGGTCCAGACTTATGGGTAACAACAAGAAAGCATAAAAGAATTTTCAGGACAGCTCATTAATAAGCTGTCCTGAACTTTTTTATATTTTTCGACAAATATCGACAAAAATGATCTTAAATTATGAACAAACCCTGAATTTGTTCATAATTTAGACTAATTCTCCCCTTGATATGTCGAAACTTGCGATGAATAGTTGTGGATTTTTGTAAAATAAAGTTATATAATTTTATTTACCACACTAAATAGGCACAAAGGTAATGGGGGGCGAATATTGTGGAGCGTGAAATTTATACTAAAGAAAAGACACTTATGATGCAAAGTGGAGAGAGCTTTAAAATAAAGTACGAAATCTTGAAAGACATAACTGATGGTCGTTATTCGTACGGAATTGCCATATCTACCTTTCATAAATGCGAAAATTTGAACGAATTTGTGGAAATTAATGATATTACAGAAAATTTTGTTGAAATGCAAGCACTATTTATGGTATTATATAAGTATGAGGTAACACCTATGACACTATATGATGTTTTGGATGTTTACCTTGCGGATCAAGACACTTTGTTAGCAACATTAAATTAATTTATGAGGTGAGTAGTATGAATTGCCCATTTTGCAATCACCCCGACAGTAAAGTAGTTGATTCCCGTCCCACCGATGAAGGCGGAAGCATTCGCCGTCGTCGCGAATGTCTTGCTTGTCAGCGGCGTTTTACCACATATGAAACAATAGAAAAAATGTCAATGTATGTTGTAAAGAAAGATGGCACAAGGCAGCCATTTGACAAGATGAAAATTCTCAACGGCTTAACTCGTGCTTGCGAAAAAAGACCTGTACCTCTTGCTGTACTTGAATCCGTTGCAAACGATGTTGAGCAGCTTTTACAGAATACCCTTGAGCGTGAGGTTTCCACTAATGTAATCGGTGAGCTTATTATGAAAAAGCTTAAAGAGATAGATCAGGTAGCATATATACGCTTTGTTTCGGTTTACCGTTCATTCGATGACATTGACTCTTTTCTTAAGGAACTTGAAATTATCAAAACAGATTATCAAAAGTAAGAATATCGCCTTTACCAATGTTCTCAACAAGCGTCGCAAGACGCTTGTTTTCGGTTATATAGCCGTTTTTATCATTTATGAGTATAAGGGAGTTGACTCGCACGATTAAATCGCTTATTTCGTTTAAATCGCGGTGCATAAGAAAAAGCGCAAGGCGGGGACGATACTTATTCCAAAGGGTAGATGTGAGTGATATGTGCCCAAGTGCAGTTTTCCAGTTCCCGCGTGTCACTTCGATTTCACACATATCAAGTGTATCGAGTAATTTTTCGCTGATATTTTTCGTATAATTAATTGAGAAGAATGACCCGGTGAGGATCAGGGTAAGAATAACAATAGCGGTTATATTCTGCTTCATCTTATTGCTCCTTTGGGATTATAGTCATATTTTCTTTTTCATCCATCTGCAATAAAAACACCTGGCTTGCTTTCTCATAGCCGTTTTTATTTAATATCTTTTTTAGCCAGTTTTTATCTTTCTTAAGTTTTTGTACATTGTTCCAGACAATACTCCCGTCTGAAATTATAGCAAGCGGCAGTGAATTTTCGGTACTATTTATACCCAAATCTTCCCGCGTTGGCATTTCATATTGCGGGTAGGGGATAACGGTTAACTTTCCGCTTGTTTCCAAAATTGCATAGCGTACTTTATCAATATCCGGATACCCCTTTAATCTTAGTTCTTCAAGAAGCTCGTCCAATGTTAATCGTAACCGCTTCATCTCCGGTTGATTTATTTTCCCGTTTGATATTAAAACACTGTTCTCGCCAAAAAGAATTTTTTTACATTTATCACTCTTAAGTGCTAATGACGATGTAAATATTTCAAGTGACAGAAGGGTCAGAATGGGGATAATTCCGGCTAAAAGGGGTGTGCCGTTGTCCTGCATTGGAATTGCTGCAAGTTCGGAAATAAGAATGGTTACGACCAGTTCAGAGGGGGAAAGCTCGCCAACTTGCCGTTTTCCCATAATACGAAGGGCCACTATGGTGATAAGATACAAAATTATCGTCCGAATAAAGGCAATTGTCATATAAAAAAACTCCAATCTTCCTCTTGCATTTTCTTTTATTATGTGTTAAACTATCTATTGTTATCCGGGTGTAGCGCAGCTTGGTAGCGCGCTTGAATGGGGTTCAAGAGGCCGCAGGTTCGACTCCTGTCACTCGGACCAAAAAGAGCAAGTCTTTCGACTTGCTCTTTTTATTTTCTAACACCTTCAATATGGAGAAATCTTGCATTTGCATAATTATATGTGCTAAGTCTACGCAAAAAAGCATCGTCCGAGTGAGCGGCAACAAAAATTCCGGCAGGGGTTGGATTAATCTTTGCAACCACAAGTAATGTGTGGTAAAACATCCCGTTTTCATTGGCAAGTTGCACCACATCACCGATTTCAATCCCGTTTTCATAAGTTTCACTGGCATATGGTCCCGATCCTTTATTTGTAGTGAAAAAATTATAGAAATATGTTACGCCGGTCCATGCGGCGGCACGATTGTCCGGTGAAATATAATACCAACCTACATCAGGAGTATAATTCATTACTCCTGCGCCCGCATAGACGCACTGGGAGACGAAATTTGTACAGTCGCCACCAATACCGGTAAAGTTAAAATAGGCCGGATTTCGGCCGTATGCCCACCGTGCGGCGTATCTTACGGCGGCAGATCGATTATAAGGTAAATTCATCATAAGAAAAAACCTCCCGATACAGTATATGTATCGAGAGGTTTTAATGTTACAGATCAAGCTTTAAATCATTTTCCTTTATCCAACCGATCTTACGGAGCAGAAGCCCAATAAGTGGTGTAATAATAGCGGGGAGAACAACCGATATAAGGATAAGGCCAACCCAATCATAGGTGGTTACGGCAACTTTTACGCCGCTTGCAATATCATTCATCCAACCGCTGAACACACCGATAGGACCAACAAGACCGCATGTGCCCATACCCGAGGACACTGGTGCACCGTTCATCTCCAACTTAAATATACAAGTAGCGATAGGGCCGGTAATTGCCGAAGTGAGTATAGCAGGAATCCAAATTTTGGGATTTCTTACGATATTGCCCATCTGCAGCATACTCGTACCGATTCCTTGGGAAACAAGGCCACCCCAACGGTTCTCCTTAAAACTGAGTGTTGCAAAGCCTACCATATTAGCACAACAACCGGCGAGCGCTGCGCCACCTGCAAGCCCTGTCAGACCAAGCGCCGCGCAGATTGCGGCTGAACTGATAGGCAAGGTGAGTGCTATACCAACAATAACCGAAACTAAAATACCCATTACAAACGGTTGTTGCTCGGTGGCCCACATAATTGCCTGACCTACAGCAGATGCGGCAGCGCCTATGTAAGGTGCAAAGAACATTGATAAAAGCACACCCACAATGATAGTTACCGCAGGGGTTACTATTATATCTACTTTTGTTTCTTTGCTTACAAGTTTTCCAAACTCAGCGGCAATTACAACCATAAAATAAACCGCCAGAGGGCCGCCTGCACCGCCTAAAATGTTTGCGGCGGCACCGACTGTTACCAAGGAAAACAAAACTAATGGAGGGCAAGCCATCGCGTGACCTATAGCCACCGCCATAGCGGCACCCTGAACCTCGGGGTGATTTACCGTATCAGCAGCATATGTACCGATTTGAGTTAAGATATCTATGCCAAATTGCTGGCCGATGGTTTTTAAAATCGTACCGATCAGCAGGGAGGCAAAAAGACCCTGAGCCATTGCACCGAGCGCGTCGATAAAATATCTTTTCGAGCTGAACACAATGTCTTTTTTCTTCAAGAAGTTAAGAAACTTTTTCATATTACCAACTCCTATTTATTTATTGGAATTATTTTAGCACTATATTTAAATTAAAACAATGTTAATTTGACAAAAGAAATTCAAATAAAAGATAGCGCTTTTATGCAAAGTATGTTATAATGAAGAAAATCTCTTGTGGATGTGATGATATGAAATTTGAATGGAACAAGAAATATACAACAATCTCAGTATATATTCTTATCGTTGCCGCAATCGGCATGATTGTTTTCCAAGCTATAGCCAATTTACCATATATTTTTAATCTGCTTGGAACTTTTATCGATATTATTTCACCATTTTTACTGGGTCTTGTTTTTGCTTACATACTTTATCCTGTATTAAGACTCTTTGAAGAGGTTGTTTTGCCGTTCATTACCGGCAAGAAACTTTCCCGTAGAACATACAGGAATTTAAGTATCTTTATTACAATACTTTTGGGTATTTCTGCCGTTGCAGTTTTATTCTATTTTATTATTCCTGAGCTTTTAAACAATGTCAATGTACTTATTTCTCAGATAGCAGCTTATGCGCCGACCGTAGAGAACGCTCTCAACGAGTTTTTTACACGCTTCCATATGGCTGAGTCTTTGGCACCTATTATTTCTACAATCACCAGTTCGGTGCAGGAGTTTTTTAGCCAGACATTCGTATTTATTTCAAAATCTCTCGGCAGTGTGATTAACGCTACAATTAACTTAACTACAACGATTATTAACATATTTGTGGGTGTATTTATTGCAATTTATCTCTGGGGTTCAAAAGAGAAATTCATCGCACAGACCAAAAAATTAAGCTATGCATATCTACCGGAGAAGTTTGTTAATAAAGCAATCGCATTACTACAAGAAGCAAATAAAATATTCGGCGGATTCATTTCCGGTAAGATTGTTGATTCTGCAATAATTGGTGTACTTTGTTATGTAGGAATGCTTATTTTGGATATTCCATACGCTCTTTTGATTAGCGTTATTGTTGGTGTGACAAATATTATCCCTTATTTTGGCCCGTTTATTGGTGCAATTCCGTCCATTTTGTTATTACTTATGGTTGATCCTATTGAAGCTCTCTGGTTTGGCGTTTTTGTTCTGGTTCTTCAACAGCTCGACGGTAGTATTATTGGCCCCAAAATACTCGGAGAATCAACCGGATTAACTGCTATATGGGTTATTTTTTCCGTTACCGTATTCGGAGGTATATTTGGCTTTGTAGGTATGCTTGTCGGTGTTCCGCTTTTTGCCATGATTTATGCTATAGTAAAAAGATCGGTCAACGACCGACTGACGAAAAAGAACCTTTCCACTAACACTAATGATTACGCGTCAGAAGAAAACAAGATAATCAAAAAAGGGGAAAGGAAGATCCGAGGCAAGAAAAATGAGAAAAAATAAAACGACCAAAATTATTGCTATTCTTTTATCTTTAGTAATAACATTATCCACTGTGGCTGGTGCTGTAGTGGATAATGTCGTACTTTTCAAGGATAATGATGCGAATTATTTAAAATATATTTCAGGTTTTGGTGACGGAACTATCCGTCCTGATGCACCACTGACACGAGCAGAATGTGCTAAAATGCTTACTTACATTGTTGATATAGGCACAATAGGGCAGAGCAGTGTTTTTTCTGATGTACCCGCTACTTTTTGGGGCTATAAGGCTATTATTGCCTTGAGCAATGCTAAAATCATTTACGGTTATGCCAATGGCACATTTAAGCCAAATAACAAGATAACTCGTGCAGAATTTGCAACTATTATTGCGCGAATTGCTGATATCAAAGAGGGTAGTGCACCATTTAAAGATATTTCCGGACATTGGGCTAAAGCTGACATTTCAGCTTTAGCGGCAAGTGGATATATAAACGGATATTCCGATAATACTTTCAGACCTAATTCAACAATTACAAGGGCGGAAGCAGTAAAAATAATTAATAAAGTTGTTGGAATTGAACCGAACAATGCCGAAACGCGTGAGCTTTTTACTGATTTACAGAGTACTCACTGGGCGTATTATGAAATTATGGCTGCGGTTTCACTGACCGCATTCGACAGTCCAATTAAGCATGGAAATATTAAATTCAATGAAATTGAATATATAGAGATTAATGTTGAGCAAATTGAAAGTGAGCTTGATAACATTTTAAATGAGTTTATTACTGCATCAACGGTGCGTCAAGCAGAGATATTTAACAGAGTGTCTGTTATTGAGTCGGATGTTGCTTTGGCTATTGCTATGTCAAACATTAATTCCTCAAGAGATGTAACCAGCGTTAAAGATAGAAATAACATAGCCAATGCATCTGCTGTACAAAATGTCATTTTAAAGGCCAAAGAGAAGAGATATAAGTTTTTATACGTTGTTAAAGAGCCTGCGGTTTTTGAAGATAAAATAGGTATGAAGATAGCTGATGTCCCTGAACCGGACGAAGCTACACCTGACAGACTTGTTGAACTGTACATTGAAGAACAAAGGTATGAAAATGACTTTGACACCTTTATGTATGAATCTTCCATTGTCCATAACGGAAAAAAATATTCTTTATCCCAGAGCGAATACTCAAGCGATCCGTTATTATACGCTAAAGCACTTCAATACTATGTTGATAACAGAATTGAATACGGAACGATTTTTACAAATCTTATTAAAGTAAGAACTAAAATCGCCAATTTTTATGGATATAGATATTACACAGATCTGGGATATATGCGAGCAGGAAAGTTCTACTATACACCGGAAGATGTATCGATCATACGCGAAGATATCAAAAAGTATATTGCACCGCTTTATTTCAATATTACAAGGGCTGCGCAGGGTTATGATAATGGGTATTATAATTTAAACACCTGGACCGAATACACACATCACAATAGTTCTGCATTAAATGTGGCATCCGAGTTTTTGAGCGAATTATCACCGCAGACCAGAGAAGCACTTAACTATTTAACAGCTTCCGGCGCCATTGATTATGAAATGCGTGAAAATAAAGCTACTACTGCATTTACCTCATATATTCCCGAATATGATATGCCTTTTGTTTTTCTGAATGAAACCGGTGGTGCTCAAGATATTGAGAATCTTTGCCATGAATTCGGGCACGCTTTTCAGGCATTCAGAATCGGATATGACGGTGTTGCTTGTCCCGCAGATGTTGCCGAAGTGGCATCTTATGGAATGGAAATGTTGTCAATGCACAATTATGACGAGTTTTATGGGGAACACTCCGCAACCAAAGAACAGCTTATTAACTTTTATTACAAACTGCAAATTCTACTTTTAACTACCTTTATGGACGAGTTCCAGTATATGGTTTATAAGGACACTTTCCTTACAATAGACGAAAGAAATAGCCTATATGCTTCGCTGTATAAAGAATATTTTATCGGTGCTTCGTTTAGCCATGAAGCTTACCAAAAAGGCATTGTTTGGTCAAATCCTACACATATATTTACACAGCCGTATTATTCGATTGATTACACATTGGCTATGACGGTTGCATTCCAGATGTGGGAGATAGGTGAAAATGAAGGCTTCGATAAGCAGTTTGAAATCTATATGGGAATTATTGAGTCCCCGTATATAAATACCAGTGTTCATACTGTCGCGAAGTCTGCCGGTATGCAAAGTCCTTTTACAAAGGGTATAATTCAAAGCATTGCGCAAAAAATAGATGCTATATTCAAGGAAGAATATCTAAAAGCAAGTTAAAAAAGACGCCTACGGCGTCTTTTTTATTATACTTTAATTCAAGATATAAAGTTGCTTTTATAATAACTTTGAGCGCATCGTGATTTTTAATGATAACAATCATAACGGGAACTAAAGTGAGTGGAGAAGATAAAGTAAGCGTATCATTATAATTCGTTATTTGGGGGCAAATCAGGCGTATTCGAAACACAGATTATTAAAGCTATGCACAACAAGGGCTTGGTGTAAAAAACAATGATATCTATAATAGCCGGATTTTTGAAATAAACTAATTTAGCTTTAGTAAAAGTTAAAAACTCCAAAGTTTGTAGGTCAAAGATGTTATCTGATTTAATTATCAAAAGAATTGATAGCAGGTTCTAAAACTTTTTTATAAAGTAAATTTAAAGATTGATTTTTTTGAAAAGCATTTAATAAACAAACTAACATAATAAAAGAGACAATTTGATGATAAAGGATAAAATTAGGTTATCAACCAGCAAAGAGCTTAAAAGCTTCAAATTACAAGCTTTTTCCGCTCCCCTTAATTTCATAAAATTTTGATTTTGCTTAATTAGGTGTGCGTTAGTTTTGACTTTCATTTAATGGTCTGGCTGCTACTCTCCTCTTAATCTAAGCGTAAAAAAGACCGCAACCAGCGTTGCGGTCTTTTTTATTATTCAGTTTTATTTATTCTGAATGTACTCGTCAATTGCATTTGCAGCACCTTTTCCTGCACCCATTGCAAGGATTACTGTAGCTGCGCCGGTTACTGCATCGCCGCCGGCATAAACACCTTCCTTAGATGTCTTACCGGTTTCTTCGCTTTCTACAACAATACAACCCCACTTGTTAGTATCAAGACCCGGAGTTGTGCGCCTGATAAGCGGATTCGGAGATGTACCAATAGCAACAATGATACAGTCGAGATCAATATCGAACTCGCTACCCTCTTTTGCTACCGGACGACGACGACCAGATGTATCAGGTTCACCAAGTTCCATTTCTATACACTTCATACCGGTTACCCAGCCATCATCGTTGCCTATTACTTCGACCGGGGCTGTGAGGAACTTAAAGATAATTCCCTCTTCTTTTGCATGGTGAATTTCCTCAAGACGCGCAGGAAGTTCAGCCTCGCCACGGCGGTATACGATATAAACATTCTCGGCGCCCATACGCTTTGCACTACGCGCAGCATCCATAGCAACATTACCGCCGCCTACAACAGCTACATTCTTATATGCGCGAAGCGGTGTGTCGTACTCATCCTTATATGCTTTCATTAGGTTGATGCGTGTTAAGTACTCGTTTGCAGAATAAACGCCGTTTAAATTCTCGCCCGGTACGCGCATAAAGGACGGGAGTCCTGCACCGGAGCCAACAAAAATAGCCTCGTAACCGTCATCAAAGAGATCGTCAACGGTTGCAGTGCGGCCAACGACATAATTGGTGACAATCTTAACACCCATCGCCTTTAATGATTCAATTTCTTTAGCAACAATTGCCTTAGGAAGGCGGAACTCGGGAATACCGTAAACAAGAACGCCGCCTGCTGTGTGGAATGCTTCAAAAATAGTTACTTCGTAACCGCGACGAGCAAGATCACCTGCACATGTAAGGCCGGACGGACCTGCACCAACGATAGCCACTTTATGTCCGTTAGTTGCCGGAACTTCTGCTTTTGCCTCGCTATTCTTCATTGCCCAATCGGCAACAAATCGCTCTAAGCGACCAATGGCAACCGGTTCATGCTTAATACCACGAACACACTTGCTTTCACACTGCGATTCCTGCGGACATACGCGACCACAAACAGCCGGAAGCGCATTAGTGGTCTTAATAATATCATAAGCACCCTGAAAATCTCCAACTTTAACCTTAGCAATAAATTCAGGAATCGGAACACCTACAGGGCATCCGGAAACACAGGGACGGTGCTTACACTCGAGACAACGATTAGCCTCTTCGATCGCCTGCTCCTCTGTATATCCAAGAGTAACCTCTTCAAAGTTTTTATTTCTTACATTAGGTTCCTGCTCGGGCATCGGTACGCGAGTCGGTGACATATTAGGCATTTTACTTCACCATTCCTTTCATTCTGCACTCATGCTCTTCAAGCTTTGCGCGTTCTTCAGGCTTGTACATTCCACCACGGCGCATAGCTTCATCAAAATCAACCAAATGACCGTCGAAGTCCGGACCGTCAACACAAGCAAACTTGGTTTCACCACCAACGGATAAACGGCAACCGCCGCACATTCCGGTTCCGTCGATCATAATAGAGTTCATACTTACAAGGGTTTTTACATTGTATGGCTTGGTTGTAAGTGATACAAACTTCATCATTATCAGCGGACCAATTGCAATAACAGCATCGTATTCCACACCCTTATCAAGCTGTGCCTTAAGAACATCTGTTACAAGACCTTTGTTTCCGTTAGAGCCATCATCGGTAACAACAAAAAGGTTGTCCGAAACAGCGGCCATTTCTTCATCAAGGAAGATTAAATCCTTATTACGGAAACCTGCAATTATATCAACCTTTGCTCCCCTATTGTGTAAGTATTTAGCCTGAGGATATGCAATTGCACAACCAAGACCACCGCCAATTACACAAACACGGTTTAACTCATCAAGATGTGAAGGGTTGCCTAACGGGCCAACAAAGTCAAGGATCGAATCCCCTTCTTCAAGTGTACCCAGCATACGAGTGGTTTTACCAACTTCTTGGAAAATAATGGTAATAGTACCTGCCTCACGATCATAATCAGCAATAGTAAGAGGAATACGCTCACCTGTCTCGGTAAGACGGAGCATGATAAACTGTCCCGGAAGAGCGTGGCGTGCAACATCCGGCGCCTTAACGGTTAAGAGTTTAACCTGAGGATTGAAAATCTTTTTTGTTACAATTTCAAACATAAACACACCCCTAACAAATAATTATAAATAAATTATATACTATAACTTAATTTTTTGCAATAGTTATATAATATTATGTAAAAAACAATAATTTTCAGTACAGTTTATTATTGCAATGCTTGGAAATTGGTGGTATACTTACTTTATAATATTATGTCTTATTATGCGTAACATAAAATTTTTAAGGAGGCAAAAAGACATGAATGATGTTTTAAAACAAATTGGCGCTTATGGCGTAGTGCCGGTCGTTAAGATTGACGACGCAAAGGATGCAGTTCCTCTTGCAAAGGCATTGGTTGACGGTGGTCTCCCTGTTGCTGAGGTTACTTTCCGTACCGACGCTGCTGAAGAAGCTATCAGCGCAATGGCAAAGGCTTATCCGAATATGTTACTCGGTGCCGGCACCGTTCTTACCACAGAGCAGGTCGACCGCGCAGTAGCTGCAGGTGCAAGCTTCATTGTTTCCCCCGGTCTTAATCCTAAGGTTGTCAAGTATTGTGTTGACAAGAATATCCCGATCACCCCGGGTTGCAGCAATCCTTCTGACATCGAGGCTGCAATTGAGCTCGGTCTTAAGGTAGTTAAGTTCTTCCCTGCTGAGGCTTGCGGCGGACTTAACGCTATCAAGGCTATGAGCGCTCCTTACGGTGGTATTAAGTTCATGCCCACCGGTGGTATCAGCGAAAAGAACATTGATTCCTACCTTGAGTTTGGTAAGATCCTTGCTTGTGGTGGTAGCTGGATGGTTAAGGACTCTCTTATCAAGAACGGTCAGTTCGATGAAATTACTCGCCTTACTCGCGAAGCTGTTAGCAAGGTTCTCGGCTTCGAGCTTGGTCACATTGGTATCAACTGTGCTTGCGAAAATTGCGCATCCGATGTTGCTAACAAGTTTGCTTCCATCTTTAGTTTCACCACTAAGGTGGGCAATAGCTCCATCTTTGCCGGATCCGGAATTGAAGTAAACAAGTCTATGGGTCTTGGCGCTAACGGCCACATTGCAATCAAGACAAAGAACATTACTCGCGCTATCGCATATCTTGAGAGAATGGGCGTTGCTCTTAACGAAGAGTCCAAGAAGTTTGATGCAAACGGCAACATGGTCGCTATCTATTTAGCTGATGAGTTCGGTGGTTTTGCAGTACATCTTGTCCAGGCTAAGTAATTATAAATATTTACATAAAGGAGAATTACCATGAGTAAACAGAAAATTGTTACCTTTGGCGAAATTATGTTACGCTTAAAATCCCCGGGCAATGAGCGTTTCTTCCAGTCCCCTTCCCTCGAGGCTACTTTTGGTGGCGGTGAGGCAAATGTTGCAGTATCTCTTGCTAACTACGGCATGGATGCATCTTTCGTTACCTTTGTTCCTGATAACGATATCGGTACCGCTTGTATTGGCGAAGTTCGTCGTTTTGGCGTCGATACCACTTATATGCTCCGTGGTAAGGGCCGTATGGGCGTATACTTCCTCGAGACCGGTTCTAACCAGAGACCCAGCAAGGTAATCTACGATCGCGCTGACTCTGCTATTGCTATTGCACAGCCCGGTTCTATCAACTGGAAGGAAGTATTCGATGGTGCTACTTGGTTCCATATTTCCGGTATTACCCCGGCACTCAGCCAGTCTTCTGCTGACCTCTCCTTCGAGGCTTGTAAGGCTGCTAAGGAACTTGGCGTTACCGTTTCCTGTGACTTAAACTTCAGAAAGAAACTTTGGAAGTACGGCAAGACTGCTCCCGAAGTAATGTGCGAGCTTACCAAGTATGTTGATGTAGCTATTGCAAACGAGGAAGATTGCCAGAAATCTCTCGGCATCAAGGTTGACTCTAATGTTGAGGGCGGTAAGCTTGATACCGATACTTACAAGGCACTTGCAGAGAAGGTTCTTGCTGATTACCCGAACCTCAAGGCTATCGCTATCACTCTCCGTGAGAGCAAGAGTGCTGACACCAACGGCTGGAGCGCATGTCTCCATGATCGCGAGAAATTCTATCACAGCAAGTCTTACATGATCACTGATATCGTTGACCGTGTAGGCGGCGGTGACTCCTTCTCCGGCGGTCTTATCTATGGTCTCTTAAACTATGAGAACCATGAAGACAGCTTGAATTTTGCAGTTGCAGCATCCTGCTTAAAGCACACCATTATGGGTGACTTTAACCGCGTTTCTGTTAGCGAGGTTGAGGCTCTTATGGGCGGCGACGGTTCCGGTCGCGTTCAGAGATAACCTATTGAATAAAAAAACATCGGCTGAGTAACGCCACAGCCAGATAAGGAAGCATTGGTTTTGATACCATATTTTCCGTAAATAGTGCACAAAAAATCCCGGTAATACGCCATTATTCCCAGAATTTTATTCTTTCTCTTTACAAAAAATCTTGCTTTCAAAACTGCCTTGCATCCTGAAAAGATGAATTTTGGATGAAGTTCAAGCTAAAAACGCCCCATAATCCTGACGGATATGGGGCGTTTTTGGTGCAGAACTTCGCCAAAAGGCGCTTTTTCAGGACAATACTTCCTTACCTGGCTGTGGCGAACCGACCTCTTTTTTACTTTACATATTCAAATTCTAAATCATAAATAATGATAGTGTCGCCCTCTTCAACGCCTCGCGCCTCAAGCTTATCGAAAACTTCCTTCTTACGAAGCAGGTTCTCAAAATAAAGGCGGGACTCGTGATCGTCGAAGTTGACAGAGCC
This sequence comes from Eubacteriales bacterium, assembly GCA_045580305.1. Taxonomy (GTDB): domain Bacteria; phylum Bacillota; class Clostridia; order Oscillospirales; family JAAYXM01; genus RGIG7332. The sequence goes on from JAZNNQ010000001.1 coordinate 191,318, forward strand.
CATGGCGCGTTTTATCCAGTCCGCCTCGACCATATAGACATCACCGTCAAGACGGGTGATCTCAATGTTATAGTCATTGTCAATTTCAACTACCGGTGCGACATACTCCGGCTCATAGGTCTTAATGGGCGGAAGTTTGGACAAACTTTCCGCAATACAGTTTAAAAGCTCGTCAACGCCACCTCTTGTAGCCGCGGACATCTCGAAGAACGGATAGCCCTTATCTTCGATATACTTTTTAAAAGTATCAATCTGTTCCCGCTCAAAAACAAGATCACACTTGTTCGCCGCAACGATCATCGGGCGGGCCGCAAGCTCAGGGTTGTACTTTTCGAGTTCTTCATTTATTTTCTCAAAATCCTCAATGGGGTCTCTGCCCTCGCTGCCGGAAACATCCACAATGTGAACTAAAAGACGGCATCTGTCGATATGACGAAGGAAGGTGTGGCCAAGACCCGCGCCCTCACTTGCACCCTCAATAATGCCGGGAATATCCGCCATTACATATGAAAACTCTTCATTAACGCGCACAACACCTAAGTTCGGTGTAAGGGTTGTAAAGTGATAGTTAGCGATCTTCGGCTTTGCCGCACTTACCATAGATAAAAGCGTTGACTTGCCCACATTGGGAAATCCTGCAAGACCCACATCCGCAAGGAGTTTAAGTTCTAAACGAACACGCATCTCCTGACCGTCAAGGCCCGGCTTTGCAAAACGAGGCGCCTGCCTTGTGGGAGTGGCAAAATGTTGGTTACCCCAGCCGCCACGGCCGCCTTTGCAGATAACGAAGCGCTCAATATCCGACATATCACAAACAAGAGCGCCACTTTCCTCATCGTAAACCAAAGTACCGCGAGGCACACGGATAACAAGATCCTGACCGGCTTTACCGGAGCATTTTTTGCCGCCGCCCGGTTCACCGTTCTGTGCTACATATTTTCTTTTATACTGGAACTCCACAAGGGTTGACATATGGTCATTTACCTGGAGCACGACATTGCCGCCGTTGCCGCCATCACCACCGTCGGGACCTCCGTTTGCAATATATTTTTCCCTATGGAATGCAACCGCACCGTCGCCGCCCTTACCTGCACGAAGATATATTTTTGCAACATCAACAAACATAACTTTATTGCACCTGCCTTTCTGCGGGTATAACAAAAATAAAAATGGGGCTTTGCCGTTTCTCGGTAAGCCCCATTCCTCTTGTTAATTACTGTGCAATCGGCATAATGGACACTTTCTTGCGATCGCGGCCCATACGCTCGAATTTAACAACACCGTCAGCCATAGCGAAAAGTGTATCATCAGAACCCTTGCCAACATTTGTGCCCGGGTGGATCTTAGTTCCGCGCTGACGAACAAGAATGTTGCCTGCGAGAACGAACTGACCATCTGCGCGCTTTACGCCAAGACGCTTGGACTCAGAATCACGGCCGTTCTTGGTAGAACCAACACCCTTCTTATGTGCGAAAAACTGAATAGATAATTTAAGCATGGAATTACACCTCCAAAACCTCGATATATTCCGAATATTCATCTCTTATTGCAACCAGATGTAACATAAGTCCATTGATAACATCGCGAGCCTTTTCATTATCCTCGGATAATCTAAGGTAAACGGATGCATCCGACTCGTTAACCTTGACGGTTGCGCCTGCACCTATAACATCGGTAATGGTGCATTCACAAAGACCAACTGCGCTTGAAACAGCGGCACAAACTATGTCTGCCCCCGCTTCCGCATAACCGGAATGCCCTGAAACCTCAAAGCCCGGCAGGCCTTGTGTAAAAAACTTCGCCGTAATCATTAACCGTTGATCTTTTCGATCTGGATCTTGGTGTACGGCTGTCTGTGACCCTGGCGACGACGATAGTTCTTCTTCGGCTTCATCTTGAAGACGAGAATCTTCTTGCTCTTACCGTTCTTAACTGCCTTTGCAGTAACGGTAGCGCCATCAACCGCGGGAGTACCAATCTTGGTATTCTCACCATCGATAAGCATTAAAACATTATCAAAGGTAATGGTTGCATCAGCCTCAACATTGAGCTTCTCAACGAAGATAACATCACCCTCAGATACCTTGTACTGCTTACCACCGGTAACGAAAATTGCCTGCATTTTGTTGCACCTCTCTCTCATTTTTAGAGTCACGCTCCGCTGGGTACGAGTAACCTCGATTTATGACCCACCCAGATGCGGCTTTAGCCATTCTAGCATAGATTTACAGGTTTGTCAACACTTTTTTACTCGGCGGTTAATTCTGCCGCGCGAAGTGTATTCTGCATAAGCATTGTAATGGTCATAGGACCAACACCGCCCGGAACGGGAGTGATATAAGACGCGATTTCGGATACCTCATCAAATGCCACATCTCCTCTGAGCTTGCCTTCTGCATTTCTGTTCATACCGACATCGATTACAACTGCACCGGGCTTTACCATATCCTTAGTAACAAACTCAAGCTTACCGATAGCCGCAACGAGAATGTCTGCCTCACGGGTGATTTCGGCAAGATTCTGTGTACGGGAATGGCAAATGGTAACGGTCGCATTTTTATGTAATAAAAGCATAGCCTGGGGTTTGCCCACGATATTTGAGCGGCCGATAACAACAGCGCGCTTGCCGGTTACATCGATGCCATACTCATCCAAAAGCGCCATAACGCCTGCCGGTGTACAGGGTACAAATTCATAGTCACCTGTCATAATAGCGCCCACATTCTGCTTGTGGAACGCGTCAACATCCTTTTCAGGACGAATGGTAAGAATTACCTTATCCTCGCTTATGTGCTTGGGAAGCGGGAGCTGAACAAGTATGCCGTTGATATCCTTGCGCTCGTTAAGCTCACAAACTAAAGAAAGGAGTTGTTCCTCTGTGGTTTCCTCAGGAAGTGCATACTCTTCGCTGTAAATACCGCACTCGGCACAGGCTTTCTTCTTATTGTTTACATACACCCGGCTTGCAGGGTTGTTGCCAACAATGATTACTGCAAGACCGGGAGTAATACCGCGGGCCTTGAGTGCCTCTACCTTTTCGAGAATTGCGCCGCGCATTTTCGCGGATGTCATCTTACCGTCAATTATTTTCGCTGCCATTGTTTTTTCTCCTTTTACTATACATAATTATCAAAACGACAATTGATATAACAAATGCCGCTATCGCTACAACTTGAGATGTACGGATCATTGTGCCCGGAATATAAAGACTGTCCGTCCTGAGTCCTTCGATAAAGAAACGACCCAAACCGTACCACGCACAATATAAAAGGAATATCTCCCCTTTAAATTTGCGGTGTTTTGAATAGAAATGCAAAATTACAAAGCCGATGGTGTTCCAAAGTGATTCATATAAGAATGTGGGATGTGCGGAAATGCCATTTACGACCATTCGCCACGGAAGATTTGTTGCATATCCGTACGCTTCACCGTTTGCAAAATTGCCCCAGCGGCCAACCGCTTGTCCTATGAGCAGTCCCAAGGCACCCGCGTCAAGCATTGCGGGAAGACACGCCTCTTTTTTAACCCTTGTATAGATTATAAAGGCAAGCAGCGCGCCGATTATTGCACCGTATATGGCAATACCGCCCTCCCATATATAAAATACGGAAAGCAGGTCGTCACGATAGCGGTCAAACTCGGACACAACATAATAGGTTCTTGCGCCGATTATCGCCATAGGCACTGCAAGAAGCAGAGCGTCTAAAAGGTGCTCCTTATCGGTGCCGAGCTCCTTGGCTCTTTTGAAGCCGTAAAAGGTAGCAAGTACAAAACCCGTTACAATAATAAGAGCGTACCAGTATATGGTGATTTCACCAAAATGTATGGCGCGTCGGTCAATAACAAAGTCAAGCCCCAGACCGGGAAACTCTATATGATTTTGAAAAGCATTCATATTATACCTCGTCACTATTCGGTAAAATCTTAGACATAGTCATAGCCTTTTCCCAAGGAAAATCCGCTATGAAATTCATTATATCACGCTTTTCTATTTTTTCAAATACTTTAAATGTATCAAAATAGTCATAACCTGCAAATTCCGCCTCGGTAATCGAGCGGCAAAGGGATGAGAAATTATCAAACTTGCGCAAGCGCATACCATAAAGCGCACGCTTCACACGCTCAAAGTACTTATCATCAATGTTATGCGACACATTTAAAACAGCATTTTTTACCGCCTCCGGGTCGCGGCTCTCACCGGATAAAACAAGGGCGATACTGTCAGGATATGCGACAATCTCAGCACCAAATTCTTGATTTATAAGTCCCGAGCGATAATTCTCGGAATAAAATGCGGAGCCTTCACCGAATAACAACTCGGTTGCAAGAGCTGCACACAGACGGTTATATAATCCCTTTTCACCGTCGGTCTGCGCTTTCTGTTTAAAGCCCAAAGCGAAAATCGGCATATTACATTCCATATCCTCGCAAAGCTCGGTCTCCGCCACATCTTCAGGCTCCTCACCGTAATCTCTCTTTGGAGGTGCGATATATTTTTTACTGAGCATGGATTCCGCGGTTTCGATTACCTTTTCCGCGTTAACATCGCCCACCACGGTAAGCAGCATATTTGATGGAATGTAGAAGGTTCTGTAGCAATCACTCAGCACATTGCGATCAATGTTCGATATACTCTCCCGCGTACCGATTATGGAGTCCTTTGCAGGATGCACCTTATAAAGACCCGCCATAAGGTTTTCATAGACCTTGAAATGGGGTTTATCATTCACCATTCCTATTTCCTGCCCGATAATGCCCTGTTCCTTACTGACATTTTCGTCGGTAAAATGAGGAGTGCTTACAAAATCTAGAAGTATCTCAAGATTTCGGTCAAAATGCTCGGTACAGGAGAAATGATATGCTGTCATAGTCTTGCTGGTAAAAGCGTTAGGAGATGCGCCGGTCTGCGCGAAGGTAGCAAGAGCATTGCCGCCGTCCGGCTGTTCAAAAACCTTATGCTCTAAAAAATGAGCAACACCTTTAGGCGGTACAACCATTCCATTTCCCGCGTCAAATTGTGCATCAATTGAGCCGTACCTTACCGACAACTGTGCATAAGCCTTGGTAAAGCCGGGTTTCGGTACAATTATTATCTTAAGCCCGTTGGCAAGTGTTTTTGTTATAACGCGCTCATATATTCTGGGGTATGCTTTTTCTTGCATAAGGCGCCTCCTTTCCGGTAAGCACATAAGTCATACAGTTGGTAAGTTCCTTCGCCGCGGATACCACATCCTCCACGGTTACAGCGGAAATTCTTGATATGCGGAAATCAAGCTCACGAGAAAGCCCCATAGCACTCTCACCGAGCCAATAGCTCTCAAGTCCTACAGATGAGTCTCCCGATATTTTAAAGCTACCTATGATATGTCGTTTTGCAACCTCAAGTTCGGTTTCGGTAATGTTTCCGTCCTGGCAAGCCATAAGCTGCTTTAGCATCTCGCCTCTTGCCTCTTCCACCCTTTTCGGGTCAACGCCGCTGTACATAAATATTGTTTGCAGATATTTATCATATTTTGCACCGGTGTAATAGCACAGAGATTTTTCTTCGCGCACATGGGTAAAAAGTTTCGATGCGGTACCGCCGCCAAGTATGGTGGCAAGCACCTGCACCGCAGGCTGACCTGTACTGCCCGCGCGAGTGGGAGTGTATAAGCCGATAAGCAGATTTGCCTGCTGAACATCAAACTGAACGCAAATCTCCTGTTTCGATGGCATATTGGGTTTATCAAGGGCGGTAAAATTGTCATACTCACGGGGAATTTCCGAAAGTATGGGTTTAACACACGCCTCTACCTCTTCAAAGGTGGCATCACCGCAGAAGAAGAGCTCGAGAGGTGCATAAAGGAACACCTTTTTATAATGCTCGTACAGATCCTTTGCATTTATTTCCGCAACCTTTTCAACAGCACCGTCTTCGTTTACGCCAAAGCCGCTGTCTTTATAAAATGCGGCGATCGCCTCGGTATATGCATAGCTTAGTTTTTCGTTGATTTCGCCATTTAAATAATCAATTAAGTTCTCTTTTTCGCTGTCCACATACTCCTTAACAAATCCGTCACCGCTAAGGCAAGGATTAGTCAGCACCTCAAGTGCCAGATTAATGGTTTCAGACATCATTTTTTCGCCATCGGGCACACATTTCGGGTTAACCAGGTCGCATATAATGCCGCTCGCCTGAATATTACCGAATTTACGCACATCCGGCTCTACCCGCGCGCCATACAGCGCATCAAGGGCTGAGGTGAGTCTTGTCATATCGGGATGATTTTTTGTTCCACGGCGGAGTACCGACGGAATAAGCGCATTTTTAGATGCATTTTCATAATTTAACGGCAACAAAAAGCTCGCAGAAAAGCAGGCAGTTTTAAATCTGTCGGTCTGTACTACGCGCAGTCTTACACCCGGTAGTATTTCACGATAAACACTCTGCATTATATCAACTCCTTTTCCTATATTATACACTTAAAGAATTCCCCGCGCAACCGATTTTATTTTTTCACACTTATTATTAAAATAATCCTTGACAATATAGGTTATCTCGTGTATAATTCTCGTGTAAAGTAATTCAACTTTACAAGGAGGGCTTGCTTTGACGAAAGAAAAATCGGTTGAAATGACTATGCTGTTTGATTTCTACGGCGATATTCTTACCGATAAGCAGCGTGAGTTATTTGATTTATACTATAACGAGGATTTATCTCTTGCCGAAATTTCCGAGCATTTGGGCATAACCCGTCAGGGTGTGCGCGACGGTATCGTCCGCGCCGAGGAAATCATTAAGGGTTTTGAGGAAAAACTTGGGTTGGTTGCAAGGTTTGGTCGTATTTCGGAGGATGTGCGAATTATCTGCGACTCTGCCGAAAGGATACTCACCATTAACGGTGCAAATTACAAAAATCACGAGCTTGACTCTTGTGCCAATGAAATTCTCGCCCGTGCAAGAGAGCTTGCTGAATAATTGGAGGATATAAAATGGCATTTGAAGGCTTAACCGAAAAACTGTCGGGCGCCTTTAAGCGATTGCGCTCCAAAGGCCGCCTCACCGAAAAAGATATTAAAGAGGCTATGCGTGAGATCCGTATGGCACTTTTAGAGGCAGATGTTAACTATAAGGTTGCTAAGGACTTTATCGCAAAGGTTTCCGAGCGTGCCGTTGGTAATTCCGTTCTTGAAGGGCTTAATCCGGCACAGCAGGTTGTCAAAATAGTAAATGAAGAGCTTTGTGCTCTTATGGGCTCTGAAAATTCAAAGCTCAAGTTTAATTCCAAGCCACCTACGATCGTTATGTTTGTCGGTCTTCAGGGTGCCGGTAAAACAACCAATATCGCAAAGCTTGCAGGGCATCTTTCGAAAAGTCGTAACCGTCCCCTGCTTGTTGCCTGCGATGTGTACCGTCCCGCCGCTATCAAACAGCTTCAGGTTGTTGGTGAGCAGCTTGGTATTCCGGTTTTTGAAAAGGGTCAGGGTGATCCGGTCAAAATTGCAAAAGAAGCAATAGAACACGCTAAAAAACACGGTAATGACCTTGTTTTTATAGATACTGCAGGTCGTCTTCACATCGACGAGGAATTGATGGACGAGCTCAAGCGCATCAAGGCTGAGGTTCAGCCCGATGAAATTATGCTTGTTTTAGATGCCATGACCGGTCAGGATGCGGTCAACGCGGCAAGCACCTTTAACGAGATGCTCGATATAGACAGCGTCTTCCTCACAAAGCTTGACGGCGATGCCCGCGGCGGTGCTGCGCTTTCCGTTCGTGCGGTTACCGGCAAACCGATCAAATTTATCGGTGTAGGCGAAAAATTAGACCAGATCGAGGCTTTCCATCCCGAGCGTATGGCTTCCCGAATTCTCGGCATGGGCGATGTGCTCTCCTTTATCGAAAAGGCACAGACCGCTTTTGATGAAAAGCAGGCTGAGGAGCTTCAGGAAAAGCTTCGTAAGAATAACTTTACACTTTCCGACTTCTACGATCAGATGAAGCAGGTAAGAAAAATGGGTTCAATGACCGACCTTTTGGGTATGATCCCGGGTGTTAAAATGAATGCTCTGCCCGATGCGGCGGCAACCGAAAAGGCGCTGTCCAGAACCGAGGCTATCATTCTCTCTATGACCCCTGCCGAGCGAGATAATGTAAGCATCATCTCCCCTTCCCGCAAGAAACGAATTGCGGCGGGCAGCGGCACGAAGGTTGAGGATGTAAACCGCCTGCTTAAGCAGTTTGAAGCGTCAAGAAAAATGATGAAAAAGCTCACCGGCGATAATCTTGATATGAAAGCTCTCAAGCGCCGTGGTCGTGGCTTTGGCGGGATGAAGTTCCCATTTTAAATGTATATAATGCTTTGCATTAGATAAACTTTCAGAAATCACTTAGGAGGTGAATATAAATGGTTAAAATCAGACTTCGCAGAATGGGTGCAAAGAAGGCTCCTTTCTATCGTGTAATCGTTGCAGATTCCCGCTCACCGCGTGATGGCAGATTTATCGAGGAGCTTGGCACATACAATCCGCTTACCGAGCCGGCTGAAATCAAAATTGATACCGAGCGCGCTCTCGAGTGGATGAAGAAGGGTGCACAGCCCACTGACACTGTTAAGACTCTTCTTAAGCGTGTCGGCGCTCTCTAATGGAAACGAGGTATGAAACAATGGTAGAACTTCTTACCTACATTGCGAAAAACCTTGTAGATAATCCGGATGAGGTCACCGTCACCGAAAATATTCGCGAGGACGGCGAACATGTTTACGAACTCCGCGTGGCGCCCGGTGATATGGGCAAGGTTATCGGCAAGCACGGTCGCATTGCGAAGGAAATTCGCGCGATTATGAAATCTGCCGCTATTCGCAGGGACATTAAGGTGTCCGTCGATATTGTCGACTAATTAAAGAGGAATTGTTCGGCTTCTTAGGCTGAGCAATTCTTTTTTATTTACTTACAAAATAAATTGTGGTAATATATCCTTATAATAATTTACGGGAGAATTTTAAAATGAAGCTTAATCTTTTAGAGGCGGGCGAAATCGTAAATACTCACGGCATCCGCGGTGAGGTTAAAATCAACCCCTGGTGCGACTCGCCGGATTTTCTTTTGGAATTTGATAAGTTTTACATCGACGGAAAGGCTATTGCTGTTCAAAGCGCGCGTGTTCATAAAAATTGCGTACTTGCCGCGCTAAAGGGTGTCAACGATATCAATGGAGCCATGGCTCTTCGTGGTAAAATCGTGTCCGTTAACAAGGACGAGGTATCACTTGATGAAGGTCAGTATTTCATCTCCGACCTTATCGGTCTTGAGGTTTTTGATACCGAAAGCAACTCGGTTGCAGGTAAAATTTCCGATGTGCTCAACCTGCCCGCAAATGATGCCTATGTTGTGCAAGACGGATCTCTTGAATATATGATTCCGGTGGTAAAAGAATTTGTTCTTGGAGTTGATTTAGAGGCAGGCCGTGTTACCGTTAAGCTTATTCCGGGAATGAGAGGATAATTTATGAAAATTGATATTATTACTCTTTTCCCCGATGCGATAAATGCAATGCTGGGCGAGAGTATCTTAGGTCGCGCTCAGGAAAAGGGCCTTATCCGTATCACCGCGCACCAAATCCGCGACTATACCACAAATAAACAAAAGCAGGTGGACGATGCGCCCTACGGCGGCGGTATGGGTATGGTTATGAACGCCGACCCCTTGTACCGCACCTGGCAGGCGATAAATTGTGCCGCCGCAAAGCGTGTTCACACGATATACCTCTCCCCTCAGGGAAAGGTTTTTAATCAGGAATGTGCCAAACGCCTTTTAAACGATTACGATCATCTCATTTTAGTCTGTGGTCATTACGAAGGCATTGACGAGCGCTTTATCGAGGAATGTGTTGACGAGGAAATCTCTATGGGTGACTTCGTTCTTACCGGCGGTGAAATCCCCGCAATGGCGGTAGCAGATGCTATTTGCAGAATGGTACCCGGAGTGCTCTCTGACGATGAATGCTTTACCGAGGAAAGCCATTTTTCCGGCACGCTCGAATACCCTCAGTACACCCGTCCCTACGAGTGGCATGGCAAAAAGGTACCGGATGTGCTTTTGTCCGGCCACCACGCTAACATTGTTTCCTGGAGGCGGAAGCAGTCGCTGCTCAGAACAAAGGCAAAGCGGCCGGATATGTTCGAGAAGCTTGAGCTTTCAAAAAAAGATTTAAAACTCCTTGACGAGTAATTTCAAGGTGATATAATAACTACGAGGTGATACAAATGTTAGTAAAAAAGATTGATATTCATGTTCACTGCGCTCTTGAGAAGGAAGTTCCCCGCTTTTGGGGCGACGGTGATGATTTTGCAACTCCCGATGAAATGCGTGCTATGTGGGATAGATGGGGCATTGAAAAGGGCTTACAGCTCCCCGTTGTAACCTCTGACCACACAACCCATCCCCTTACCAACCGCGATGCAATGCAGCTTGTTCGTGAGAACCCGGATATGTTCTACTGGTTCTGTAATGTTGATCCCCGTTGGGGCGAAAACAACGATAAGACCGACCATTCACAGTACTTAAACTACTATAAGGCTCGCGGTGCAAAGGGTGTCGGTGAAATTACCAGCAATATGTACTTTGACGATCCCCTTGTTTGGAACTTATTCCGCCACGCTGAGAAGTGCGAAATGCCCATTCTTTTCCATATCGGTAATATGGGAAGCGACTACGGTCTTGTTGACGAATTAGGGCTTCCCCGTTTAGAGAAAACTCTTAAGGAGTTCCCGAACCTTCTCTTTATCGGCCATTCACAGAAGTTCTGGGCAGAAATTTCCGGTGACTGCACTGAGGAGGGCCGCAACGGCTATCCCGAAGGAAAAGTTACTCCCGGTGGCAGAGTTATTGAGCTTTTAGATAAATACCCCAACCTGCACTGTGACTTGTCTGCAGGCAGTGGCGGCAACGCGATTATGCGTGATGAGGAGTTCGGTCTTTGGTTCTTAGAGAAATATCAGGACAGACTTTATTTCGGTACCGATATTTGCTCACCGAAGAATGTATTTTTACTCCCCGACTATCTTGATGAATGTGTTAAGAGCGGTAAACTCTCTGAAACCGCATACAACAAAATTTGTCGCGAGAATGCACTCCGCTTACTTGAAGGTAAATAAGAAAGTATCCCCATCTGTTTCTTAGGCAGATGGGGATTATATTAAAAGGGGTATTAAAATGAGTTTCAAGAAAATTGTATCAATTCTTCTCGCTTGCGCTTTGACGCTATCCACCTCAGCGTCCGCTTTTATGATATCCGTTGTTCCGGGTGACAGAACCACTTTCTCCGATGTTCCCTCGAGTCATTGGGCCTACAGATACATAATGTTTATGGCTGATAAAGGCATTTTAAAGGGTACATCTGCGCCCGCAAACGGCGTGGGTACTTATTCACCCAACGGCAAGGTTACGGTGGGTGAGTTTTTAACAATTGCCACTCGTCTTGTTGCAAAGGATAAAATCCAAACCGCCGGAAGTTACTCACATTGGGCTATCCCCTATTACTCCGCAGCGGAGAAAATCGGAATAATTACACCTGATCAGTTTGCTTGCACTCCACAAGGTCTCAATGAACCTATGTCCCGTGAGGATATGGCGGTAGTTCTTGTGGAAATTGCGCGAGTCAACGGCGAAACCCTAAAAATTACTCCTGACATTGAGTATAACATGTTGGACTATAACAGTATATCCGCAGAAAAGTGTGATGCCGTAAAAGCCGCATATTCAAACGGTCTTTTAACCGGTAAAAGCGGGAATTTGTTTGCCCCCAAGGATAACCTGACCCGTGCTGAAGTAGCTACCGTTTTCTGTCGTGTTATGAATTATGTTGATCGCGAAAAGGTTGTTCTTACCTATGTTGGCACCGAGCGCGGTAAATATGTTGTCACCGAGCCTGTGGAAACTCAAAATATGTTAAGGCCGACTTATACTATAGAGTTCAGTAAATCCGCCCTTGACGGCGTGCGCTACGGTGTTGATGAGAAAGGCATCTATGTTGAAGTTACAGCACCCAATTTACCCGATATAATCAAGGACGAGTATGTTTTCGACTATACCTTTGATGTGTACAGAGCAAATGGCGACTATTTTGCCGAAGGAATATGGTTTATATTAAAGCCGGGCGAATCGAAAAGAGCTCACTTTGTATCTTTTGATGAAACAAGCGTAACGCTTAATATGCTTGGTAACGGTTACGCCAAGGCAGGTGTTATGATTATGAGTAATAAAACAAACAGATATCCCATTTTCACGGCTAATAGCCTTTATCCGAAAAGAGGCGTTCTTCAGCGATCTGACAGTATGTCTGCTGAGGCAATAGACTACGACAGCACTCATATCTGGAAAGCTATCGGTAAATAGTAGTAAATCCCGCAAGGAATAACCTTGCGGGATTTATTATTTAAAACAGCGCGATAATATTAAATATTATCGGTGCAAACAGAATTGCAGGCAGGAAGTCTGCCACCTTGATTTTGGTAATACCCATTAAATTCGTGCCTATCATCATAATTAAAATCGAACCGACACAAGTCATTTCATTTATAGCACCCGCGCTCATAAAGGGTGCAATAAGTCCTGCAAGAAGCACAAGACCGCCTTGTATCACAAATACAGTTACAGAAGCAAAAAGCACGCCTACGCCAAGGCTTGAGGCAAGTATCATTGATGAAACGAGGTCAAGTGTTGCTTTAGTTATAAGTATCGAATTATCTCCGGTAAGACCCGCCTGTATAGAACCGGTGACAGTCATGGAGCCTACGCAAAAAAGAAGCGTTGCCGTTACAAGCCCTTCGGCTATCGATACCTTTTGGCCATCTTTTTTAAATCTGTTTTCAACCGCTTTGCCCAATCTGTTTATTGCACCATCAATATCCAAAAGTGTACCGAGTATAGCGGCAAGTATCATTGACGCGATTGCAATCAGCACATTTTCACCACAAAGGCTACCGGATATGCCGATATATAGCGTACAAGCGCCAAGACCTATCATCACCGCACTACTTACTTTCTCGGGGATGCCTTTTTTTAACAGAAGTCCAATACAAGATCCGACTATAACCGTAATTACATTTACTATTACGCCTAACATATACATCTTCTCTTTCAGTTTTCATCTTTTTGACAGAGAAATTATACTCTTCCGCAATGCAAAAGTCAATGCAATGACTGCTAAAAAATCCCGCAAGGTCGTACCTTGCGGGATTTTAATTGGTTATTTAACTTACTTGCCCTGCTGCATCTCAGCAACGGACTCAAGCACTGCATCAGCCATATACTTAAGCTGTTCGTCACTTAAGCCGTAAAGCGGTAAGTGGGTAAATCTCTTATAGAATACCTCTTCACAGTTGGGGCAGGTCTTTGCGATTTCATCGGGATCAAAGCCGAGTAAGTCGCTTACAACCTTGAAACGATAGAGCGGTCCGAAGTGTGCGATCTGGGTAACGCCCTTCTCCTCAAGTTTCTTCTTAAGAACCTGAATATCGCCACCAGCCTTTGCCGGATCGATCTGTAATAAGTAAAGGTGGAGTGAAGGTCTGATATCCTCGTTACCTAAATCCTGCGGAATAATAGCGTCGTTCTCTGCAAATCTCTCAGTAAGATACTTAGCAGCAGCGGTACGCTTTGCAATAATCTCCTCATTTCTTGCTACCTGTAAGGTAAGACCTAAGCCCTGGATCTCTGTGGTGGAGGAGTTACCTGCCATAAAGGGTTTCTCTTTACCCTGAATAGGAGTGATGTTGTAGAGCCAATCCTTAATCGGGCAGCTGAAGTCTAAGCCTAAGAAACGAGCGCGCTTCATATCCGGGCCAAAGCCGGGGATGGTAGTGGTAAGAATACCGCCCTCACCGAAGGAGGTGATGTTCTTAACCTCGTGCATTGAGAATGCAGCGAAGTCGCCGATAGTACCGATCTTCTTACCCTTATAGATAGCACCGAATGCATGTGCAGCGTCCTCAAGAACAAGGATGTTGTGCTTTCTTGCAAGCTCCATAATCGGATCCATATCAACAGGATAGCCGCCGATATGTACCGGAACGATCATCTTGGTCTTATCGGTAATCTTGCGAGCTACATCTGCCGGGTCCATATTGATAGTCTTAGGATCAACATCAGCAAAAACAAGCTTACAACCGATGGACAAAGGATAAGCCATTGTTGCAACGAAGGTAATAGCCGGAACGATAACCTCATCGCCTGCTTTTAAGTTAGCATACTTGTATGCAATCTCAAAACCTGCGGTTGCGTTGGTTACGAAAGTGGAAGTATCTGTACCGAGGTATGCATTACAAGCTTCCTCAGCCTCTTCAACCTTGCTGCCAAGGGAGAGTTTTCCCGGAGGTGTTGCAAGAGCGTCAAGCTTCTTAACCTGCTCCCAAACAGCGTTAATTGCCTCGTCGTACTCCTTACCCTCACCCTGCATAAGGAAGCGGATGATTTCCATAAGGTCGTGAACATTGTAGTTCTCACCTACTGCAGCCCACGGTACTCTTGTTGCTCCAGTATTATATCTGAAGTCTGTCGTTTTCTTTGCCATGATACTTTGCTCCTTTACTTTTTACTGTATTCTTTTCTACCTGTTTCAAACAGGTTATTTCCGTAAGTGTCAATTGCAACGGTTGCCGGGAAATTTTCAACGGTCATCTTTTTGACCGATTCACAGCCTAATTCATCAAAAGCGATGACCTCAGCTTCCTTAATTGCCTTTGCAACAATTGCACCTGCACCGCCTACCGCACAAAGATAGACCGCGCCAAATTTCTTCATAGCCTCAATAACACCCGCATCGCGCTCACCCTTGCCTATCATACAGGTAAGGCCAAGTTCGATAAGCCGCGGCGCAAAGCCGTCCATTCTACCTGAAGTCGTGGGACCGCAGGCGCCAACAGGACGACCGCCATGACCCGGTGTGGGGCCGGCATAATAAATAGATACACCCTCAAGCTCAAAGGGAAGTTTTTTTCCTGCATCCAACAATTCAAAAAGCTTTTTATGGGCAGCATCGCGGGATGTATAAATAGTTCCCGTGAGCGTAACCGTGTCCCCTGCTTTCAATGTTGGAAGCATCTTCTCAATCTCGCTTGTATGTAAATCATAATGTGCCATAAGCCACTACTGACCCTCCCGCATATTCTTACATTTACTGCTCAATGCGTTAAAGGCGTCTTCAATATTAAGACTTGCATCAGAAATGCTGTCAATCTCGCGAGCAAGTTCGGTAACAACAGATTTAAAGCCGATTTTAAAATCACCTACCGCGTCCTTTGTGCTTTGATAGGACTCGGACATCTCTGCAACAAGATTCTCGATCTCTGCATATACGGTTTCGCGATACTGGTTAAGTTTTTTGATCTCGCCATCTATGTACGCCTTGTTTTCAGCAACCTCACTTGCCATACGATTGCGAGTTTCTTCCTCAACCCGGTTAGAGCGATTTCTCGCTTCAAGCTCTAAATTGGCAATCTGTTCTTTGTTTTTTCTTATTTCCTGCTCGCGAGCCTGATATTCGGAAACCTTAGCCTCACTGGCACTTAGTGCATTTTTAACAGATGCTAGTTCCGTCTCTAAGCTTTCTTTATCAGCAGCGATATTGGCCCTCACTTCTTCAAGTGCAAGAAGCTCAGCTTTTGCTGCATCGCCTTCCGCCACAGTAGCCGTAAGCTTATCGATACGACTTAAAAGTTCTTTTTTCTCACCAACAAGGTCATTGTTCGCGCTTAAAAGCTCGGAATTTTTTGTTTCAGCCGCTTTAAGCTCACCCTGGAGTTTTTCGATTTCCTGCGCGTGCTTTGCCGCAAGGTCAGCAATATAATCCGCAACATCCTCGCGTTTAAAACCGCCCACAAAGGATTTTTTAAAGAGTTTTTTTGATGTGTTATCCATTCTGATAACCCCCACTCACTTAATATTACTATTATATCACAATCATTTTTTGATGGCAACCTCTAAATTGCACAGCTTTTTGCAATATATGTTTCTTTATACTTGCTTTTTAAATTCTCGTACGCCTTTTTCGCCAATTTTTCATCATTGAATATACCAAATGTAGTGCTGCCGCTGCCGCTCATAATCGAACCCAGCGCGCCACATTCCAGCAAGGTCTTTTCAATTTCGCAAATATCGGTTTTCTCCTTTGAAACAATTTCCTCAAGAACATTGTACATATTACCCGCAATTTGCGGTAGGTCGCCACACTTCAGCGCGGAAATTATTTTTTCGGTATCCGGATGTTTTTCTATTTTATCGATTTTAAGCGAACCGAACACCTTGGCAGTGGACATACCATAGCCGGGCTTGCACAGGACAACACTGCACTCGGGAAGCTGAGTAAGCGCAGTAAGCCTCTCCCCTACACCTTCTGCAAGCATCGTTCCGCCACGAACACAAAACGGAACATCAGCACCGACCTTAAGACCAATCTCGCACAGCTTATCATCACTCAAGTTGGTCTCATACAATCTGTTTAGAGCACGAAGTACCGCTGCTCCATCGGTACTGCCACCGGCAAGGCCAGCCGCAACCGGAATGTTCTTTTCAATGGCGATGTGAACGCCATCGCATTTAACACCTGTTGCATCAAAAAATGCGCGAGCCGCCTTAACCGCAATATTGCGATCATCATCCGGCAAATATCCTAAATTGCTTATGGTCTTTATTCCCTCACCGGTACCTATCCTGACAGCAATATTGTCGTGCAAAGACACGGTCTGCATAATCATTTGCAGATCGTGATAGCCGTCGGGGCGCTTTGCGATTACATCAAGTGTTAAATTTATTTTGGCATATGCCTTTTCAAAGCAGTGCTTCATTTTTTAACAATCCTTTTAAATCCAATTGCCTTTGGCGGGCATAATTCGTGACAGCAGTAGCATTTGACACACTGAGTATAATCGATTTTCGCCTTGCCGTCGTCAATTTTTATTGTATGCATCGGGCAGGTACGCTCACAAGCGCCGCAACCCACACATTTTTTAATATTTATATAGGGATAAGGTGTTACAAGGCAGCCGATAAGCCGCCTGAATTTCTCGGGTACCAGACGGATTAAAAAGCCCGGTACCTTACTCGATGCAGGGATAAAGTACAACTCGTGTGCTTTGGGATCATCACCAAGGTATTCAAGCTCATAGGCGGTCTTTGGAATAAGATTGCGCTCTTGTGCATCAACAATTGTGGGGACATCCTCGGGTTTAAAGCCCATAACGCGAATACCTGCAAGGTCAACCGCGTGGGGATTTACACCGCCTAATAGTACGCCCGCTTCCTTAGCGGTACCGCCTGATGGGCCCTTGCCCTGCATTCCTACAACGCCGTCGATAACAGAAAAATCAGGCTTTACAAGTTCACACAAGTCAACTATCATCTGGCAAAACTCTTCCTTCTCGGGGAATTTCGCGTGGTACATAGGCTTGGTAAGTCCGGGGATAACGCCGAACAGATTTTTAACAGCGCCTGTGTAGTAGGCAAAGCCGTGAGTTTTAAGTTTCGCTACGCTTATGATAAACTCTGCATCATGTACGGGTTTTATAATGGGGAACTTACTCACTTTTTTGCCGTTGCACTCCATATCCTCGCTGGAGGTGTCGAAATTCAGTGTAGCACCGGTTTCTTCTGCCACCTGCGCCATACCGGTCACAGAGTACAGTTTCTTTAATATCTGTGTATTATAAACGCCGCCACAGCTGTCGGCAATGGTAACCTGACAGCCGGCATCAATGAATTCGCGGGCAAGCGCTTTTACCACACTTGGGTGTGTGGTAGTAAAATCGCGAGGAGCGCGTGCCATAAGAAGATTTGGCTTGATAAGAACCTTCTTGCCCCCTGCAAGGGCCTTTGCACCGCCGTACTCGGCAAGCAGTCTGTGAATGGATCTATCCACTATCTCCTGCTCGTAATTTTTACATTCTATAAGCGCTACCCGTTTATCCATTTATTTTACACATCCTAACTTCTTAAGAAATGCCTCAATACGCTCAAGTGCTTCTGTAAGGTCGCGCATTGAAGAAGCGTAACAGCAACGGACAAAGCCTTCGCCACATTCGCCGAATGCATTACCCGGAATAACTGCAACGCCGTGTTCCTTTAACAAACGCTCACAGAATTCTTCTGATGAAAGGCCTGTAATTTCAATTGACGGGAACACATAAAACGCGCCTCTCGGCTCAAAGCAGGTAAGGCCCAAGCTGTTTAATCGGTCACAGATTATGCGACGGCGACGGTTATATTCCTCGCGCATTTCCTCAATGTCGGCGTCGCCATTTTTAAGCGCTTCAACTGCAGCGTACTGTGCAGTTGTGGGCGCAGACATAATTGCATACTGGTGAATAAGAGTCATAGGCTTAATAAGCTCTTTCGGGCCGGTAGCATAACCTAAACGCCAGCCGGTCATTGCATATGACTTTGAGAAGCCGTTTACAACTATTGTGCGTTCTCTCATACCCGGGATGGATGCCGGTGAGCAATGCTCTATATCATAGGTAAGCTCTGAATAAATTTCGTCAGAAACTACGATTAAGTTGTTTTCTATAATTACCTGTGCAACCGCCTCAAGCTCCGCGCGGGTCATAATTGCGCCGGTGGGGTTACACGGGAAGGGTAAAATAATAACCTTGCTTTTGGGGGTGATTGCCGCTTTAAGCGCCTCGGCAGTTAGTTTGAAGTTGGTTTCCTTTGTGGTTGCAATCGGCACCGGGGTTGCGCCGGACAATGTAGCCATCGGGCCGTAGCAAACAAAGCTTGGCTCGGGAACAAGCACCTCATCGCCGTTTTCCACCAGTGCGCGAAGGGCAACATCTATCGCTTCACTACCGCCGACGGTGACAAGTATCTCACTCTTAGGGTCGTACTCGATCTTTAATCTGCGCTTTAAATAATCGCTGATCGCGCATCTGAGTTCCATTGTACCGGCATTCGGGGTGTAATGTGTGTATCCGCGCTCCAAAGAATAGATACCCGCGTCACGAATGTGCCAGGGAGTAACGAAGTCCGGCTCACCGATACCCAGGGATATAACATCGTCGCGTCCTACAAGCAGATCAAAAAACTTACGGATTCCCGAGGGTTTTATATTTTTAAGTCGTGAAGACAAAATTTCATCGTAATTCATTTCATTTCCTCCAGATTACAGAATTGTGAGGCGCTCCTGCTCCTCATCCTTCTTTTCAAACTTAACACCGTGCTTTTTGAATTTCTGAAGCACGAAGTGTGTGGCAGTTGCGGTTACCTCTTTGAGCGGCGCTAACTTTTCCGCAACGAAAAGGGCAACTTCTTTTAATGTTTTACCGCGGATGCTGACAAAAAGGTCATATCCACCGGACATAAGATACACGCTCTCAACCTCGTTATATTGGCTGATTCTTTGAGCAACGCGCTCAAAGCCCTGTCCTTGCTGAGGAGCAATATGAATTTCTATAAGAGCAGAAATTCTCTCGCTGTCAACCTTTTCCCAATCGATGATCGGTCTGTAGCCAAGGACTATTTTATCGTCCTCAAGGGCGCGAATTTGCGCTTCTACCTCCTCTACTGGACGGTCTAACATACTCGCTATTTCATTTGCAGTAAGTCTGCAATCCTTATCCAGTAATTCAAGAACCTTTCTCATATAATAACCTCCTAAATTGAAACCATAATCGGCTCATTATTCTTATAATATGTATAGCTTGCAAAGCCGGCTGCGGTAAGCAGTTTATACGCGCTGTCCATACCTGCACCTATATCCTCCTTGGCATGGGCATCACTGCCTAAGGTCACATATTTACCGCCAAGCTCGTGGAAGCGTTTTAAAATCCACTCTTCCATTCCGAGCTCGCCCATCCATTTGCGAAGTCCGCTTGTATTTATTTCCAGACCCATATTGCGGTCGATGAGCATTTGCAGGATTTCGTCTATCGTTTCCTCATATCCACGGTATGTAGGGAAACCCGGATAGCAGTCCTTAAACCGCCTCATAATATAATCAAGATGTCCTAATGAATGGAATTTACCATACTCTATCATTTCCTTGGTCTCGGAAAAATACTGTTTTATATAAAAGTCTACATTTTCGGGTGTGTATTTAACATCGTAAAGGTCTATATTCCCTTTAAAAAAGTGAAGGGAGCCCAAAACATAATCAAACTTAAAATCCCGCAGGACAGAGTCGCCGTATTCCGGATTTAAGTGGGGCTGACCCAACTCACAGCCAAAAAGCAGGTCAATTTTTCCCGCAAATTTCTCACGCGCTTCCTTAATCTCCTCAAAAGCGCCGTTAATACGCGCATATTCCTTTTCGGTATACGGCACATTCTCCATAGCCTCTGAATGGTCGGTCACGGCCAGTACGGAAACGCCTTTCTCAATCGCTGCAAGGCACATATCTTCAACTGTTTCAACTCCGTCAAAGGAGTATTTTGAGTGTGTATGGATATCACAAAGCATAATTCTCACCCCATTTTATATAGTATACTAAATCCCGCTCGGTTTTTCAATCAAAATATTGAAATTTTCGTCTGTATATGCTATCTTATTTTTACAAAGGAGGTGTTGCTGTGAAAAAAGGAGCAAAACGAGTTGCGACCCTTGCAATTTTAGTTGCCCTTGCCCTTGCGGTATCGGTAGCCGAGGGCTGGATCCCCTTGGCATTTATTCCCGTACCCGGTGTAAAGCTGGGCCTTGCCAATATAGTAACGCTGTTTGCCCTGTATTTTCTGAATTTCCGTGATGCATTTGTTGTTTTGCTCCTGCGTTGTGTACTGGCGTCTCTTTTCGGCAGCGGAATAACCGCCCTCGCGTTTTCACTTACCGGCGGTGTGTTCGCCCTTTTAACTATGTATTTTCTTCTTAAGAGCGACAAATTTTCCCTTGCAGGTGTTAGCATTGCGGGTGCCGCGATGCACGGTATGGGGCAGATCATAGCATCCTTTTTTATGCTGTCCACCTTTTCGGTTATCTTCTATCTACCCTTCCTTTTGATCACCGCAATCTTTACCGGTGCACTGACCGGAACCATCTCACACCTTCTGTTTGCACAGATTAAGAAAATTCCAAATTTGAATGTTTAAAAAAGCCTCGTTGTGTTTATGCTTTAATCACATAACACAAGGAGGCTTTACATATTCTATGAAAAAGTTTTTTGAACCGGCACTTGCCATAGGTCTTGCAATTTCACTTGTCATCGGTGCCCGTGCGGATGCAATGCAAAAGGACATTTCAGATCAGATGCTCCGCCTTCATGTAATCGCAAATTCGAATAGCGACGCTGACCAAGCGGAAAAATTGCACATACGCGATCTTGTTCTTTCAAAGGCCAATGAGCTTTTAAAGGGCACCCAAAGTGTAGATGAGGTGAAATCGCTGATTTCAACCAACCTCGACACCCTTATCGCCTGTGCGGAGCGCGGCACATCCCGCCCAATCCGCGCACAGCTTACAACGATGTACTTCCCTACCCGCCACTATGACACCTTTACGCTTCCTGCCGGCGAGTACGAAGCGCTCAGAATAATTATCGGTGAAGGGAACGGCCGCAACTGGTGGTGTGTTATGTTTCCACCCCTTTGCGTGAGTGCCGCCGATGCGATTGCCGTTGCAGAGGATGCGGGACTTAGCGATGAGGAAGTAGCGCTTATATCCAAGGGCGAAAATGTGTACCGCTACGAATTTAAATTTCTTGAAATTCTGTCCAAAATAAAGGATGCGCTCTTTTAATGTACAGGTAATCGGTAACGATAAATTTTCACTCGGCATAGGCTGATAATAAGTTAGGAGGCACGGTCTATGGAAAGTGGTTTTTTTCTCGGAGCCAATTCAAAGCACGGCTTTTATTCACTTTATGATAACCTTATCAATTTGGAAAAGGCAAGATGTGTATATATCATAAAAGGTAGTCCCGGTTGTGGAAAATCCTCATTTATGCGGAAAATAAAAGACAAACTGTCGGATAAATATTTTGTGGAACAGATTTTCTGTTCATCCGATCCAAGTTCCCTTGACGCGATTATTATACACGATTTGGGAGTTGCATTTGTGGATGGTACTTCTCCTCATATAGTGGAGCCGAAATTTCCCATCGCGGTGGAGCGATACATAAATCTCGGGGATTTTGCCGATGCGGAAGCATTATACGAAAAAAAGAATAAAATAATCGATATAACAAGAAAGTACAAAGCAGGTTTTGAGCGGATTTATAATTTTCTCTCGGTCGCGGGTGCAATTGAGAGTGAGCTTTTTGACATAGCCTTAGGCGGAATTGACATTTCTCGCCTCAAGAAGAAAGCGCAAGGCATAATCGCCCGAGAATTACACGGAAAAGGAAGCGGCGGTGAGCAGAGAAAACGATTTTTAGCCGCTATTTCTCCCGACGGATATTTTACAAAATTCGAGACCGTTGACGCAATGGCGGATAACATTTTTGTTCTTGAGGACAATTTCGGGTTGGGTATGCTCCTTCTTCAACCGATTGCAGATGCAGCCACAACTTTTGGCTATGACACATATCTTGCCTACTCGCCTCTCACACCATCTCGCCTTGAGCACATAATTATTCCGGAGCTTTCCCTCGCCTTTGTCACATCGAAAAAGAGCGACCCATACACCGGCGATTACAAGCGCAGATTGAGAATCGACGCTATGATAAATCCTGAGCTCTTACGGGACAAAAAGAAAAAGCTATCCTTCTCCCGCAAATTAATCGGCGCAACAATAAACGAGGCGTGCAACGCTCTTCGTGAAGGCAAATTAATTCACGATGAAATCGAAGCACTCTACAACCCTCATATCGATTTTGACGGTATATATCGTCTTGCGGATAAAATTGCAGAAGACCTTTTAAAATAAAAAATCAGGGGGAATTCCCCCTGATTTTTATTTTAAGCTCAATATTTTCTTTATGTTACCTTGGCTTTCGGTATCAAAAGCAATTTCTATCGTGTCGCCTACATTTAAAATTACAGCCCGTTCATCATCATTTGCGGAAATCGCGTAATATGTTGCGCTACCTTCAAGTTTAAGATAATAAACCGTGTTACCGTCAATTACGGCGCTTCTGATTTCAACAATTTTGCCGTTTATGCTATCCTCAACAGGTGCTATCTCCTGGGTAATATTGTTTTGCGCCAGAAGCTTCACATAATTTCGCTCACACTCCGCAACTGATGCGCCGGTAGCAACAATCTGATACTGCTCCACATTGACCATTGCATACATTTTAACAAGCTTCGCATTGTCCTTAAGCGCCACAAAATATGTGGGTTTTGATGATACATTGAGAAGAAGCGGGAAGGTAGATTTATAGTTTAAATGCTGTACAACGCCTTCCGCCGATGACATTGCCGAATACTCGGTAGCGCCTGCAACCGTGTAATACTTGGTGTCCTTTGTGCGCTGATTGCAAAGGATAAAGCCTACATTGGACTGGTCACTTCCTGCAGAGGTTACACCGGTGTATACATACACATCGTCATTTAATGCGATATAGTTATAGCCATCGGTGGTAATGGTTACATCCTTTTGGCCGAAAATTGAATTCAAGAAACCGTTTATATATGTGCCGTAGTAGTCATACTGCTCCATAATGAGAGATGCGTTGTAAACATGATCTACCCATGTGGGGACATCCTCATAGTACTCACATTCACCGGTTATCGCATTGACCAGCACCGCACCCTTTATATCCACGCCGCCAAAAAGGCCGATTTTCTTTACAATACGCGGGCATACCCAATAAGGATTACCCTGCTCGTCAATCTCAAAATTGGCATCTGCAAACATAAATGTGGGGAAGTTGAAACGAATATGTCGCTGGAGCTTACGACCAAAATGTTCGGACGGTGAATATTTAATACCATCGCTAAGACGAACAACATCCACATCCTGGGTTACCATATCAATAATAAGGTATGCAGGGAGACCTTTGCTTCTGTTGTTGAACCATTTGATCAAATCTCCGTATTCAAGCGGCGTTACGCGCACAGGGCGGCTGTTATAATTTATCTGCGTATAGTTATCGGCAACCTCAAACTGACTTACCATATCTGAAAGTTCGCCTAATTTTCGATCTCCTAAGCGCTTTGCACTTTCAGAGTCAAGCATGGGAATTCTGTTATATGAAATCTCCTGCACATCCTGGGCAAAATTGCCGGGTTTAACATCAATAAGTTCCTTGTAAGAGCCGGCTCTTATTACCTGCCAGGAGGTTATTCCGCCGATAATTGTAACTAAAATTACCGCTATTAGGAGCGCCGCCGGAATTTTGCACTGCTTCTTTACAAATTTTCCGTATTCAGACGCGCCACCCTTTAAGTTGATACCCGAAGTGATAAGGCTCAGTACCATATATACCACCGCGAGCATTGCTATAAAGCCGTATAAATCCTCCGACTGAAAATTAAGCGCAGGAAGCTTTACATAAAAGTAACCAAAAGCGAAAACCGCGGTTACCAGAAGATTGATAAACACGCGCAGCACCGGTGTTTTTATTGCAAAACTTCCGGTTTCCTTTGCATTTGAGTAATCGAACTTAGCCATTATCAGCTCACTCCTTTTCTTTGTTTTATTATAGCATTTTCCCAATTATATTACAAGTATTACTTGCTTAATATGTCACTTTGTGTTAGAATGTATTAAATATAGGAGGCGTATTTTATGAATGTTAAGTTTTCTGACAGAATATCTTCTCTTCAACCTTCGGCTATTCGTGAAATCCTCAAGGTAACACAGGATCCGTCGGTTATTTCTTTTGCGGCAGGTAATCCCGCTCCCGAGACCTTCCCCGTTGACGATATGGCAAAAATTGCAGAACGCATTTTCAAAACCAATTCTGCCAATGCGCTTCAGTACGGTGTAAGCGAAGGCTTCGGACCTCTTCGTGAGCTTACTTTTAACCGAATCAAAACAAAATACGGCATCGGTAAAAGCCACGATGATTTAATTATTACAAGCGGCGGTCAGCAGGCTATCGAGCTTGCAACCAAGCTTTTAATCAATGAGGGTGACACCATCCTTTGTGAGGCGCCCAGTTTTGTCGGATCCCTTAATGCTTTCCGTTCCTACAAGGCTAATCTTGTGGGTATCCCTATGGATAAAGACGGTATGGATATGGATGTTCTTGAGACTATGCTGAAGACCCAGCCCAATGTCAAGCTTATTTACACCATCCCCACTTTCCAAAATCCGTCCGGCTGCACCTTGAGTCTTGAGCGCCGTCGTCGTATGCTTGAGCTTGCAGAGCAGTATAATGTATTTATTCTGGAGGACAACCCTTACTTTGAACTCCGTTATAGCGGTGAATATGTTCCGCCCATTAAGAGCATGGACGAAACCGGCCGCGTTATTTATGCCGGCTCTTACTCCAAGGTTCTTTCACCGGGTATCCGTGTTGGTTTTGCTTGTGCTCATCGCGATATTATTTCCAAAATGACCGTTTGTAAACAGGTTTCCGATGTGCACACAAACCTCTTCTTCCAGATGCTTTGTGCTGAGTACTTAAACACCTGCGATATTGATGCACATATCGAGACAATTAAAAAGCTCTACTCACACCGCATGAATGTTATGACAGATGCTATGGATGAAGGTTTTGCCGGTCGTGCTCGCTACATCAAGCCTGATGGTGGTATCTTCATCTGGTGCACCCTTCCCGAAGGCAGCGATAGTATGGACTTCTGCCGTATCTGCGGCAATTTAAAGGTTGCAGCTGTTCCCGGCTCTTCCTTCTCTGTTAACGAGAGTGAGGTTGTCCCCACCTTCCGTCTTAACTTCTCGCTTGCTGATGACGACACTATCCGCCGCGGCATTTCTCTTATGTCTCAGGCGCTTACAGAATATCTCAAATAAGAAAAAGGTGTTTTAAATGGATCAGAACGAAAGAAAAAAGATAGTATTTTCCGGTGTTCAGCCCTCCGGTAACATATCTCTTGGCAACTACATAGGCGCACTTCGCAACTGGGTTGATATGCAGGATATTTATAACTGCCTTTACTGTGTTGTTGATATGCATGCCATCACCGTAAGACAAGACCCAAAAAAGCTCCGTGAGCAGACACTTTCGCTACTTGCACTTTATATCGCCTGTGGTCTTGACCCGGTGAAAAACATTATGTACATTCAGAGCCATGTGCCGCAGCACGCTGAACTTTCCTGGATTCTCAACTGCTACACTATGTTCGGTGAGCTTTCCCGTATGACACAGTTTAAGGACAAGGCTGCAAAGCACGCCGACAATGTAAATGCCGGTCTTTTTGACTATCCGGTGCTTATGGCGGCGGACATTCTTCTTTACAAGACCGACTTGGTGCCTATCGGCAGCGACCAGAAACAGCATTTAGAGCTTGCGCGAAATGTGGCTGAGCGCTTCAACGGCGTTCACGGCAACACCTTCACCGTTCCGGAGCCTTATATCCCCAAGGTTGGCGGCCGCATTATGAGCTTAGCTGAGCCGGAAAAGAAAATGTCAAAGTCCGACGAAAATGCAAATGCTATTGTTTTACTTCTCGACAAGCCCGAGGATATTATGCGTAAATTCAAGCGCGCGGTTACCGACAGCGAAGCGGTAGTTGAATATCGCGAGGGCAAGGCGGGCATTAACAATCTTATGACCATCTACTCTATCGTTACCGGTAAAACCATGGATGAAATCACAAATGAGTTTGCAGGTCGCGGCTACGGTGACTTTAAAACCGCGGTTGGTGAGTCTGTTGTGGAGATGCTCCGCCCCATTCGTGAGAAAACAGCGGAGCTTTTAAAAAGTCCGGATTATCTGGAGTCTATCTATAAGGAAAACGCGCTCCGTGCAAGCGCATTGGCTGAGCGCACTATGGAAAAGGTCCGTAAAAAGGTTGGCTTCGTTAAAAAGTAAGGAGTTTTTACCATGCTTGTTATAGATATTAAGTTTATTCTTTTGGCTCTCGCCGCTTTTGTGTTGGCATCTGTGCTTTCATTTGCGGGTACTCCCCTGGTAAAGCGTCTTGCCCACAAGGTAGGTGCAATCGATGTACCTAAGGACGAGCGCAGAATGCACAAGGTACCCATCCCCCGAATGGGCGGACTTGCCATCTTTTTAGGCTTTCTGTTCTCGGTTCTGTTGTTTGTCGAGATAGATGTACAGCTTCGTGGTATTTTGATCGGTGCGGTTGTAATTGTGGTACTTGGTCTTGTGGATGATATTGTACCGCTCCCCGCTCTTTTAAAATTTGTTGTACAGATTTTGGCGGCGTACATTGTGGTTTCACACGGTACGGTTATTTCCAGCTTCACAAATCCCAATGTTTTCAGTTCCCATCAATATATTAATCTTGGCGGCTGGAGCGTACCGATCACGATCATATGGATAGTAGCGATTACAAATGCGGTTAATCTGATAGACGGACTTGACGGTCTTGCGGTTGGTGTATCATCTATCGCGTCCTTCTCCCTTCTTTTAATTGCAATTATATTGCCCGAGTACAATATCGCAATTCTTATGGCGGCGCTTGCCGGTGCTTGCATCGGCTTTATGCCCTATAACCTATCCCCTGCTAAGATCTTTATGGGTGACACCGGCTCCACCTTCTTAGGATTTATTTTAGCTTGTGTTTCCATCCAGGGTCTTTTCAAATTCTACGCCCTTGTTTCCTTCGCTGTCCCCTTCCTCATTTTGGGACTTCCCCTTTTCGATACTATATTTGCCATCGGTCGCCGTATTATAAAGGGTCAGAACCCCATGAAGGCTGACCGCGGTCATGTTCATCACCGACTTATCGATATGGGCTTTAACCAGAAGGAAACGGTTACCATTCTTTATGTAATGAGCGGTCTGTTAGGCCTTGCGGCGGTCGTTCTCGCGACCACCGGTGAGCTTCGTGCTCTGTTACTTATTTTAGCGGTTATTCTCGCACTTATATTAGGCGGAAAAATCTTTGTAGAGTCGCGCAAAAACAAATCGAATGACGATACAGAAAAAAATAAATAAAAAAAGAGGTGTCGCTAAGCGACACCTCTTTTTTTATAACACATAAAGCCATATGCTTAAGAACTGCAGGATACTTCCCAGTAGAACGAACAGATGGAACACACTGTGCATATATCTGTGTTTCTTTCCCACTCCGTAAAGAATGGCGCCTATCGTATAGGCAATTCCGCCAGCAAGGAGTAACCAAACACCCGCTATATCAACCGCTTGTAAAAATGTGTTGGCAGCAAATACAATGCACCAACCCATACCGATGTAGCAGATCATAGAAAATATCGAATATTTCTTTAAATCTATTGCAGTAAGTGTTGCCGCAATTGCTGCAAGGCCCCAGACAATGCCGAAAAGCATCCATCCGGTAACCGGGGATATTGATCTTATGGCGCATAATGTTATCGGTGTGTATGAGCCGCCGATAAGAAAATATATGGTGCAGTGGTCGATAATCTGAAGGACCTTCTTTGCTGTAGAGGGTCTGAGTCCGTGATAAACGCTTGACATAGTATAAAGGGCAATAAGCGATGCTCCGTAAATACAACTGCTCACCACACCCCATACCGAGCCGTGCAAGGCAGAAGTAATAACACACGCAACAAGTGCGATCACGCCAAAACCGCCACCCACAATGTGGGATACCATATTAAATATTTCTTCGCTTTTTGTGTAGTTGGGTAATTTTCTGTCCGAAAGTTTTGTTCTCTGCATAATTTCTCCTTCTATTCAAGAATTTTCTTAAGATACTGGCCGGTATACGACTTTTTACATTTAGCTACCTGTTCCGGCGTACCCGCACAAACTACCTGTCCACCGCGGTCGCCACCTTCCGGGCCTAAATCGATTATATAATCTGCAGTTTTAATTACATCTAAATTGTGCTCAATTACAACAACCGTATTCCCCGCTTCTACCAGCTGGTCAAGCATCTCAATAAGCTTGTGTACATCGGCAATATGGAGTCCTGTGGTAGGCTCATCCAAAATGTAAATAGTCTTGCCCGTACTGCGCTTTGCAAGCTCTGTTGCAAGCTTAACACGCTGTGCTTCACCACCGGAAAGCGTAGTTGAGGACTGGCCTAACTTAACATAGCCCAGACCCACCTCACACAAGGTGTCGATTTTACGCGCGATCTTTGGAAGATTTGCAAAAAAGTCACGAGCCTCCTCGCAGGTCATATCCAGTACTTCGTAAATGTTTTTACCCTTATATCTTACCTCAAGGGTCTCTCTGTTGTATCGTTTACCATCACACACATCGCAGGCAACATAAATATCCGGCAAAAAGTGCATTTCGATCTTAACCAAACCGTCACCGGCACAAGCCTCACAGCGTCCGCCCCTGACATTAAAGGAAAATCTGCCCGCACTGTAGCCGCGCATTTTTGCATCCGGTGTTGATGCAAACAGATTTCTTATATCGTTAAATACCCCTGTATAGGTTGCGGGGTTTGATCGTGGTGTTCTGCCTATTGGCGACTGGTCGATATCAATTATCTTATCAAGATGCTCAAGGCCCTGCATATCCTTGAATTTACCCGGCTTCATCTTTGCGCGATTGAGTTTTACCGCAAGGTTTTTGTGTAATATCTCATTTACAAGTGATGACTTACCCGAGCCGGAAACGCCGGTAATACAGGTAAGCGTACCCAATGGAATTTCCACATCTATGTTTTTTAAGTTATTTTCTGCTGCACCGATGATTTTAAGTGTCTTGCTGTTACCACTTCTTCTGGACTTGGGAATAGGCACTTCTTTTTTCTTTGACAGATACTGACCGGTAAGGGATCGCTCGCAGGCCTCGATATCCTCAACCTTGCCCGCACAAACTATCTCGCCGCCGTGCACACCTGCTCCCGGTCCGATATCTATTATATAATCAGCCGCGCGCATTGTGTCCTCATCGTGCTCAACAACAAGCAAAGTATTACCTAAATCACGCAGATTTTTAAGAGTATCCAACAGCTTGTCATTGTCACGCTGATGCAGACCTATTGACGGCTCGTCAAGAATGTATAAAACACCCATAAGTGATGATCCGATCTGTGTAGCAAGACGAATTCGCTGACTTTCACCGCCGGAGAGAGTTCCCGCACTTCTTGACAGAGTTAAATATTCAAGACCAACACTCTTTAAGAATCCCAATCGCTCGCAGATTTCCTTTAAAATCCGCTCTGCAATCTTAAGCTCGCGGGGAGTTAATGTTGTCTTTAAATTCTCGATAAAATCAAGCGCATCTTTAACCGAAAACTCGGTAAAATCCGCTATACTCATACCGTTTACGGTAACAGCCAGTGCCTCTTTTTTAAGCCTTTTACCCTTACACTCGGGACAAGTAATATTGGACATATACTCCTCAATATCGGCTCTGATCGCCTCGCTGTTGGACTCGTGATAACGGCGCTCTAAATTCTTTATAACACCGTCAAAACTCTGTGTATATGTGCCCTTACCGTAAGATTTGTCGTAACTAAGCTCAATTTTATCCTTACCGGTGCCGTAAAGAATGGCATCAACCACCTTCTGCGGCAGTTTTTCCACCGGTGTATTCAAATCAATTCCGTAGAATTTTGCAATTCCGTCGTAATACATGCGGGCAATTGTGCCCGGGTCAGCGTGTACCCAGCCGGTAACAGCAACAGCCCCCTCCAAGATCGATAGTTTCTTATTGGGGATGACCAGTTCCGGATCGACCTTAAGCCAAGTGCCGAGGCCGGTACATTCCGGGCAGGCACCGTAGGGATTGTTAAATGAAAACAGTCGTGGCGTAAGTTCCTCAATGCTTATACCGCAATCGTCACAGGCATAATTTTGTGAAAAAAGCTGCTCCTCGCCGCCGATTACATCAATTATCACAAGACCACCCGCAAGTCCTGCCGCGATCTCCACCGAATCTGTAATTCGTGTGCGCGCCTCTTCCTTTACTACAAGGCGATCCACAACGATTTCTATATCGTGTTTTTTATTCTTCTCAAGTTTTATTGTTTCGGATAAATCGTAGATATTTCCGTCCACTCGCACTCGCACATAGCCGGATTTGGAAGCATCCTCAAATACCTTGGCATATTCACCCTTGCGGGCGCGGACAACCGGCGCTAATACCTGAAATTTAGTGCCCGCAGGCAGCTGCATAATGTGATCTATAATCTGATCAATGGTCTGCTGTTTAATCACCTTTCCGCATTTCGGACAATGGGGAACGCCCACACGCGCCCACAAAAGACGCAGATAATCATAGATCTCGGTCACCGTACCAACGGTTGAGCGCGGGTTTTTGGAGGTGGTTTTCTGGTCGATGGATATTGCCGGCGACAGACCCTCAATATAGTCCACCTCGGGCTTTTCCATTTGGCCCAAAAACAGACGCGCGTATGAGGACAGCGACTCCATATATCGTCTCTGTCCTTCCGCATAAATTGTATCAAAAGCAAGGCTTGACTTTCCCGAACCGGAAAGTCCGGTGAGCACAACCAATTTATCTCTCGGTATTTCAACATCGATATTTTTCAAATTGTGCTCTCGTGCGCCTTTTACAAAAATATTATCACGCATTTATTTCTCCCCTTCACCGCGCAACTCTATTATCTTATCGCGCAGCATTGCGGCATATTCAAATTCAAGCATCTTTGCCGCTTCCTTCATATCCGCTTCAAGTTTCTTTATCTGCTCATCAATCTCACTCTTGCTCAATTTCTTGCCTCGCTTTGCAGTTTCTGCATCCTTTGAGATTTCAATAAGCTCGTGAACATTTTTCTTAATGGTTTTCGGTACAATTCCGTTTTCCTCGTTGAAGCGCGCCTGAATTTCCCGTCTGCGGTTGGTTTCGCCAATAGCGCGTGCCATGGAGTCGGTAACCTTATCCGCATACATAATGACTTTACCGTGGTCGTTTCGCGCCGCACGGCCGATGGTCTGTATAAGCGAGGTCTCGCTTCTTAAGAAGCCATCCTTATCCGCATCTAAAATCGCAACCAAAGACACCTCGGGTATATCAAGACCCTCGCGGAGGAGGTTGATGCCCACAAGAACATCAAATTCACCCAATCTGAGTGAGCGGATTATCTCTATACGCTCAATGGTTGCCACATCGTGATGCAGGTACTTTACCTTAATTCCTGCACTCTCAAGATATCCGGTGAGATCCTCCGCCATACGCTTGGTAAGAGTGGTTACGAGCACGCGCTCATCCTTTTCAACTCTCGCGTTTATTTCACCGATAAGGTCGTCTATCTGCCCCTCAATGGGTCGCACATCAACCTCGGGGTCAAGAAGACCGGTAGGACGAATAATCTGCTCCACTACCTGTGCCGAACGGGATCTTTCATATTCACCCGGTGTTGCGGATACATACACGACCTGGTTTATATGCTCTTCAAATTCCTCAAAGTTGAGTGGACGATTGTCGAATGCAGATGGCAATCTGAAGCCGAAATCAACAAGAGTTTCCTTTCGCGCACGATCACCCGCGTACATTCCCCGCACCTGAGGCAGGGTCACATGGGACTCATCTACCACCAGCAGAAAATCCTCCGGAAAATAGTCAAGTAATGTATATGGCGGACTTCCCGGCTCTCTTCCGCTTATGATACGGGAATAATTCTCTATTCCGTTGCAGTAGCCTATCTCCTGCATCATTTCCACATCGTAAAGAGTGCGTTGTCTTATTCTTTGCGCCTCGATAAGCTTGCCCTCGGACTCAAATGTCTTGACACGGGCTTCCATTTCGCTCACTATTTCTTCCATCGCCCGTTCCATCTTTTCCGGTGTGGAAACATAGTGGGATGCGGGATAGATAGCCACATGGAAAAGCTCACGCTTAGGTACACCTGTGAGCACATTTACTTCCGATATGCGCTCCACCTCGTCGCCGAAAAATTCTATTCTTATAGCGCTATCGTTTGAATATACCGGGAAAACCTCGATGGTGTCGCCCCTTACACGGAATTTATTTCGTTCAAATGCAATATCATTGCGCTCATAACGGATTTCTATAAGTTTTCTTATTACCGCGTCGCGCTCGTATGTCGTGCCCGGTCTTAGGGAAATTACCATATTATTGTAATCTATCGGGTCACCCAGTCCATAAATACAGGATACACTTGCTACAATGATAACATCCCGACGCTCTGCCAGAGATGAAGTGGCGCTGTGGCGCAGGCGGTCAATTTCCTCATTGGTAGCAGAGTCCTTTTCAATATAAGTATCGGTATTTGGAATATAGGCCTCCGGCTGATAATAGTCGAAGTAGGAAACGAAATATTCAACCGCGTTATTAGGGAAAAATTCTCTAAATTCCGAGCACAGCTGTGCCGCTAGCGTCTTGTTGTGAGCCAGAACAAGGGTTGGCTTCTGCACACGCTCTATAAGCTTTGCAACCGTGTATGTCTTGCCCGAACCTGTTACGCCCAAAAGGGTCTGTTCATCGAGACCAAGCTCTATACCCTGAGCAAGCTTGTCAATCGCCTGGGGCTGGTCACCGCTTGGCGAATATGGGGAAATAACTTCAAACTTGCTCATCACACCTCTACCTTTCCTTTAAATTCATAAATTCCAAAACCGAGACATAATCGTCATCGCCTACTATTACATGATCTTCCAGAGTAACCCTCACATTCTTCAGCGCATGAAACAGTATTTTAGTAGTCTCGCAATCCTGGTTTGACGGAAGCGCGTTTCCGCCGATATGATTATGGGCAACTATAACGCTTGATGCATTAAAGGTAACCGCGGTATTAACAACCGTTCGAACACTTACGCTCACCGCGTTTATACTTCCTTTGGAAATTCTTTTTACATTAAGAACTCTTCCGTTTACATCCATACATACAATGATGAATTCTTCCTTATTGCAGCCGATAAATTTATCAACGATAAAGTCTTTTATATGATTTGAATTTTTAAGGACTGCATTTTTTGCTCCTTCGTTCCATCCGGATAAACGATATTTGCGATAGAAAAGCGGTATTAACTTAATTTGCGCCGCAGCCGCTTCACCCATACCGGGAAACTTTCTTAAAACCTCAATCGGTGCATCAATAACACCGGAAAGAGAACCAAATTCTTTTATCAATGACCTTGCCAGCTCGCAGGTATCCCTGCGCTGGATACATCCTGCCAAAATCATCTCCAGCACAACATATTCGGGTATTTCATCTATGTCCTCATTCAGAAGTCTTTTTCTAAGTCGCTCTCTATGTCCTTCTGCCATATTTATCACCTTGTGCCCATTCATTATTATCCAAACTATTGTACCATAATTTTAACCCTTTCTCAATAGAAACAACATTCTATTTTTTAATTTTTACAATTCTTTAAAAAATAGTTTGTTTTTTGTAGAATTTATGCTATACTTGTCTTGTATATACTCATAGAAACGGAATGATGAAAAATGGCACATTACAAATTTACTTCTGAATCGGTAACCGAAGGACATCCGGACAAGGTCTGCGACCAGATCTCCGACGCTGTCCTCGACGCTATTCTTGCTGAAGATCCCGCTTCTCGCGTTGCTTGTGAAAGCGTTGTTACAACCGGTATGGCTCTTGTTATGGGCGAAATATCCACCAACTGTTATGTGGATATCCCCTCTATTGTGAGAAAAACTATAACCGACATTGGCTATGATAATCCCGAGGTAGGCTACAACGGTCACACCTGTGCGGTTTTGACCTCAATTGATGAGCAGTCTTCCGATATTGCTCTCGGTGTTGACAATGCTTTTGAAATCAAGTCAAACGACCTGGATGCCGCTAACCAGATTGGTGCCGGTGACCAGGGTATGATGTTCGGCTTTGCTTGTGACGAAACTCCCGAGTTTATGCCTGCTCCCATTTCCTACGCGCACCGTATGGCTCAGCGTCTTACCGCTGTCCGCAAATCCGGCGAGGTTGACTTTATCCGTCCCGACGGTAAAACCCAGGTAACCTTTGAATATGACGAAAGTGGCCGCATCGTCCGTTGTGACGCGGTTGTTCTTTCCACACAGCACTCCCCCGATGTTTCTTTAGAGACCGTGCGCGAGGCTATGTTTGAAACGGTTATATCCACAATTATGCCCCAGGAATATATCGATGCAAACACTAAGATCTACATTAACCCCACCGGCCGCTTTGTTGTAGGCGGACCCCAGGGTGACTCCGGTCTTACCGGTCGCAAGATCATTGTAGATACCTACGGCGGTTATGCCCGTCACGGTGGCGGTGCATTCTCCGGCAAGGACCCCACAAAGGTTGACCGTTCCGCGGCATATATGGCGCGCTATATCGCAAAGAACATTGTTGCAGCAGGCATCGCAAAGCGTTGTGAGCTTCAGGTGGCATACGCTATCGGCGTTGCACATCCGGTATCCGTTCTGGTAGAAACCCAGGGCACCGGTATTATCCCCGATGAGCAGATTGCACGCTTAGTTGCAGAGCAGTTTGATATGCGTCCTGCAAAGATTATTGAGCAATTCGACCTTCGCCGTCCGATTTACAAACAGACCGCAGCATATGGCCACTTTGGCCGTCCCGAGCTCGACCTTCCTTGGGAGCGTCTTGACAAGGTAGAGCTTCTTCGCGACTATGTAAAATAAAATAGTGTATTTGTCGTCGCGGGCAATTAAGCTCGCGACGGCTTTCACTTAAAGGAGCTTAAATTATGTCTAAGATCAAATATCTTTTGCGCCGTATCTTCCGCCTTAATTTAAAGGGTATGCCTGAGCGCATCAATGAGGCCCATCAAAGGTCGGGCAAATCCAAAATTTTTATATTTTTTGATATGATTAACTGCGCTCTGCGCTATCAGGCAGGCTATATTGAATATGTCATCTACGGTATGTACGATATGAACGGCAAGCAGCGAAAAACCGTACTTACCGCGGGTAAAAACAACCGCTATGTTGCGGCGCTTAATTTGAAAGCAGATTGGGACTATTTTGAAAACAAAATCAAGTTTTTAAACACCTTCCGCAAGGAAACCGCCCGTGATTTTCTTGATTTGACCACCGCTTCTCTTGATGATTTCAAGGCCTTTATCGCAAAGCACCCTATCTTTATGGCAAAGCCCTTTGACGGCATCTGCGGCAAGGGAATTGAAAAAATCGACTCCGCCGATGCAGATGTTGAGGCACTTTACAATACGCTTAAAGCCTCGGGACAAACCCTTTTGGAGCAGGTTATAGAACAGCACCCCGACCTAAACAAACTCAACCCCTCGGCAATAAATACGATAAGAATCGTGACCATTGTAAAAGACGGTGTTCCCCATGTGGTTTTCGCCGGTCTCAGATGCGGCAGAATGGGTTATGTTGTTGACAATTTTGTGGCAGGCGGTATGACCGTACCGATCGATATTGAGACCGGAATTATCAACAATGTTGCGGTAGACAAGGTTGGCAATGTTTTTGACATTCACCCCGATACCAAGACCCCTTTCCACGGCTTTGCCCTCCCCAATTGGGACGCTGTTATTCAGCTTGCAAAGGATGCCGCCCTTCGGGTTGAGACCGTTAAATATGTAGGCTGGGACATCGCGTCAACTCCCGATGGTCCTATCTTAGTCGAAGGAAACCACTTCCCCGGTCAGGTGTTGTATCAGCTTAAAGCACAGACACCGGATAAAATCGGCATGCTTCCCGCTTATGAAGCGGTCATTCCCATTAAAGACCTCAAGCCACTTAAATAAAAAAATAGTGTTTGGCGTAGCCAAACACTATTTTTTTATTCTTTTTCCTCAAACTGACTGTTGTAAAGTTCGGCATAGAAGCCGCCCTTTTCAAGTAGCGCCTCGTGTGTACCGCTTTCTACGATATCACCCTCGTGCATAACCAGTATCAAATCGGCATTTTTAATAGTCGATAACCTATGTGCAATTACAAAGGATGTTCGGTTTTTCATAAGTTCATCCATCGCCCTCTGGATAACAAGCTCCGTTCGTGTATCTACCGAGCTTGTGGCCTCATCCAGAATAAGCATCGGCTTATCCGCTATCATTGCGCGTGCAATGGTAAGCTGCTGCTTCTGGCCTTGGGATAGATTCACATGGTCATTTAATACCGTGTCATAGCCCTTTGATAAGGTGCGTACAAAGTGATCAATACCCACCGCCTTGCAGGCACGAATCATTTTTTCATCGGTCACATTTTCGGTGCAGTAGACCAAATTCTCGCGCACAGTGCCCTCAAACAGCCATGTATCCTGCAGCACCATACAGAACTTATCGTGCACCTGTTCACGGGTCATATCGCGAATGGATATTCCGTCTATCTTAATATCACCGCTTAAAATCTCGTGGAAACGCATAAGCAGGTTGACCATCGTGGTTTTTCCCGCACCGGTGGGACCTACGATTGCAATTTTTTGACCGGGCATAGCTGAAGCTGAAAAATCATTGATTACAATTTTGTCGGAGCCTTCGTAACCGAATTTGACATGCTCAAAGGTGACCGCTCCCTTGGTTTCGGTGTCCTCACCGCGCTTAGCGTCCTCATTTTCCATTTCCTCAGCCTCTAAGAACTCGAACACGCGCTCACCTGCCGCCGCGCCCGACTGCATTGATTGGGTGGCCTGCGCTATCTGATTAAGCGGCTGGGTAAAGAAGCGGATATACATCATAAACGCGACTATTACACCGAAAGAAATAAATCCGTTCAACGCTAAAAGCGCACCTACAATACTCACCGCAACATAGCCTAAATTTCCGATAAACATCATAAGCGGCATCATAAGGCCCGATAAGCTCTGCGCCTTAAAAGCGCTGTCCCTCAATGTCTTATTCATTTCATCGAAGGTGTCTTTCGCTTCCTTTTCGCCGTTATACGCCTTCATAACCGTATGGCCCGCATACATTTCTTCGATGTGTCCATTCAGCATACCGAGCCATTTTTGCTGTCTTTTAAAATACTTCTGCGAGTTCTTGGTTATGAGCCTCATCAATGAGAAGCCGAGAATTGTAGAGATCACAGCGGTTGCGGTCATAATCACATTAGTAAAGAGCATCATTATAAACGAGCCTGCCATCAGTGTTACCGATGAAATAAGGTTTCCGATACTCATATTGAGTGTATGTCCTATTGTGTCCACATCGTTTGTAACGCGTGAAAGTACATCGCCTGTGGTTGTCTTGTTGTAAAACCATATAGGCAGGCGGTTAATTTTGGTAGAAATATCACGGCGTAGCATTTTCGTAATGCTCTGTGTAACCGTTGCCATAACAAAGCCCTGAACGGTGGACAAAATCGCGCTTAACACATAAATACCCGCAAGAGTCATTCCCACAACGAAAATCGCATCCATATCAATGGCAGATTTCATTCCCGCCGTGATTATATCAGTAAGCTCTGAGATTTTGTCCGGACCTATTAAGGATAATATGGTACTTAAAAACGCACATAACACCGCGACGATGATTGCCGCCATATGTTTTTTGGAATAACCGAGTAGTTTTTTCCAAGTACCGGTAAAATCCTTGGGTTTTTCAACTATACGCATATTGCGCGCTCCCGGCCCCCTGGGCGGGCGCTGAGGAGCCTTTTGATTAAAATCGTATTCCTTGTTCTTCATTAGGCAAGCTCCTCCTTTGAAAGCTGTGAAAGCGCAATATTCTTGTATACCTCACAGTTTTTCATGAGCTCAGCGTGGCGGCCTATGCCAACCACCCTGCCTTCGTCAAGAACCACGATTTTATCTGCATCGCGTATTGTTCCTATGCGCTGTGCAACAATTATATGTGTGGCGTCCTTACATTTTTCATCAAGTGCTCGTCTTAACGCCTTATCGGTTTTATAATCAAGTGCAGAAAAAGAGTCATCAAAAATAAATATATCCGGTTTTCGGCATACGGCGCGGGCGATTGAAATTCGCTGACGCTGGCCGCCGGACAAATTAGTGCCGCCTTGAGCCACAAAGTCCTCATACTTGTCCTCACGGCCTTCTACAAATTCGGTAGCCTGAGCAACATCTACCGCCGCCATAACATCCGACATATCCGCGCTGCCCTCACCGTTTGAGCCGTAATCCACATTACTTGCGATAGTTCCGGAAAACAGAATCGCTCGCTGTGAAACATAGCCTATTTTATTTCGGAGTGCTTCCTGAGTATACTCACGAACATCTATTCCGCCCACCAAAACCTGACCCTCGGTAACATCATAAAACCGGGGGATAAGATTTACAACCGTGCTCTTACCACAGCCGGTAGCGCCGATAAATGCCACCTTTTCACCGGGTTTTACCCTGAAGGATATGTTCTCAATCACATAATCTTCGGCATCCGGATATTTAAAGCTTACATTTTTAAATTCAATTTCGCCTCTACGCTCATCGGGAACTCTGTCAACCGATCCGTCCTTGATGGATGCCTTCATATCCAGCACCTCATTGATACGCTTTGCGGAAACCAATGATCGGGGAAGCATATGTCCCACCATAATTATCATCATAAAGGACATTACAATCTGCATTGCATATGAGGTAAATACCACCATATCGGAGAAAAGATGCATTCTCTCGGTAGCGCCCGCGGTACTGATAAGAACTGCGCCGATCCAATACACAGCAAGAGTCAGGCCATTATTTACAAGTCCCGTTCCCGGGTGCATAAAGCTCATAACGCGGGTACCGAAAAGATGTGCACCGGTAAGTTCTTCATTTGCACCCTCAAACTTCTCCTCCTGATATTCCTCTGCATTATATGCGCGGACAACACGAAGACCGGTTAAGTTCTCGCGGGTTATTCTGTTTAAGTTATCTGTCAATTTCTGCAGTTTCTTGAATTTCGGCGTAGCAAGGGCTAAGCAGGTGGCCATAATGAAAATTAAAACCGCAACCGCAATTAAGGTAGCAAGCGTCCAGTACCAGTTTTTATCGGCAATTTTGAACACTGCCCAAAGCGCTTTAATAGGCGCTTTGGCGATTACCTCAAGTCCCATAACTATTATCATCTGCACTTGGGTTACATCGTTTGTGGTACGGGTAATAAGGCTTGCAGTTGAAAAATTATTGATCTCCTGCATAGAAAAGCCCTGCACCTTACCGAAGAGTCTTGCACGCAGATTTGCAGAGTAATTAGACGCTACCTTAGCAACACAAATCGCGGTTGCAATTTGCGCGCAAAGGCTTCCCAGCGCACACAACAGCATCTTTCCGCCTGCAAGTAAAATAGCGTTCATTGCACTACCTTCGGTCTGTACAAGCAAGGTCACCTCCGACATATAGTCGGGCAACTTCAAATCAAGCCAGACCTGCATAACGATAAGTGAAATCGCAAGTGCAATAAACGCCCAGTCAACACTTTTAAATTTTCTCAGCAGTTTGAACATAAGGATACTCCTCTATTTACTAAAGTCCCCCTCTATTTTACCCCCGAAACAATATAAATTTCATCGTTTGATATGCAAACATCCACTTTAAAATGCGCCGCAAAGAGTTCTTTAAGCTCTTCAGACTCCATAAGTATATTGGACACGCCCATTGCGCGCGCTTTGTGATGCGCATTTATTTTATCCCGGCTGTCCCCGTGTGCAACGGTGAGACGGCCGCCGTCTTTAAGCTTTTCCCATAGATTTTCAATAAGTCTTGCGGGATTTTCGAAATGCGGAAAGGCATTGTATACAACGCAGGCATCAAATCCGCCCATTTCAAGTTCTTCCACATCCGCGCAGATAAATTCCACCGCCGGTGAGCTAAACTTTCCCCGCGCTATGTCTATCATCTTAGGGGATATATCAACACCGACTACCTTGCTCACATTGCGGGCAAGGTAGTCTGGTATTAAAACGCCGGTGCCGCAAGCAACATCCAGTACGGACTTTTCCTCGGATATGCCTGAATAATCCAAAATTTTATTTATACGCGCATCAAAGCGGATCATTTCCTTGTCCCAGCTTGGCGCGCATTTATCGAAAAATTCAATTACCTTACTTTTTTCCATTGATGTTAGAGAACATCCTCCACCTTACTCTCAAGCCTTTCTTCCATACGAGCGGGGTTTTTAAGGAACTTCTTAAGAAGCTTGAGTGAACGGGCAAAATAGAGACCGTCACATACACGCTCATCGGAAACAAAGCCGAAACTAATACTCTTCTGAGACACAATTTCATTATCCAATGTAACAACGGGGATCTTCTTTTCCTTACCCATAGCAAGGAAAAGACCGGTTGTGCCAAATTCATAAATATGATGGAATATATGATTTATTCCAAGGGATTTTAAGTTTGTAATAAAAAGTGATGTGTGGAAAGGACTTGCCTCAATAACCGCCTTTGGCATAATATTGTGTCGGTCCATAAACATAAGGGTGTTTACGATAAGGCGAATAAGGGGTGACGGAACCCTGGTAATAACCTTAGCGAGTGTATCTGTAGAGTTATCCCCCTTGCGCTGTGTGGTTTCCCTTACCACCGCGTCGTGAATAGCGTCGGCAATCTCGTCTAAGGATTCGGTACCGTCAAAGCAGAGTTTAATTGTAGTTTCCTCCTGCTCCGTTCTGAAGGAATGATGAATAGCAAAGCTGACCCATATTTTGTTTCGTGCATAGATTTTTCCGTTCATAATAAAACGGTTCATCTGGGGACGGAGCGCGATGGTGCGAACAGCCGCCGCGATCCAAATCTGCATATAATCAAGCTTCTTGCCCTCAGCCTCACGACGGGCAATATACTCATCCAGGCCTGCACATGCAATAGTCTCCTCAAACATTGTCATTGAGTCGGTTCGCGTTTTCATAATATATGGCATAATGCGCGCAAAAGGATCAACATTCTTTATTCGTCTTCCATCATATCGTTTTCCAAACATAAATTTTCCCCTTTTTTATTTATCTGATTTATTCTACACTCTTTTGAATAAATAATCAAGTTTTACTTTTGTCTTTTTTGGTTAATTTCAAAACTTATAATCATAAAACCCCTTGGGATTTTAAAATCCCAAGGGGTTTTTAGGTACATTTATCTTATCTTTAGTATTATTAGTTTCTTAGCAGCACTCGTTGCCGCAGAAGCCCCAGATCACGATAATCGCAATGAGGATCACGATCCAAGTGCAATTGTTTGCGCCGAAGATACCGTTGTTGTCTTTACATAACATAAGGGAAAACCTCCTAAAAGTAATCTCACTTTATATTATGCTACAAACAAATTTTGGTTACGGCTTAAACCCTATGGCTCATCCATTTATCGCCCCGCATACGCAAGGTGGCAAATATCATTCGCATAATCTGGTCGATGAAAAGGCCTATCCACGCGCCCACAAGGCCCAATCCTACCGGGTAGCACAGCACCCAGCTTATCGCAGGGCGCACAATTGCAAGGTTTATCATAGAAACAAGTGCCATATATTTTGCATCTCCCGCACCTCGTAAGCATCCGCCGTATATTACCTGCGGCACCTGGAAAAATACGGTGGCAACCGATATTGGCAAAAGCTGCATACACAGTGATAACACGGTTGTATCGTCGGTGTAAAGTGAATACATAATCTTTCCCGTGCCGAAATAGAAAGCGGCGATGACAAGGGTCAAAGCTATGCCTATCCGCAGAGTTGCTCTCGCATAAATTCGGGCAAGATCCCGTCGTTTTTCACCCAAGCTCTGCCCTACAAGAGCGATAGAAGCGGCGCTCAAGCCGTCGCCAAATGCGAAGGACAGGCTAAGCACATTAATTGCAATCTGATGTGCTGCAAAAGGTGTTGTGCCGAGATCTGCAATAATTCGGGAATAGAGCAAAAAGCCTATTCTCATAAATACCTGCTCGGTCAGCGTACTTGAGCCTAAACTCAATATACTTGAAATGGTTTCCTTATCGAATTTTATCCTTCGCACACCACGCAGCGTGAGGAAACTGTTTTTCCGCATAACCGAGAATATACTCATTCCGCAGCCTACGATAATTCCTATAACCGTCGCGATTGCAGCGCCTCTTATTCCAAGCCGTGGGAAGCCTAAATTACCGCCGATAAGAAGATAATTCAGCACTACATTCACAAGGTTTGCAACAATATTGGTACGCATCGAAATTTTGGTATTGCCCGCACCGCGCTGAGCCGCGTTTATCACAAGCATTATTACCTGGAATATCATACCCGCGACTATTATCTTAAAATACGATGCTGCAAGGTCGTGTGTATCCGCCTTCGTGCCCGCGAGACGAAGGATCGGATCGGTAAACACTATACACAGTGTCGAGATAACAGCGGCAAGACATACCACAATAACCAACGCCTGAACAAGCACTCGCTGGGCACTTTCTTTATCATTCTGTCCCCTTCTGTGAGCAACAATGGCACTTATGGCCACATTGAGCGACATAAAGAGCGCCAGCGCTATAAATTTAGGCTGAGTGGTAAGACCAACAGCAGCAATAGCTTCAGGGCCTATCGTTCCCACCATCATCATATCGATCATACCCACCATAAAGACCAGTACGGACTCCATAACCGCGGGCCATGCGATTTTTATAGTTTTATTTATTATCTGTTTACCCTGCGGGATTTCGCCCTCAAGAGCTACCCCGCGGGATAAGCTTTTTGCATCAAAAAGCTTCATAATTACATCACCAAGTTAGATTATATACCTTAGATTTTCAGTTTACAATATTGGTTTCTATTCTGCGCTTCAAGGCACTATATCTGTTGCGCGCCTTGTTATTTTCCACCATTGTCCCTATGGTGCCGGGATTGCTGACTATTACGAGAAGTTCCTTCGCTCTCGTGATTGCCGTGTATAAAACACTTCTGTGCAAAAGACTTCTCGAGCCACCGTAAGCAGCAAAAACCACAGCGCGGAATTCACTTCCCTGTGCCTTATGTACGGTCATTGCATATGCCAGTTCAAGCTCATTAAGCATAGAAAATGCATAGTGACAGATTTTATCATCAAATCTGACACTGAGGCACTCTTCTCTCACATCAATACTTATTATTTC
This sequence comes from Eubacteriales bacterium, assembly GCA_045580305.1. GTDB lineage: Bacteria > Bacillota > Clostridia > Oscillospirales > JAAYXM01 > RGIG7332. The sequence goes on from JAZNNQ010000001.1 coordinate 235,149, forward strand.
ACCCACATCGCCGTTGAACATACCAAGGCCATTTTCACTGCCATCCACGCTGTACCATGGCAAATCATAATTGTTTCTTATCTGCATTACCCTGTCGCCCTCACGGAAAAGCCTTTCGCCGATGCGCTTTTCATTCTTTTCCTTGTCCGGCGGGTTCAGCGCCTCCTGCAATTTACGATTTAACACCATAGTTCCAACCTCAAATTTTCGGCTGGGAGTGAGCACCTGGATTTGATTTGCGGGAATTTTCATATTTTTCGGCAGACGATTTACACATAAATCCACCACCGTGTCAACTACCGGATTAACACCTTCCCGCCGCAGGAAGAATAAATCTGTGCCCTCTCTGGAAAAATCCGGATACTCGCCGTTATTTATAGCGTGAGCACCGACAACGATGTTACTTTTAGCCGCCTGGCGGAATATCTCGGTAAGGGTTACCGTGGGGACAAATTCGGAATTAACCAGATCCTTTAAAATATTACCCGCTCCAATTGATGGTAACTGATCCGCGTCCCCCACAAGAATAAGTCTGCAATCCGACGGCAGAGCATCAAGAGTTGCCTGCATCAGCATTAGGTCAACCATTGAAACCTCGTCTAAAATAAGCACATCGGTATCCAGCGGATTTTCGTGATTTACGCCGAAACACGGGAATGCCCCACCCTCTGAATAATCCATTTCAAGCATACGGTGAATGGTTTTTGCCTCCATACCGCAAAACTCACTCATCTTCTTTGCTGCGCGACCGGTTGGTGCTGCCAGCTGGACTCTTAGGTTCATGTGCTTAAACAAATCGAGAATTCCTCGAATTACCGTGGTCTTACCGGTACCCGGGCCACCGGTAAGCACCATTACCGCATTATTTGCCGCGGTGGATATGGCAATTCTCTGCATCGGTGCATAGGTTATGCCGTGGCTTCTCTCAATTTTATCTATGGTGTCGTCCATATTGACCTTAACCTTAGGTTGATGCGCCATAATACGCACCAAACGGTCGGCAATATAGCTTTCAGCCGCGTATAAATGAGCAAGATAAACCGCAAACTCACCGTTTATCTCCTCAATTACCACCGCGCCGTCTTCATAAAGACCATCTATCGTATCTTCAACAAGCTCGATATCAACCTCTATCAAATCAGCCGTTGCAGCGGCTAATTTTCTTCTGGGAATAAAGGCGTGCCCGCCCTCGGCGTTATAGGAAAGTTCGTATAACACAGCAGCCTCAACGCGCTCTAAAGAATCGCCGCTCATACCCATTTTTTCCGCCAGCTTGTCCGCCTTTGAAAATTCAACGCCCAGTTCCATATTGGTAAGAAGATAAGGATTGTCGCGTATCAGCCCGATAGACGCCATTCCGTAAAGTGAGTACAAACGCAGAGCAATAGACGGCTCTAAATCATTTTCAACCAAAAACTCGATAAGCCTTGATATGGCATTCTGCATCTGGAAATCCTTTGATATTTCCTCCGCTTTTCGTATAGTGATACCTTGTATCTCGGTCAAGCTCATAGGGTCGTTTTCAATTACATCAAAGGCATTTTTCCCAAAGCGCTCAACAATTTTAACCGCGGTCTTTCTGCCGATACCGCGAATAGTACCCGAGGATAAATATTCCAAAATTGCGCCCTCGGTAGCAGGCAGGCTTCGCTCGCATTCTTCAATTTTAAATTGCTCACCATAGGATGGGTGGCGGATCCATAAGCCGGAAAGAGTCAGATGCTCGCCTACTCCCACACGGGGAACACAACCTACCGCAGTCAGCGACTCACCGCCCGAGGTATTAAGGCGCAGCACAGCATAGCCGTTATCGTCGTTGCGGAAGATAACAGCCTCGCACACTCCTTCAATTTTGATCAGCTCTTGTGACATATTTTTCAAATTCCTCCGGTGATATGACCTTTATGTTTTCATCAACAATACCCTCAAGGTCAAGAGTAGTAACCACAATAACCTGGTTAAAAAGGGATTTAAGCATTTTTGCATTGCAGACCGTGTCTAACGGATCTTCGCTTACAATAACGCCGGTTATGTAAGTGTTTTTCCCGCGTTTGGGAAAAAATACGGCAAAAAAAGTCGCTATAATACCGACACAACACAAAAAAGCAACTATTCCATCCAATAAAATCATCATAAAAGCTCACCTCTTAAAACCATTTTATGCGGTAAGGTGAGCCTTTGTTTATAATATGAAGCTTAAAAACTCAAGAAATCCGTAAGATACGCCGCCCACAAGCAGACCCGCGATTACTACACCCGCAAAAATTGCAGGAAGCGCGCTCTTCATACGGATATCGAGCAGTGCAGCAAGGAGCGCACCGCTCCAGGCACCGGTGCCCGGTAAAGGAATGCCTACAAAGATAGCAAGTCCGATAGTTTCATATTTCTTAACAACATCGCTCTTTTTCATAACATGGTTTTCAAGCCAGGCTATCTGTTTGGTAAGCCAGTTCTTTTTACGGCAAAAATCAAATATTTTGCGGATAAACAAAATAATAAACGGTACGGGCAACATATTGGTAATAATGGATAAGATAACACACTCAGCAAAAGGGATACCCATCGCCGCGCCGTAAGGAATGGCACCGCGAAGCTCAATAAGCGGTACCGCGGATATTAAGATCAGAATAAGTGTATGTTTAAAAAGTGACATAGCGTCCTCCGAATAACTTTATTAATTTATTATAACATAAAATAATCGGGAAACAAATAGTGTTTCCCGATATTTTTTATTATTTTTCAAATTTTTCAATAAGACGGCGAAGAGGCTTGTAAACAAGCATTGTTACCGCCGACACTAAAATTACTTTTACCAGATTAAAGGGCGCTACGCAAACTAAAACAAACTCAAACATAGTATCAATAAATGGCCATATTTTTGTTGCCATTCCAACTATAACCTCAATTGGCATTTCAAATGCCACGGCATATGTAGGCACCATAACATAAGCATTTATAAAGCAACCCAGTACAACCATACTTAGCCCGCCGACAGCAAGACCGGCCAGAGCGGTTTTCTTTGTCTTTTTCCGTTTGTAAACCAGCGCCGCAGGAAGAACAAATACGACACCCATAACAAAATTTGCAAGTTCACCCACACCCGCGGTCATCGTTCCATTCAAAAGTAAATTGAGAAGCACCTTTACCGCTTCGATTACGACACCCGCAAGAGGCCCCATTGCAAAAGCGCCAATAAGCACAGGCACCTCGCTGAAATCAAGCTCGTAAAAAGGCGGTGCGATAAACGGCAGCGGAAACTCAATCAACATAAGCACGGTGGCAAGCGCGCCAAGCATCGCGACCTTGACAGTCCAAGAAACATTTTTATTCATAAGATCTTATCTCCTTTGGGGCACTAAAAAACGCCCTGAAAATACTTTCAGGGCGCGCAAAAAAGCGTTGCTTTATCGCATCTTCTACCATCCGGACTATACCGTCGGCGTTGGATTTGCACCAAACTCAATCGTGTAACACGAGTCGCGGGCTTATCGGGAATTCCCGAATTACCGCCGGTGGGGAATTGCACCCCGCCCCGAAGACAATATTAATATATCACAGCTTCTCTCTGCGCGCAATACCCTTTCGGCAAAATTTAGAAAAAAAACAAAAAAAGTATTGAAAAAGGTTTTTAAATATGTTATGATAACTAACGCGTAAGAGTTTATGCAATTTTTATTTAAGAGGAGTATTTTAATATGTTACAGCTTATATTGACTATTGTGCAGGTTATTCTCTGCTTGTTTTTAATCGGTACTATCTTACTTCAGCCCAGCAAGCATACCGGCATCAACGGTTCCATCTCCGGTGCGGCTGACAGCTTCCTTTCAAAGAACCAGTCCAAGACCTGGGAAGCTCGCCTTTCAAAGATTACTACCGCAGTATCCGTTTTATTCATCCTGTGCACTTTAGCACTCTACATTCTGTAAAATAAAGGGTCTTCCGCAAGATAAGCGGAAGACCTCTTTTGTGTCTTTCTTACGAGAGGAGTATTTACTTGAGAGATCAAAGCATTCGTAATATTGCAATCATTGCCCATGTTGACCACGGTAAAACCACCCTGGTTGACGAAATGTTAAAGCAGGGCGGTACCTTCCGCGAAAACCAGGTTGTTGCTGATCGAGTTATGGACTCAAACGACATTGAGCGTGAGCGCGGCATTACCATTCTTGCGAAAAACACAGCTATTGCATATAAGGACATTAAAATAAACATCATCGACACACCCGGACACGCGGATTTTGGCGGTGAGGTTGAAAGAATTCTCAAAATGGTTGACGGCGTACTTTTGCTTGTTGATGCATTTGAAGGTACAATGCCACAGACAAGATTTGTTCTTCAAAAGGCGTTGGAGCTTGGTCATAAGGTTATAATTGTCGTAAATAAGGTCGACAGACCCGGCGCGCGTCCTGTAGAGGTTGTGGACGAAGTGCTTGAACTTCTGATTGCCCTTGATGCAACAGACGAACAGCTTGACAGCCCTGTTGTATTCTGCTCGGGACGTAACGGAACGGCTAGCCTTTCGCCTGATATTCAGGAAGAAAACCTCATTCCTCTCTTTGAGCAGATTGTAAACCATGTACCGGGTCCCGATGTTGACGAAGAAGGTCCCGCTCAGATGCTTGTCTCAAATATCGACTACGATAATTTTATCGGACGTATCGCAACCGGCAGAATTGAGAGAGGCACCGTCAAGAAGGGCATGAACGTTACCGTGTGTCATCACCATGGAATTCATAATAATTATAATGCCAAAATTGTAAATCTTCTCACAATCGACGGTCTCAAGAGAGTAAATGTTGATGAAGCAAAGGCGGGCGAAATTGTATGTCTTTCCGGTATTGAAGAGGTCACAATCGGAGATACACTCTGTGATACAAGCACACCCGAACCCCTTCCTTTTTGCAAAATTTCAGAGCCTACGCTTGAGATGACCTTCTCGGTAAACGACTCGCCCTTTGCAGGAACCGAAGGTAAATTCTGTACTTCACGCCATCTTCGCGCAAGACTTTACCGCGAGCTTTTAAAGGATGTTTCGTTGAAGGTAGAGGACTCGGACACAACCGAAGCCTTCCGTGTTATGGGACGAGGCGAAATGCATCTTTCCATTCTCATTGAAACGATGAGACGTGA
>JAZNNQ010000002.1:0-106801 GCA_045580305.1 Eubacteriales bacterium
TATGATATACCTTCGGTGAGATATATCCTGACGGATGCGATATGTTGCCATTCGGCAACGAGATTTATATCATATCGAGTTTGAGCGAAGCGAGAACATATCGAATTTACGAAGTAAATATATCGCACGGGCGCGAGCGAGTATATCGCTAATACAAGAGGCATCCAAACCGTTCGGCTCTTCCATGAAAAAAGCGTACTGAAAAATTCAGTACGCTTTTTTCAGCGATATAAATTCCTGGCGGAATTTATGATATACCTTCGGTGAGATATATCCTGACGGATGCGATATGTTGCCATTCGGCAACGAGAAAAGGAATTTATATCATATCGCAACGAAACGAAGTGAAGTTATATCGAATTTGCGAAGCAAATATATCGAACAAGCGTGAGCGAGTATATCGCTAAAACAAGCTGCATCTAAGTCATTCTGCCTTTTTCTACTCAAAAAAATTCACAACTTTCTATTGACAAATGTCAGCAAGTGGCGCATAATTTAGTTACAAATAAATATTTTGTTAAGTGAAGGTTGCAGGAAATAAAGCTTTAGGCTTTTCCGAAGGAGTAACGCTCTCAGGTACACAGACTGCAAACGGATAACATTCTGGAGAATCCTGGATAAAACAGGTGCCGAAGGTGCAAAGCGGGTGAGTCCCCGCTAATCTCTCAGGCAAAAGGACAGAACTATTTTTAAAAAGGCATATTTTGTGCTGTTCTTTTGCATTGCGTTTTTTCGCAATGCTTTTTTCTTTACTTGGCAAAATTAAGGAAAGAGGATTGTTTTTTATGGAACAAAAAAGAACACTCAAAAAGAACTTAGGCGTTATGTCCGCAATGTCAATCGTTGTGGGCTGTGTAATCGGCGCCGGCGTATTCTTTAAGCCTTACGCTATCTACCAGGCAACCGGCGGCGCACCGGGTATGGGTATGCTGGCGTGGATCATCGGCGGTCTGGCAAGCATCTTTGCAGCACTTACCGTTGCTGAGATCGCTATCCTCATCCCGCGTACCGGCGGTATGGTGGCGTATCTTACCGATGTTTACAACGAAAAGGTCGGCTTCCTTGCCGGCTGGATGCAAACGCTTATTTTCTATCCCGCGTTCCTTGCAAGCTATGGTGTTACCGTGGGTAACGAGCTTGCTGTGTATGTGGGTCAGGAGTACGCGCTCCCCATCGCCATGGCGACAATTGTAATGCTGGTGGTGTTTAATGTATTAGGCTCAAAATCCGCGTCAAGATTTCAGATCGTGTTTACCATCTGTAAGCTTGTACCGCTGTTCGTGCTGATGATCTTCGGCTTCATCTTGGGCGAGGGCGGAAACCCGGTGGTTACCCCGTTAGTTGCAGAGGATAAACAGGCAGGTGCTGTTTTAGGCTCAACACTTCTTGCGGTGCTTTTCGCCTTTGAAGGCTGGACAAATGTTGGTGCAATCGCGGGCGAAATGAAAAACCCGGGCCGTGACCTGCCACGCGCCATCGTGGGCGGCGTTTCCATCATTATGCTTGTGTATATCGTTATCAATATCGCGTATCTTTGGGTGCTCCCGGCAGACGAGCTTATGAACATCTCCTCACCCGCAACCGCTGTTGCAGTAAAGATATTCGGCAACTTCGGCGGCACATTGATAAAGATAGGTATCATCATCTCGGTCATCGGCGCGGCAAACGGCTTTTTGATGTCCGGCTCCCGCGTGTGCTATCAGCTTGCTGAGCAGAAGACCCTTCCCTTCAGCAAGACCTTAAGCAAGATTAACTCGAAATTCGTTCCCGCAAACTCGATTATCCTGATCGGCTTCTTAGGCTGCATCTTCTGCATCGGCGGTACCTTTGATATGCTGACAAATCTCGCGGTCTTCTCCTGCTGGATATTCTACACGCTCACCTTCGCGGCGGTTATGACCTGGCGCAGAAAGCATCCGGAAATCGAGCGAAAGTACAAGGTGCCTTTCTATCCGGTCATTCCGATTTTGGCGATTATAAGCGGCGTTTATGTTATCTTAAGCCAGATCTTCTGGTCGGGTGCGGCGGCAACTCAGCTCTCTGCCGGAAGTATTGTCGCGACCCTCATAGGACTGCCCATCTACTTCTTAGTTAAAAAATACTATAAATCCAAAGAACAGTAATAAAAAAGCCACCGTTTCGGTGGCTTTTTCTGTTGGGAATTTTGGCGAAAATTGTTGAAAAAGTAATCCTTCGGTGCTATAATCATATATGCTAGATACTTAAGTTACAATGGGTATATTGTAATTTTGTGTTGCGAAGAATATGTTACGGAAAAAACATACCCCCTGACATACTTTGCAACATAAGTAATTTAAGTGTCTAGCAACCTTAAGCGTCAGAGGGCGATGTTTTTCATGCGTGGTCCTTCGGGGCTGCGCATTTTTTATTATACTTTTTCAGGCGGACATACACCTGTCTGTGTAATTTTATATAATACAATAAAATTACGAAAAGGGATGATTTTCAATGGAGAATACAAAACAGTACAGAATACTTGAAATCTTTTTCAGAGGCCTGCGAGGCGAGGATATATCGGTTCGTAAGCTTGCTGATGAGTACAATGTGTCCACAAAAAGCGTAAGCCGCAGTATAAGCGAGCTGAAAAACTTTTTAGCGGACAACCGGGAGCTTGTGGGCAATACCGAACTGGAATATTCCTATCAGGACAAGTGCTACCGCCTGTATATGGATGAATTTTTGAGCAGTAAGGAGCTTTTTGCACTTGTTGAGGTGATGATCGGCGCCCGGGCATTTTCCCGAGAGGAGCTTTTAGAGATTACCGCAAAATTAAAGCGCTTTACAACGCCGGGTGACTCGCGTATGCTGAGCGAGCTTATCCGTAAGGAGCTGTATCATTACCCCGAGGTAAAGCACGATTGCGAGCGTGTGCAGGACAACCTCTGGCAGCTGATAAACTGCATAACCGAAAAAAAGGAGATTTCCATCGATTATTATAAGATGGACAGAACCTTTGTAACCCATAGGGTCTACCCGCTGTCGGTAATGTTCACGGACTATTATTTTTACCTTATCGCCGCAAAAAGCGGTGATGTGAGCAAGCCGGTGTACTTCAGGGTTGACAGAATAAAATACATAACCGAACACAGAAAAAAGAGCGAAAGATACATACCCGAATTTGACGAAGGCGTGCTCAGAAAGAGGAGCCTTTTTATGTGGCCGGGCAAGCTCCGCACGATACGGTTTGAATTTTCCGGGCCGTCGGTACAAGCGGTGCTGGACAAGCTGCCCACCGCGAAAATTATTGAGCGTATGGGAAACAAGCGATACTTGATTGAGGCGGAAACCTACGGCGACGGAATTAAGATGTGGCTGCTCAGTCAGGGGTCATGGGTAAAGGTCACCTCGCCTGCGGACTTTGTAGAAGAAATGAAAACCGAGCTTAAAAAAATGCTAAAGCTTTATAAAAAAGGGGATAAAAAATGATTAACAAAGAGGTTGAAAAGCAGTACAACGATGTCCGGATGTCTTTGGAAAACGCGCTGGAGCAGGCAAGTTCCATAGAAGTTTCCGGCGATGAAGAGAATGTAGAATTATCTCAGATCATAAAGACCTTGGAAACACTCAACGACGGATTTAAAGAGGAAATTGAGAAGCTGAAAAACTCAAGTGAGTGGGACAAGTTCTGTATTGCCTTTTTCGGCGAAACAAACGCCGGCAAATCAACCGTAATCGAGTCGCTTAGAATAATTTACGATGAGGAAACACGGCGTGCGGAAGCGCTGGCACAAGAGAAGAAATATCATAGCGCGCTGAGCGAGCATTGCCAAGAGTATGAAAAGCTCATAACATCTCTTGAGGAGGTAAATACCGCGCTTAAAAGCAAACGCGGTAAAAAAACCCAGAAGATATTAAGTCTTGCTTTTGGCGTTGTGGGCATAGCGATCGGACTGGTTCTTGCCAATGCGGGGATAATCACATGGTAAAGAATAAAACTAAAGCAGCGGTAGCGACCTTCATTGAAAATGAGAAGGCGTTCTATGACTCACTGAAGAAAATAACAGCATTGGAAAGCGATCTGGGTTGTGTTGACGGAAAGATAATCGGTACGGGTCAGCCGGATTATACTCAGGGCTCTACCGAGTATAAACTCGTCGTGGATAACAAAGACTTTTTGCTTATTGACATTCCGGGAATTGAAGGTAAAGAAAAGGAATATAAGAAGATAATTTTAAACTCCTTGGAAAAAGCCCATTTGATTTTCTATGTTAACGGTTCGGGCAAAAAGGCGGAAAAGAAGACCCTTGAGAGAATAAAGGCATATATGCACGACGGAACATCCGTATATGCACTTTTCAATGTGCATTGTAAGGCCAAGAAAAAAAGAGTCCCGGGCATAGACAAGTCATATACGGAAGAGCTTGCAGAGGCATATAAGGTGCAGGGCGAGATTGCCGCCCAGACCGAGGCGGAATTCAAGCCGTTTTTGGGTGAGAATTTTAAGGGTAGTGTTTTGCTAAACGGTCTGCTGTCTTTCTGCTCCTTGGCAGCGGATGGCGACGGAAGTACAACTATCGTCAACGATGAAGAAAAAACCTTGAGAAACGATCAAGTAAAGCTTTTAAAAGAATACTCGGGCGATTTTGAGCAAATGAGAAGGGAGAGCCACATCGAACTTGTAGAGGATGTTATTGCCCGACACATAGAGCATTTTGATGAATATATTATCGAGGAAAACTTAAAAAAGCTGAGAGTGCGTCTTGCCGATACAGTCAGCAAGGTGGAAAGCCTGAAAAAGATCGAGAGCGAGAAAATTAAAAATTTCCTGAGCGACTATGACGATTTTGAACGCCACTGCAAAAATGCCAAATATGACTTCACCCACACCATACAGCGGATAGGAAGAACAGAGGTGGAATCCGCTTTTATCGGGGTGAGGGAGGAACTGTTTGATGCGGTTGAGAAAAACGGCGGTAAAATCAAGAAAGAGCAAATTTCTGAGATCTTTGACAAGAGGAAAAACAAAATAACCAAGGATATAGAAAAGGCGGTAAGCGATAAAGTCAACGAAGCGGCACACGACTACCAGAGCGCGGTCAAAGAGGCTGAAAAAAGACTTTTAAAGGATTTGCAGCGGGAGCAGAAAAAATTTAAAATCGCGATGCAGGCAAATGCACTAAATTTGGATACTTCTTTTTTAAATGCCCTGAAATTTTCATTTAAAGACTTTACCGACGGCGCGATGAAAATCGGTAGATATATTTGGGATATGACTATTGCAATCCCTATCCCGATAATCGGAAGCATTGTCGGACTGTTAGTAGGACTATTTGATGTTATATGGGGATGGATTATCTCCAAAGAAAAGCGAATTAACAGGGCAAAGGCGAAGCTGCAAGAGGCTCTCAACGATAAGATAGACGAAATAGTGGATGAGATTAAGAAAAGCATAAAAAAGCATAAGCCGGAGGAACAGATCAAACGGGCTCATACCGAAATTCAAAACGGCATTGAGCGACAGCGTGCGACTCTGCGCGATATTGAAAAACTGCTTGATGTGGTAACATTAAATTTAAACAAAAGCGCTAAGGCGTTAGACAGGTAAAAACAGGAGGGAAAGAAAGTGTACGATTTTAAACAGCATACCGAGAACAAAAACGAGCTTCTTGCCAGAATGGACAGCACAAAAGCAAAAATAATTGAGCTTGAAGAATTTGGAATTGATATAAGCGAATCCGTACAGAAAATCGAGAGCGCGAAAGAGATGGTGCGCAACGACAAGATTTCCATCGTATTGGTAGGTGCATTTTCCGACGGTAAAACCAGTGTTGCGGCAGGTTGGCTCAACGAAAAAATGGACAATATGAAGATTGATACCGATGAATCTTCGGATGAGATATTATGCTACACACCAAGCTCCATTCCCGAGGGTTGTCAGATTGTTGATACTCCCGGTTTGTTTGGCGACAAAAAAGAAAACGACGGAACGATCACTCTGTCTGAAAAAACAAAAAAATTCATAAGCGAGGCAAATATAGTTCTTTATGTGGTCACAGCTAAAAACCCACTTAAGGACAGCCACAAGGAATTTGTCAAAAAACTTTTAAAGGACTTAAATAAGCTGCCCACAACGATTTTTGTCATCAACCGCATGGACGATGTTGCGGATGTGACCGACGAGGAAGAGTATGCCAAACTCGCTAAGATAAAGTCGGATAACCTCCGCAGTAAGCTTCTTGAATGTGGATTAACCCCTGCAGAGGTTGAAGAGGTTAAAATCGCGTGCATAAGCGCGGCGCCCGACGGTGCAGGCATAGAGATGTGGAAGAACGACAGAGAAGAGTATTTAAGCAGATCCCATCTGCCTGCGTTGGAAAAGTTTACCAATGATATACTTGAAAATTCCCGCGAACATCTGATAGCAAAAACCGGCTGTGATGTTCTCAATGCGGAAATTAAGAAAAACTTATCCGCAATTGAAGTTATCGCCAACGAAATAGAAGTTGAAATTCTACCTGTACAGAAGGAAACCATTCGTCGCAACACCAAGGATTTGCAGCAGCTTCGCAAACGCTTATTGAGTAGCAGAAAAGCAATTCGCGAAGAACTCTACACACTGGAAAAGAGAAAACTTTCAGCAATAAGAGCGGCGGCGATGGAAAACTTCAAAGATGTCTTAGAGGAGGAAATTGGACTTCTTCCCCAAAATGAAGGCTATCGCTTAAATCGGGAAATCAATGATATTTTCGAGAACTATTGTGATAAACACGGCAATTGGGCATGTGAACTGGGCAACTCATTTCAAACTGAATATAACAAGCAAAATGATATGATGCAATCCATCCTTTCAAAAAGCGGAGGAGCTCTGAGGGGTGCCGGAAAGCTTGGCACAGATGTGTTCAAAAAAGGTATTTTTGCGGGTCGAGATCTGCTGGGCAAGCTTGGTAAGACAATAAAGTTCAAGCCCTGGCAGGTTACAAAAATGGCAAATTTCGCAACAAAAGCTCTGCCTGTTATCGGTGCCGGTATTGATATCGTGATGGGCATAGTAGATAATGTGACGGCAAAGAAGCGGAACAAGGAATTTGAAGCAAACAAGGATGAATTGAAAATGGAGATTGCAGCATTATTCAAAACCGTTCAAGACTCTTTGGACGACGAGCAGGCATACTTGAATGATTTTGCACCCGGCTACAATGAACTTCTTGAGAAAATTGCTGAGGACGAAGAGACTATGAAGGTAATGGAAAAACAGCTTTCAGGCTTTAAGAAGTGGGAAAAGAATGTTATCGATGTTGACTTTACGGTCTGCTAATTCGTGTAAAAAAATATACATAAAGGGGAGAAAGTACAATGGGTAAAATGAAAGCAATAGGCAAGGGAATTGCCAAGGCGTGCAAATGGGCGTACAAGCATTCTAAGGAAATCGGTACGGCGGCTAAAGTGGGCTTTGCGGCTTATGATGAAATCCGCAAAACGCGCCATAAAAATAAGGAAACCAAGCCGGAGCTGGAAGAAAGCGGCGCAACAACCACGGAAAACACGGTTGTCTATGACAAAAGTGCCGTCCTGGCAATAGCAAATCTGGAAAAACGCTGCGAAGAAAAGTGGAAAGCCCTGGAGGAGTTAAATGCCGACAGGGAAAAGGAAATTTTCGCATTGAGCAAGGATGTCGAGGGCCACATCCAGGAGCTTCGCGATGCGATTGAAACCTTGATAGCCGAACAAGAAAAGATCAACAAGAAGCAGAGCCTTGGATTAACGCTGATAAGCGTTATAGGAGGTGTCGGTATAGTAGCGGCCATTATACTGGCTATTGTTCTGTAAAAGGGGGATATAATATGTCAGCAATTGTTGTTAATGTAAAACATATTAAGAAATGCGCCTTTTGCAGAAATTGGTATGATCCTACCAACAGCGCGATTTCTCCAAAATCCCCGTCAATCGGGTTGTGGGAGATAAAGGACATAAATCAGAAAAACACCTGTACTAAGAAAAACATCCCAATGGCGGCAAACGCTTTTTGCAGTTCTGATTTTGAGAGTAAAATATAGCGAGCGGGTGGCATCTGCAAAAAACGAAAAGAAGCATAAAAACAGAAAATCCTCCGAAAACCCGGGGGATTTTATGTTTATACGGACACCTGTATGTCTGACTTGGGTGCTATAATATGTATGTAAAAGGGAGGTGAAGCGAATGCTGAAATACGAAATCGCAAAAAGCATATACGAAGAAATCAAGGACAAAGTGGCTCATGACACGAGGGAAGGAGTAGAGGGCTTTTATAAGGATTTTTTAGTCAGCGCTTGTGAGTATGCAAAAAATCGCATCGACTGGTCCTTTATGAATGGGGAAGAGAAACTGGAGGACGATGCGAGCAGATCAGTAAAGCATGACGCCTTTATGTCAAGACTTAAAGCGGTTTGCAGAGCGTTACAAATTGACGGAATTGAAGAACTTATGCCGGACAGAAAAACAAAAGGTGACTTTGCCTGTTACATAGCAATGTTCCTGGCATTGGAACAGCGTTAAGAAAGGAAAAATATGCCCAAAAACTGGAAGTATATCAAAAAACTGTTGGAGAAGGAGTTTCTCTGCGAAAAACTTAAGGGTCACATAACCTATGACCTGACCGATTACAGACCTGCGCCCTGGTATCAGCAGCATTTCATTATGAAATACGATGATGAGGTTCTGCTTTGTGCATCGCAGCCCGACCGCAAGTGGGACAAGCGCCATCCATATCAGCATACCTATTGGAAGCAGCGGGATGTAATCGCCGAAAAGCTCCGCGAAAAATATGACCTGTCGGAGGAGCAGCTTGCGGATGTTGTTGAAGATACAATCGAAGAGGTGGACAGAATAAATGCCCATTACGACGGGGTGTTTGGCGTCAAGGACATTGTTGATCTTATCGGCGAGTATCTTCATTCGGATATTGAAGCAAGTCTCGGATATCGGCAGGACTACTTCATTAACGCCCTCGCCGTACTTGACAGACGCTGCGGCAAGCGCAGGCTCGAGAAGCTTGCAAAAACGGACTGTGCGGGATTTCCCGAGTGGTTAAGGCGGATATGCAGGATACGCTTTGAAGCGGAAGGTGTAAGCTACAACAAATATTTTGATATTGCAAGAATTTAAAGGAGTGTATTTTATGTTAGGAAAAATCTTTTCATTACTGGTTGGTTTAGGTATCGGTACCGCGACCGTGAAGCTGATTTCGGATAAAATTGCCGATAATGCAAAAAGCAATATTTTATCAATGCTCTACGCGGCAAGAAAACAATACGATGCAGGCGAACTCACCCAGCTGCAGTATGATGAAACCCTGAAAATATTACATAAATCCGTAAGCGAAAAGGATAGAAAAGCGATAGACGAGGAGCTGGAAGAGAGGTATTTCATAGCTGAGGATATGTTAAATACCCATATCGAGCTATTGGACGAGATCGAGGAGGCGGGAGCTGCCTCGCTGCAGGAATACATTGAAAAGCACCCGAATGATGCCTATATAAACGGCATTGTGGGCCTGGATGATTATGTATATGAAGAAGGTGAAAAGTCCCCGGAGGAGGCAGAACGCCTTTTGAAAAAATACATATATAATGTCGGAGAAGAGAAAAAAGAGCTGATAGCAGAGGTAAAGATGCTCGGCGGCGACATTGACAGAGTACAGCGCATATTTGATAAAATAACATTTGAATAAATAATAAAGGGAGCGCCCGACAAATCATCGGGCGCCCCCTTTTGTTTTATAATTGAAAGATTTTCAAGGATGTGGTATAATTCATTTATATAGTCTGCCTGCATTTATTACGAAGAATTTTAAGGAGATAATTTATGGCATATGATATTTTTATATCCTATAAGGAAAGCGACGGCGCGCAATATGCAGAAAAGTTGAAAAAAGGATTGACAGGCAAAGGGTATAAATCTGTTTATTTTAACAAAACTGATAAGGACGAAGAAGGAAGTTTTATTACGAGACTTGAAAACGCGATCAAAACTTGTAAAGTTTTTATCTTTGTGTTGAGCGAAAACGCTAAACAATCTATATTAAATAAAACTGCAGAGAAGGGATCAAAAGAGTTTGATTATGTTTGTTGGGAACTTAGCAGGGCGCGTGAGTATAGTAAGCATGTGCTGATTTTAAACACAGGCTGTTCTTTTGATCCGTACACCGATAAATATAAATATGATGATATGAAGGATATCGAAATATATACAGGAAGAGACTGCAAATCATCTTTGCTTGAAGCGCAGACATTTGAAATGGATAAGATACTTGATGAGCAAGGGGATTTGCTGAAAAGTGCGGGCGTTGACATTTCTTTGCGAATGACACTTCGCAGGGTAATTTATGGAGTTTTATCTCTTAAATACAAAGCAAAGAATCCAGCTGGTAATTATGTTGATAAGGAATGTATATTCAATAAACAGGCGTTGGAGGCATTGTGTGAATACATAACAAAAGATAACAGTATTACTACAGAAATAGAAAACTGTGCAACAGCGGAAAAATTAACTGAATATATGAATAATACCAATCATGAAATGCTACAGGGATTTTGTGAACACTTTGAAATGGAGCCGGGCGGAAAAGAGCAAAAAGCAATTAATATCAAAATTAAAGACATTGCTATGTGTAAGTTGTATGAAATGGATTGTTGGGAGGTACTCGAGTATTTATATAATTCATATCTTATGATGAATTTTCACGAAGACTATGCTTCTATAAGAAAGTTTTATTTAAACAAAACAATAAGTGATTACATTCTTGCGCTTGCTTGGAACAGATATTTTATTAAAAATAAAGATAAAAGACGGGAACTTGTTTACAAAATTATTCCCGAACTTATAAGAACCCACAATCATGCGCAGAGATATTTGTTTGCTTTGATAGAAAAGGGAAGATTTGAAAGCGGGGATGAATGGCTTTTTTGCGATATTGGCGAAGAACACTCGAGCCAGATAAAAATTTTGTTTGGTGAATACTATCGGGATGTTTTTAATACCGATATGGCCAGATCAACATTTACAGAACGGCTTTTTATGTGGTTTAATCGTAATAAAGATAGTTTTGTTGATTTCTGTTTACAATTAATAAAAAAGTATAAATGCAGTGATGCGGAAATATGGAATTTTTTGATTGTAAAATGTGATACGCTGGCAAATAAAAACAGTCTGGAGATTTTAAAAGGATATTTTTCAGAGTATGTAAAACAAAAAAACTATAAAGTTATCTTTAGAATGATTGAACAAGGGTTAAATAAATTTGTTTTTTTTAATGGTAACCAAGAAAAAGACCAAAAGTTATTTGACTTGTTATATGGGGCAACAACGAATAGAGAAGTTGTTGAAAAATATGGTCACGGATTAGCGAAAGCATTTTATACATTTTGGAAAAATGATCAGCATACAGAAGAAATCAAACAAATTACATATGAAAAACACCTCGATAAGATTGTTTCATTTAAAAATCTGTACAATATAGTTGAAGGAATTACCCTTGAAAACCCCGGTATTCCCAAGAAAAAGTTTGAAGAAATTCTTCGAGAAACCGTAAACGAGTCGGACGATAAAATTTTAGAGGACAAACAATTTTTGTATGTATTAAATAACATATGGGTTACAGACCAAAATGCAGATCTTTACAACAGGGCCGTGAGTAGATTGCTTGATGTATGTACATACTTAAACAGATATTATGGATTTACGGTACTTCTGTTTGTAAGATATGGAAGAAAAAGCTTTAATGAAGCAAACAGAAAAAGATTATTTGAATGCATAAAAGATTTTGCAGATAAATATGGAGCTGATGTAAAACTTGAAGATAAACATTACGATAAAATGTTTAAAATTCTTGAGAATCATTATTTTGACGATATAAGAACAGATTTCAAAATGAAGGTGTTCGACAATGAAGGAGTAGCACCGGAAACTAAATTGAATATCTTTAACCTTTGGTACGATGTCGGGTTAAAAGAACGACTTAAAGAGAAAATAAAAGAAAATACCGACGAAAACAACGAGACACAAAAGGCTTTTAAAATATTGTTTAAAGCCAAAAATAAGAGATGGAAAAATTTACAGGGCTGGAAGGCTGTCCATCTGTATCCTCTCATTGAAGAACTTCTTGATTTTGAGAATTTTGTTGAGCTGAAGCCAGATATTCAGAAAAATTTAATACACAATGTAAAAACAAAGAAAGAGTTTTATCCGAAAATCAAAGCGCTGTTAGATTCGTTTAAAGTGAATGAGTATGCATGGAATAGCTTAAGCGCTTCCGTAAAAATTGCATTTGTTATGCATATCAATAAAATCATTGAAAAGTTTGAAGAAATAGATTTCATTAACTGCTTTGCGGAAAGTGTTATCGAGGATGTAGCATCCATGCGTAAGCGGCGCGGCGAAGTTGAAACGGAATATGGAATCAGAGAAGAAACATTAATGTATCATATGATTTTGTTGTATCGAAAAAAACCATGGAAAACAGCAAGATTGTGTGCTGCGGCACAAGTAAAATGGTATGGTCAACTTAAATATGAAGATGAAAAGGATGACTACAACAAGAAGAATATGCTCTTTGAACGCCGCGAGTTGTTTAAAACGGCAGTGTCAAATCCTTGCATCAAGGACTTGACCTGTTATTTAGCGAGAGCGAACTATTCTGTTGTGCGTCAAAATTCATCTGAAATAGCTAACGAGCCGGATGTTTTGAAAGATTTTACAACGCTCTTCAGAAACATAATCGGAGGAAGGATTCCGCTGTGGTTTGGCGCGGAAGTGGCAGCGCCGATAAAAACCAAAATGCAGTGGATAGAAAATATTGATTTTGAAAGTGTTGTTAATGACTTCAAAAAACGCGATAGCGATCAAGGAAAGTCGTTGGAGGATCAAATACTTGATGCAGCCCAAAAAGGTAGAGACAATTTTGAAGAAAAGGCTGTTGATTTCGAGGAAGAAGCCGAGAAAATTATAGTATGGAAAAATTCAGAGTGTGATGAAAAGATATATGTTCTAACACGAAAAAGGCTTTTTGCAAGATATTTTGACAACAGCATATGGTATGAAGGGCTGAAGTTTAATGCCTTTCTGTTTATACCACAGATGTGCGAAGAGGTGTCTTTTGTTTCAACAAGAGATGTATTTGATGTTCGCGTGGAAATAGAGACGGTTAGAAAAGCAATAGAAGAAAAATTCAAATACGCTCTCGTTGAATTTGATCCCGCAAAACCCAAATTTGACCGGTTTGTTAAAGGTTGTAGAATTGATAAAACTGTCCAAGAACCAATTAATCAGTTCTATAACGCATATTTGAATTATTTAAAACTGGGAGCAATAAAACCTGAAATTGCTGAAGCATTTTCAGACTATGTTAGGCATATGAAACGCACAATTGAAAATATGAAATAGTTTTGTCATCTAAATTGTGCACTAATTCTATAATGAACTCAATATATGATCGTATATATTGAGTGGAGGGTACTATGTCAAAATATGCAGTTAGTGATGAAGGTATAAAAGCTCTTAAAATAACAGCATCTAATGTTTTAAATGCCGTTGAACGGATATTGAATGCTACAAACTCTATAGAATCTGTTGCTGACGAGCATGTTGAAACTTTAGGACCACACTATGCTTCGTTAGTCGCTGCAATCACAGAGATACGCGAAGCGCAAAGACAAGCAGTTCAACCTGCATATGACATATCCGAAACATTGAATGATATTGCCGATGCCTACCAAGATATAATAGATGATGATAAAATTCTTGCAGGCAACAGCGGAACATCTGCAGCAGGTGGTTTGCAGGGCGGAGGAAGCGACGGCAGTAACAAAGGTGGCAAAGTTGCGTCGTTTTTTGGGAAGATATTTGGCAGCACCGGCGCTTCAGGAAGCCGGTTTGGAGAGTTTAATGTGGACTCAAACGGGTTTGTAAAGGGTAATGGATATGACTGTTTTATAAATGACTGGAATAGTTACGGGAAAGTGGAATTTGAAACAGACACGAAAAGTTATTCCGGGAAAAATGTTACTGAAACGATTGACCCCGGATTGATAGCGGGATTTCGGGTAAGAGAATATGACATCAAGAACCCGGGAACATTTTGGAGCCAACATCAAACGGGAGGCACTGCGGAGTCGTTTAAAGAAGTGGCTTCGCATATCCCGGAGGTAAAGAGTGAACTGGCTAAAGGCCGCTCTTTGGTTGATTTGGAGAACGATCCGGTATTGGGCCCGTGTGCTTCAGTTTATTTTGATCCTGAGAATATGGTGAAAGTAATAAAGTGCGAAGGTTACTATGAATTCCAAGGCAATGGGCGCCATAGGATTCTTGCGGCAAGAGCCGCGGGGTATGATATTCCGGTGAAGATTGTCGGCAGCCGCAAAAGAAAATAAATCGCAAAAAGAAGACACAATGGACGAAACAAATAACGATGATATAAATTCTTGAGGTTATTCGCGATATAGAAAAATTTGATTTTGTTATATTTGGTGAGATTCTTATATCATATTGCATTGCCTACGAAAAATCGCAATTCAACGGTTCTTGTTTCAAAGAGTACATCTATCCACCGACAGCAACGGAGTTTCTCATTGAGGAGAGACAAATGAAGGAAAAGAGCTTTTGTCCCTGACCAGACATAAAGTTTGTCTAATTATTCAAAAAAGGAGAAAATATATGAATACAAAAGAAGTAACTCCCTATATCTTCATATCATATGCACATGAAGATGCAAATATTGCAAAACGCATCACCGAGTATCTGCAAAATGAAGGTTTTGAAGTTTGGATAGACTATAATAATATTCGCGCAGGAGAAAAATTCAACGGTGAAATTGCCAAAGCAATTATTGATTCATCGCTACTTATAGCAGTAGTTTCAAATGTATATATATCAAAAGATAAAGATTATTGCACAAAAGAAATCACATACGCACATAACAGGCAAAAAAATTATATGCCCGTTTACATTGAAAAAGTAAAAGTTCCTATTGGGTGCGAACTGGATTTTGTTTTTCATAATGCTTCTCAAGTAGGATTTAATATGAGTCTGGAAAACGACGATGATTTTAATGCGCTTTGTCATTCGATTACAAATTCTGAGTATATGGATTATCTAAAAGAGTATATGCAAGGCGACACGCCATTGCCTATGCCATATATTAAACCGGACCGATTCGATAAAATTAAGAAATATTATCAGAAGATTGCAAATGGCAATTATTATTTACCGTCCATCGAAACAGAACTGTTTCCTCCATTTAAAATTGATTCAAAAATAGAGCGGTCTGGTAACAACAATGGACTTTTGTTAGAAAAAATCATTCAGGATTATAAGACGAATTTTCTGATAATTGGCGATGGAGGTTCCGGAAAAACTGTAGCATTAAGAAGTATATTTAGAAACTTTATAGATAATGAAATACCAGCATTGTACATTCCGCTAAATAAAATTCAATTTTCAGAGAAAGTAACCATTCAATCTTATTTAGAAGATGAGATGCAATTAACATGGCATTCTCTAAAGATATACGGGAAGCGCGATTCAAGCAACAGTCCATTACGATTATTATTCGACGGATTAAATGAGATTCCGGGGGATCGAAGAGCAGTATTAAATCAAATCAAAGAAATTATGCGGTGGGATAATGTTCAGATTATAATATCTTCAAGAAGTGATTTTAGCAATAATTTAACACGAGACATCATGTTTAAAACCATTTATTTACAACCCCTTGAAGAAAACACAGTAAAAGCATTTCTTGAAAAAAAGAGTATGCCTGCTAACCTTAATAAGAAAATGACTTCGCTGTTACGTAATCCATTGATGCTCATGTTATACATAAATACTGATATGAGCATGTATGAGCCTTTGTCGAAATATTCAAATTACTACAAAATAAATATTTCCAGTTCCCCGTCTTCCGAAGAACAAATCATGTGGAATTTCTTACAAAGCCAGCTATATCGTGTTGATGAGAGCTTTTCAAGTCAGTTTGTTTGTGATGCATTTGTTATAATTGAATTTCTTTTGCCATTATTGGCGAACCATATGATAATAAACGGTAAAAGCAACATCGACGAAAACGAACTTGATGATTTCTTAGATTCCTTGACATCACGAGATGACTATAAATATTACAATAATAGGTTGAGGAAGATTGAGCGAACATTAGATATTGAGGAATACAAATACAAGGGGAACAATTTGAATAGGGTTTTATTTAACAAATTATCCTTAATGGTTGAGGCTGAAACGGGCGAGGAAGATGACTCGAAAAGGTATGAGTTCTTTCATCAAAGTTTCAGAGATTTTTTTGCAGCTATGTTTGTTGCAAAAAAGCTTGAAATGATAGCAAATGAAAAAACAACCAACTTTGAAGAAATATCAAAAATCCCGTATGAGATTGAGATTATCAAATATGTTGCGGAAATTTCTATGGAAAAACAAGCAAAGCCGGTTTGGACAGCAGAAGGATTAACTTATCCCGGAAAAAACGAACCTCTCTCTGCTTCCTCTTTTTCTGATGCTGAAAAATCGTTAAATGCGTATAGAGGTCTATTTGATGAAAGTGCTCAAAACATTGTTTGTAATGTTTACAAGATAATGTCGATAGGTAGAGACAGACATTTGTCAAATTGTGATTTTTCATCATTAGATTTAAGAAAATGCAATCTTAAGGGTGGGTACTATTCTGATTGGTATTGTGATAATGAGTATCCGTCATCTTTTGAAAATTCGTACATAGACCTGGATTGTTTTATATCACAAGGACATCAAGCTACAATAAAATCAATCTGTGAAGGAAATGGAGGAGTATTTACTGCAGATACTGAAGGTACAGTTAAGCATTGGCGGTTCGATGAAAATATACCTATATTTACTGTAACAACACCGGAAGGAGCTATTATAAGTATAGATTATTCTGAAAAATCAAAGCAATTGGCTATTCTAAAACAACATGCCGTATATTTATATGATTTAGAAACAGATGTAGTGTCTATGATTGCATCTGCAAAAAGTACATATCGCTACATTAGGTTTAATACAGACGATCAAATAGAAGTAACATATGACACATCACCTTTAACATGGACGAACTTGTCCGGAGTAATAACGACTGATTATTTGTCGTTAGATATTCCTTGCGGGTGCTCTGCCATTGATTCAAAACATACGCAGATACTGAGAAGTTATCTCTACGGCACTGTTCATAGGTATGACCCCTGTGATAATTCAATTATCGGTGAACTAAATATGTTAGAAAAAGCAGAGGGAAATGGAATTACCGACATCAAGTTTAGTAATGACGATTCAAGATTTCTGGTTGGCTTCGGGAACAATGTCTTTGAGTTTGATAGTCATTCATTGGAACAGCTACACAAGCTGGAATTCAAATCTTTAGTTAATTCTGTTATGTACACAGCGGACGATAAAATTGTGGTTGCAACAGGTGTAAATATAGTTGTGTTAAATAAAGATTTTTCTTATTACAAAGAGTTTGCAGGTGAGTCTCTTCCTAATATAATTAAAAAATTGTTTAAGGATGATGGAAAACTTTATTTTCTCGACACGACTGGAACAATCAAGCTTATTTCAGACAAGATAACCGTAAGTAAAACCAGAAAACCTTGGTTTAAACCCCGCACAATAGCCTTTGGACATGATGGACTTGACAGACACTCTACCAAGATGTTTGCGATAACAAGTGCACCTAAATTAATTGGTAAAGAAAAGAAAGTATGCATTGGATATGATTATGAGAAGAACGCTATTTTCGATTTAGTCAAGGATTATGAGATTTTCAATGTTTTCCATGGCAGGGATAACGATGAATATGAAATCCATATACTTGCAAATAAGATAGTTGCTATAAATAAAAAAACCAGCGAACGAGTACTGTTTGTTAATTACAAGGGAATTACCATTCATGGGTGTAACTTTAAAAACATTTTAGGTAGCATAACCGAAGATGAAGGCATACATTTACTTGTGCAGAATGGAGGAATTGTTAATGAATAATAAGATAGAAGATTTAATAATAGAATTTTACGATTTTTCAATTTGTAAATGTAAAGCAAGTGTTAAGGTTTGCGAATTAGATATTTTTATACCGGACTTTGTTGTAATGAATGCTTCAAATACAGTGGAAGTATATATGCCCGCTGCCTATAAAACTACATGGCCGTTTAAAGAAATAACATGGCACGAGATTCGGCATGCAGTTCTTGACGAATTCAAACAAAAATATCAATCCTTTGGAAGTTTTAATGTTGAGTTTGAGGCTATTGATAACAATGTATATCTTGCCAAGGTGGATTATGATTTCTTAGATATACACTTGGATGGGTGCAAAGTCAAAGTAAAAAACAAGCGCCCGTTTATAAATATGCCTGAAAATTTTAAAAATATATGGCCTTATCATTCCATCGCATGGTTGGATGTTCGCAATGCAATGGTAGAACATTTTAAGAAGCAAAGGAAAACTCAAAAAGATGTATTAAATTATATACCAATGGTAAGTGTTCACGATGTATCTAACGACGGAACGGCGTTGTTTGATATAGAAATACCGGAATTGCAATATGAGCTTACAGATGGGGCCATATACTATATAAGTAATGATAATATCAATATTAATTTGCCGAGCGACTTTCCTGTTAACCCGGAAAATGGATTGACTCGAAAAGGTGTATTAAAAACTATACGCGAAGAATATTTAAAGCAAATTAATGGTATTGATATAACACCCTATTCCAAATCCGAAACACAATGCGAACTCGAATCGAACAAAAACAAATTCGGGAGAATAATGGATGCTGATGGTAGGCCGTTCATGTTTGTTCCAAACACAGAATTAAGACCGATCGGAAAAATTTTTGATACGAATAAATTTCAAACAGCAAAAAAACTCCTTAAAGCATTAAGTAGCAATGACATAGGCATATTCGAAATTGATACATTATCTATAATTGAGAAATTTCGATATGTTAATAGTAATATGATCATAGATTTATTTGCCAGCGGATATATTTCTCGAGGTTGGAGGAATATTAATAAAAATAAACTTGCTGGTATCTTTGACCGATTAGCAAAACATAATCTTGTAAATATATGCAAATTTGTGCGTGTAGATGAATCTTATCGAAACAATGTTACCGGCGAAGAAATTTACCGCATATTTTCGTTAGCTGAGACTGGAAATCGACTATTAAGTGAACTTGGTAGGGTTCACCACTATAATCCTTTTGATGTTTACCAAAACGGTAATTTTGTAAAAGCAATTCTAGCTGCAAATCAGTGGCTCGTTTATTGGCTAAGTTCTTATCCGGAGGAAATTAAGGACAAATATGACACCGCTAAAGTTATCCATGCTTTAGGTGCAGAGAAGAGTGGAGCAAAGATTTACTCTATGATTACTTGCAATGATATAACTTTAATTGGAGAACCGTTAAGAAGAACATACGAATTTGATGAGCCTCAAAATGCGATTGAAATACAAGAGAAACTTAAACGCCTGTTCTACCTCATAGACTTTAAAGGTGATATATATACAAATAGCGGGTATAAGCCGGTTGAATACAATCTTGGAAATGATTCAATAATTTGCTACATATGCGAAGATGACGACCATATTAAGGAAATGTGGCATATTGTAAAGTCCATAATAATGGATAATCCAAGCAAAAAAGTCTGGTTTACAACGGATGCGCGCTTATTCAACTACTCTTGTGAAAACGAACGCTTTTTTATGTTTGACAAAGATGATCAAATGAACAGAGTGGATCTGTTTAATGAAATGAAACTTGGTAAAGAACGCGCATATGATTTCATAGATCAGACAAGCACCGAATCGTTTTAATATACACAAGCGACTATTGGTTAGGGATTTTAAAGAAAACGAAAATGCTGACAGGAGTTGAATGAATTGAGATGCACGATAAATGTAATAAAATTGGCAGATTGCTGATGGCATCAATAATAACTGCGAAGAAAGAACGAAAAATCAGTGATCTTTAAATCATGTGCTGATTTTACAATGTATCCAATCTAAGATGAATTTGGGCAACTTTAAATTTGACCTGAAAGAAGGATTATCATGCATGAAGAGGAAAGAATAGATGAAAGACACAGATATTTTGCTTTTGTAGCTTATACTCGATATAAAAGAAAAGATTTCAAATATGCAGAAAAAATATACAAAGAGCTTCAAAAGCATAGATTACCCGCAAAGATTGCAAAGAAATATCCTGAAAAGCATAAAAGAACGAAGCCTTTATTTTTAGATCATTTTGATATGCCACCCGAAAATTACAATAGGATTGATCCGCTTGCGTTAAAAGAGTCAAAGAAATTAATAGTAGTATGCTCAACCAGACTGGTCGAACATGAAACTACTGCCGTAATTAAGGAAATTCAAGACTTCTTGGATTCGGGACACGACTGGGATGATATTATTCCGGTTTTAGTGGAAAAACCGAATAAAAAAGAAGACCGTGACGCGCGTGTGCAAAGGTGCTTTCCTAAAATATTAAGAGAGTTAAATGCGAAAAATAACGGAGAATATAATAAGATAGCAGTTGATTTCTTCAAACCTTCCGGAAAAAAGGATGTGGAGAGTGTCATATACAAGATGATTTCATACATTCAAGGAATCAACTTGACGGAACTCGAAAGATTTGAGCGTAAGAGAAAAAGAATGCGAATGATTTTTGGCTCACTTTTATGTGCCGTTCTTATCCTGCTTGGTGTGCTTTTAATGGGGTGGACAAGCGAAAAGATCAATATAAAAAACGGAATACAAGAGGCAATCAATGTGTCCGAAAATAACACATATAATGCCATAACAAGTCTATTTGATATTGAAAAGCGCCAAAATCGTTTTTTATTGAATAACGAAAGAGTTTATAGTGCTCTTGAAGCGGCTGCCGATTACAAAGCGGGACAATGTTTGAGAAAAAAGCAATTTTATTTTAACAATATTGAAAGCATCGAGGTTGTTAATAAAGTGGGCAACCTTTTTGGCGTCAAGACAACAGATCGATATTATGTTATAGATGTAAATGATTGTGAAATAAAGTATGAAATATCTGCCAATAACTTTTGGTATGAGAAAGAAAATAAAAAATATCAGATGGTTCTGAATAACGACGCGACAGGAGATTATGAACTTCAAAAAGTATGGTGTGACAATGATAAGGTATACCTTTCCATCGCACCCCCAAATGATTACAATGCTGAAAAACTTGAAGTAGTTGTAGATATAGCCGACAATAGTTCATACCGCGCAGACATTATATGGGGCGATCAATCTTATGCCAAAAAAGATGATGGGATTCAAATGTTGGGAACGGTTGTGTCAGTTCCTGATAAAGATGGAAATTTCACATCGCTGGTGCATGAATCTAATGTTGGCACTTATGCGGTAAGGGCTGATTTGAATGTAATATGGTCTATGGATAAAACGGGTTGTGTGTATATTTGGTCAATGAGGAATGGATATTCTTTGGCCGATAAAATGTATGATAAGAACAATAGATATGTGTGGGCAACATCTACCGATGGATTATTGTTCAGAATCGATTTGGAAAGCGGCGAATTAACGAAGATAATAAAAAATAAAGAAATTTCTTTTATTGGACAAGATGATACGCAGATTTTTGTGGCAATAAAGAACGAAAATCTGGAATATCCGGCTATTTGCATGTGTGACAAAAAAACCGGTGTTGTAAAGCAAATAAACCGTCTCCCTGAAATAAATGAAAAAAATAAACATCTTATGACACCGCAATCAAATTCCCTGGTTGGAAGGGAATGTGTAATTGTAGCCCGAAGCCTTATCGATCACATTAATGGAAATCATCTGTCGGAGGCCTTGTTTGACAAGAACAATGCAATTAAATTTATGGATGTTCTTGAGGAAAATACTCTCGCTGATATTGAGGTATATTTCGATATGCAAAGCTCAGATGCATTTAATTCGATGAAAACCACTATCATATCAAACAGACAAACAGTGTTAATGCCAAGAATACACACCTTCAACGGTATGCTCACAGAGGAGCTATATAAAATCAATGATGGTGAATGGCGACCGATATATACAGATAGCGGTATTTTAACTGGTATTGATATTCCGAAGGATTTAGATTTTGATAAAGAACATATTTTGCATATAAAAGCGGTTGATGGAAGTAAAAATGAAACGACCAAGTCGTTTAGATTTACTATGGAAAACCGGGAAGTTCAGTGGCGGATTGAAAGCGGCGGAAGACAACTTGCTTCCAAAGAAGTTACTGAGATAGAAACTCAGGATATTGTAATTGAGTGTAAAGAA
The DNA here is from genome assembly GCA_045580305.1 of Eubacteriales bacterium. Classification (GTDB taxonomy): domain Bacteria; phylum Bacillota; class Clostridia; order Oscillospirales; family JAAYXM01; genus RGIG7332. The sequence continues at coordinate 22,307 of JAZNNQ010000002.1, forward strand.
AATGCGGCCAATTCCGTAAAAGAAATTACATATGCTTTTGATAACGATCCGGAAGTATTTTGTGTGCAAGGCGAACGGGCAGAGATCAAAATACCTAAAAAATATCTCGATGGAAATGAACATAAGATATTGATATATTTTGTTTCTGAAAAGGTTACAACGAAGTATTATGTATATTCATTTAAGTATGTAAAATGATGAGCATATTAACCTAAAGGTGCGCTTGCGGGGCGTATGACTTGATTCTGCCGCAAGGAACACAAATTTTTTGGAGTGAAAGCAATGAGTGAGCAATACACACACGACATATTTATAAGTTTCAGCTTTGCCGATCAGCAGGTGGCTGAGGAGATTGTCAACATACTGAACACCAAATACGGTTTTTCCTGCTGGATATGTACCCGTGACATTGACGGCGGCCGACGCTACAAGGCACTTATTCCCGATGCAATTGACGGCGCCCGCGCAGTGGTGTTCATTCAGAGTGAGAAGGCGCTGGCCTCCCGTGAGATACCCAAGGAAATCGGTATGGCATTTGACGCTGATAAGGTCATCATTCCCTTTAAACTTGACCAGGCGCAGCCTCAGGGTGACTTGCGCTACGATCTGTATGGTGTTGAGTACATAGATGCTACCGTTCCCACCAAGGAGCAGAGGATATACGAGCTGGCAAAGGCGGTCTCAAAAGCGATAGCGAAGCCTCTGCCCGATGATGCCGCGCCCTTGACGGGTGAACGGATTATTTCCACCCCGTCAGTTATTCCGAAGAATGTATTTTGTGGCAGAGAGTGTGTGCTGCAGACGCTTTGTGATAAGTTCGCCGAGGGTGAACGGGTGGTTTTCCTGCAGGGCATCGGAGGTATCGGAAAGACCGAGATTGCAAAGCAATACGCTAAAAGAAACAGAACAAAATATGATACAATCGTCTATGCCACCTACGGCGGAAGCATTGAAGATATTATAAATGGTGATGAGCCGTTTACACTTGAACCGGAACTGCCGCGGCTTCTTATGTCCGACGGAACCCGGGAGGATGACCGGGCATATTTTGCGAGAAAACTACGCAAGATACAGCAGATTACCGATGAGAAAACCCTTATTATCATCGATAATTTTGACACAAAGAATGACCCGGCATTGACCGAACTTTTACAAGGCAGGTACCACCTGCTTATCACCACCAGATGCGACTATGCCCGAATGTATCCCACTATTAAGGTCGGCCCCATTGATTCTATGGACAACCTGCTTGATGTGTTTATGGAAAATTACCGTGGCTTTGAGGTAGAGCGTGAGGATGAGGCGCTTAACGAGCTTATAGAGCTTGTAAACCGCCACACCTACACCATAGAGCTTCTGGCACAGCATATGGAAAACAGCGGCCAGACCGCAGAGGAGATGCTGGCCGCACTCAAAAAAGAGGGCATAATGTCCCTCAATGAAGAGGTTGGCTCTGCGGGCAATAAAACCCGCGTAGCATACGAAAACCTTATAAAAATGTTCAAGGTCTTTTCTCTGACTGATGAGGAGCAGCGTATATTGCGCTTGCTGTCCCTGATGCCGCTCGGCGGTGTGAATGTGCGGGACTTTAAGTTCTGGGCGAACCTTTCATCACTTAAAATATTAAACGATCTTGATTGCCGCGGCTGGATAATGCGAAATACCGGCGGTATCGCATTGCATCCTATTGTACGCGATGTTGTGCGTCACGAGCTGCCGGTAACCGAGGAAAATACGGGTGAGTTTTTACAACAATTCACCGAAACCATAGCAGAGAGCAAGACATGGCGCTACCCGATGGCGCAAAAAGAGGTCTATGCCGCAATTGCAGCGGAACTGCTGGATGTGTTCGACACCATCAATGAGGACACGCTGTCATTATACCAGAAGGCGGAAACGCTGTTCAGCTTCTCGGTGCGTCCCGAGGCGGCGGTGGAGCTTGCTGCGCGTCTGTATGAGTATAATTGTGCTGCCGTCGGCAAGGAGAGCTTCCGTGCGGGTTATGCTGCTTTCAAGGCCGGTTGGGCGTATAAATTCAACCTCTGTCTTGAAAATGCGCTGGAAAACGCGGAAAAATGGCTTACTCTGGGCGGCGAGATTATGGGCGGACTTAAGCTCGATACATCCTTTGAAAATGCGACATACGGCCAGCTTTTGGGCAATCTTTCCCGCGTGTGCATCCTGCTGTCCGAGGAGAAGTACGATAAGGAAAGACTGCTTTTGGCAAAGGCATATGCCGGTGACTCGGTTGATGTAAGTGAAGAGTGGCTTTTTCCGGGCGACCCACAGTATCCCAAAGTGGCAGGCGCGTATATGCAGATGGCAGATGCCTGCATCGCCCTTGAGGAATATGATCGCGCTAAGGAGTTGATTGATGCATCCTACGACATCCTGTTTGCCCTTTTTGGCGACAATGATCCCGACACACTCCACGCGCTGGCGCGAAAGGCGACTATTCTATACCATACAGGCAAATATGAGGACGCTATCGCTACCGCATCACGGAGTATGGAAGGCTACGGCCATTTTTATGGCGAGCTTCACGGTGAGCGATATGAACAGCTTATCATTCTTTTGAAATCCCACCTTGCTATGGGAAACACCGAAAAAGTGAAAGAACTGAAGGCGTATGCGCTGGAAATCGGCGGAAAGATATTTGCCGAAAATTCCGAACAGTTGCGGTACTTAAATGAATTAAAGGACTGATTTTTATGAAAAGATTACTTTGCGGCGGTAAGGTTGTAAATGTCTTCACCGGTGAGATAGAGTGCAAGAACATTCTTATTGACGGTGAGAAAATCATCGGCGTTGGCGACTATACTCCCGATGAGGCGGACACCGTTGAGGACATAACGGATAAATATGTTTGCCCGGGCTTTATCGACGGCCATATACATATCGAGAGCACTATGCTCACACCGGCGGAGCTTGCGAAAATCTGCCTGCCCCACGGCACCACCGCCATCGTTGCGGATCCTCACGAGATCGCCAATGTCTGCGGTACAAAGGGCATTGAATATATGCTCTCGGCGAGCGAAGGCCTTCCCATGAATGTGTTTTTCACACTTCCTTCCTGCGTGCCTGCCACCGCCTTTGACGAGTCGGCCACAGTGCTGAAAGCCGCTGATATCAAGGACTTTTATGATAATCCCCGCATTGTGGGACTGGCTGAAATGATGAACTACCCGGGCGTAATACATAATGACCCCGAGGTTATGAAAAAGATAGAGGATGCAAAGGCTTCCGGCAAGGTACTCGACGGCCATGCACCACTTCTCACCGGCAAGGATCTGGACAAATACATCTCTGCCGGCATTATGAGCGATCACGAATGCTCAAGCTTCGAGGAGGCATCCGAGCGTATTGCCAAGGGTCAGCATATTATGATCCGTCAGGGCACTGCGGCGCGGAATTTAATTGACCTTCTGCCGTTGTTTGAAGCGCCTTATAATACAAGGTGTATGCTGGTAACCGATGACCGCCACCCGGAGGATTTGATGGGTGAGGGTCATATCGACAATATTATCCGCCTGGCGGTGAAAAACGGCAAATCCGCAGTCACCGCAATCCAGATGGCGACCATTCGCCCGGCGGAATACTTCGGGCTGAAGGGCCTTGGTGCTATCGCACCGGGATACAGAGCGGATTTTCTCATCTTAAACGACCTTGAAACCCTTGAGATTACAGATGTCTACACACGGGGCGAAAAAGTGGTCGAGAATAAGATCGTCCGCCCCTTTAGCGCACCCATTGTTCCGGAAAAACTCAATGCGCGTGTGTACAATTCCTTTAATGTGGGAACACTTTCCCCCGAGGATTTCAAAATAGAGGCAAAAGGTGAGAAGTGCCGCGTTATCGAGATACTTCCCGGCCAGCTTATTACAAAGGAGTGCATCTGCGCGATAAACGGCGTTGATACCGAGCGGGATATATTAAAGCTCGCGGTAATCGAGCGGCATAACAATACCGGCCATATGGGCCTTGGCTATATAAAGGGCATTGGTATGAAAGCGGGCGCAATTGCATCATCCGTGTCCCACGATTCGCACAATATAATCGTAATCGGCACAAATGACGAGGATATGGCGTGCGCTGCAAACCATATCCGTGAGTGCGGCGGAAATGTAGTGGTTAAAAACGGCGAAATCCTGGCTGAGATGCCCCTGCCCGTAGCGGGCCTTATGTCGGATAAGGATGGCGAAACAGTAGCGGCGGAGAACAGAAAAGTTCACGAAATGGTACATAAATTAGGCGTCAAGGAAAACATCGCGCCCTTTATGAATATGGCGTTTGTAAGCCTGTCGGTAATTCCCGACCTTAAAATGACAACTCAGGGTCTGGTGGATGTAAACCGCTGGGAGCGGGTTTCGTTATATATCGAAGATTAAAGAATATAATAGTGTAAGAAAGGAGTAAAAGTAATGAGAATATGTGTATACGGTGCGGCATCGCCCACAATTGATGAGGAATATAAAACAAAGGTAGAGGAGCTCGGCAGGATTATGGTTGAGCGCGGCCATTCGCTGGTATTTGGCGGCGGCGGTAACGGCCTTATGGGCGCGGTTGCTCGTGGTGTCAAGGCGGCAGGCGGCGATATTCTCGGCATTATTCCCAAGTTTTTCGGCGATGAGGCGGTGGAGGAGATCTGCGGCTTCTGTAACCGACTTATCGAGCCGGACAGTATGCGCGAGCGCAAGATGATTATGGAATACAGCGCGGACGCCTTCATCGTAACCCCCGGCGGCATCGGCACCTTTGAGGAGTTTTTTGAGATACTTACATTAAAGCAGCTTTGCCGTCATAACAAGCCAATTGCGGTGTATAACATAAAGGGCTATTATGACGATATCCAAAATGTAATGGGTAACGCTATTGAAAAGAAATTTGTCAAGGAAAACTGCCTGGATTTATACAAGGTAACAGATAATCTTGATGAGCTTTTCGAGTATCTTGAGACCCCGGTGACAGAGACCCGCAATGTAAAGGAATTAAAAGACGGCTAAAATTACGGCGCCTTCATTTAGGGAGGAATTGGTTTTGACCTGACCTTTTCCGCTAAAAGTTCATCAAAAAATCAGGTAATACGCCGGTATTACCTGATTTTTATTCTTTCTTTTAACGAAAAATTTCTATTTCAAAACTGCAAAGCATCTTAAAACTATCATTTTTTGATACAGAGCAAACAAAAAATAATGGATAATCCTGTCGGATATTCGATATTTTTTGTGCAGCTATGTGCTAAAAATGGTGTTTTAAGACAATTTATCCCTAAGTGAAGGTGCCGTACACGGCGTACTATTAGGGACAGAAAAAGCCTTGAACTTTAAAAGTTCAAGGCTTTTTTTAGGCTCCCTCTGACGAGGGAGCTGTTGAGCGGAGAGCGAAACTGAGGGAGAGATTTTGAAGAATTATTTTCTCTCCTTCCGTCAAAACCTACGGTTTTGCCACCTTCCTCGTCAGAGGAAGGCTAAAAGAAGTATACTTATTAATAAATATCAACCGGGTATAAAATCTTCAGCTGGTTTAAGTGGGAGGCGTATGCCTTCTGCTGCTTATCCTGAAGCACCGACTTCTTAAGCTGGGGTGCGATCTTCTCATAGGGGATCTCTGACGGCTCGTTCTTAGCCTCGAGCTTAATGAGGTGGTAGCCGAACTGGGTCTTAACCGGCTCGGAAATCGTACCGACCTCCATGGAAAATGCAGCCTCCTCAAACTCGGGCACCATCTGACCGCGACCAAACTCACCGAGTGAGCCGCCCTCTTTACCGGAGGGGCAGGTGGAAAACCGCTTTGCAGCATCCTCGAAAGTGATTTTGCCCGCCTTGATGTCCTCGTAAACCTCTTTGATTTTCGCCTCATCCTCGATTAAAATGTGGCTTGCGGTAACTGTTTCCGGGGAAACAAACTCAGCCTTGTGCTCCTCATAATAAGCCTTCACATCGGCGTCAGTCACAGTAACCGTGGAAATTGCCTTCTCAATTGCGAAATTGGCAAGCATCTCATCCTTAACGGTTGCAAGATCCTGCTGGAAGCGGGAGTCAGCCTCATAGAAATTAGCCTTTGCCTCATTTAAGAAAAGGTTCTTTGCAATAATCTGCTCAAGTACTGCTTTTTTGCCCTCGGGTGTGTTGTAGCCCGCACCGCGGGGGCCGAGTGCAGCGATGGTTTTGTCGATATCCGCCTCGGTAATAACGGTGTTACCGACCTTTGCTAAAATTTTACTGTCCATAATTTAATACCTCCAATTGTGAGGTATTATAACACATAAGTCAGCGCATTTCAATACTCTTGCAATTTGGAATATTTTGTGATAGAATAATTTTATCTGTTAAAAAAAGGAGAAAAGGTATAATGGATATTTTAGCATTCGCATTGTACTTTGTTGCAATGGTAGTAATCGGCTTGGTTTTCTTTATCAAGTCAAAGAGCGCTACTGAAAAGGACTACTTCCTCGGTGGCCGTGCAATGGGCCCATGGGTAACCGCTATGAGCGCCCAGGCATCCGATATGTCCGCTTGGCTTCTTATGGGTCTCCCTGGAAGCATTTTGGCATTCGGCTTCGGTCAGGCTTGGATCGGTATCGGTCTTGCTATCGGTACTGCCGCAAACTGGATACTTGTTGCGAGAAGACTTCGTAAGTTCTCCCGCGCTGCAGGGGATTCCATCACGCTTCCCCAGTATCTTACCAACCGTTTCGCATCCAAGAGTCGTGCGGTTTCTGTAATTTGCGCTATCGTGTTCCTTGTATGCTTTACAATTTATGTAGCATCAGCCTTCGTTGCAGGTGCAGATGTGTTTACAACACTTATCCCCGAGCTTGATTATCAGCTTGCTATGATCATCTTTGCGGCAATCGTTGTAATTTACACCTTCCTTGGCGGCTTTAAGGCGGTTTGCTGGACCGACTTCTTCCAGGGCCTTCTTATGATCGCGGCGCTCCTTATCGTGCCCATCGTTGTAGGCTTTGTTAAGGATCTTGACTTATCAGCACTCAACACCATCTACCACGGCCCGAACGGTGAGGAGTTTAAGTTCGTTGCAAACTTCTTCAATGCAACTCCTCAGGACATTATTTCCGGTCTCGGCTGGGGTCTCGGATACTTCGGTATGCCCCACATTATCGTTCGCTTTATGGCAATTGAGAAGCCCTCTATGGTTAAGAAGAGCGCGACCGTTGCTATCATCTGGGTAGTACTTGCACTTGCTGCTACCATCTTAATCGGCTACCTTGGCAGAATGTTTGTCTATGCTGACGGTACCGATCTTTCCGCAAAATTACTTGCTGAGGGTGCACAGTCTCTCATTTTCGTAGAGCTCGCCCGTGATGTATTCCCCGGCTTTATTGCAGGACTTCTCCTTGCTGCTATCATCGCGGCAAGTATGTCAACCGCTGACTCTCAGCTCCTTGTTGCGGCGTCTTCCTTCTCTTCTGACCTTTACAAGCCTATGATCAGAAAGAACGCGTCCAATAAGGAAATGCTCTGGGTAAGCCGTATTATCGTTGTTGTTATCGCTGTAGTAGCGTTCTTTATCGCGTCAAGCGAGGGCGAGGCTGCTCAGGCGATTATGAACCTTGTATCCAATGCTTGGGGTATCTTCGGTGCCGCATTCGGCCCTGTAGTTCTGTTCTCCCTTTTCTGGAAGCGCTTTACCTACAAGGGCGCTGTTGCAGGTATTATCACCGGTGCTGTGGTCGATATGCTCTGGCTGTGGTTACCCGTTGCAGGAAGCACCCTTACCGCAATTACCGGTATCTACGAGATCATCCCGGGCTTTATCCTCGGCGCTGTTGCCGCTGTCGTTGCAACCTTAATTGACAAGAAGCCGTCTGCTGAGGTTCTTGCTATTTACGAGTCTGCAACAGACAACTCAATCGACGATTAGCGTCAAAGCAAAGGAAGCGGTTCTCCGTTTCCGCTAAAAAGCGAAAACTGCGATTACTTCCTTGCTTCTCCTTTTTCAAAACAAACCCACTGCGTTGGGCTTTGTTTTGAGGGGCGAATAAAAATTCGCCCTATTACAATTTAATATCGTATCTTAACAGTGTGTCGGCTATATTGCATAAGATATAGTCGGTGAAAAGGGAACACGGTGAGAACCCGTGACGATAACCGTCGCTGTATGTGTTTTGCTTATGCCCGTCGGCGAAAGCCGGTCATTGGGAAACTGAGAAGGCAGGGTGTAAGCGCTAAGGCACGAGCCAGAAGACCTGCATTGATATTCTACCGTACTTGTACCTTGTACATAGGTAGGATAGCGGGACTTCTGCGCCCTAAATAAGATAATCACAGGAAAACTCGGCTGTGGTAGAACTTTATGTTTTACCACAGCCGTTTTTTTATATTTATCCAAGCCAACCGGCTTAAGAAAGGTCGTAGAAGAAAATGTTAAAAAGAATAGTTTCACTAATGATGTGTATGGTTCTTATAGTCGGAATCATACCGATTTGTGCCAAGGCAACCGATGCGGTTACCGTTTCGGTGTCATTTAGCATAAATGGCACCCTTGAAGCGGACAAATACGGCGAGATAATCGCAAACCGCGAGATAGAGCTTTCGGGTAAAGAGAGTTACACCGCAAATGACGCCCTTCATGCGCTCCACACCTTATATCATCCCGATGGCGAGGAGGCTTACGGAACAGATGTTTCCACCTCCGACTGGGGCACATACTCCTACATAACAAAACTTTGGGGCGACAATAGCGGCAAATTCGGCTACCAGGTAAACGGCGGCGAGGTAAGCACAACCTTAGATACCCCAATGGGTGACGGGGATACGCTGGATGTGTGTATCTATGAAAATTACTACCCCGACACCGAGGATTACACAAAATTCGATATAAGATACGCCGAGGTGATTGAGGGCGAGAGCGTGTATTTAACCCTAAGCTATTGCAGCGGTTATGATGATAACACCTTTGCTATGATTTTCTCACCCCTTGAAGGCGCTACCATCACCATCGACGGTGAGAAAACCGATATTGTGACCGATGCAGACGGCAGAGCGGAGATAACAGTAGAGGATGCAGGGAACTACATCATCTCGGCCGCTATGACAAAAACCTTAGCGGGAGAAAACCCGAAGGTTGTTGGTGCAATCACCGCGCCCGCGTGCACACTTAAAGTAACTATGCGCCCTGAAAATGCGCTACTTCACGGCATTGCAGGTGCATATTTAGACGACGGGGTGCTTGATAGCGGCTCAAACCTTCCTTGGATAGTGGCAGACCTTGCGGTATATGCCGAGCTTTACCCGAACGGTAAAAATGTGTTTGGCAAAAATCTCCGTCAGGCGTGCCTTGATAAGCTTATAAGCAATGCAGCCACTATGAACTCCCCCGGAGACCTTGCAAAGACGATTATTGCACTGTCTGCTCTGGGATATGATGCGAGTGCGGTTTATACCTCGAGCGGTGCGGAGCTTAAATTAGTTGAAAAATTAATCGCTCTTGTGGATGCACAAAGTGAAGATGTAACCAATATGTACACCCTTCCTTATGTGATTATCGCGCTGGGCGCGGGGGACTATGCAACCCATGCACAAATGGAGTACCTTGTAAATTCCGCGATAAGCACCAAAGCGGACTGGTTAAAGGTAGAGGATATGGGCACCGACGCCATGACACCTATGATTCTTGCCCTTGCGCCATATGACGCGGCAAAGGACGCAATAGACGAGGCGGTTACCGTGCTTCTCGGTGAACAGCGTGAGGACGGACTTATTGACGGCTTGCCCGGCTATGAAAGCGCATCCACAGCCCTTGCAATTTGTGCGCTTTCCGCTCTGGATTATGATGTAACCGAGATTACAAAGGGCGGGGACAGCCTTATGGCGGGACTTATCTCTGATGCCAATGAAGATATGACTGCGCTCAGCAACGCCTTTGCAACCGAGCAGGGTTTCCGCGCACTTTTAGCTTGGAAAATGCAGGGCGAGGGCGTGTACGATTTTTCGGATTTCCCCAAGGATGAAGCCCACGCAACCCGAGTAGCCATCGGTGGCGGCGGTGGTGGCGGCACCACAAAGCCGGTAGTGCCCGAAGAAGAACCGGAGGAAATTCCCGAGGAGGTGCCCGCAATTTCCTTCCCGGATGTAAAAGAGGGCGACTGGTACTATGATGCGGTTTCCTTCGTTTGCAATGAAGGCCTTTTCAATGGTACCGGTAACGGCTTTGAGCCGAACGGCAAAATGACCCGAGCAATGCTTGTGACCGTGCTGTATCGCTTAGGCGGTGAGCAGACCGCAGAGGCAAGCGCCTTTGACGATGTGAAAGCGGGGGACTGGTATTTTGACGCGGTAAATTGGGCGGCATCAAAGGGCATTGTAAAGGGTGTTAATGAATATGCCTTCGCGCCCAATGAAAGCGTAACAAGAGAACAGCTTGCCACTATTTTATACCGCTTTGCGGCATCAAAGGGCGAGGATACAGAGGGTAGTGACATAAGCACCTTTGCGGATGCAGATACCGTGTCCTCTTATGCAATCGACGCTATTTCCTTTGCGGTTGCCCGCGGTATTGTGACCGGTAAGGGTGAGGGCATTCTCGCGCCTCGTGACACCGCAACCAGAGCCGAGGTCGCAACAATGCTTATGAGGTATACTTCCAAATGAGAAGGATAATATTATGTTTTCTCAGCTTAATACTCCTTTGCGCCTGCGGTGCGCCCGAGGTGGTACCCGAGCCACCGGTTAAGGTTGTTGAGCAGGAGGTTGAAGAAATTCTTAAGGCAGCAAAGCCTGCCCCCGAGGTGCTTGAACCTGCCCCACAAGCGGCGGTAAAGGAAGATCCCCCCAAAGCAGAAGAGCCGATTACACCGCCGGAAACCAAACCCGAGAAAGCGCCCGAGGAAGAGGAAGAAAAACCCCTTTGCACACTGTCGATAACCTGCGAAAAGGCGGTAGGTAAAAAGGAAAACCTGCCCGAGAACGGCGTTTTATTAAATGCCGTAACCGTAGAATTTACCGAGGGTGAAAGCGTTTTCGATGTGCTTAAAAGATGCCTTGCGGAAAAGGGTATTGCTCTTGAATACCGCGAGGATGCGACTTTTAAATCTATCTATATCGTTTCGATCGGCCCTCTTTCGGAAAAGGACTGCGGCGCATATTCCGGCTGGATGTATAAGGTAAACGGTACACCACCTACCTATGCTTCCTCGGAATATAAACTAAAAGATGGCGATGTTATAGAGTTTTATTACAGCTGTTAGAAACCTCTGTAGGGGTCGATGCCCTCATCGACCCGAAATAAAGCCTTCCCCTTGAGGGGAAGGGGAACCGCTTTAGCGGTGGATGAGGTAAAAAATACCCCCTATGGATTTCCATAGGGGGATATTTTATGTATTAGTCGCAGTAAACAATAGGCTTAATGAGGTCTCTCGGTTTGTCCTTCATAAGCTGAAGTGCTTCGCCCATCTTGTCAAAGCCGTGGAACTCGTGAGTGATCATACGGGACGGATCAAGACGGTCAGCCATAAGCATATTGGTAAGGCGCTCAGCACGGCGTCTGCCACCCGGGCAAAGACCGCCGCGAATGGTCTTATGACCCATAAAGCCGCCGCTGATGGACATATAGTCAAACTTAAACTCAGCAACGCCGGTAATTACATTGAGGTTAACCATGCTGCCACCGCAACGGGTAACAGCCATAGCCTGAGCGAGAGTCTTGTCATCGCCGCCTGCAACGATAGCAGCGTCAACACCGCGACCGTTGGTGAGAGCCATAATCTGCTCTACTAAATCGCCGTCCTTGTAGGAAACGATGTCGGTTGCGCCGTACTCTTTAGCGAGAGCAACACAGTTGGGACGGGTACCAACAGCGATAATCTGACCTGCACCCATAAGCTTAGAACCTGCAACAGCCATAAGACCGACAGGGCCGATACCGAATACAACAACGGAGTCGCCGTAGCGAACCTCGGCAAGCTCGGAGCCGTGGAAGCCGGTGGTCATCATATCAACAACCATAATAGCCTTCTTGATGTCTAAGCCTTCGGGCAGGTGGCATAAGTTCATATCAGCGGAGCGGACCTTGAACTTTTCAGCCATAGTGCCGTCCTCATAGTTTGAGAAGTTGATGCCTGCGAACATTCCGCCTGCATCCCAGGGATCGCCGTCCTGAATGTCAGGATGCTTCCAGGTGGGGGTGGTACAGGGGACGATTACCTTGTCGCCAACCTTAAAATCGGTTACATTAGCGCCAACCTCAATAACCTCACCGATAGCCTCGTGGCCTAAAGTGATGTCCTTAAGATGGGGACCGTCCATTTCCCAAGCGGTATGTACATCGGAAGAACAGGGGCAAAGTGCGATAGGTTTACAAATTGCGTCGTCGGGCCCGCAGATAGGATCGGGCTTTTCCATCCAACCTACAACACCCATTTCGTGTCTTACATAAGCTTTCATGGGATATACCTCCTAAGTAAAATATTAACTTAATTTGTATTATATCATAGATTATGGCCGAAAACAAGGCTTTTTTGAAAACAAAAACCAGTTAAAATTACGGGGTTGAATTTAGGGGCGAAAGTGTATATACTTTTATATGGAAAGGGGCGTGAAAGCCTTGAATTTCAAACCGCTTGAAGCATTGATGGATCACCTTACATCCTGGCGCATCCCGGGCAATTCCGTTGTGATTACCCTGAATAACAAAGAGGTTTTTTCATATTCCTCGGGCTATGCATCCCTTGAAGAAAAAATCCCGATGGACAGGGATAAGATTATAAATATTTACTCATCCAGTAAGGTGCTCACCGCCACCGCAGGTATGCAGCTGGTTGAAAAAGGGCTTTTAGACCTTGATGCACCCCTTTACGACTACATTCCCGAATACAGGGAAATGTACTTAACTAATGGCGAAAAAGCCAAAAAACCAATTACCATACGCCATCTTTTCACAATGACCGCGGGCTTCCACTATGACAGAAATGTAGAGGCGTTTAAAAAGTCCCGCGTGGAAACAGAGGGCAGGATGGAAACCCTTAAGGTTATCCGCAATCTTGCAAAAGAGCCGCTTATGAGTGATCCGGGCGAGCGTTACCGCTACAGCTTCTGCCACGATGTATTGGCGGCGGTAATTGAGGTAATCTCGGGTAAAAAATACCGTGATTATGTTAAAGAAAATATTTACGCACCCCTCGATATGCAAAGGTCGTTTTTCCACAATGACGATATCCGCCACCTTATGGCGGAGCAATACCTCTATGAAAATTCTGATGAAAAGGACATTGTAAAGCTCCAGAACGATGAAAGAAACGGAAAAGACGGCAAAATTGTAAATGTGGGCAAGGAGGTCGGCCTTATTTTCGGCCCTGAGTACGACTCCGGCGGCGCGGGAGTAATAACCACGGTTTCCGACTACTCTAAATTCACCTCAGCCCTTGCAAATTGGGGTGTTGGGCAGGATGGAGAGCGGATATTGAATAAGGCTTCCGTTGAGCTTTTAAGAACGCCGCAGCTTCCCCATACCCATCTTTATACATATCATCCCCATCCGCCTCTTTTGGGCTATGCCTACGGTCTGGGTGTGCGGGTAATGGAGGATTTAGCTCTTGCAAAATCAAAGGGCAGGATAGGGGAGTTTGGCTGGAACGGCGCGGCGGGATCGGCGGTAATAATCGACCCTGAAATCGGACTTTCCGTGTTCTACGCCCACCATATGATAAACCCACAGGAGGAGTATTTTATGCCACGCCTCCGCAACACGGTGTACGACTGCTTGAAATAGAAAAAGCCTCCCTCTGATTGAGGGAAGCGATGGGAGCGCCGCCGGTGGCGGATGAAGAGACCTGAGCGCGTAGCAGCGGTCGAAATTTTGTGAGGCTTTACGCCGAACTAAAAATTTCGGGCACCGCAATAGAAGTACCGATATTTTGTCACCGCAGGTGACGGAGGGAGAGATAACCAAAACTAAATTCTATCCCCTCCGCCTCACTACCGTTCAGCACCTCCACTTACTATAAGGAGAGGCCTGCTATAAAGGAGTAAATTTATGGTAACACAGCTTTTAATATATAAAATCGCCCAGCTTGCAATTATGATGGCAATCGGCTTTGCGCTGGTTAAATTCAAGGTGCTGAAAAGCGGGGACAGCGTGGTGCTGTCCAAAATGTCGCTGTATATTTTTATGCCGGCGGTAATTGTAAACGCCTTTAATAAAGAGCTTACCGCTGAGGTAATGGAGGGGCTCGGCCTTGCATTTTTAGCGGCCATCGTGCTGCACATTGTATTCCTGCTCATCGATCAGGTTTGTAAGCGGGCGTTAAAGTGCACCACCGTTGAGCGAACATCTGTAGTGTACTCCAATTCGGGAAACCTTATCATCCCTATTGTGGGCTACATTTTAGGTAATGAATGGGTAATTTACAGCTGCGCCTTTTTGATTATCGCGCTGATTCTTACATGGACACACGAGGTGCGCCTATTCAATAAACACGAAAAATTCAATATACTGAAAATCCTCTTGAATGTGAATATGCTCACCATTCTTCTCTGCCTTGCAATAGTTGCATTCGGCATAAAGCTCCCCGCCTTCTGCTATGAGATAACCGGGGATCTGGGCAATATGCTTGCACCTTCCGCAATGCTTGTTGCGGGAATGCTGGCGGCGAATATCGACTTTAAGAAATACCTTAAAAAGGGCAGGCTGTATCTGGTTACCTTCTGCCGCCTTGTAGCAGTGCCTGCGGTTATTCTGGTGCTGTTTAAAATAGCGATGCCCTATATAAGCGTGGCAAATGCAGATAAAATCCTGCTTATTTCCTTTTTAGCAAGCATAACACCCTCCGCATCCACGGTAATACAGATGTCACAGGTATACGGTGACGATGTGGAATACGCGGTTGCAATAAACTTTATGACCACCGCTTTGTGTATAATTACAATGCCGATTTTAGTGGCGTTGTTTTAATAAAAGGACAGAAGGAGGCATTAATTTATGAGCGAATACATATTAGAGTGCATCGGTCTCAGCAAAAGATTTGAAGTAAAACCTGCGCTTAGCAATGTGTCCCTATCCATCGGCCGCGGGAAGATCATCGGCCTTTTAGGCCCTAACGGAAGCGGCAAAACAACACTTATTAAAATAGCCAACGGCCTTATCCTACCCACGAGCGGGAGTGTGCTTATCGACGGGAAGCAGCCCGGCTATGAAAGCAAGAAGATAGTATCCTATCTCCCTGACAGAAATTATTTAGTAGGCAAAATGAAGGTTTCGGAGATCGTTCAAATGTTTGAGGATTTCTACGAGGATTTTGACAGTGCAAAAGCGTATGCAATGATAGAGCGCCTGCATATAAGTCCGGAGGATAAGCTGGGTATCCTTTCCAAGGGAAATAAGGAAAAGGTACAGCTCATCCTTGTTATGAGCAGAAAAGCGGATCTTTACCTTTTGGATGAGCCTATCGGCGGTGTTGACCCCGCTACCCGAGACTATATTTTAGACACCATAGTTAAAAACCACTCTGAAAATTCAACGGTAATCATATCCACCCATTTGATAAGCGATGTGGAAAAAATTCTTGATGAAGTGATTTTCATTAAGGACGGCGGTGTCATTCTGCACGAAAATGCGGAAACACTGCGCTCTCGTGAGGGCAAGAGCGTGGACCTGGTGTTCAGGGAGGTATTCAGATGTTAGGAAAGCTTATTAAATACGAATTTAAAGCTACCTGCAAATTTATGTTTCTGATATACACACTGCTTATAGCCATGGCTGTGATAATATCGGTGAGCGTTGCCTTTGACATTACCGAGGTACTGGGAAGGATCGCAGAGAAATTTCAGCCTGCAAGCACGGTTTTGGATGTGTTTGCAATCACCGTTATCATACTTTTTGTTGTTGTCAATGTGGTTGTATTCTCGGGAATGTTCTTTTATGCCATAAAAAGATTTAAGGATAACCTGCTTGGCGATGAGGGCTATCTTATGCACACACTGCCGGTTAAAACACGGGACAATATCATTGCAAAATGCACGGTTTCGGTTGTATGGACGATGCTTAGTTCTTTTGTCGTGATAATCGCCTATACCATTCTGGCTGTTGGAATGTTCGGAATAGGGGCGCTTGGCGGAATTCCGTTTTTAATCGGTGAAATATTGGAAAACGGCACCGGTGTAGCGGATATATTGCTTTTTTCGGCCGAGGGTGTAATTCTATCGATTGTTATGTTGGTAAGTTCATATCTGCACATATATGCAAGTATGGCGGCAGGCTATTCTTACAACACCCACAGAGTAGCAAGGTCAATAGGCATTTATGTGGTGCTCTCAATGATAGCAAGTGCATTGAAATCCACAACGACAAATGTTTTGTCAATGCTGTATATTGCTGAAGTTGACAGTATGGTTACCTTTCATATTGCGCTTTGTATGGAAATCATTTTTAGTGCAGCTTGCGCCGTGGTGCTGTATTTTATAACCCACCATTTTATGAATAAGAAATTGAATTTACAATAACGCCCCCCTTTGTGTAAAGGAAGGGGGACCGCCTTGGCGGTGGATGAGATGTAAAAAAAGCAAGGGAAACCCCTTGCTTTTTTATTGCCAAAATCTGCAAAGTATGTTAAAATGACTTTGATTTCGCTTATGAGGTGATTCACCCATGGAAATGTTCTACAGCACACTAAGCCAGATGCTTATGATGTTTACCCTCATCGCAGCGGGCTTTGTACTTCGAAAGTGCTCTATTCTGCCACTCGACTCGGATACGGGTATGGCGCGGGCTGAGACTTTTATTTTCGGACCTGCCCTATATATCGGAACCCAGATGCAGCAGTGCTCAGTCGAGATGTTCCGTGAGAATTATACACTTATAATCTACGGTCTTATAATTACTGTCTGTGCTATAGTTGTATCGTACCCCTTGTGCCGCATCTTCATCCGCAAAAAAGGCGCAAGTGAGGCTCAGCTTTATCAGCAGAATGTGTATAAATACGCCCTTGCTTTTGGAAACTACGGCTTTATGGGAAACTTTATCGCCCTTACCGTTTTTGGCCCGGAATTTCTAAATAAATACATCCTCTTTACCTTCTTTGTGGGCATCCTTTGCCTTACCTGGGGTCTGTATGTTCTGGTTCCGAAAGATCAAGGACAGAGCATAGGGCACAATATAAGAAAAGGCCTTTTAAATCCTATGACCATCGGCCTGCTTTTAGGTATGGCGTTGGGCCTTTTGAATGTCAGAGAATATGTACCGCAGTTTCTTTTGACCGCCCTTGACCAGGCGGGTGCCTGCCAGGGCCCGGTTGCAATGATACTTGCGGGTTTTGTAATCGGCGGCTATAATTTCAAAGAGCTGCTGCTCAATAAAAAGGTGTATCTTGCCACCGCTTTCCGCCTTGTCCTCATCCCTGCGGTAATGCTTCTTATCTTGAGGGTATCTGGCGCGAGTGATGAGCTTATGATTTTAACCCTCATCGCATTCGGTACACCCCTTGGACTTAATACCATCGTGTTCCCCGCGGCATACGGCGGTGAAACCAAGACCGGCGCATCAATGGCGATGATTTCACACACACTATCGGTAATTACGATACCTTTGATGTATCTTGTATTTATAGTTTTATTATAAGGAGAACTATATGAGAAAAACGAAAATTATCTGCACAATAGGTCCTGCCTCCGCAAATGAGGAGACCCTTATCAAAATGTGCAAAGCGGGTATGAATGTTGCCCGCCTTAACTTCTCCCACGGCACACACGCAGACCATAAGGAAAAAATTGACCTTATTAAAAAGGTCCGTGAGGAACTTAATCTCCCCATCGCAATTATGCTTGACACCAAAGGGCCTGAGTACCGTATCGGTACTTTTGAGAGTGGCAAGGTCGAGGTAAAGGAAGGAGAGTGCTTCACCTTCACCACCCGGGATGTGATGGGCGATGAAACCATCGTCTCGGTAAATTATGAGAATCTTGCCGACGACCTTGCGGTGGGTGACAATATCCTTGTAAATAACGGACTTGTCCGTTTTGAGGTCGAGGAGATTGCGGACACCGAGGTTAAGTGCCGCGTCATATCGGGCGGCGTGCTCTCTAATAAAAAGAGTATGAACTTCCCCAATAAGGTGCTCAAGGGCGACTTTTTGAGCGAGCAGGACAAGGCTGACCTTCTCTTTGGTATCGAGCAGGATGTTGACTTTGTTGCCGCATCCTTCGTTTCAAATAAGGCGGATATCAAGGCGATGCGCGACTTTTTGGATGCAAACGGCGGCGAAAAGATAGAACTTACCGCGAAAATTGAGAACCGCGCAGGCGTTCTTAATGTGGATGAAATCTGCGAAATTGCCGACGGTATTATGGTTGCGCGCGGCGATCTCGGCGTTGAAATTCCCTTTATCGAGGTGCCCTCGGTACAGAAGTTTTTAATTAATCGCTGCCGCTTACTCGGTAAGCGCGTTATCACCGCAACCGAGATGCTCGAGAGTATGATCCACAACGCCCGCCCCACCAGAGCGGAGATTTCCGATGTGGCAAACGCGGTGTATGACGGAAGCTCCTGTGTAATGCTCTCCGGCGAGACCGCTGCGGGCAAGTATCCGGTGGAAGCGGTCAGCAATATGGCACAAATTGCGGAGTTCACCGAAAGCCACATCGACTATGCAAAGTGGTTTAAGGAGAAGGAATATAAGATTAAAAACAACTTAGACGCTATCTGCCATTCCGCGGTTGCAATGGCGATCGATGTGGGCGCAAAGGCGCTTGTTGTAAACTCAATGTCAGGCCGCACCATCCGTAAGGTAAGCCGTTTCAGAGGCCCTGCGGACATCGTGGGCACCACCACCGATAAAAAGGTGTGGCGTCAGCTGAATATGAGCTGGGGCGTCATTCCGGTAATGACAGAAAAATATTCCTCTATTGACATTGTGTTCTATGAAGCGTTAAAATTAGCAAGAAGCGTGCTTAACCTGGAGACCGGTGACCATGTGGTTATGACCGGCGGTCTTATAAACGGCGAGCCGGGAAATACAAGCACGATTAAACTTGAAGTTGTAAGATAAAAGGAGAAAAATTATGAAAAAGACAGTATTACTTATTTTAGCAGCTCTTATGTGTGTAACACTCATCTCTTGCGGCGGAAACCAGTCGGGCACAATCGAGACCACCGTTAAGGAGATAACACCGGAGGGTAACCTCATTCTTGATGCCGACATCGGCGATCTTGAAGGCGAGGCAATCATCCCCGGTAACGAGATTTTAATCACCATCGTGGCAGCTGATGCTCCCAAATTAAAGGAAGGCGAGGAGTTTACCGGCAAGTACAAGGCGGTTATGCTCTTTAACCGTGAGTATTTAGAGGGTAAGGGTATCGATCAGATGTATGCCAATGCAGATGAGGACAAGGTCGAGATTTTGACCTACGAGGGCAACTTCGCTGAGACCTACAGCATCACAGCAGGTGATAAGATCACCATCACCAAAATTATTCAGCCTGCAGCGTAAAAAATCGAGAGCCGGGAGTGCAACGCTCCTGGCTTTTTAATATGCAATATAGTAAACATAAATTATATTATGTAAACTATAAAATAAACAAATTAAAAAATTTTTTAAAATTACATCTTTACAAGCTAAAAAAAGTGTGCTAAAATATAGGACATATTATAGGATATAAAGGAGGTATAAATATGACAATTGATGTAAAGAGTATTGTCAATATAAGCGAGGCTAACCAGAATTTCACTAAGGTTGCCAAAATAGCGGAAGAGAATGGCCAGGCAGTTATTTTCAAGCACAACAAGCCTAAATTTGTACTTGTTGATTTGGAAAACGGCGGCTATTTGCAGCTGTCTGACAGCGAAAAAATTGACATTGCGGCAAAACGAGTTATGGAAAAATATATGATAGCATTTAAGGAGCTTGCAAAATGATAACATTTACTAAAGAAAAGGTGCTTTATTTGCACAATATGATGGCAAATGCCACCGGCGGCAGCGTAGGTCTGCGGGATGAGGGACTTTTAGAGAGCGCGTTGTACAGTGTTAATGCGGGTTTTGGTGGCGAGGAATTCTACAAAACCATTGAGGAAAAGGCGGCACACCTCGGCTTTTCCCTGATTTCAAACCACGCCTTTGTTGACGGCAATAAGCGCATCGGCGTTTTTGTAATGCTGACATTTTTAGAGGTAATGGGCGTAAATATGACCTGTACAAATGATGATGTAATTAAACTGGGGCTCGGCGTGGCAGACGGCAGTATGAAATACGACAAAATTTTAGACTGGATAAAAAAACACAGTAACTAACGCCGCAGCCAGATAAGGAAGCATTGGTTTTGATACCATATTTTCCGTAAATAGTGCATCAAAAATTCCGGTAATACGCCAGTATTACCGGAATTTTATTCTTTCTTTTTACAAAAAATCTTGCTTTCAAAACTGCCTTGCATCCTGAAAAGATGAATTTTGGATGAAGTTCAAGCTAAAAACGCCTCATAATCCTGACGGATATGGGGTGTTTTTATTTATTGTCCGTATACAAGGTAAATTTCCGCGTCCTTATCGGCGCCCTTTGACTGATAGGGGATGGTGCACTGGTGATTACCGAAAGCGGATTTATAACCTTCGGGCACATCCAGTTTAAAACTGTCGCCCTTTAATGTGCGACCGACGACCGAGCGCTGGTTTGAATGATGGGGATCCAAGGTTACCTTGACCGTGCGGCACTGATTTGCCGGCGCGGTAAGGCGTGAATATAAATTCGCCGCCATATCCGGGCGGGGCAGGTCATACTCAACGGTAATGTCCGCGAAAAGTTCACCGTCCAGATAAATCTGCTGTGCCGCAAACTCGTGACTTTCTTTATTTACCACATAAACCACCTCGAACTTGCCCTCGGTGATACCGTACTCCTCATAGAGAAGCTTTGTATAGGCATCAGTGGGGCGTGTCCTGACGGTGAGAAGCTCATTTTCCTCGTTCTTTTCAAGTACGGTTGAAACCTTCGCACTCTCAGCAACGAGGGGTGCGGTAAAACGCTCCTTTAACATATGGAAGCTGTAGTCCTCGCGCAGATAAAGCTCGGTATAAAACTTGCCGTCAGAGTAGGAATAACAGCCGCTGGAAAGGTATACGGTCTGCTTCTCATCATTGTAGAAGTAGGCAAAATTAGGCTGATAAAAACGACTAAAGCTGCTACCGTCCGCCATGGTGGTGGTCAGGGTAAAGGAAGTGTGGTTTTTGAAGACGGAGGCAAGTGTGTTGGCATTGTATAATTGCTTCATATTGTCCCTGCCGCAGCCTGCAAGACAGGTAAGGCAGAGAATAAGTGCTAAAACCAAAGATATCTTTCGCATATTATCTTCCCTCCGGATCAATAGAAAAATCGCTCACATCAAAGCCCAGTTCAATGTCGTCATCCGATGGGGGAGTGCGACTGAAGGGGTTGTATTCATAATGGCGGCACTTGAAGTTCTTGGCAACAACGCCGTGACGCTTGCATACCACCATATCGTCATTTACCGGATTACCCTCGGCACAGTATGCACAGCAGGGTTGTATGTCCTTGTTAAAAAGCATAAGTTTTCACCTCGGTATACAGTATATATCATAAGATGAAAAATGTCAAAAAAAGAACAAAAACCGCCGCAAGTGCGCCGTGGAGAAGCTTGCCGATAAAATGCCGTTTTGGACTGAGTCCCGCATCAAAGCAGAGGGACGCCACCTGCGCCTGAACACACAAGCCGCCAAAGCTTGTGAAAAATGCGGCGCACACCACACCGAAGGTGTCTCTCGGCAGGGAAAACACACCGCGAGACATCTCAATAACACCGATTAAAAAGTTGCTGATCGGTAAAAAATATCCCAAAACAGCCAATAATACACTAAAAAATATCACAAAAGCACAGATGTTAAGACAACTGAACAGCCCGCGCTGCACACCGTCGGTGAAGGAAGCGGAAAAGGGCAGTGAGGGCGCGGGCTTGACTACTGTTTTAGGTGAAAAAATACGGATAACAAGAGCGGAGAGTATGTGAGCAGCCCAGACGATAAGGGCGATTTTTATACTGCCGAATGCACCGCCAACCGCCCCAAAAATAAAACCCGCACCGCAAAGGGAGCAGTAGGGCAGAGCACCTTCGGCGGCCTGCTTTGAAATAAGTCCTTCCCTGTACATATCGCAGATAATACTCGCACCCAAAGGATATCCGCCAACCGCTCCCAAAATCATCGGCGATGTTGGGACAAGCCCCGCCTTTATGATGAAATTTGACAGCACGAAAAAGGGGAAAAGTGACGGTATAAGCGACCTTCCGCAAAGTGCGACGGCAGAGGACACCGCCTCGGCAACCACTTGGGGCAGCAGTAAAAACACCGCCGCAACAAGCAGACAAAAACAAAGAAAAACAGCCTTTTTCAAAACATCACCCCAACTAAGTGTATTGCCGCGCTTCGCACAAAATGCCAAGTGAACATAAATAATATTATGTAAACTAAAAATACAGGTGTACTATGTTGAAAATGGTATCCGAATGTGGTAAACTTTTATATGCGAGTGACAAAAAGCATTCCCCCCCGAGGGGAAGGTGGATTGTAGGGCACAGCCTTTAGGATGTGTCGTAAAATATACAATACGGCAAGCCGTACGATAATTTAAGCGGAGAAAACAGCAATTTTACAAGGAGCAAAAGCAATGAAACGACTTATCGGGTCGAAAGACCTTTACAAAAAAATAATAAAGCTTGCCATTCCCATAATGGTACAGAATCTTATAACCAACTTTGTCGCGCTTATCGACAATATTATGATCGGCGCGGTCGGTACAGAGCAGATGTCGGGTGTCGCGATAGTTAATCAGATATTCTTCGTGTTCAACCTTGCGGTGTTCGGCGCGGTGAGTGGCGCGGGCATCTTCTGTGCACAGTTTTTCGGCAAAGGCGATTATAATGGCGTGCGGCATACCCTGCGGTTTAAAATTATATCCGCAATTGCCATAACCGCCGTGGGTATGGGTGTTTTCCTGCTTTTGGGTGATAATCTTATCACCTCATTCCTCCACGACGCGGACAAGGGCATTGACCTCGCCCTTACCTTTGACAGTGCCAAAACCTATATGCTCATAATGCTTGTGGGAAATGTGGCATTTGCCTTGGAGAGCGCCTATTCCTCCACACTTCGCGAAGGCGGTAACACAACCGTTCCAATGGCTGCAGGTATTGCGGCAATTATCACCAACACCTGTTTAAACTGGCTTTTAATCTTCGGTATCGGCCCGTTCCCCGAACTTGGCGTTGCGGGTGCGGCTATCGCCACGGTCATATCGCGCTTTGTGCAGGTGAGCATCGTCATCTTCTGGACACATAAAAACCGTAACCGTCTTGTATACCCCAAAGGTCTGTATCGCGGTTTCAAAATACCTCTTGCTCTGGCAAAGCGTATTACCGTAAAAGGCTTCTTACCGCTGGTGCTCAATGAAACTCTTTGGGCGGCGGGTATGGCAATGCTGACCCAGTGCTACTCGCTAAGGGGTATCGATGTGGTGGCAGGCCTTAATATCTCCACCACCGTGTCAAACCTTTTTAATGTAATGTTTATCGCAATCGGCTCGGGCGTGTCAATAATCCAGGGCCAGTTTTTGGGCGCAGGCAAATTCTATGAGGCAAAGGACTCCGCCCCCAAGCTCATCGCCTTTTCCACCGTTATATGCATTTTTGTGGGTGCCGTAATGGCAAGCCTTTCATCGGTTTTCCCAATGGTGTACAACACCAGCGAACACATCAAGTCACTGGCTACCAATTTCATCCTGCTCTCGGCACTTTTTATGCCGATACACGGTATGTGCCACTCCACATATTTCACCATCCGCGCGGGTGGCAAGACCGGCATAACCTTCCTTTTCGACTCGGGTTATACCTGGCTTGTGGCGGTACCTCTGGCGTATTGCCTGGCGCATTTTACCGATCTTGGCATCTTCACGGTGTATTTTTTAGTCCAGGGCGCTGAGATGGCAAAATGTATTATCGGCGGCGTGCTGGTATCAAAGAATGTGTGGCTGTCAAACATAGTTAAATAATAAAAACGGCAATGAACGGCGATTTATCCCTATGACCAACCGCCGAATCCATTGTCGTTTTCTTCTTATATTTATGTCTTGCTTATGGCGTGAAACTATGTTATACTTATACCA
The DNA here is from genome assembly GCA_045580305.1 of Eubacteriales bacterium. Lineage (GTDB taxonomy): Bacteria > Bacillota > Clostridia > Oscillospirales > JAAYXM01 > RGIG7332. The sequence continues at coordinate 46,425 of JAZNNQ010000002.1, forward strand.
AGTATATATTTATGTTAAAATGAGGCGTTTTATATGAAAAAAGAATTTGAAAATAAAACTATTGATGGTCTTATCGAGGGCAGAAATGCGGTGCACGAGGCACTGCGCGCCCACCGTGTTATAAATAAGGTTTTTTACGCTAAAGGTGACGGTGACAGAATGCTTTCGCACCTTGCACATCAAGCAAAGGAAGCGGGTGCGGTGGTCGTTGCCTGCGACAGAAGAAAGCTTGACTCAATGAGCGAGACCGGTGCACATCAGGGCATCATCGCCTTTGCCGCCGCTCACGATTATGCAAGTGTTGAGGACATTCTTGAAAACGCCGCCGCTTCGGGCAGAGCACCTCTTGTGGTGGTATGTGACGAGATAAGCGATCCCCACAATTTAGGCGCTATAATCCGCTCGGCGGAGGCTGCAGGCGCCCACGGCGTAATCATTCCCAAAAGAAGATCGGCCGCACTCACCGCGGTGGTTGAGAAGGCATCCGCCGGCGCAACCTCATACCTGCCGGTGGCCCGCGTTCCCAATATCGCCGCTTGCCTTGACAATCTCAAAAAGCGGGGCCTGTGGGTATTTGGCACTGCACTGCAGGAAAACAGCATCTCACTTTATGAGGCTGACCTTAAGGGCGCTGTGGCGATTGTTATCGGTTCCGAGGGCGAGGGGATGAGCCGCCTCACCCGTGAAAAGTGTGACTTTACGGTAAAAATCCCGATGATAGGTAAAATAGAGTCGCTTAACGCCTCCTGCGCCGCGGCAGTGGTGCTGTACGAGGCTGTGCGACAGAGGATAGGGGGTTAAAATATGTCAGATTATGAATGGGGCGACGAGAACTTGGATGAGTTTTCCCTTGAAGATATACTGGCGGAATTCCGCGAGGACAAGCCGAAGTTCGAGCCGAAGATCGATGATATTTTAGAGGAGTTTCGCGAGGAAAAGGCAAAGCCTGCTGTACAACCGGAAGAGGCTGATGAGCAGGATAAACCGATTATCGATCAGGGTCTTTTTGACGAGATAAAGGCTGAAAATGCAAAACCCAAGACAATGAAGAAGCAGGCGAAGCAGAAAAAAGGCTTCTCCTCAACCTTTGATATTTTCCGCAAAAAGGACAAAACTCCCGAGAAAATGCCCACAAAGACAAATGCTCCTCACGCGGTACTTGCTGAGCGCCCGCCAAAGGTCAAAAAGGACAAGGAAAAACTGTCCAATACCATTGACTTAAATAAACTTTTTGAAAAGGGTGAGGAGTACGATCGTGCCGTGGAAACAAAGCACGAAAACTACGAGAAGCCGTCAGACTATGTGCGCCACAACGCCCTCCGCGTTCGCTCGGGCGTATTCCTTGTTATCTTAAGCTTTATCGTAATGCTGCCCGCAATTTACTTAAATTTCGGCGCATCCATGGGCCTTCCCATTCCCGAGGCTATCTCCTGGGACGCACACCCCTTCAGGTACTTAATTGCGCTCAGCGGTCTGCTGTTGGCGTCTGTCCTTATAAATGTCAAAATCTTCTGGCGCGGTTTAAAGGGCATCTTTACATTAAGTGCCAATATGTACTCAATGATAACCGTGTCGGCGGTGGCATCCCTTGCCCACGCGGGCTTTATGATGCTGAATCGCGACTGCCGTCAGAGCCTGCCTTATTGCGGCATCTGCGTGGTGCTTCTCTTCTTTTCATCCCTGGGTCATTATTTCAGGGAGAGTGCGCGCCTTCGTGCCTGCAAGGCGGCTTGCGCCTCAAAGACACCCAGCGGTATCTTTATTTCCGAGCGCGACGGGCAAATTAATCTTATCAAGCACCCGGTTACCGAGACCGAGCCCTTTACAAAATATGTGTGTATGCCCGACGGCGCAGAGCGTTTCTGGACATATCTTGCGCCAATTCTGCTTATATTAAGCTTAGTGCTGGCGTTTATCGCATCTGTGGGTCGCGGTCAGGCGCAGAACTTCTTCTGGGCATACGCGGCGATAACCTCGGTGGCATCGCCATTCTTTATCCTGCTGTCCTACGGCTTGCCCTTCTCCAAGATAACAAAAAAACTCAGCGTAATGGGCGCCGCGCTGGGCGGCTGGTACGCGGCATTTTCGCTATCTGGCAAGCGCAATCTCATTATGCGCGACAGCGACCTTTTCCCCAAGGGCACCATCAGCTCCCACGGTATGAAGGTGTTTAACGACTTCTCCTACGACACTATCGTGTCCTATGCGACCAGTATGCTCTCCGCCGCAAAAAGCGGTCTTTATCCGCTGTTCTCCGAGATACTCAAGAGCCAGTACGGCAAGTGCGAGCCGGTCCATCAGCTTATGCACCACGAGGCCGGCGGTATGCAGGGCGAGATAAACGGCGACAATGTGCTTCTCGGCACAGAGAGCTTCGTTCTCCGTATGAGCGTGCAGCTTTTGGAGCGCAGTTCGGCTAAAAACACATTGTATCTTGTAATAAACGGCCGACTTGCCGCTGCATTCAATCTCAAGTACCGCCTCAGCGAGGATGTAAAGGCGGGCCTTGATAACTGTGTACAGGGCAGGGTAAATCCGGTGCTTGCATCGGTTGACTGTAACCTTACACCGGTTATGATCGAGGATGAAATGGGTCTTAAATCGGGTACTATCGACTATCCCAATATTGAGGAGCGCCTTGACCTTTCCGGTGAGGAGCAGTATCTGGAATACGACCCCTCCGCATTTATCACCCGCGCGGGTCTTACACCCTTTGCGGCGGCGGTAAATTCCGCACGACGCCTGCGCAAGGTGACCATCCGCAACACCGTGCTCGCCACCGTGTGTGCGGGTCTGGGTGTGGCGTTTATGTTCTACATCACATTTGTACAGTCTTTTGAGTCGGGCGCGCCCTATAATGTGTTTATCTATATGCTGCTTTGGACGCTTTCCGTATATATTTTATCATCGAGAGGTAATGTAAATTGATTAAAAGATCCGGTATGGTATCAATCGTAGGTCGCCCCAATGTGGGTAAATCCACGCTGATAAACGCCCTTGCGGGGGAGAAGATCGCGATTGTAAGTGACAAACCACAAACCACCCGTAACCGTATTATGGGTGTTATAACAAAAGGTGAGTGTCAGGTGGTCTTTATGGACACACCGGGCATCCACAAGCCGAAAACCAAGCTGGGCGAGTATATGGTAAAGGTAGTACGCGACTCGGTTTGCTATGTTGACGCCATCCTTATGCTGGTGCATCCGGTTGCCGAGATCGGCAAGGCTGAGGAGGCACTTATCGAGAGCATTGCGGCGTCCAACCTTCCCGCGATACTCGTTATAAATAAGATCGACACGGTGGAGCCGGAAAAACTCTTCCCGGTAATCGCAATGTATAAAGAGCGCTTCGATTTCGAGGCGATCATCCCGATCTCAGCGCTGCAAGGCGACGGGGTTAAACTTGTGCTGGATGAGGTGGAAAAGTTCATTCCCGAGGGTCCTGCGCTGTTCCCCGAGGATATGACCACCGATCAGCCGGAAAAGGCAATGATTGCGGAGATAATCCGCGAAAAACTGCTTAATTCTCTAAGCCGTGAGGTGCCACACGGCACCGCGGTGGAGATAACCAAATTCACAGAGCGGGAGAATGAAATTATCGATGTCTGCGCCACCATCTATTGCGAGAAGGCGAGCCACAAGGGCATCATCATCGGAAAAAAGGGCGCGATGCTTAAAAAGATAAGCAGCGAGTCACGAGAAGAGATAGAGCGCTTTATGGGCACCAAGGTCTACCTTGAAACCTGGGTCAAGGTCAAGGAAAACTGGCGCGAGAGCGACTTTTTACTGAGGAACTTCGGCTATGAATAAAACCCATCGGGTGGAGCGGGGCATAGTACTCCGTGCCACAGCCTATAAGGACGCGGATGTTATGCTCACCCTGCTTACCGAATGTAGCGGCAAGCTCTCGGTTATGGCGCGGGGTGCACGCCGAAAGGGCAGTAGACTTGGCGCCGCAATAGAGCCGCTTGCTTATTCCGAGTTTACACTTTACAGTAACGGCAACAGCTTCACATTAAATGAGGCAGAGCCGATAGAACTGTTTTACAGTCTGCGCTCGGATCTGGACGCGCTCACCCTGGGTAACTATTTTGCCGAGGTGGCGGACAGAGCGGCAGATGCGGAGTTTGCAGACCCTCATCTTCTGCGGCTGGTACTCAATTCCCTTTACGCGTTAAGTAAAAAATTAGCGCCAATTGAACTTATAAAAGCCGCATTTGAACTTAAAATCGCCTGCCTTGCAGGTTATCAGCCAAGCCTTTTTATCTGCGCCAACTGCGACACACCCGTTGCCGAGGGTCGCTTTAGCGTAACCAACTCCGCCATTTACTGTAACTGCTGTCCTCAGCCGGGCGTCTTTTTGGACAGTGGTGTGCTCGCCGCAATGCGCTATATAATCGGCGCGGATGTAAAGCGGCTATTCTCCTTTAAATTGAGTGATAGCGGGGTCAGGATTATGGGTGAGCTTTGTGAGGCGTACCTTAAGCACCACTTCGATTGTGAATTTAAAAGCCTGAATTTATATAATACGATTAAAGTATAAAAGCCTCCCTCTGATGAGGGAGGTGCCGAGGCACGAGGCGGAGGGAGAGATGCTCCCAATTTACTTTATCTCTCCCTCAGTCAAACCTTCGGTTTGCCAGCTCCCTCGTCAGAGGGAGCCCGTAGGGGTCGGCCTCCCGGGCGACCCGTATTCCGGAAGGGATAAATCCCTTCCCTACGCTTGTAAAGGATAGAGAAAATGACTGATTTAACGCTAAAATCAATAAAAACCTTAGAGCTTCCCGCGGTACTTGAGCTTCTTGCGGCTCAGGCAACTGGTGAGGAGGCTAAAAGTCTTGCCCGAAACCTTGTGCCTTTTACCCATATCGAGGATATAAAGACCGCGTTGGGCGAGACCGACTGTGCAAAAAATCTTATCTCCACACGGGGCGCACCATCCTTTGCGGGCATCCGCAATCCGGAGTCCTCGGTGTTCCGCGCAAGTCGCGGCGGTGTGCTCTCCTGTAAGGAGCTTCTTGCCATTGCGAGCCTTCTTAAATGTGTGCGAGGTGTTGTAAACTGGCGCGGGGAAGAGGGTAAGCTATCACTTGACCCCTTCTTCTTCTCACTTGTGCCCAATAAATATTTAGAGGACGCTATCAATACCGCGATAATAAGCGAGGACGAGGTGTCCGACCGTGCGTCCGCAACCCTTGCGGACATCCGCCGCAAAATGCGGGAGAAAAATGCAAAAATCCGTGACTCGCTCTCCAAGATCATCTCCTCACCCACACAGTCAAAGCTCCTGCAGGAGGCGATCATTACTCAGCGCGGCGGCAGATATGTAGTGCCGGTAAAGGCAGAGCATAAGACCCTTATCCCGGGTATCACACATGATGTTTCCGCCTCGGGCGCAACACTTTTTATAGAGCCGATGGCGGTAGTGAACTTGAATAACGATTTAAGAGAGCTTGAAGGTAAAGAGAAGGACGAAATTGAGCGCATCCTCGCGGAACTTTCCGCCTCGGTGTCCGACTATGGCGAGGCGCTTAGTGAAAACTATAAGATACTGACCCGTCTTGACTTTATCTTTGCAAAGGCAAAACTGTCCTTTGAAATGAACGGCGACGCGCCGGATGTGAATGATAAGGGCGAAACACTCTTAAAGCACGCCCGCCATCCGTTACTTGATAAAAAGAAGACCGTTCCGGTGGACATCCGCTTAGGCCTTGATTTTGACACCCTTATTATCACCGGCCCCAATACCGGCGGTAAAACCGTGTCCCTTAAAACCCTCGGTCTTTTGACAATTATGACCCAGTGCGGCCTGCACATTCCCGTGTCCGACGGAAGTCAGGTGGCGGTATATGACAAGATTTTTGCGGACATCGGTGACGAGCAGAGTATAGAGCAGTCACTTTCCACCTTCTCGTCACATATGGTAAATATCGTGGCGATACTTAAAGAGGCTGACTCCTCATCCCTCATTCTGTTTGACGAATTAGGCGCCGGCACCGACCCGGTAGAGGGTGCGGCCCTTGCGGTAAGCATTATCGAATATGCCCGCGCCCTTGGCGCAAAGATCGCCGCAAGCACACATTATACCGAACTTAAGAGCTATGCGCTTACCACCGAGCATGTGGAAAACGCAAGTTGTGAATTTGATGTTGCCACCCTGCGCCCCACATACAAGCTGCTTATCGGCGTGCCGGGTAAGAGTAACGCTTTTGCTATTTCAAAGAGTTTGGGCCTTCCCGAGTATATTATCGACAAGGCAAGCACGCTGCTGGACAGCGAGGACAAGCGCTTTGAGGAGATAATAGAGAGCCTCGAGGAAAAGCGATGCGCGCTGGAGCGTGACCGTGCCGAGGCGGCGCGACTTCGCCGTGAGGCAAGCGAGATATACCGTCGCGCCGAGGAATTTGACGCCAAAATCGAACACGATCGCGACACAGCACTCCAAAAGGCAAAGGCGGAGGCGGAGCGACTCATCAAGGATGCCCGCGCTACCGCAGATCAGGTCTTTGACGAGCTGAGCGAGCTTCGCAAAAAGAAAATAAAAGACGACAATTACAAGCAGGAAAATGAGGCCCGTGCCGCACTCCGCAAGAGTCTTAATGAGGCTGAGGATAAGCTTCACGGTATGAACAAGAAAAAGGCAAAGGTCGCCGAAAAACCCGCCCGCCCCTTGAAAGTGGGCGACACGGTAGAACTTATAAACCTGGGCGCAAGGGGTACTGTGCTCACCCTGCCCGATAAAAACGGAAGCCTTCAGATCCAGGCGGGTATTATGAAGGTAAGTGTAAAACTCCGCGAGTTAAAACTTGTTGAAAACAGCGGCGATAAGACCGTGCAGGACTTCATAAAAAAGAAAACCATAGAACTTCGAAATGTCAAAATCGCCCCCGAGGTGGATCTCCGCGGTATGATGGCGGAGGAAGCAATTGATACTCTGGAGCGCTATATTGACAACGCCTTTCTCGCGAAGCTTCCCTCCGTGCGTATCATACACGGCAAGGGTACAGGCGTACTCAGAAAGGCTGTTCAGGACTCACTCAAAACCAACCGCCATGTAAAATCCTTCCGCCTTGGCACCTTCGGCGAGGGCGAAACGGGAGTTACCATCGCGGAACTCCGTATATAGCGATATAAATTACCAGGGGTAATTTGCGATATGCTTTAAGGCGCGATATATGCGATGCATACGATATGCCTTGCGGCACGATAATTTATATCATATCGCAATCGCAAAGTGAGCGGTTATATCGCATTTTGAATAACAAAATATACCGCACGAACGAAGTGAGTATATCGCGAAAGAGGAGTTATTGATGGAAAACAAAACAATAAAAGAATTGGCAGTCGAACTGACAATTGAAATAACAACTGTATGCGATGATATTAAAGGGTGAGCTGTATTTACAAATCAGCTTCTTCGGTCATGTTCCTCTGTAGGGGCGAATGCATATGAAGCGAAATATGCACAGAGCAAAGCGGATTTTATAAGCAAAATGGAGATTGCACTTAAAGAGTGTTATGAAACAGAGTATTGGCTGGAAATCCTTTTTAAAATCGGCGCTATTGATGACGGAACTTATAAAAAACTTATTAACAAAAGTGGTACAATAAGGAGAAAACTTATTGCATCCGTTAAAACGGTGAAAACCCCAAAATAAGTTTTTGTAAAGTGTTCATAAAAATCCTTATAGTGAAAATATACAAGAATTACACCCTTGAAGGTGAAAAATTCTTGTCTTTGACTATGAAAAAACAGTTGACGAAGTGACTTGAAATTTGTTATTCTATGTATAATAAGAATGATAGCAAATTTGTGAACGGAGGCCACATTTTATGTGTTCTAAAGTAGTTGTAATCAATAACCAGATCGGACTTCGTGCCCGTCCTGCAACCTTCTTTATCCAGAAGGCAAACGAGTTTAAATCAAGCATCACCGTTGAGCGTGAGGAGCGTCGCGTTAATGCGAAGAGCTTACTTGGCGTTCTCTCCCTTGGCATTGTTAAGGGTACCGAGATCACTATCACCGCTGAAGGTAGTGACGAGAATGAAGCACTTTTAGCACTTTGCGAGCTTGTAAACTCCAACTTTTCCGAGTAATTCATAAAGAAGATCATTTAAAAGGCAGGATGGGTAATCCTGCCTTTTTTTGTCAAAGCCGAGGGAAAATGATGCCCCTTAAGGTTTTAAAACTTAAATTTCGCGAAATACCGCATAAAATTCTGCAAATATACGCCAGTATTATTCTTGAATTTTACTTGTCTTTCGACAAAATTTATTGTTTTAAAACTCTTCGACCTTAAACGCCGGAAAATTTTATGGATTTTCGGTACGGAGGACGAAGGTAGGCTGGCGCCTTGCGAGGACGACAAGGCGAAAAGACGAAAATTTAACAAGTTTAAGGCTTGAGGGGCATCGTTTTCCCTCGGCTAAGGAGGTGATTATATGGTCAATTTACACGACAAGGCGAGAAGCCTGCCCGCACTTCCCGGCGTTTACATTATGATGAACAAAACAGGTGAAGTGATATATGTCGGCAAGGCGAAGAAACTGATAAACCGCGTAAGCTCATACTTTGCGCCAAATCCCAACCACAATTACAAAACCTCGGTTATGGTAAGCCGTGTGCACGATTTTGACTATGTGGTCACCGATACCGAATTTGAGGCGCTGATACTTGAAAACTCACTTATAAAGCGCCATAAGCCGCGGTATAATATACTTTTAAAGGACGATAAGGGCTATCCCTTCATCCGCCTTGATGTGAAGGCGGAGTATCCGCGGTTTTCCATCGTGTCAAAAATCGCCTCGGACGGTGCCCGTTATTTCGGACCTTACGGCGGCAGATCACTTTCCAAGGCCGCCATTGACGCGGTGTGTCAGGTAATGAAACTTCCCACCTGCAAGCGGGCATTTCCCCAAACCATCGGGCGTGGCAGACCCTGTTTAAATGCCCATCTCGGCAGATGCGACGCGGTGTGTGGCGGCAAGGTATCAAAGGAAGAATATCGGGCAAAAATCGACCGCGCCATAGAGCTTTTTGAGGGCAAGGGCGAAAAGCTGCTTGCGGAAATGCGGGCGCGAATGGAAGTTCACGCCGAAAAGATGGAATTTGAGGCGGCGGCAAAGCTCCGTGACGAAATACGCGCCATTGAAAACCTCGGCGTGCGGCAGAAAATTATTTCCGGCGCACTGAGCGATACCGATGTAATCGCGCTGGAAATAGGGGAGAGCAAGTGTGCTTTCTCGGTGCTCCATTATATCGAGGGCGCGCTCTTGGAGAGCGAGTGTGAGCTTATTGACACTCCGGTATATACAGAGCGTGCAGAACTTCTTGCGGACTTTATCCGTCGGTACTATATGCCCAAGCGTGTACTGCCGAAAAACATATATGTAGCAGGTGAGGTGGCAGATTGCACCCTTCTGTCGCAATGGCTCACTTCGGTTGCAACACATAAGGTGGAACTTACCTCACCCCAGCGTGGCGACAAGGTAAAACTTACCCAAATGGCACAGCAAAACGCGGCGGAAAAGTTAAAGATTGCGGTAAGTGACGAGGAAAAATGCGCCCGTGTAATCGAGGATTTGCAGCATCTGCTTGGTTTAGATAAGCCACCACGCCGTATAGAGTGCTACGACATTTCAAATACCGGCGGCGAAAATCAGGTAGCGTCAATGGTGGTCTGGCAGGACGGAAAGCCGAAACGCTCGGACTATCGCAAATTCAAAATTAAAACCATAGCTGACCAGAACGATGTGGAGGCCCACCGTGAGGTAATCTCCCGCAGGATGGAGCGGTATAACGCGGGTGATGCTAAATTTTCGCCTCTGCCCGACCTTATTTTCCTTGATGGCGGCAAGCCGCAGGTAAACGGTGTTGTTGCGCTGGGTATCGACATTCCCGTGTTCGGTCTTGTCAAGGATGAAAAGCACCGCACCCGCGCGATAATAAATGCGGCGGGTGAGGAGGTGTCCATCTCCGCATCGCCCGCGGTTTTCAAGCTTTGCGCGGGCATTCAGGAGGAGGTGCACCGCGTCGCCATTTCCTACCACCGTTCACTGCGCGACAAGGTAGGCTCCACCCTTACCAAAATTGAGGGCGTGGGCGAGGTGCGCGCAAAAAAACTTTTACGCCATTTTAAAAGCATTACCGCCATTAAAACAGCCGATGTTTCCGAATTAGCTGCGGTGGTGCCCGAGGATGTGGCGATTAACATCCACAATTATTTTAAGGAGAAATAAATATGAGAGTTATAACAGGTACGGCGCGCGGCCGTAAACTTAAAACCTTAGAGGGCCTTGACACCCGCCCGACAACCGACAGAATTAAGGAGTCGATTTTCAATATAATCCAGTTTGAAATCCCGGGCAGAAAGATACTCGACCTTTTCGGCGGCAGCGGCCAGATGGCAATCGAGGCGCTAAGTCGCGGTGCGGAAAGTGCGGTCATCGTCGATGCATCCACCGCCGCAACAAAAATAATTGCGGAAAATGTAAAGACCTGCGGCTTTGAGAAGCAGACAAATGTAATAACCGGCGATTTTTCAAACTTTCTTTCCACCACAAAGGAGAAGTTTGATGTTATCTTTTTAGACCCGCCTTACCGTGAAAATTTTCTTGTGCGCGCCATAAATAAGATTTGTGACATTGACATTTTGACAGATAGTGGTATAATAGTATGTGAGAGTGCCCGCGAAACGGTTATGCCCGATGTGACTGAGCCGTATACCAAGGGCCGTGAGTATCTTTACGGAAAGTCGAAGATTACCGTGTATCGAAGGGGATAGTTATGAAAACTTGTATCTATCCGGGCAGTTTTGACCCGGTTACCCTCGGGCATCTTGATGTTATCCGTCGCGCCGCTTCTATCTTTGATAAGGTAGTGGTGGTGGTAATGGTAAACGCCAAGAAAAAGACCCTCTTCACACTTGAAGAGCGGTCAGAGCTTATTAAGCGTGTAACTCGCGATCTGCCCAATGTAAGCGTTTCCTTTTCCGATGATCTGCTCTCCCGCTATGCGGACACCTTGGGTGACTGCGTGGTGGTCAAGGGTCTGCGCGCAATAAGCGATTTTGAGGCTGAGTTCCAGCAGGCGCTTATTAACCGCAAGCTTAATCCGAAACTCGAAACCGTGTTCCTGCCGACCTCGGAGGAGTATTTGTACCTTTCCTCAAGCCTTGTTAAAGAGGTGGGCCTTTTAGACGGTGATATTTCCAAATTTGTACCCGGTGAAATTTTAGACGATGTTAAGAAAAAATTAAGTAAGGGGAATTAGACTTATGGCTGTAAGAATAGAAGAATTAATCGGTATGTTACACGACGCGATTTCAGACGCATTTACACTGCCCTTCGGCGGTGGCAAGTGTCTTGTTGATAAGGATGAGGCTCTCGGCTTACTTGACGAAATCCGTGAGAACCTGCCCCAGGATTTAGAGCAGGCACGCGTTATCGTTGAGGAGCGCAACGATATTTTAGCTCAGTCCAAGCGTGAGGCTGAGAATATCAAACGCGCCGCTGAAGAGCGTGCACGCCAGCTTGTGTCCGAGGACGAGATTTTACTTACCGCAAAGCAGAAGGCAAATGAGATGATTACCCTTGCTGAGACCAAGTCCAAGGAGCTCTCCCGTACCGCAAACGAGTATGTTGACGACTCACTCCGCCGCTTAGAGCAGGTTATGGAGCAGGCGCTCAACGAAACCCATCGCGCAAGAGAGGACTTCAAGAAAGTCTCCGGTAAACAGTAAAAAATCAAAAGGCTGTGGCTCACCCACAGCCTTTTTCGTTTTTAGTTTTAAGAAAAGAGATGATAAACCGTGAATGTCGCGAAAACAAATAAAGATTATCCAGATCCATTGGATGTGAGATATAAGCACGACCTTACGCACATCAATGACATAATGGAGCCCTATAGCGACGAAGTGATTTTTTGCGCATTTGGTACCGATTTGCCTATGTTTCATATGACAGATGATCATTTATATGATATTTTCCAACATGCACCGAGGCATGGCTTAGGATGGCGCGGACTTACTCGTGATTACAATCAGATGGAAGGCACTTTCGGGGATTACTTGTGCGTATGGGTGGTTATACCGGATTTAGATGAGTGGATTGAAGATTTGCTGTATTATCAGCACTTCACTTTTTCGTTTGAGGAAACAACGCGACCTGCGTATTACGCTCTTCTGGATTGGCTTGGTGCGGCGAAGAAAAGCGTATGCAAAGAGGTTTTGTGTTGTAGGCGGTAGTTGAGGAAAATACCACAGCTTTTTTATATCAAAGTAGGTGATTATATGATATACATAACCGGGGATACTCATATTCCCATAGATATTCAGAAATTATCTTCAAAGTTGTTTCCTGAGCAGAAGAAAATGACAAAAGGCGACTATGTGATAATTTGCGGCGATTTCGGCGGCCTTTGGGACGGAGGCAATGAAGAAAAATATTGGGTCAAATGGCTTAAAGATAAAAACTTTACAACCCTGTTCGTGGACGGAAATCACGAGAATTTCTCACTGCTCAACAGCCTGCCGGTAATGGATTTTGCGGGCGGTAAGGTGCACCGTGTGGAGGAGGGTGTTTACCACCTTATGCGCGGCGAAATTTACAACCTTGAGGGTAAGAACTTTTTTACCTTTGGCGGCGCGGCGTCTCATGACAGAGCATATCGTACCGAGGGCAAGAACTGGTGGTCTGAGGAGCTGCCGAGTACGGCGGAATATGAGTACGGGTTGGAAAATTTAAAAAGCCATAACTTTTTCGTGGATTATATAATCACACACTGCGCACCTGCAGATGTGCAGAATATGATAGCCGCACATTATAAACAAAGCGAACTTACCGCGTTTCTGCAGGAGATAAAAGCGAAAACCACATATACTCATTGGTATTTCGGTCACTATCACAGAGATATTGCCCTTGACGAAAAGCACACGGTGGTATTTGAAAAGAAGATACTATTATAAAAAGGCTGTGAGCATACCCACAGCCTTTTTGTTTTAGCCCTTTCCTCGTATCTATCTCTCCCTCCGTCAAAAATCAGAGATTTTTGCCACCTCCCTCATCATAGGGAGGCTTTATTTTTTTGGCTCCCTCTGATGAGGGAGCTGTCAGCGAAGCTGACTGAGGGAGAGAGTTTTAACAACAAAATCTATGTGTTCGCAAACACCTGCGAAATTACGGTCTATATCTGTGTTGCAAATTCGTAACACAGATAACCCCATATCTTCCAGTTCTTTTTTGCGGAGGTTATCTTTTTGTTTTTGTGTATCGGTGTAATGCTCTCCACCGTCAAGCTCAAGTACAAGCTTAGCTTTTGCACAATAGAAGTCAGCGATATAATTTGCTATGGTTTTTTGTCGTTGGAAACGCGGAGAATAACCTCTTAAGAAATTGTACCACAGCTTTCTTTCCCAAGGGGTCATATTTTTTCTTAATTCTTTTGCCAAAGGAATATTATTTTTATTATAGGGTATCATTTTGTATCTCTCCCTCCGTCAAAAATCAGAGATTTATTAAGCCTCCCTCATCATAGGGAGGCTGAATAAAAACTCCCGTGGAATTTTCCACGGGAGTTAAACTTATCTGTAAATAATCTGATCACGATCGGGGCCGACGCCGACAATTGATACCGGACAGTCACAAACCTCTTCGATACGCTTGATATATTTCTTTAAGTTCTCTGGTAACTTATCATAATCGCGAATGTCGCTTAAATCCTCGTTAAAGCCGTCAAACTCCTCATAAACCGGAGTGCAACGAGCGAGATCGTCAAGGTCAGCGGGGAAGTCGCGGGTGATTTTACCATCCATCTCATAGCCGATGCAAAGCTTGATTTTCTCAAGACCCATAAGAGGATCGATCTTATTGATAACAATAGAGGTAAGGCCGTTTACCCGAACGGTGTAACGAGCGATAACCGCGTCAAACCAGCCGGTACGGCGGGGTCTGCCGGTGGTTGTACCGAACTCTGCACCCTTTTGACGGATATACTCGCCAATTTCATCATCAAGCTCTGTAGGGAAGGGACCCTTACCAACACGGGTAGTGTAGCCCTTGCAGATACCCACAACCTCATTGATCGCGGTAGGACCAACGCCGGATCCGATGCAGACGCCGCCTGCAACCGGATGGGATGAGGTAACATAGGGGTAAGTACCCATATCAAGATCAAGGAGTGTACCCTGAGCACCCTCGAAGAGTACATTCTTATTAGCCTTGAGGGCATCATAAATCATCGGGGTAGTGTCGCGTACGAACTTAGCAAGACGCTGGGAATATACGCGGTACTCCTCAACGATAGCGTCGATATCAAGGGGCTCTTTACCGTAGAGCTTAGTTATAATCTCGTTCTTCAGTGCGCCCTTTTCACGAACAATAGCCTCGAACTTTGCGGGATTAACAAAGTCGTGCATACGGATACCACTGCGCTCAGCCTTGTCCATATAGCAGGGGCCGATACCCTTCTTGGTGGTGCCGATGTCACCCTTACCGCGAGCAGCCTCACTCAGACCGTCAAGCTCGATGTGCCAGGGCATAATAACATGAGCACGAGCATCGATATATAAATTGTCAAGGGAAACGCCCTTAGCCACAAGGCCGTCCATTTCCGCAAGAACTACCTTCGGGTCACAAACAACGCCCGCACCGATGATGTTAACAGTGCCGGAGTAGAGGATACCCGAGGGGATAAGATGAAGCTTATATACATTTTCGCCGACGATTACAGTGTGACCCGCGTTGTTACCACCCTGAGAGCGGACAACAACATCAGCCTGAGATGAGAAAATGTCGATGAATTTTCCCTTACCCTCATCGCCCCACTGTGCGCCGAGAATTACTTTTCCTGACATAGTTAAAAGCACCCCTTTCAAAAACAGAGTATATTATAACACAGATAAAAGAAAAATACAAACCTTTTTTTAAAAATATTTATATAAATTATAGTAGATTTATTTGCGGAATTGAGTTATAATATACTATGTATAGATATGTGATAAAGCCTTCCCCTCGAGGAGAAGCCCAAAATAGGCAGGAGTATTTTATGATTTATTTGGACAATGCCGCCACTACAAAAATGACGGACGCGGCAAAAAATGCATATATTGAAGCGCCCTTCGGCAACCCGTCCTCATTACATAATCTGGGCATTGAGGCCGAGCGTGTGGTGCGTGACACTCGCGAAAAGCTTGCGAAAAAACTAAATGCCACACGCGAGGAGGTTTTCTTTACCTCCGGCGGCAGTGAGAGCAACAACACCGCTATCTTCGGTGCCGCTCGGGCGAGAGCGCGTCGGGGTAAGCATATAATCACCACCGCGGTGGAGCACGCGTCTGTCCTTGAGGCGTGCAAGACGCTTGAAAAGGACGGCTTTAAGGTTACCTACCTTGCGCCCCAAGACATAACCCCCGAAGGTGTTGTGTCCGCAATGGGTGATGACACGGTTTTAGTATCAATTATGGCGGTAAATAACGAGGTTGGTGAAGTTTTCCCGATTTTCGATATTGCAAGAGCGGTTAAGGCGAAAAACAAGGATGTTATTTTCCACAGTGACGCGGTTCAGGCGTTTGGTAAGATACCATTAAATCTCCGTGATGGCAATATTGACCTGCTCAGCATTTCGGGCCATAAAATTCACGCGCCCAAAGGAATAGGTGCGCTTTATGTGCGCCGTGGGGTGCGAATTCTGCCACTTATCTGCGGCGGCGGTCAGGAAAAGGGTATGCGCTCGGGCACCGAGAATGTGCCGGGTATCGCCGCTCTTGGTGCAGTGCTGGATTTTGATATTATGGACGGCACTTTGATAAACAGATTAAAAGACGGGCTTTCCCAAGTCGAGAGTGTGCATATTCTCAAAGAGCCGAAAGCGCCCCATGTGCTCTCGATATCAATTCCCAAGTACCCCAGCGAGGTGCTTATGCGAATTCTTGAGGAGCGGGGCATATATGTATCCTCCGGCTCTGCCTGCTCAAAGGGTAAACGGAGCTATGTACTCTCTGCATACGGTGTCAACCCAAAGCTTATTGATTCTGCAATAAGGGTGAGCTTATCGCGATACACCACCGAGGAAGAGATAGATGAATTTATAAAAGCGGTAAAAGAACTGTTTTAAGTGAGGCATAAATAATGAAAGAAATATTACTGTTAAAATTAGGTGAAATCGTACTTAAGGGTTTAAACAGAGGCGCATTTGAGAAGCGTCTTATGAAAAATGTTGCGTGGCGTATCCACGATTTAGGTAAGTTTAAAATCTACTGTCTTCAGTCTACAATATATGTAGAGCCTGAGGATGAGGGTATTGATATGCTCGAGGTCGAGGACAGAATTGCCAAGGTCTTCGGCGTTGTCAGCATCTGCCGCGCGGCAGAGTGTCCTAAGGATATGGACGCGATTTTTGACACTGCGGTAAAATTTTTAGGTGATAAATTAAAAAGCGCAAAAACCTTCAAGGTTGACGGTAAGCGCTCCGACAAGTCCTTCCCGAAAAAGTCACCGGAGATTGCAATGGAAATCGGCGGAAGATTACACGACTTATATCCCAATTTAACCGTCGATGTAAAGAACCCCGAGCTTTTAATTAAGGTGGAGGTCAGAGACCGCGCCGCATTTGTACACGCTAATCCCAGAATGGGCGCGGGCGGTATGCCGGTAGGTGCAAACGGTCGGGCGGCGCTCCTGCTCTCCGGCGGCATCGATTCACCGGTTGCGGGCTATATGATAGCAAAAAGAGGTGTTTCCCTTATGGGCATCCACTTCTTCTCATACCCCTATACCTCTGAGCGCGCGAAGCAGAAGGTAATCGAGCTTGCGGAAAAGGTCAGCGCATACACCGGTAAAATGTATGTGGCAATGGTGCCATTTACCGAAATTCAGGAGAAAATCCGCGATAATTGCGACGAGGATCTGTTCACCCTCATTATGCGCCGCTTTATGATGCGTATTGCTGAGAAAATTGCGATTAAAAACGACTGTAAGGCACTTATTACCGGTGAGAGCTTAGGTCAGGTCGCAAGCCAGACTATGGAAGCTCTCGGTGTTACCGCAAGTATGTGCACCTTACCCGTGCTCCGTCCGGTAATCGGTATGGATAAGGAGGAGATCGTTGTTATCTCCCGTAAGATCGACACCTTTGAAACATCAATCCTGCCTTATGAGGACTGCTGTACCGTATTTACACCCAAGCACCCGAAAACCAAGCCGAGACTTTACGATATCGAGGCGGCTGAGGCGGCACTTGATGTTGAGGCTTTGGTAGCGGAGGCTATCGAGAAAACCGAATTTGTAGAAATTTAGAGGTGAATTTGCTTTGAGTAAAAGCGCTGAAATTATTGCCGTAGGAACAGAATTGCTCCTTGGCAATATCGCAAACACAGATGCACAGATGATATCTCAGGCTTTAAGTGAGCTTGGTATAAATGTTTTCTACCACACGGTGGTAGGTGATAATCCCGAGCGCCTTAAGAAAACCGTGGCAATTGCGAAGGAGCGAGCTGACATTTTAATCACCACCGGCGGTCTTGGCCCCACCTTTGACGATCTTACCAAGCAGACCTTAGCCGAGGCTTTCGGCAAGGAGCTTTACCGTGACGAGGAGGAGATGGCAAAATTACACGCCTTCTTTGAAAAGCGCGGCACGCCGATGACCAAAAATAACGAACAGCAGGCGTACCTGCCCGTGGGCTGTACGGTACTTACCAACCCTTGGGGTACCGCACCCGGCTGCGCCTTTGAGGCGGAGGGTAAGGTGGTTATTATGCTGCCCGGCCCGCCCAGAGAGTGTAAGCCTATGATGTACGAGCGTGCGATGCCGTATCTTAAGAAATTTGTAGACGCTACCATTGTGTCTCACGAGATTAATATTTTCGGTATGGGTGAGAGCGCGGTCGAGGACAAGATAAAAGAAATCGCCGAGCATATGGAAAACCCCACCCTTGCGCCTTATGCAAAAGAGGGTCAGGTGGTACTCCGCGTTACAGGAAAGGCTGAGAATGAGGAAAAGGCAGACGCTCTTACCCGCCCGGTAATCGAACAGGTAAAGAATATTCTGGGCGATGTTATCTACGGCGTGGATGCAAAATCTTTAGAGGCAAGAGTGGCGGAACTTTTAAAGGAAAAGGGCAAAACCCTGTCCACCGCTGAGTCCTGCACCGCGGGACTTCTTTCCAAGCGCATTACCGACATCCCGGGCACATCAAGCGTGTTCCTCGGCGGTGTGGTGGTATACAGTAATGAAGCCAAGGAAAATCTCCTGGGCATTCCCCACGAATTGCTTTCGGATTTCGGCGCGGTAAGCCGCGAATGTGCAACTATGCTCTCCCGCAATGTGGCACAGCTTTTCGGCGCTGACATCGGCGTTGGAATTACCGGAATTGCAGGGCCTGACGGCGGCACTGAGGAAAAGCCGGTAGGTACCGTTTATGTATCGGTATCCGCAGGCGGTGTTACCTGGTGCAAGACCATCCGCCCGCAAAGAGACCGCGCGCTAAACCGCAATATGGCGACCTTAACCGCACTTGATATGGTGAGAAGATATTTAGAAGGACTTAAATAGAGCCTCCTACAACAAATAGCCTTCCCCTGGAGGGGAAGGGGGACCGCTTGCGGTGGATGAGGGGCCTTCCTAAAAAACAAGACCTAAAAAGGTGAATTATGGCTTATTTTGACTGCTTTTACGATTCTGATAAACTGAATAAGAAAACCGCCTTTCGGGTAAATATTCCCGACGGTGTGGATGTGACAAGTGCGCCTGTGGTGTATCTGCTTCACGGACTTGACGGCACATATCTTTCCTGGTTTGACAATACCGATTTAATCGGCGCTTCAAACCGCGCGGGAGTTATAATCGTATCACCCGATGCGGGCAACAGCTTTTACACCGGCGCGCACCTTGACTTTATTGTTGAGGAGCTTATTCCCTTTACCGAGCGCACCTTTAATTTAAAGGGTAAACGGCATATAGCGGGCGTTTCAATGGGCGGTCACGGCGCTTATAAAATAGCGCTCAAATATCCTGAGCTTTTTGAAACCGCGGGGTCATTTTCCGGTGTGCTTGATCTTCAAGCGCCCATTAACGACGCCATAGATACCCGTGCAAGAGCTTGTATGGAAGCGGTATTCGGTAAGGATTTCGATCTTAAAGGTACGGAAAACGACCTTTTTGACTTGATTTATAAGTCAAAGCCTATGAAAATGTACCAGTTCTGCGGTAAGGAGGATTTCCTCTATTCGGTTAATTTAAGCTTCCGCAGACACGGAAACTTCGCAAAGATGGACATTGATTTCTTCGAGGCGCAGGGCGACCATACATGGCCTACCTGGGCAAGACAGATAGACCACTATCTCAATTGGGTAAAAGAGGTGTAAATATGGAATTCACAGAAAAACAGCTTAGTCGTGAAATCAAATATAAGGGCAAAATCGTCACCGTGTGCCTCGATCAGGTAGAGCTTATAAACGGAAGAAAGACCCTTCGTGAGGAGTGTCTGCACCCGGGCGGTGTGGCAATTCTGCCGCTTCTTGATAATGGTGATGTGATCTGTGTCCGTCAGCACAGATACGCCTATCACAAGGATCTTATCGAGATACCCGCAGGAAAACTGGAGGAGGGTGAAGACCCCCTTGAGTGTGGTATAAGAGAACTGTCCGAGGAGACAGGATACACGGCAAGTGAGGTTATTCCCTTAGGCTGTGCCTACCCGTCACCGGGCTATGTAAATGAAAAGCTGTACTTATACCTTGCCCGCGGACTTAAACCGGGTGAGTCACATCCGGACGACGGCGAGCTTTTAGAAATGTTTACGCTTCCTTTTGAGGAGCTTTTAAAACAAGTAATGAATGACGAGATACACGATGCAAAGACAGTTATCGCAACCCTTAAGACACATATTTTATTAGAGGGGGAGAAGTAGATGGAAAAGACAATTTTAATTATTGAAGACGAAAAGCCCATAGTTGACATTCTGACCTTCAACCTTATCCGCGAGGGCTACCGTGTTGTGTCCGCCCTTGACGGCGAGGAGGGTATTGAGGCTCATGCAAAGGAAAACCCTGATCTTATACTACTCGACCTTATGCTGCCCAAGATGGACGGCTTTGAGGTGTGCAAGTACATACGCCGCACCTCCGCAACCCCGATCATTATGCTGACCGCAAGGGAGGAAGAGGTGGATAAGATCTTAGGACTCGAACTTGGGGCTGATGATTATATGACAAAGCCTTTTTCAATGCGCGAACTACTGGCTCGAGTCAAGGCGAACATCCGCCGCAGGGAGATCGACATTACACCCGAGGATAAGGGTGACGAAAAGAGCCTTACCTTCGGCGATCTTACCATTGATTTAAGCAGCCTTTCTGTTACCAAGGGCGGCAAATTTGTGGAACTTACCCCCCGTGAGTTTGAGCTTGTAAAATTCCTTGCCTTAAACCCCAATCAGGTGTTCTCCAGAGAAGAGCTTATGGAAAAGGTATGGAATTTCGATTATTACGGCGACCTTCGTACGGTTGATGTTACCGTGCGCCGCCTTCGCGAGAAGATTGAGACCAACCCGGCAGAGCCTGAGTTTATTTTGACCCGTCGCGGCGCCGGCTATATGTTCAAGTCATGAGGGCGAAGGAGAAAAAAGGGCTTAAGCTAAATAGCCTGCATATGAAGCTTGTGCTTATTCTTGTACTGCTTATCGTTTCAGTAATGGCGGTTGTAGGAACCTTCCTTTTCAACCGTGTAAATTCCTATTACTACGACGAATTTACCCAGCAGATGAACTCGGTGTTCAACGGGAATATGTATACAATGCTGCAAAATGAAGCTGTGAGCGAGGAGGGCGCTACACGGCTTAAAAGCGTGCTCGGCGCGTACTCCACATCCTTGGGAATAAACAGCGAGCGCAACTTCTACATACTTGACGGCAAGACCGGTAAGAGCCTTGCAGGAACATCGGACGACGCGGTAGAGCGCACACCCGCCATAATCGCCGCCCTTGACGGACAGGTGGGGCAGGAGAAAAGCGCGGTTAAATCCTATATGGATCGCGCGGTGCCGATTGTCGTTGACGAGCAGGTGCTCTATGTGGTCTATATCAAGGACTCAAAGCACGAGATACAACAGCTTACCAGCTCCCTTTTCACCATTATTCTTCAGGCGATGCTGGTAGGTCTTATAATCGCGATTTTCTTAAGCCTGCTTTTATCCAAGACCATAACCACACCTATTGAAAACCTTACTTTTGGTGCAAAGCAGATGAGTCGCGGTGACTTCCAATCCAAACTTGATGTCCACTCTGATGATGAGATCGGTACGCTTACCGAAACCTTTAACACCATGGCGCAGACCCTTAAGGAAACCTTAGAGACCGTTGAGGGCGAGCGCAACAAGCTCAACACGGTGTTCTCCCATATGACCGACGGCGTGCTGGGCTTTTCGAATGACGGTAAGGTAATTCAGTTAAACCCCGCGGCGGTGGAGCTTCTCGGCCTTTCCACCGATGAGGAGCATAAATTTGAGGAGGTTTTTGCCTCCCTTGACCTTGATTTTGACACGGTGCGTTCATTGAGTGCCTCCGATGCGCTGGAGCGTGACCTTTTCACCGGCGGCAGAACTTTAAGAGTCAGTTTTGCTACCGTGGGTGCCGAGGTGGCTATTCTTGCGGTTATCCACGATATTACAGAACAGTTTAAGCTTGAAACCTCCAGACGAGAGTTTGTTGCCAATGTATCCCACGAGCTCAGAACACCGCTTACCAATGTAAAGAGTTATGCGGAGACCCTGCTTGATATGTGCGAGCCTGAGGATGAAATGAAAAAGAGCTTCTACGGCGTAATTATAAATGAAACCGACCGTATGACACGAATTGTTAAGGATCTTCTTATCCTCTCCCGCTTGGATTATGCAAAGATGGATTGGAAACTGTCCCGCTTCTCCCTTGACGAGAGTATTCAGAGCGTTGTCCGCGCTATGGAAATGGACGCTAAAAACCACAAGCACACGCTTACCCTTGATATTCCCGCGCCGCTTCCGGAAATGAACGGCGACAAGGGCAGGGTTGAGCAGGTGTTTGTCAACATCATATCAAACGCGATAAAATATACGCCCGACGGCGGTGAGATTACCGTTCGCGCGGTAAATGACGGCGGCAAGATTGAAATATCGGTAAAGGATACGGGTATCGGTATCCCCAAGCGGGACATTGACCGTATTTTCGACCGCTTCTACCGTGTTGACAAGGCACGCTCCCGTGCAAGCGGCGGTACCGGCTTAGGACTTGCGATCACAAAGGAAATCGTTGAGTATCACGGCGGCACCATCAAGGTCGAAAGTGAGCTTAATGTGGGTACTACCGTAACCATCGCCTTTGACACAAACCGCGAGGTGAGCCATGAAAACTAAGGAACGAATTAAAACGATCCTGCTTTTCGTACTGCTTTTCGGCGCGGTGTTCCTCACATATCTCAACTGGACAAGCTACACCGCAAACCAGCGGCAGGATGGCGGAAGCATTGATCTTGGCGACATTTCGGGCACCGTTCGCGACCAGAAGACGGTTGCTCCCTTCGCTATCACCCATAAGATAGAAAAAGGCCGTTTTGGTGCGGCGTATAATTCAAACAGCGTGGCGCTGGTCTTTAATCAGGTACAGCCGCTTCTGCTGTCTGCCTTCAATAGCGAAAGCGGTGTCAGTAAGATATCCGAGACCGTTTGGCAGGATGAACTCACCAAAAACGGAGTCCTTGTTGATTTTGAGGGCAATGTTCCCCTCTACCTTATCGCAAAACAGGTGGGGGCGGAGTTTGAGCGTGAGGGCGTGTACGGAAGATATCTGCTACTCACCGAAAACGGACTGTTCTTAAAGGATACGGACAGGGGCGAATATTTCGCTATGCGGCACGATTTAAACTCTGCTGATTTTTCAAATCTTGAGAAGATAAACGCCACACCCTGCAGTCTTGCTGCCGAGCTTGGCGGTACCCGCGCATCCGGTGAGACCATCGTTTTTGACAATCAAATATCAAGCTTTACCGTAAACTCGGTAAATGTGACCGACGGCTTTACCGACACACAGCTTGCGGGTCTTCTTAAAATATTCGCAATGAATTACAACACCTGCGGCAAGCATATCGATAAGGACGGAAGCCGCGTATATGTCGAGGATCTCAATACCCTTAAAATATCGCCCGCCGGCTATGTAACCTATGAAAGCGAAGCCTCCGACGATGAAATGAGCCTTACCATCTCAGCAGAAGGGGAGAGTCCTACCGAGCGCGAGGCGGTTGAAGGTGCGGACGCTATAATAAGCGCCCTTATGTCCCTTGCGGGAAATGACGCGCCTATTTACCTTCGCAGTGTCAGCACTACCGAGATAAAATACGGCAGAAGTATAGGCGGTATCCCAATTGACCGCAGTGAAAGCGGCTACTCAGCCGAGGTGTATCTGCAGGGTAAGCGGGTCACACGCTTAAACTTCCATCTGCGGGCATACCAAAGCTCGGGCAATGTAATCTATACTTTGCCCCAGAAGCTTGCTATCGCATCCGTACCGGGCAAGACCTTTGCCATAATATCACTGCGCTATGCCGACACGGGCAGTGGCGGTATGGAGGCACAGTGGTTCGTTAAAAAATAATTGTGAGGTGAAATGACGGTGGAATGGTCACGCGTTAAAAATATCCTTATAGTGCTTCTTGTAATCGTAAATCTGTTTCTGTTCCTCGTCTATCTCGGAACAACGGTAAGCGATGCCAAGGACAATGAAGAGCTTATCAGCCACACGGTAAGCGTACTTGAGAAAAACGGCATCACCATAGATGAAAATATCATCCCCAAAAACACACCGCGTCTTTTTCCGGCAACAGGAACCATAAAGGACGAGGTGCTGGGTGTTTCCGTCGCAAGTGCTGTTTTCTCGGTTGAGGTCGAGGGTGATTTTGAGACGCTTGCAAAAAAAGCGGGTCTTAGCCACGGTGAAGTTATTGAGGGAAGCTATGCTACCCAGACCGTGAATGGAATTCCCGTATACAACGCCCGCCTTCGGTACGACGGCAAAACCCTTACGGGGGTCGCGATAAATGAGGCTGAGACCCTGCAAGGTGACGAGCCTTATGATATCTGCGGACTGCTTGTCGCCGCCGCTGAATGGTTGCCGAAAGAGCATATAACAAGCATAGGACAAGGCTTTTTCTGGAGTGCGCTTGGTACTGACGGAATATATTACCTGCCGGTATGGAGCATTACCGGACAGCAGGGCGTTTACTATGTAAACGCTATGACCGGCGAGGCGCTAAATCTTCAAAAATAAAAAGCTTAAAATTATTGCTTTTTATGTAAACTAATGTTATACTGATATATAGTATATAAAGAGGGAGGGTTTTCCCCTTGACAAAGTATATTATAGAAGGCGGTACGCCTCTTTCCGGCGAAATAAATATCAGCGGCGCAAAAAACGCGGCTGTTGCAATACTTCCTGCGGCTCTTCTTGTTGAAGGTGTGTGCAGAATTGAAAATATACCTGAAATTTCCGATGTTACCCTTATGCTTGACATCCTGCGGGAGCTGGGCGCTAAGGTGAAGCTTATAAACCGCTCCTCGGTTGAGATCGACGCTACTAAAATCCGCACCTGTAAAGCACCCTACGATATGGTACGCACTATTCGCGCGTCCTATTATCTTATCGGATCGCTCCTCGGCCGTTTTGGCGAGGCTCAGGTTGCACTTCCGGGCGGTTGCTACTTCGGTGTTCGACCCATTGACCAGCATCTCAAGGGCTTCAGAGCGCTGGGTGCTGAGGTGGATATTGAAAACGGATATGTAGTGGGAAAGGCTGATGGCAGACTTCGTGGTGCTAATGTATACCTCGATGTGGTCTCCGTTGGCGCAACTATGAATATTATGTTGGCGGCGGCTCTTGCTGAGGGTCTTACCGTCATTGAAAATGCGGCAAAAGAACCGCACATTGTTGACCTTGCAAACTTTTTGAACTCCATGGGCGCCGATATTTACGGCGCAGGTACCGATGTTATCAAAATCCGCGGTGTTGAGAAGATGACCGGCGGTACTTATGCAATCATTCCCGACCAGATTGAGGCGGGTACTTATATGGTTGCCGCTGCTGCTACAGGTGGCGAGCTACTTGTTAAAAATGTTATACCCAAACATCTCGAGTGCATTACCGCAAAGCTTTTGGAAATGGGCGTTGAGGTTGAGGAGTTTGACGAGGAGGTTTTAGTTCGCAGAACCGGACCTCTCAAAAAGACCAATATTAAAACCCAGCCTTATCCCGGATTCCCAACTGATATGCAGCCTCAGGCTACCGTACTGCTGTCCCTTGCAGAGGGTACAAGTATGGTTACCGAAAGTGTGTGGGACAACCGTTTCCGCTATGTGGACGAGCTCAGACGAATGGGTGCTAAAATCCAGGTTGACGGCAAGGTTGCGATTATTGAGGGTGTTCCCGGCTTAAAGGCGGCGCCCGTAAAGGCCTGCGACCTGCGAGCAGGAGCTGCTATGGTCATAGCCGCTCTTGTAGCGGAGGGTAAGAGCGAGATAGAGGATGTAATCTATATCGAGCGCGGATATGAGGAAATTGTAGAAAAATTAAGAGCGGTAGGCGCTAAAATTTCACGGGTTGAAATTCCCGACGGCCCTGCCATTTCTCACGCACAATAGAATGTGAAGGGCAGGGGGAGTACCCTTGCCCTTTTTTGAGGTAAAACAATGAATTTTTGTACACTGGCATCAGGCTCAAACGGGAATTCTTCTATTCTTACGGGTGAGCGGCATATACTTATTGATATAGGTTACTCCAACCGCGCCATATGTAAATTTATGGCAAATATCGGCGTAAACCACGAGGATGTGGGTGCTATCTTCATAACCCACGAGCATTCCGACCACATAAAGGGCCTTGAGGTCTTTCTTAAGAACCACCCCAATTGCGCCTGCTTTGCTTCACGAAAAACCGCCGCGGCAATCGGGGAGTATCATCCGGAAATTGCAGACAGGGTAGATGCCTTTGATATTGGGGACAGCATCGATGTGCTGGGTGCCCGGGTGGACACCATTCGCACACCTCACGATACTCCCGAGAGCGTTTCTTACTTTATCGGTAAGGCGGATAAGAAGATACTTATCGCAACCGACTTAGGCTATGTACCCGATGCCATTGAGCAGCGGCTTGATAAACTGGACATTCTTATGATAGAGTCCAATTATGATGAAAATATGTTAGAATACGGCCATTACCCCCGCTTTCTAAAGGAAAGAATTGCGGGCGAGCGCGGTCATCTTTCCAATAAGATAGCCTCGGGCGTGGTCTTGAATGCGGTAGAGCGTGGCACGAAGCGCGTACTTCTCGCCCACTTAAGTCAGGAGAATAACACACCCCGCCTTGCCTATGAGGAAAGCCACCGTAAATTGCTGGATAGCGGATTTATCCCGGGTGTGGATGTCGATCTTAAGGTGTCACCACGAGGAATGTGCGGCGAGGTAATTAAATTATGATAAGTATTCAGGTAATCTGTCTTGGCAAATTAAAAGAAAAATTTTACTCATCTGCTGTGGATGAGTATTTAAAAAGGCTAACGCCATACGCTAAAATGCAGATTATTGAGCTTCCCGAAACCGCTACCGAGTCTGATATTATGGCAAAGGTAGCAGGTGGCAGCTACTTAATACCTATGTGTATCGAGGGCGATATGCTATCAAGTGAGGCGCTCGCCGATAAAATCAAAAGTGTAGCAAACAGGGGAATATCAAAAATCGCCTTTTTTATAGGTGGCAGTGAAGGTCTTCCTCAAGGGGTAAAGGACAAGGCGGATCTTAAACTTTCGATGTCGCGAATGACATTTCCGCATCATTTTGCCCGAGTAATGGTTTTAGAGCAAATTTATCGCGCCTTCAAGATAAATGAGGGCGGAAAATATCATAAATAAAAACGAGAGGGGAAACAAAAATGTCATACCATAAGGAATATGAAAGATGGCTCGCATCCGACAAAATAAGTGATGTTGAGCGGGCAGAACTCCTTGCAATCCGTGACGATGATAAAGAGATAGAGAGTCGCTTTTTCGCGCCGCTCTCCTTCGGTACAGCGGGCCTTCGCGGCGTACTCGGTGCCGGTATTAACCGTATGAATGTACACACCGTCCGCCAGGCTACCCAGGGCCTTGCAAATCTCATTTGCTCAATGGGTAAGGAAGCACAAGAGCGCGGTGTGGCAATCGCTATGGACAGCCGTAACTTCAGCGATGTTTTTGCTAAGGAGTCGGCATCGGTACTTGCTGCAAACGGAATAAAGGTATTCCTTTTCGAGTCCCTGCGTCCCACGCCGGAGCTTTCCTTTGCGGTGCTCTCTATCGGAACGATCGCAGGTATCAATATTACAGCCTCCCATAACCCCAAGGAATATAACGGCTACAAGGCATATTGGGAAGACGGCGCTCAGCTTCCGCCCAAACAGGCATCAATAGTTGCGGAAGAGATCGCAAAATGCGATATTTTCGAGGGCGTAAAGTCAATGGATTTAGACTTAGCGGTTAAAAAAGGCATTGTAACCATCCTTGGCGAAGAGGTTGACGAGGCGTTTTTACACCATGTACTCGATATGGCGATAAATAAAGAGGCGGTAGCAAAAGTTGCTGACGACTTTAAGGTTGTATACACTCCCTTCCACGGTACCGGTTGGCGATTGGTTCCTGAAATTCTCCGCCGCATAGGTATTAAGAATATCATCACGGTGGATGAGCAGATGGTGATCGACGGTAACTTCCCCACGGTTAAAAATCCCAACCCGGAAAATAAGGAAGAATTCACCCGCGCAATTGAGATCGCCCGTGATAACGGCGTTGACCTTATCATCGGTACCGACCCTGACGCTGACCGCGTAGGCGTTGTGGTAAGGGCGGGAGATGACTATGTCACCATTTCCGGCAACCAGATGGGCGTTTTACTTTTAGACTATATCATCACTGCGAAAAAAGAAACCGGCACTATGCCGGAAAAACCGGTAGCACTGAAGACCATCGTTACTACCGAGCTTGCACGAATTGTCTGTGAGAAAAACGGAATTAAGATTTACGATACCTTCACCGGCTTTAAGTTCTTAGCTGAGAAGATAAATGCTCTCCAGGCCGAGGGTTGTGAGTATCTGCTGGCATTTGAGGAGTCTTACGGCTACTTAGTTGGCGACTATGCAAGAGATAAGGATGCGGTAGTTGCATCTATGATGATCGCCGAAATGGCGGCGTATTACGCGGGCAAGGGTATGAATTTATATGACGCTATGTGCTCACTTTACGAGCGCTACGGCTACTTTGCCGAGAAGAATATAAGCATCACAATGCCCGGTGTTGACGGCCTTCGCGATATGGCGCGTCTTATGACAAATCTTCGCGAAACACCGCCCGAGATGATCGCAGGTGTTAAGGTAAAGGCACTTCGCGATTACCAGAATGGTACGCGTAAGGCAGGAAATGAAGTCGAGCAGATGGAACTTTCCGGCTCTAATGTTCTGTATTTTGAAATGGAAGACGGCACAAGCTTTATCGTCCGTCCCAGCGGTACAGAGCCGAAGGTCAAGGTGTACATTATGGCAAGCGGAAAAGACAGTGCAGAGTGTGATGCTAAGATTGCAGCATTCACCGAGGCTGCAAAAGCACTTACAAAATAGGAGAGAATAATAATGAAAACAGCATTTATAAACGGTATTGTAATTACACCAAATAAGAAGGTTCGCGGCGGTGTCATCACCGAGAACGAAACCATTTTAAAGATTTTTGAGGGAGAGCTTACCGATACCGTTGATAACATAATCGATGTAAAAGGCTCATACATTACCCCCGGATTTATCGACCTACATACCCACGGTGCGGCAGGCTTTGACTATTGCGACAGTAGCCTTGAGGCTTATGTGGAAGCGTCCCGTATGCATCTTCGCCACGGTACAACTGCACTTATGCCTACCATTACCACCTGTGCACCCGAGCTTTTGAATAAGTCATTGGAGGTATATTTAGAGGCTGAAAAGAAAGAAAATATGCCGATGTTTATCGGCGCGCACCTTGAGGGCCCCTATTTCTCACCGGAGCAGGCTGGTGCTCAGGACCCGGGTTATATCAGAAACCCGAAGAAGGAGGAGTACATCCCGCTTCTTGATAAGTTCCCCCATATCCGCCGCTGGTCTGTTGCGGTAGAACTTCCCGGCGCACTTGAGATGGGTGTTGAGCTTAATAAGCGCGGCGTTCTTGCATCCGCAGGTCATACCGATGCAACCTATGACCATATGATCGACGCGGCTGACCACGGTTATACATTACTCACTCACTTCTATTCGGGTATGGCAGGTGTAAGACGAATTAACGCTTACCGTCATTCCGGCGCGATTGAAAGCGGCTATATCATTCCCGACTACGCGGTAGAAATTATCGCAGACGGTCATCACTTACCGGAAAGCTTACTTAAGCTTATCTATAAGTCTAAGGGTGCAGCTGATATTTGTCTTGTTACCGACTCTGTCCGTGGTGCAGGTCTTCCCGAGGGCACAATCGGAAAGATCTCCGATTTAGAGTTTATTATCGAGGGCGGCGTTGCAAAGTTACTTGATAGAAGCGCATTTGCAGGAAGCGTAACAACCGCAAATAACCTCATCCGCACAATGGTTGAGATCGCGGAAGTCCCGATTTGCGACGCGGTTAAGATGTTAACCTTAACTCCTGCACGCCTTGCAAAGGTTGACGATGTTATGGGTAGCTTAGTCCCCGGAAAGCTTGCTAACATCACCGTATTCGATAAGAATTACGAGGTTAGCCATGTAATGGTCGGCGGCAAAATCGTTGTAGAGTAATGCAATAAGTAAAAGACCCGATGCTAAACCTCGGGTCTTTTTATTTTAGCCTTCGCCCTCGGGAGAAGGAGCCATCGCAGCTGACGGATGAGGTGTAAAAAAGGCTTGGGTTTAACCCAAGCCTTTTTCTATTTAAAACATCTATCAGCAATTTTTCTCATATTGCCGCCCATAATTTTCTTTTTATCCTCCAGGGAAATATTCGCGTAAATTACCCAACCCATCTGTGGGCGCGGGTCGCGCATGGGAACATCGGTGCCGTATTGCACCTTGTCAGCTACACCCTCATTACACAGATACTCAATCATACCCTGGGTAACGCTTGTATAGGTAAGCTGGAGATAAACATTGGGATATTTTTTAGCCAGAGGCACGCAAGCCTCCGCTTTTGCAAAACTTGAGCCTACATGGTCGATAAAGAATGAAATATCGGGATATTTTTCCGCAAGGTATGCAATATCCTCTAAATATCCGCCGTATCCGCCGCTGTCCATAAGGGCAAACAGGCGGTTTTTATTTGCGATTTCATACCAAGGGTTAAGGCGCTCGTCCCTGAAGGTGCAGCCGCAGCGTGAGGTGAAAATTTTCATACCCGGAAACTTCTTTTCATTATGGTAAAGCTCGGCAGTTTCTTTGGCATCTACATAATTGGGGTCAATGAGCGCATAGGGATAAATGCGGGTTGATCTTTCTCTCATCTCCTCGGCGGTAGTGTTTCCAAACTCGGTATCCGTCCAGAAGCCAAGCCAGGGCGCAACCGCGAAATCATCAATTCCCATTCGATCCGCCATCTTAAGACAGCCTTCCATATCGCCGTCTACCATGGTATATCCCGCGCCGCAATTTGCACCGTCCTGCATAAAATGCGCGTGAGAATCGAATGCGTAAATATCAAGGGGAAGACCGAGTGCGGCGCGCTTTGCAAGCTCGTCGTTTTTAAGCTTCGTTTCTTTTGGTAAGTCCACATTTAAAAGGCGGGCTAAATTTCCGCCTGCAATTTTTTCTTTATCTTCATCACTTATGTCCGCGTAGTCGATAAATGCCCGGGCGGCACCCGCGCTCATCTTCGGAAGTCCTGAGCCGAATAAAATCCGATCAGCGCCGAACTTTGAAACTAAAAGCTCTATTCCGTAATGCACCTGAAAGCGGGATAAGTCCAGATGGAGATTATGATATTCCTTCATATAAGAAAAAACATTGTGGGCGTCCGACCAATCGGCGGATAGAAGTATAACATTTAGCTTGGGATGATTTTTGAGAATTTCCGAAAGCTCCGGCAAAGAAACCTCGCCGGCATCGATAAAGAGGGGAATGGAAGCATCCTCAAGTGCGGTGAGGTATTCGCCGATTACAATTTCATTCGGTATGTAATTGTGGGATCTTGGAAAAATCCGCGCCGCCTTCATATCCTTTGATATCATATCTTCGATTACTTCATCGGGTGAGAGAAAACAGCCGGTAACACCGGGCATAATGGTGAAGCACCCATAAAAACGGGGGTTACCCTTTATTCTTTCGTATAATACATCATTACCGTACTTCGGCTCGCAGTCCTTTGCCTCGCTCGCGTAAAGTAGGGCAGCGGAGATTCCGCAGGAGTCTATAATATCGGCAATATCGGAAAGCCTATACACTTCGCGCTCGGGTTTTAAACCGTACTTACCGCAGCAAACATTCGAGTCAAAATAAACCATAATCACTCACCTCGAGAGCATTGTAACCCGTGAAAATCACCTTGTCAATAAATAATTATTAATTTTTTGTGTCCAAGTATTGACAAAGGTTAAAAGTGGGTTATAATATAATTAGCACTCGAAAGTTGAGAGTGCTAAAAACTCGGATAAGTGAGGTGAGGGGAGAAGATGAGCTTAGGCGATAGAAAAAAGAAAATTTTAAAGGCGATAATCGATGAATATATCGAGCACGGTGAGCCGGTCGGCTCTAAAGTAATCGCCCAGCATTCGGGCCTTGATTTGTCCCCCGCCACGATTCGAAATGAGATGTCAGACCTTGAAAATATGGGATATTTACAGCAACCTCATGTGTCCTCGGGTCGTATTCCGTCCCAGGCGGGCTACAGGCTTTATGTAGACGAGCTGATGAACCGTCATATGCTCTCGCTAAACGAGATGGAGGCGATTAATGCAAGCCTCAAACTCAAGATGAAAGAGCTTGATGAACTTATACGCGGCGTTAGCAGAGTAGTGGCTCAACTGACAAACTACACCACCTACGCTGTGGTAAGCGGTGCTTCTGAGGTCTGTATCCGAAAGTTTGATTTAATGCTGGTTGATTCCCGTACCGTGGTGGTGGTAATGCTGTCCTCTCGCCACGATGTGCGAAATACTTATCTCAAAACAGCCTTCCCAATTAGCGAGGAAGAGCTGAGTGTGCTAAACCGTATGCTCAACGAGATGTTCACCAACTTAACTCTCGACAAAATCGATATGATGCTTGTCCGTCGGGCAGAGCGCGAGATGGGACGACTTGGCTCACTTGTTGCACCCATCATCAACTTCGCCGCCGAGGTTATGGAGGAAGGCGCTGAGAACAATGTTTATGTTGGCGGCGCGTCCCGAATACTAAGCCATCCGGAGTACAGAGATACCGCAAAGGCACAGAGGCTTCTTGACTTTATAAGCGAGCGCAAGGGTCTGAATACCGCGGATGACGAGGGCGTGCACATTGCGATAGGCAGTGAGAACAACGAGGAAGCCTTAAGTGATGCCAGCGTTATTTACGGAAGCTACGGCAAAGGCACTCCCATGCAGGGAACTCTGGGCATCGTCGGTCCGGTCCGTATGGACTACGCAAAAGCGGCGGCTAATTTGGATTACTTCCTGACGGGGCTTAACAAGCTCCTGCGCGAGACATTTTCAAGTGAGGAGGATTAGAAATGGCAGAGGAAGAGAAGGTAACTCCCGAGGAGGAAACTCCAAAGGAAAAACCCAAAAAGAGTAAAAAGAACGAAGAGCTGGAAAAAGCAAAAGCTGAAATTGAAGAATTAAAAGACCACTATATGCGAACAATGGCGGAGTATGACAACTTCAGAAAGCGCACCGCAAAGGAAAAGGAAACCTTATACGGAGATGCACAAAATGCGACAATATCCGAATTCCTTACGGTTTATGATAATTTAGAGCGCGCGCTCCAGACCGAAACCGCGGATGAAGCGTATCGCAAGGGCGTTGAGATGATTATGGCGGGCTTTAACGATACCCTTACCAAGTTAAAGGTAGAGGTAATCGACCCCAAGAATGATGCCTTCGACCCCAACTTCCACAACGCGGTAATGCATGTGGAGGACGAAAGTTTAGGCGAAAACACGGTGGCTGAGGTGTTCCAGAAAGGCTTTAAGCGGAACGACAAGGTCATCCGTTATGCAATAGTTAAAGTAGCAAACTAATTTATATAGGAGGAAAAATACTATGGCAAAGATTATTGGTATCGACTTAGGTACAACCAACTCATGTGTAGCAGTTATGGAAGGCGGCGAGCCTACCGTACTCGTTAATGCAGAAGGCGCTCGCACAACCCCGTCTGTTGTTGCATTCTCAAAGGATGGCGAGCGTATGATCGGTCAGGTCGCAAAGCGCCAGTCCGTTACTAACCCGGACCGCACCATTTCATCCATCAAGCGCGAAATGGGTACAAACCACAAGACCGAGATCGACGGTAAGAGCTATTCTCCCCAGGAGATCTCCGCTATGATTCTTCAGAAGTTAAAGGCGGACGCTGAGGGCTATCTCGGCCAGAAGGTTACCCAGGCGGTAATCACCGTTCCCGCATACTTTACCGACTCCCAGCGTCAGGCTACCAAGGACGCGGGCAAGATCGCAGGTCTCGAGGTTCTCCGTATCATCAACGAGCCGACAGCAGCTGCACTTGCATACGGCCTTGACAAGGAAACCGACCAGAAGATTATGATTTACGACCTTGGCGGCGGTACCTTCGATGTCTCCATCCTTGAGATCGGTGACGGCGTATTCGAGGTACTTGCAACTGCAGGTAACAACCGTCTCGGCGGTGACGACTTTGATGAAAGAGTTACCAACTGGATGGTAGAGGAATTCAAGAAGGAAAACGGCATGGACATCAGAAGCGATAAGATGGCTATGCAGAGACTTCGTGAGGCTGCTGAGAAGGCTAAGATCGAGCTTTCCGGCGTTACCTCAACCAGTATCAGCTTACCTTACATCACCGCAGATGCAACCGGACCGAAACACTTAGAGCTTACCTTAACAAGAGCGAAGTTCAACGAGCTTACCGCTGACCTTGTTGAGAACACTATGGTACCTGTTCGTCAGGCAATGAGCGACGCGGGCCTTACCCCCAACGATTTAGCAAAGGTGTTACTTGTTGGCGGTTCTTCCCGTATCCCCGCTGTTCAGGACGCAGTTAAGGCATTCACCGGCAAGGAGCCCTTCAAGGGTATCAACCCGGACGAGTGTGTTGCAGTAGGTGCGGCTATCCAGGCCGGCGTCCTCGCCGGTGAGGTTAACGACCTTCTCTTACTTGATGTAACTCCGCTTTCCCTCGGTATCGAGACTATGGGCGGCGTGTTCACAAAACTTATCGAGCGCAACACCACCATCCCCACAAAGAAGAGTCAGGTATTCTCCACCGCGGCTGACAACCAGACCTCGGTTGAGGTTCATGTTCTCCAGGGCGAGCGCGAGATGGCTGCATACAACAAGTCCCTCGGCCGCTTCCACTTAGACGGCATCGCTCCCGCACCCCGTGGCGTTCCTCAGATCGAGGTATCCTTCGACATCGACGCTAACGGTATCGTTCATGTTTCCGCTAAGGATCTCGGCACCGGTAAGGAGCAGTCCATTTCCATCACCGCATCCTCCAACCTCTCTCAGGAGGACATCGAGAAGGCGGTCAAGGAAGCTGAGCAGTTCTCAGAAGAAGACAAGAAGCGCCGTGAAGAGGTAGATGTAAGAAATGGTGCAGACCAGATGGTATACCAGACCGAGAAGACTTTAGCTGACCTTGGCGACAAGATTAGTGAAGAGGAGAAGGCAGGTATCCAGGCAGAAGTTGATAAGCTCAAGGAGACCTTAAAGGGTACCGATACCGAGGCAATTAAAGCTCAGACCGAGGCGGTTACCAAGAAGTTCTACGAGGTATCCGAGAAGCTTTATAAGAATGCAGCGCCCCAGGGCGATGCAGCAGGTGCTGACCCCAATGCGGGTGCAAATCCCGACGATAATGTAGTTGATGCAGACTACACACCGGTAGACTAATCATTATGGGTATGAGGGATTTTTCCCTCATACCCAAAAGACTTTAACCCTCTCAGAAGGAGAGTGAACATAAATGGCAGAAAATAAAAGAGATTTTTACGAGGTACTTGGCGTCCAAAAGGGTGCAAGTGCCGATGAAATAAAGAAGGCTTACCGCAAGCTTGCAATGAAGTACCACCCCGACCGCAACCCCGACAACAAAGAGGCGGAGGAGAAGTTTAAAGAGGTAAACGAGGCTTACGAGATTTTAAGCAACGACGAAAAGCGCGCACGCTATGACCAGTACGGCCACGCGGGTGTTGACCCGAACTTTGGCGCAGGCGGTTTTGGTGGCGGCGGTTTCGGCTTTGACGATATCGATCTTGGCGACATTTTCGGTAGTTTCTTCGGCGGTGGCTTTGGCGGTGGCGGCGGTCGTTCCCGCCGTAACGCGCCCCAGAAGGGCGAAAGCTTAAGGGCGAGCCTTACACTTTCCTTTGAGGAAGCGGCTTTCGGCTGTGAAAAGGAAATCCAGATAAACAAGACCGAAAACTGTCCCGAATGTCAGGGCTCGGGTGCTGAGAAGGGTAGTACGGTTGAAACCTGCTCTAACTGTAACGGTACCGGTACGGTAAAGACCACCCACAGAACACCACTTGGTATGATGTCCTCTACCGGCACTTGTCCTAAGTGTAACGGTAAGGGTAAGATTATAAAAACTCCCTGCAAGGCCTGCAACGGCTCGGGTAAAAAGCGCGTAAAGCGCACCATTAAGGTAAATGTCCCCGCGGGCATTGATGAGGGTCAGACCATATCACTCCGCGGTGAGGGTAATGTTGGAACAAACGGCGGTCCCAGCGGTGATCTGCTTATCGGTATCACCATCCGTCCCCATCCAATCCTTACCCGTGACGGCGCAAATGTCCTTTGCGAAATACCCATTACTTATTCTCAGGCAACCCTGGGCGCGGAAATTGAGGTGCCCACCATCGACGGCAAGGTTAAGTACAATGTGCCCGAGGGTACACAGACCGGCACCGTGTTCCGACTTCGCAGTAAGGGTATCCCGATACTCCACAGTAAAGCGCGTGGTGATCAGTTTGTCCGCGTGAATGTGGAAACCCCCAAGAACTTAAGTCAGAAGCAGAAGGACTTACTCAAAGCATTTGCCGAGTCCTTGGGTGAGAGCGCCCACACCGAGCGCAAAAGCTTCTTCGATAAATTAAAAAAGAAATAAACCGTGAAAAGACTTCTCCTAACGGCGGTTGGTCGTAGGGAGAAGCCTTTTTTATTTTCGTGCAGGTCGCTTGATGTGCACCTACCACCACAAGCAGAAAAGCCTTGATTACAATGTAATCAAGGCTTTTTTGAGTTTAAATATTCAAAAACATGCATGAAATTTTTATTTTTGATAAGTTCGTGATAATTATCCGATATCCAATGCTTAAGAGTTGGGGGTAAATCCTCAAGGGCGGTTGCAGGGAATTTTCTGAAGGTACGCGGATTATTGATAGTAGTGGGAGTAAGCTGATAAATAGGAATAACCGTAGCATTTCCTTTAACACTGTCAATAAAAGCTCCTTGCTTTCCGGTGCCCGAGTACATACTTTCTATCATAAGGATGTAGTCCGGCTTAAGGGTTTCTATATCGGCTTTTACAAAGGGTTGTGATTCGGCTAATTTATCGGGAATGCTCGCATAGTCATTGTTTTTCTTACCGTCATTACGATACCAGGTGTATTTGCCGTAGTTTGCAAAAGCGATGGTCTCGAGAAAAGATGAGGGAGTGGCGGCATCAACATTGGAAAGCTGTGACAGAAGGTGGTAGGCACAAATGGTAAGTGCGCCGTTGTCAAAGGGCTTAATATGTACGCAAGGGAAGGCTGTTGTGTCGGTTTTATTCTTGTCGAAATATGTTCTGTGGCGGTTTTTTGCAAACTCATATTTGTCAAGGTGTCCGTCGTAATTACTCAGCACCTCAGCGCTTGCATATACCAGCATTTTTACCGGCTGGTCAAAATAATTCTGCCCGATAAAGGGGATTGAGGGGTGGATTACAGCGTCGCCATTAAAGGTTTTATATGCCCAGTCGGGACTGTTGCCCTTTTTCGCTTGTATTTCTTTGTATTTTGCTATAAGAGCACTTTCTGCTTCTTTATGAGTCATAACCACACATCCTAACCGCTAACCCGCAATGAAAAAGTTTAATGCCATAAATACCGTACCGCCGATTAGGGTTAAAATCAGCGCGGCAAATACCGCAACCCAGAATTTGTACTGTGTGCCAAACACACCATCCACTATTTCATAGCGCTCGTTAGTGTTGGGTATGGAGCCCGACTGTACATAGTCGTGAAGGGGGGTGAGCTTTGTGGCAATGTAAATGCAAAGTGCGCCGGAAATGAGATACAAAACCGTTGACACATACAAATGCCAATCCTGCGCAAACATTCCCACACGCTCAAGGCAAAGGGTGGTAAAAATACCGGTTGACAGCGATAAAATAATACCGCTTATAAATGTGTAAACATTGTAGTTAATAAGCATAAGTGGTCGGCAGATTTTGTTGTAAAAAAACTTCATTTTATACTTTATCCCTTCTTAGTTATTGTTGAGAATAATGTCGCGGATTCGTGCGAGGGAATTCTCCGTCTTCTCCTTTAATGTGTCAGCCACCACATCATTTTCCGCCTTTAAGATTCCCGCAATAAAGGAATTAACATCGTCTATGTCGTTTTTAAGAGCTTTGAGGGTCTCAAGCTTGCCGCTGAGCCGTTTTGCATGCTCCGAGTTACGGTCACCCTTCAACTTATTTATAAATGAGTCGTACTTAGCGTCGATTCCTGCAATGGCAGAATCCAAGGCGGCATCCACACGGTTACACTCCTCTGTTAGCTCGTTTACTATAAAGCTTCGCGCGCTCTGTACGGGGGGAGATGAAGTTTCCTGCTCCTTGTTAAAGGGATTTTTGCTTGCGGCAGCCTCTAAATTACCGTCTATGGCACAGAACATCTTAAACAACTCACAGCAGAAATCAAACAAATGCTTTGATGGTTTTAAAAGTCCGCGCTTAGAAAGGACAGCAAGTGCGAATTTATGGGTCATATAGTCATTTGGATTCACAAGAAGATGCTTGAGCGCGTTTATCTGTCCGCGGGTGAGCATTTTGCACCAGTGTGACAGAGTGGTATAAATCTTCTCTTCATAAAGTGCTTCCTCAAAGTCAATACCCTCCTCAGTGCCGTTTTCATTGATATAGTCATAGGCAAAGAGCGAAACCTGCTTTACAAGATAGGGTAGACCGCCGCTTAAAGCGTGGATCTTTTTAATCAGCTCGGGCGAAAAGGTGATGGTATCCTTCTTCAGCACTTCTAAGATAAAATCTTCCGTCTCTTTAAAGGGCATACCGCGCAATGGTTCGTCCGGCGGCGCGAAGCGACTAAGATAAAAGGACGAGCGCGCATCCTCAGGTAGAGAATGCTTGTTTAAGTCGTAGTTGGTAATTATAATATGACAGGTGCTCTTGAGGGCGTCTACCAGAGTTTCGTGATGCACCGGTTTCACCATTTTGGAGAAAAGGAAGTTCTCAAAAGCGTCAATAATGAGCACTACCTTGTATCCGCTTTCATTGACAAGTAGCTCGGCAACAGAGAAAAGTTGCGCCTCGATGGTGGTGCTGGACTCTTTTCTTTTGATACATGTATCATAAAGTTCTTTAAGTATTCCGTTTTTGTCATCGCTGCACAAACTCTTCACGGTACCGATAATACTCTCTAAAAAGTACTTCATAACCTCATCCTCGGTTATGGTCTGAGGGAACGGTACAACCGGAGAAATGAGTATCTTTTCATTGAGGGCGGAGCTAAGACGGTAGTCGAAGTCTAAAAGATTATTGAGAAGAGTGGTCTTGCCAGAGCCTTCCGCGCCTAAAACAACGGTATTTGTACCGCTTTTTATACAAGCCTCCAGATCCTTCGCGACTTTCTCGTGGCAGGATATGACAAAGTCGCGGTCAAGCGCTGTATTTAATTTAAAGGGATTCATTATATGCTCTCCTTACAGGTTATTGTTTTTAGTCGGCCTCAGGGTTATAGGAAATGTAAAATTCCTCAGGGGTGGCCGCGGCTTTTACATAATCGGTCTCCTTTGCACTGTGGAAATGCCAATAAAGCTCGATCGCAAAACGGTACGAGTTGTTGTCGTTGTAGGGCGTTTTTGCAAGTATTTTAAAGTTTGTAAGCATATTTGCCATTCGCTCGATTTCCTTGCGGGAATACACACCGGCAAAGTTTTCGCAAAGGGTGTCCAGTGAAACATACTCTGTGGCCTTTGTGGTGATACGGCGTATCTCCTTCAGCAATTTACCCTCGTCGCTGTTATGGCTTGCATCCAAGCTGTCGTGGTTACCCAGACCGCCCGCAACCGTGCTAAGTGCGGCAACGACATCGTAGGAATAAACCGTGTTACGCCTGTCAGCTTTAACAATACTAAGCGCTTCCTTTGCAATGAACTTTGCATACCATACAAGACCGTTGGTGTACTTCCAGATCCAGTCCAGAGCACCGGGAGTAAAGGTAAGAGCGCTGTCCTTATAGGGTATGGTAAGCATTTTATCCATATCCTCACGGGGCAGGTTACCAACATCGATGGTATTGGTCAAAAGCTGCTGGAAGAACTGACTTAATGTGCCGCCGTCGATGTATCTCATAAGCCAGGTAGAGCCGCAGATTATGAAATGCACCGACTGCTGGCCCTCGGGACTGTTGAGCATTTCGCGCAGAGCGGGGAAGAAGGTTTCATACACACCCCCATATTGCTCTATACTGCCCAAAAGCACATCGAACTCATCGATTACAAGCATAAGACCTTTACCGGTAAGATCCTTGAGATCTTTGTAGAAGTTCTTCAGATCGTAGGGATTACGGTCACGCTCGCCGGGCTTAAGCTTCCAGTCGTTAATGAATTTAACCCACTTGAGGATGTCCTCGCTCAACTCGTCGCCATCGTCTGCAAACCTTGCTTCAGAAGGCGCGCAAGCAGCGATAACTCTGTCGATAAAGGCGGTCTGGATCGGTGCGTTTTTAACGCTTTCACCGCCACATTCAAACCACACAGCGTGGGTATCCTCCTTGGTCTTGTTCGCAAATGCGCACAGATAGTGGAGAAGCGTGGTCTTACCAACACGGCGCATACCTATCATTATTGCATTCTGATAGTTGACGAAATCTTTAGCGTCAAACAGTTCACGGATCTTCCTTGTCTCGGAGTCACGACCGAAGAAGTGCTCGCTGTGAAGCATACCGTTCTCGTCAAGTTTAAAGTCGCTAACCGAGCTGTCCAGCTTATAAGCGTTGGTGCTGAAAGGCACATATGAACCTTCGTCAATGATAAGGCTTTGGTTATCTATATTTTCATTGTAGATCTCGGCATTGTGCTCGTAGGTAATAGCTAAGCTGTAGTAAAACTGTGTTGCATCGTCATCGGCTTTAAACCGGATACAGAACACCGCACTCTCGCCCTTTTCAAGTCTGGGAAGAATATATGTCTCGCTTGTGCAAGTATCACTTACCAGCTGAAGTTTTATGTTAGTGGCGGTATCGTTACCCTTGTTCTTGACATAGCCGTAAACCGCGTCCTCCCTTGAGGGAGCAGTGGTGCTCTCGATTATAAAATCAAGTACCGGTCTGCGGTCGATATTGTTGATCTCGGTCTGGATCATATTGAGCACAGCCTGACGCACATCGATCCAGTTGGTTCTCGGACCGACAAGTTTCTTCTTTGCATTTACCAACGCCTCTTTGTAACCCGCGGAGTTTTGCTCGGTCGCATCGGTCAGATGCTTTGCGATTACTTCGAGAGCGGAATAGATGGAATTTACATTGAGCAGTTCGTTATTCATAGAGTTCGGAAGCATATTTCGCATTGTGATAAACGCGTCTTTATACTTCACATAACCCTCTACCATATCGTAAATATTGGAGTATCCGCGCAGCAGAAGCTCGTGGAGCGCGGTGTTTACGACCGTATCCTTAAGCATACGGGAGCCTACAGAGCTTATTTGCGGATTGAAGCTCTGCACCAGTTCTAAAATGACGCTGTTTGCAGAGGTGTAGTCCTTTTTTGCCATATAAACACGGTAAAGGTCAACGCCGTAGCGCATCGCATAGTCGGCAAGCTGCTCTCTCGGTACACCTCGTCCCAGCATAATGCAGTACAGCTTCTCGGAAAGCGCAAGGCGGTTTTCGCGGTTTTCAAGACGGGAAGAGAGAATATTTTCGTGCTCCGTCCAAAGCTCATTCGTATCCTCCGTGCTGTCAATGGGAGAAAGGTCACTGACAAAGGAGAGCTCATAGGCCTGCGGTGCTTTTTCACGCGGGGTGTCCGTGGGAATAAGGGGCAGTTCCTCTTGCCGGTCGTCGCACTCCAACTGAGTAGACACTAAATCCCACTTTATTCTGTAAGGCTCAACACTTACATAATGCAGGGGATTATAAGAGGTGGTAACAGGTGAATAGGTGAAATCTTGGGCATTGGAGGAGGCGATACGGTTATACACCTGAAGAATGGTGTCAAGCGAGTCGTTGTTTTTAAGGAATGCAAGCTCTGTGCCGAGTTTTCTCGTCATAGCGTAGCACAAAAGACCCTGAGCAACCGTATCCTCCAGCGCGGTTATGGCGTCGATCTTCACGCTGTCTTCTGCATTTTTGTCAACAATCGTAAGAATTGCCTTGGCAAGCTCACGGTTGTTGGGCGCGAAGAAGGCTATCAGACGATTTACTTCATTTGCGCGTGGAGTGTACAGCAATGAGAACACCATATTAAGACAACTCCAGGAATGGAAGTTGGAGTGTGAAATTTTGGTTGTAATTGCGGTAGCGCCGGAGAAGGCTCCTGCAAGGCGCATCATAGCCTCAATCTCCTCGATGTTCTTTCGGGGCGCGGTGCGCTTTTCGTGGTCGTTTTGATAATTCATTGAGGGCGCGCCGATATGGGACTTTTTCGCAAATTCGTGGATCGCGCTGTAAATAGCATAGGAAACGGCGTCATTTGAAGCCACGAAGCTGTGATATGCCTTGGGTAAAAGTTTTCTCAGTGCAACCTCGGAATGAGAGAGAAAGCTAAAGAGCACAGCACAGGGGAATACCGCCTCGGGTGCCTTCGATATTACCTGCTTGATGGTGTTTTTCTGGATAATATCCAGCGCGGAATTTTCCTCAAAGGGAATATCTAAGAAGGGCACCTCGAAAATATCAAGGGGCAGCTTTGCGTAATAGCCGCGCTTGTGCAGATAAAGGGCATATTTAAGTTGGCGCGAAGCAAAACTATTCTCGGGGAAGACGGGGACAATATGTTCCTTTAACCAGTCGCAGAACAGAGCTTGCTCCTCACCTTCAAAGGAGTATATCGTCTTTAAGATGCTTCTTGTAAGACCGTTGCGGATCTCCGGATAGTAACTGAGATATGACGCGATCTCCACCTTGTTCTTAAAGCAATCTGCCAGCAGGTCGCCCCAGTTTCCGGTCACATAGCTGAAAATAGCCTTATACATCAGATCAAGTTCGCTTTTTGTGCGGTTTATGAGCAGATTTGTGATGCGGTCTTCCTGAGCCTGAATTTCGTCCAACTTAGCGTCGTTGCCAAAGTCGGATACATAGGTCTGGTAGAACTCCTTTGCAGACATACGGAAATCGTAGTCTTCTATCTCGTTGGTTTTGCCCTGAGAGCGAATATACGCGTTTACATAGCCGAGTAAAATCGCGTAATCCTTTCTTGAAAGGGAATAGTAGGACAGAGAATTGCCCTGCTCGTTGCTGACCAGACCGCGAAGTGCCTTGTGAAGAAGGTCGATTCTGTGAGGCAGCTGTGCACAAAGGGTAAACAGTGCCAGATGACAGCCGTAATCAGCAGGATTGTTATCCAGTATTTCGCATAGCAAATAAGCCCCCTCCTCAGCGTTGTCGATGGAGGAGAATGCGAACTGATGTATATCGTCGATACTGGGATAGTTGCCGTCGGGCAGAACCATACCGATAAGCTTCTGGTTTACCGGCTCGGCACTCCATAACTCAAGTTCTTCCTCGGTCATAAGAGCCAGTTTCTCGATAAGTTTTTTATACTTGAAGGGTGAAACATGGAGAGTTTTCTCCAAAAGCTCCTTGGCCTCGCTAAAGCGCTTTTGTAAAAGTAAACGGCAGGCGATGGCAAAGGCCAATTCACGGGTATTATTGAACATAGATTGGTCAATATATTCCATCATATACTTAAAGGCATCCTGAGAATCGGTTGCGATTGTTATGATGTAAAGGTCGCGGATAGGCGCGTGATTTTTAAGGGCATAGGTGTCCATCTGCTTGCACAAAAGTTTGGTGAGCAGCAGTGAATCCTCCTCGGAAAGAGGAGAGAGGTAACCCGGGTCTATCTTGATCTTATCCGCAAGAAGTCCCCTAAAAGTGCCGAAATACCTACGATCATCAATGCTTTCCGCAAAGGAGATAAGCACGCGGGGGAAAATAGACTCGCAGTACTGCTCGCAGGTGTCAAGACAACTCTCCCAAAGCTTGGTATCGTTACCTGCAAGACAAGCGCAATACATAAGCTTCGCATAAGCTGCCGAAGTGGTATCGATAGGCAGCTTCAGGCACTCCTGCCAGTATTTTGCAGAGTCGGGTGTATGGTATAGAAGCTTTAACAATACGACGGAAATATCAAGA
Organism: Eubacteriales bacterium; assembly: GCA_045580305.1. GTDB lineage: Bacteria > Bacillota > Clostridia > Oscillospirales > JAAYXM01 > RGIG7332. Next base: position 90,194 of record JAZNNQ010000002.1, read on the forward strand.
GAATAGTTCTCGGACTTCTCGTCCTGCATACCGTAGAAAATGTCCTCGAGGCCGCTTGCATCTCTTACAAACTTACCGCAGTAGGTGCAATATTCACGGATCTCCGCAATGGATGAGGAATTTGCCATATCAATAAAGAGGCTTAAAACATTTGTGTTCACCGTCATCTGCTGATACTCATACTCGGCGCTGAGTTTTTCCTGAAGAGCGTCGATTTTTTTCTCGTTGAGCATAAGCAGGTTAAACTTTGCAAAGTCGCTGTTGCCTAAATGCTTCTGCAGGTTATAGGCACACAGAAGTGCCTCGGTGGAATATTCGGTATCAAGAAGCTTATGGCACAGGGTGATCGCACGGTCGCTACAGCTTGTGTCGAAATATCCGTTTTCCAGAGCGGCAGAGTATAATTTGCACAGAAGATTTAAAAACTCCGCCTTGCCGTCGGTCAAATAGAAAGCGGGCAGTGCATTGATGAAGTCAAAGCACTCCTTCTCCATATTGAGTTCGGTACATTTATCAATAATAGTCATCCACAGCTGATGTGTAAGAACGATATCCGTATCTGCAAGGGTAGCGAGCAGTCTGGACATACACTCATTTGTGAGAGCGGTGTCGAGTACAAGCTGACTTACCGCCTCGGAAAGAGAGGCTGCGTCCTTGTGGTTTTCAAGAATATGCGATATCTCAAGCAGAGTAAGGTCAGTAATAAGTGCGTCGTTCTTTCCGTAGATGGTCTTTATCTGTCGTGATAAAGCGGTCTTATCCTCAGCGTCGGCATAAAGCTCAAGCATCTGGCTGAAGAAGGCACCGGATTTGGCTTTGTAGCGGCCAAGACCGAGGTTTTCAAACAAGTAATAGGTAAGCTTCTTATTCTCACATTCCTTCTGAAGGGTCTTGAGGAAAGCCTCGGGCAGAGCGGTAACCATAAGGGCTACCTCTTCTGCGGTATAGGTGCACAGCATTTCATCAAAACGAGTGTCAAGGAAGGTGGTAAGCTCTGCCGTGTGATTTGCATCAAACATAGCCGAGAACATTTTTTGAACCCAAAGAGGCGCAACCTCTGAGAGCTTGCCCGTTAATAAATCGTGGGAAAGCTCCTGATTTAAGTTGCACTTAGCTATGGTAATCTGCACAGCAAGCTCGGAAGAGACCTCCTCATCCTCGGTAATGGATGCAAGGAATGCGGAATAGTCGGGCTTTTCCAGTAAAAGTGCACGGTATTCGCTCATATTTTCAGCCTGCTGCTCGGGGAACTTTGTAAGCAGAGCAAGTTTTCCGACACGGTTGTTTTCCGCATCGTAAATTTTCCAGAGTGCGGCAAAGGCATTGTAGCCGAAATCAAGAGAGAGCAGGGCAAAGGCCTTAGCCGCGCCCTTCTCACAGCCGATAAAGGTAAAGAGTCGCTTGGCAACGCTTAAAACATTTCTGCCTCTGTCAAAATTGCCCGCCTTATAGGCAAACACAAAGCTTTCAAGACGCTCAGCGCTTAAATCAAACTCTGCAAGCAGGCTTGTATCCATCGCAAATTCGCGGAGACGGTCGGACATGGTGATAATGCTCTTTAAAACAGTGTCATCAAGATACGCGCTAAGCTCCACAAGCGTTGTAAATAGTTTGTCATTTTCGATAAAACGCTGGGCGCGGAGCAGATCGTCGGTTGTAATGACACCATCCGCCATAAGACTCATAAAGTCCTGCATATTTGTGCATACGAAGGAATAAAGCTTGTCCTCGGGACGATTTATAAGGGAAATAATGTATAATTCACGGGCGCGCTTGTTGGATACAAGCTTCTCTTCATAGCATTCATAAAGCAGCTGAAGCTCGTAAAAACGGTCCGCATCCTTTAATATACCGAGAAGGATTACGGAAAGCTCCTCGCTGTATCTTTGAGCCAATGACTCCCAGATAAGGCGCTCAACCGTGCCGTTTTTATTTTTCTGCAGAGCATAGAGACCCGCAATCGGGTTTTTAAATTCTGCCTCGGTGTCGGTAAGCACGAGGACCGCCTGCATATTTGAAAGCTCCTCTCGGGTGTAACCGAGAGAGATAAGCTCCTCATCGGATGTGCTGATATACGCGGAAAGATCGGCAAAATCCTCCCGGGTCTTTGCGAGAAGCACTCGTGCCTCGAACTGATTTTGCGGAGTGTCGGGAATGTCGCACTCATCAAATAAAGCGAGAACATCCTCGTGCTCATACTGTAGCAGAAGCTCTCTTATCGCGTCTGAGTAGCGGGGTATGTAGAGTGTGTATAAATGACCCAGCAGGTAGTGCTTTAATTGCTCGGGATCCTTTGTACACAGAACCTTTAAAAGGAATATTTCATCCACGCTCTGAGAAGAAGCGGCGCTATCACCGTATTTATCATAGAGCAGGTAGAAATTATCTATATCGTTGCGGTCTGCATATATGCGAAGAAGCTCTCTTGCACAGTTTGCGGCATCACCCATAAGACCGGAAATAAAATACTTTTCCGCACATCTGTTGCGGTTGCCGATGACATTGTAAATGCGCTTTCCGCACTCATATAAAGAACGACCTGCGGGCAGTTCTCCTTCAAGGGCGGCAAGGATATCCTCTTTTGAACGGTCAAAGGAAAGTGAAGGATTCTCCAAAAGTGTATTGCACTTGTCGATATTTCCAAGTGCCAGCGCGCGCTCAAAATCATCTGTGCAGAAATGGGGGATAAGGGGAACAATCCCCGCAAATTCATCGGCGGTAGTGCCGTCGATTACGGTGGCAAACAACTCCTCACAACTTACCGATACAGTCTCATCGGTGTCATCTTCTACGGATGCGGACACAGAAAGGGTGGAAAGGTCGGTAAGAACCTTGAGGGGCACGGTCTTGTCGGTAACGCCGACCGCTTCCGCACTTTTATTGATAAAAGCGGCAGCTAAAAGATTACCGCGGAACGCCATATTCATATTGTTAAACAGTTCAGCCGCCTCGGATGTAAACTCCGGATACTCGGTGAGATGCATCAAATCGCGGTAGCGGCACGCTATTACATTTAAATCGGAATAGGTGTCCAGTGTACACTTTTCCACGAGCGATATATCCTCAGCCACGATATCGGCAAAAAAGGCATTTGCGGCAAAATGCGCCTTAAGTTCACCAAGGAAGGTGGTGAAAAGTTTTTTCGTATCGTCAAAATATGTGCTTTTTTCGTTTGTGTTTGATAAGAAGGCATCAAGAGCCTCGAGGGTAAGACCTTCGGGCCCGTCTATGTTTACGCCTAAAAATTCGATGATTTTATTGGCGTGATCCCACTTGTCAAAGTAGCTTTTAATAAGGTTGAAGGTGTGAGCATCTATCGCTGAGCCGCGTATTACCGCCTTTGCAAGATCATCGGTAAGTGAGGTAAGCTTTTCCTTTGTCTGGGTCAGAATCTCCCAAACCGCGCGAAGCTCTTTATACTTACTGCCGGTATTGGTGCCGCTTGTAAGTATATTGGGCGCATTTGCCCTTATCTCGCGGCTTAAGTCGCTATCCTCCTCGGAAACACAGCAAAAGCCCTCCAAGGAATACGGTGAACCTTCTGTACTATCGCCATTTGCTGACAGCACACCGTATATTCCGTTGCCGGACTCGCTGGAAATGCCTGTATAGAAAACAATTTTTAAATTTCCGTCAGTCACATAATGTGCGATGTCATTGCCGCCGAGCAGCGCATTGGCAAAGCCTGTGGCAACAAGAGTGGACCAATGGTGTTTGCCCTTTAACTGACGGGTGTACTTCTGAAACAACTTTGAATACTCGTCCCAGGAGCCAACAACTGCTATAGCGCCTAGCTGGGCAATCTCAAGGTTTATTTCCTTTGAAACGCCCTCGGCCTCCTCGCAGCCGGGCAGCATGATACCATTACCCGCCTTGGTGAAGGTGAACTCATCGCGGAAATTTGTGTTTACCCATATGCCGATACCCACGCCGCCGGTAAGCTGCTTGCGATAATCCAACACACCGAAAGGCTTTAAATATTCGGGCAGCGAGGGGAAGTATATGATACCCTTTTCATTGAGAAGCTTATTTGCAATCTCAACGAATTCATCCCTTGTGAAAACTCGCACGGCTTTGGGCATAGTAATGCCGTTTTCCGCCTCGTTGAGAGAGAAGACATCAAGGCAGTTGTTTCTCACCCACGCCTCAAGACCGAGACCGCCGGTAAGTTGTTTTTTATAGTCGGTTATGCCCATATGCTCCAAAAGATATGAGGGCAGAGCAGGGAAGAAGATAGTATCTCGCTCTGTAAATATTTTGGTACACGCCGCAACGAAATCCTCTTTGGAGTAAATCGTGTTTTCGTCACGAAGGCTGAGGACATTGTCGCGTATGGTAAGCAATGACGCGCACTCTGCCTCTATCCAGTTGCTGAGCTTCTTTCCGTCGGTAAGTTGTTCTTTGTAGTTTGTTATACCGATCTCCTTTAACTTGTGGGGCAGATAGGCGAGGTTAATGCTTTTTCCGTCCGCCAGAAGCTCCTTGCAGAAATCGATAAATTTAATTTTATTCTGGGTTAGATCGTTCATATAAGTTTCCCCTTTTTTATCCTAATAAAACCTCCGCTAAAACCGGTAAAATATCACGGCGGGAGAGGTGGCGCTTTTCATTCATTATCGTGTACTCAACACTTTTTCCCGCAACCTCATTTATGAGTTTTCCAAAAAGGTCGGGAGTAAGAGGCGTGTTTACCGAAAGCCTAAGTGAATTTTCCATATCCACAACGCCGTTTTCAATAGCCACCTTGAACGCAAAATAATAGGGATGGGTGGGCTTTATGTGATAATTCTTTGCAATGTCCGTGGTGACAAAGCCTGCATCCACATATTCGCGGTATACGGTAAGGTGTCTTTCCGGGTCTGCACACATCATAAGAAGCTCGCCAACGGTGGCAACGCGGTCAGGCTGTAAGGTGTTATTCTTATAAGCCACCGTGTAGCCTGCGTTAATAAGGCGGCGCGCGCTTGAATGTACCGAGTCCTCAGCACCGACATCCTCGAAGGGGGAGAGTGCTAAAAGATCCCGCACGGAAATCACCTCATAGCTTAAATCATAAAGCAATTTAAGCTGAGGCTCCAGCGCGTCTGCAATAGGAGTCTCGCGGTTCATATTACAGCCATCCTTCTGGAAGATTATCTGGCCGGAAAGGGAATTGGGGTCAGCCTCCAGCGCCTTTTTAAGGGGCGTTATCATCGCCTCAACATCCTTGCTATAATCGCCGCTTACCTGCCATCCGCCACCGTCAAAGCTTGCCGCCATATACTGGTAATTCATATAGCGGTATGCATCATAGGAATTGTGACCGTCGCAGGTCTTGTCGATATAATGGGGCGGACGGGAAAGACGGATGCTGTAGCCGAAATCATCCTTTAAAAGACCGTCTAATTTCTTTAAATCGTCAATTACATCGTGGATATTCTCAAAATATTTGCGCTTGCCGTAAATAAGTTTATTCTCGCCGAAAAGACGGTGAGCGTAGGTATGGCTTGTGATCTCGTGGCCCTCGTCGAGGATTCTCTTGGCGAGCCCGGGCTGGTTTTTAACACCGCCCAAATGATCAAGACCGAAATCCGGATAATGGTCATACGCCACACCGCCCCAGGTGAATGCGCCGTCGGGCCCTTTTTCGTCCGGATAGTTATCCTCGGTTGTGCCGATAACATCGAAGGTACCCTTAGCGCCGAATTTTGCAAGAGTATCCAGTAAATCATCGGTAAGGCCACGGTCGGAGCGGCGGGGGTTTGTAGCGGATGCGGCAGGGCCGTCGTCAAAGGTCATGGCACAAAGGCGGCGGTTGGGAATGGGCGCTACACGCTCAATTCTTCTTACCGGACTTAAATAAGTGCCCGCCTTAGCCTTTACATATTCTTTATATTTACCTTTAGCGCGTCTTGCTAACTGATATAAATTCATTTTCCTACCTCCATATTTATATATCCGTGGGTCTTTCTGCGGAATATTCTGGTAAGTGCGATTAAAAACCGCACACATACCTTTGGAATATCACGGTACATTTTCTTTTCACAAAGTTTTAAATAGTGGCTCATAGGCCGCCATATAGGGGATGCACAGCCGGCATAAACCCTGCCGCGCTTATTCATAAGAGCATCTCTGAGATCGCCCTCGCATTCAAAATAGGTAACACCTACCTCGCGGAAAAAGTGTGCATCGCTTCCCGCCGAATAGGGTTTTCCGTTGAGCAAGCAGGTGGTTTGCGCGTCTATATTCGCCCGCTTGTTTGAGGACAGCTCACTTCTGGCGTTAAACACCTCGACGCCGTCTATCTGCTCCCAAAAATCGGAACTACGCTCAAGTTTCGGAGCATAGGGGTGCGCCACAAAGCAAAGAGCACCTTGTTTGTGTGCCGCATCCAGTACATCCTGCCAGCGGTAACGACCCTTTGCATCGGGCGTAAACTTATCCTCAATACCTTCGGTGAGAAAATAGGTGAGAATGTGTCCCGCATCGGTGGAATACTCCGCTGCGGGGATAAAAGTAAAACCGGGCATCGATGGTGGGCGGGTAAAGTGATTGTGGTCGCAGATAGCAACGCCGTCAATACCTCGCGCCTTCATACCACGGATAAGCTCGTCTATGCTCTGCCTGGAGTCGACAGAGTTTTCGGAATGCACATGTAAATCAAATCTCATTGTATCTTGTCCCTTTTCTTAATGGCCTGCTTAAAATATTGAATACTCGCCTTGAGGTCGCTTAATTTGAACACGCCGTCCTTAACCTTGGGGTTAAGTAAATCGAGAAGGTATTTAAAGAGTACCTTTACCCGACCCGCCTTAATGTGAGACAGTACAGATAAAGTGTCTTGTAAAAAGAACTGCATTTTCCGCCCTTTTTCGTAGCTTAATGAAATGTTTTCACAAACCTCGCCAAGGGCGGCGCGGTAAAGGGCGTGGGGCATATTGCAGCCGGCTATCGGCGCCAGCGCCAGAGAACCCCAGAAGCGGGGGTTTATTTCCATAAGATACTCGCCCTTGAATTCCACCATCGCAACACCTTCCCAGGAAAGGGCTTTTAACAGCTTGACCGCCGAGTCAACAAGCTTTTCGTCCCATATGCTCTCGCAAAGGGAGGAGGGGCCGCCGGATATGGGGTACTCGCGAAGACGCTTGTGACAGAAAACCTGAAGTGGTTTGTGATCCTTGCCGAATACCGCGGATACGCCGAAACCGTCACCCTCGATATACTGCTGTACCAGCGGGAACTCCTGCAGGGCGTGCATACGGGTGAATTCGCGGATAAAGCTGTCGCGGTCACGGATTATTTTATACCGCTCAGAAGGATCTAAGCCCAAAAGCTCGCCTGCACGGAATTTAATGACCACGGGCAGGGTAATACGGTCGGATAGCTGCTCCACGGTTTCGTTTTCCAAAGTGGTGGTGAAGGGGACTTTTATACCTATATCCTTTGCAAATGCCATAAGGGAGGCCTTGTCATTTGCAAGGGTGATCTTGTCAAAATCGGGTACCGCAATCTGTGCGAAGGAAGAAACCTCCTCCTTGCACTCGGACAGTTTAAGAAGCGTGTCAATGCCGCAGGGCAGAATGACCGGCTTCTCCTCGCCGCAAAGCTCCCTTAAGGCGGGGATAAAAGCATCGCTATGTGGAGATGGGAGAGAGGCGGTATCATTTACATATTTAGAATAAAAGCCCAGTGATTTCTCGCTCGGTGTGCCCTCAGGATCGGTGCCGGTGAGGGGAATACCAAGGCCACCCAATGAGCGGATAACCGGCAGGCTCATTCGGTAACGGCAATCACAAATTATGGCTCTTGTCATAAAATACACCTCGCTTTTATACATATTATATAATAAACTTTACGGTGGGTAAAGATTAAAATAAACAATTTTTAAAAAAAGGTTGTTTTTGTAGAAAAAGTGGTGTATTATATTGGTATATATTGCGAGTAGTGTGTCCAAGAACATTACTTACTCACACACAAATATCAGGAGGTATTTTAGAAATGGGCAAAGTGAAAGTATTACTTATCGGCGCTGCTTTCAGTGCTGACCTGCATGCAGAGGGTTATTCCCGCTGTACCGACATTGCAGAAATCGTTGCAATTTGCGATAAGGACTTAAGCAGAGTTAAGGCTCTTGCAGATCGTTACGGCTTTAAGGATTACGCTGTATATGACGATATGTTCAAGGCTATTGACGAGGTTGAGTGTGATGTTGTTGACATCTGTCTCCCCAACTTCCTCCATGTTGAAGCTGCAAAGCGCGCGTTCGCAAAGGGCCGTCATGTTGTTTCCGAGAAGCCCCTTGCTACAACTGTTGAGGATGCTCAGGCTATGGTTGACGCTGCAAATGCTGCAGGTAAGAAGTTATACTATGCTGAGGACTGGCTGTTTGCACCGGCACTTGGCCGTGCACTGGCAGTAATCGATGAGGGTGCTATCGGTAAGCCCATGTTCGTTCGTGCTCGTGAGTGCCACAACGGTTCTCACTCACCCTTCGCACAGACCATCAAGTTCTGCGGCGGCGGTTCAATGGTTCACCTCGGTGTTCATCCGGTTTGCTTTATGCTTGCTCTTAAGAACAACCGTTGGACAGAGCTTGTTGCTATGACATCAGGCGGCGGCGAGAGCAACCTCTGGCACAAGACTATGGAAGGTGAGGACTGGGCTGCTGTTCTTATGAAGTTTGAAGATGGAACCCGTGCTCTTCTTGAGGCTAACTATGTTACCACCGGCGGTATGGAAGACATTATCGACTTCTACGGCGACAAGGGTTGCGTACATGTAGACCTCACTATGTCATCCGCTCTTAATGTATATTCCGAGCCCGGTCTTGCATACACCGTTGAGAAGGCAGATGTTACCACCGGTTGGTCCAAGCCCGCTGTTGACGAGAAGTTCAACCTCGGCTATGTAGGTGAGATCCGCCACTTTATGGAGTCTGCTCGTGATAGCGTAGATGCAAAGGTCGGTCTCCGCGGTATCGACGGTCTTGAGGCTCTCAGAGTTATCAACTTAATCTACAAGTCCGCAAAAGAGGGCATCGCAATTAAGAACGACAAACTTTAAAAATAATTAAAGATAAGGAGATAAAAGGCTATGAAAAAGAAAAACACAAACTTTGACCTGCCGGTTGAAATTGCCGGCGTGAAATTCAGAAACCCCTTCTATGTAGCTTCCGGTCCTACCACTAAGTCTGTTGAGCAGCTTAAGGTTATCGAGGAATGCGGCTGGGGTGCAGCAAGTATCAAGCTCACCATCGATCCGGCTCCTTACATCAACCGTAAGCCCCGTTACGCAATCTTTAAGGATCGTAACGCACTTTGCTTTACCGTTGAGAAGCGCTTAAACTTCGAGCAGGGCTTACAGCTTATGCGCGATGCTAAGAAGGAACTTAAGGGTGACTTAAAGCTTTTCGCTAACATTACCTACGCTGGTGACGACGGTGTTGCAGGCTGGGTTAATATGTCCAAGAAGTTTGAAGAGGCCGGTGCAGATGTTATCGAGCTTAACATGTGCTGCCCGAACATGTCCTTCAACCTTACTCTTTCCACCGGTGACGACAATGCTTCTGCAAAGAAGACCGGTGCTTCCCTTGGTCAGAACGGTGAGGCTGTTGCTGAAATCGTTCGCGCTATCAAGAAGGAAATTTCCATTCCGCTTTTCGTTAAGTTAACTCCGGAAGGTGGCCAGATCGCTAAGGTTGCTACCGCACTTTACGCTGCAGGTGCAGACGCTGTTGGTGGTACCTCCAACCGTATGGCTATCCCGCCGATCGATATCGAGCATCCCGAGCGCGCTCCCTACCACCTCCAGGATGAAATCTCCATGTCCTGCCACTGTGGTTCTTGGGTTAAGCCTCTTGCTCTCCGTGATACATACGAAATCCGTAAGGTAAACGGTCCTGACGGCAAGATCATGATGGCCGGCGGTATCCGCAACTGGCATGACGCTGTTGAGATGTTTATGTGCGGTGCTGATATGATCGGTATCTGTTCCGAGACTCTTATCTCCGGTTACGGCTTTATGGGCGACCTTATCCAGGGCGTTCGTGAGTTTATGGAGACTCATAACTACAAGACCACCCGCGATATGCGTGACCTTATCGTTCCTCATGTAAGAACCGCTCAGGAGGTTACTCTCTATCACGGTTATGCACACATTAAGGAAAATCTTGCTGCTCCCTGTAAGGGCGCTTGTCCTGCTCACACTCCGGCTCAGGCTTATATCCATAAGATCGCTGAGGGTGAGTATGAGGAGGCTTACAACTTAATCGTTGGCGCTGCTCCGCTTATGAGCATCTGTGGCCAGGTATGTTCACATCCTTGTGAGCTTGCTTGTACTAGGGGTGTTACCGGTCGTGCAATCCAGATCCGTGATCTTAAGGAATTTGCTATCGACCAGGCTAAGAAGAACGGCTGGAAGCCGGATACTTCTAAGGCTGCTGCAAACGGCAAGAGAGTTGCTGTTATCGGTTCCGGCCCTGCAGGCTTCTCCGCTGCTTGGTACCTTGCTAAGACTGGTTACGCTGTAACCATGTTCGAGAAGGAAGAGTACCTTGGCGGTATGATGCGCTATGCTATTCCGGACTTCCGTATGAATAAGGCTGACATTGACGCTGAGTTCGAGCTTCTTAAGGCAATGGGCGTTGAGATCAAGACCGGTGTAACACTCGGTAAGGATATCACCGTTGACGGTCTTAAGGCTGAGGGCTACGCTGCTGTATTCGTTGGCATCGGTGCTCAGAACGGTACATTACCGGGCGTTCCGGGTGATGACGCTGCTATCTCTGCTGTTGACTTCTTAAAGGATGTTTATGACGGCAAGAAGCCCGCTGTTGGCGAGCGCGTAGTTGTTCTCGGTGGTGGCTTTACCGCAGTAGATGCTGCTCGTAGTGCTCTCCGTCTTGGTGCTAAGGATGTTTATATCGCTTACCGTCGTACCCGCGACGAGATGCCTGCTACCGGCGACGAGATCGCTGAGGCAGAGGCAGAGGGCGTTAAGATTATGTACCTCGTATCCCCGGTTGAGGTTGTTAAGGAAGGCGGCAAGGTTGCAGCTATCCGTATGGCTAACCAGACTCTCGGCGCTACTGATGCAAGTGGCCGTCGCCGTCCGGAAGGCGTATGTGGTGCTGAGTTTACTCTTCCCTGTGACTGCGTAATCTCCGCTGTTGGTCAGAAGCCCGATGCTGTTGATGGCGTTGTTGCTGACGGTAAGGGTATGATCGCTGTTGATCGCGACACCATGACCGCTGACAACTTCGTATTTGCCGGTGGCGATGCTGTTGAGGTTCGCAACATCATCTCCGCTATCGCTGACGGTCGTCATGCTGCATTCTCTATCGACTCCACATTAACCGGTGGCAAGCCCACTATGGAATATGTTGGCGAGTATCCGGTAGTTTCTGCTGATACCGTTCTCCGTCGTAACCCGTACTTCTCTGATGGCGAGGGTGTAAACCTTGAAACCGCAGAGGGTAAGGAGAGAATTAAGAACTTTAACACCTACCGCCGTGTAATGACCGAGGAAGAGGCTTATGCAGAAGCTTCCCGTTGCTTACAGTGTGGTTGTGGTGAGGGTTGCCAGCTCTGTAAGACCATCTGTACTGACTTTGCTCCGTTCATTATCAGCGCAGATGCTGTTCAGATCAACTCCGACAAGTGTGTTGCTTGTGGTATGTGTTACAACCGCTGCCCGAACGGCAACATCGAGATGATCGATACCCACGAAAAGGTATAATAGTTAAATATAAAAAAGTGGCGGTTTTACCGCCACTTTTTTTGTTGACCTTAAAGGGATTTTTTGATATTATAGATGTGTGGAAATTTCTCGAATTAAGGGGGATACAAGATAATGAACAACTATGATAATTCCTCTTTGGAGGAGCGTATTGAGCGCCGCCGCAAGCAAAGACGCGCGGCTCGCCGTAAAAAGCTTATTATATTCGCTATAGCATTACTGCTTATTGCCGGTATTGGCTTTGGCGCATACAGTCTTTTCTCCGGTGATGAACCCGAGGAGAAAGCACCCATTGAGGTAACCGATAAGGAAAATACTCCGGAAGAAGAACCGGAGAATACACCGACAGATGTCCCGGAAGAGACTCCCGAGACCGAACCCGAAACAGAACCTGAGAATGAACCCGAGGAGGCACCTAAGGCGGAAAATGAGGATGAATATACACATCTCCTTGGTGCGGTAGCAAACGGTGGCAATAATCCGTTAAGCCTTGCGGCTGTAAAGGGTGGAGACCTTCTCGCTGAGTATTCCGTCGGCGTTTTAAACCCGATGATAACCGCTACCTTTAAGAAGATAGAACTTCGCCTTACCGGACCTAATGTAGACCCGGAAAAGCCTATGGTAGCACTTACCTTTGATGACGGCCCGTCGGGCAAATACGGCGGCAGAATTTTAGATGCCCTTGAAAAACACGGCGCACGAGCAAGCTACTTCGTATTGGGTGAGCTTGTTGACGGCAATTCTGCAAACTTAAAGCGCGCGGTAGAGCTTGGCTGTGAGATAGGAAACCACAGCTACGACCACCCCACACTTACAAAGCTATCCGCTGAGGATATCAAGTCCCAGATCAGCCGTACAAGTGACCTTGTAAAGAAAGCTACCGGTAATCCCACCGCATTGGTAAGAACTCCGGGCGGCGCGGTAAATGCAACCGTTAAAGCATCGGTTGGCGCACCGATTATCAGTTGGTCACTCGATACCGTGGACTGGAAGAGCAGAAATACCGACGCTATCGTTAAAATCGTTTTGGATAATGTACAGGACGGCGATATTATCTTAATGCACGAGATTTATAAAACCAGTGCCGAGGCGGCTGAAATCATTATCCCCGAGCTTATTAAACGCGGCTACCAGCTTGTAACCGTAAGTGAAATGATGGAAGCACGTGAGGTAGAACTTACCCCTGGTAAGGTATACTTCAGCGCATATCCCAAAAAGAAAGCAGAATAAATAAAAAGCGAGTGGTTAAACCACTCGCTTTTTTATTTATTTTTGGCCTTCTCCTATTAGGAGAAGGGGGACCGCTTTAGCGGGGGATGAGGTCTTTTTATGCCAGTCCTAAAAGCCTCAAACCATATACGAAAATAAAAATCGTGAACATTGAACAGAAGGTGGTGGAAACGATAAGCTGTCCTGCAAGCTCATAATCTCCGTTCATCTGCCGTGTCATGGGATAGCTTGAAACCGCAACCGGAGTGCAGTATACAGCAATAAGAACACCAAGGGAAACACCGCTAAATTCAAGGAAAACAGCAATTCCGATAACAAGCGCCGGAACTATGATAAGGCGCAGGAAGGTGGTAATTGTAACCGGCTTTAAATTGCTTCTTAATTCTCTGAACTTAAAGTCACCGCCTAAAATGAGAAGAGCAAAGGGTGTCGCAAGGCTCTTTATATTAGTAAGGGCTTTATCTATCGTTTCGGGAATGGGAATTTTGGTGAGAGATGCGATAATACCCAAAACACAACCGATAATAAGCGGATTTTTTGCGATTTTCAGAAGAACACTTTTTACCGTTGTAACCTTGTCACGACTGTAAATACTAAGAAGAATTGTGGCAAGAATATTAAAATAGGGTATGACAAATGCGGAACAAACCGACGCCACCGCGCCGCCTTCCTCACCGAACATACTTGCGCATATGGGAACGCCCAAAAGCAGGTAATTACCTCTGAACAACGCCTGAACGATAGCGGCGCGTCGTCCTCCGTCACGAGTAAAGAAACGGATTAAAAATAATCCCAAAAGGAACAGAACGGTAACCGAGGAGAGGATAAAAATAATCAACTTGGGATCAAAAATTTTGAAGAAATTGGATTTTGATATGTTGTGGAACAGCATTACGGGAAGCAATACATTAAAGCACAACTTATTGCCGATTTTGAGGAAATCCTCGTTCCAGAACTTTATTTGTGTTAAAAAGTAGCCAACCGCAACTAAAATAAAAAGCGGCGCGACTATATTAAGTGAAAAAAGTATATCTTGCACGAAATATCACTCCTTGCAGAATATTTTAACACAAAAAAGGATGGGACACAACCCGAATTATTTGACATCGCCTTGTTTTTTTGTTATGCTAATTAAAGCAATTTTAAAGGAGATGTTTTACCAATGGCAGATAATCAGAGTTGCACACATAATTGCAGCAGCTGTTCATCAAATTGTTCCTCCCGTAAGGAGGATTTCCGTGAGCCTTGTCACGAGATGAGCAATATCGGCAAAGTTATCGGCGTCGTTTCCGGTAAGGGCGGCGTAGGCAAGTCCCTTGTCACCTCACTTTTATCCATTGAACTTAACCGTCGCGGCAAAAATGTGGGTATCCTGGATGCGGATATTACAGGCCCGTCCATTCCCAAAATTTTCGGCGTAAAAGGTCCTGCAACCTCTTACGCTAACGGAATTGCCCCCATTAAGTCCGAGGGCGGAATTGATGTAATGTCAATCAACTTACTTCTTGAAGACGAGAACCAGCCGGTAGTATGGCGCGGCCCGGTTATTGCAAGCGCGGTCAAGCAGTTCTGGACAGATGTAATCTGGAAAGAAGTGGACTATATGGTAGTTGATATGCCTCCGGGCACCGGCGATGTACCGCTCACCGTGTTCCAGACCCTTCCGGTAAACGGTATAGTTATTGTAACCTCGCCTCAGGAGCTTGTTTCGATGATCGTTGCCAAGGCTGTTAATATGGCAAAGATGATGAATGTGCCGATTATCGGTATCGTTGAGAATATGAGTTATCTTGAGTGCGATGAGTGCGGCAACAAGATAAACATCTTCGGTGAGAGCAAAATCGAAGAGGTTGCAAAGCAGTTCGGACTTCCCGTACTTGCGCGTCTTCCGCTCAATCCCAAGATCGCGGCTCTTTGCGACGCGGGTAATCTCGAATCAATTGAAGACACCAAGGTAGCAGATGTTGCTTCTGCAGTAGAAAAATTATAATAATAAAAAGGTAGTGCATTCGCCACAGCCAGGTAAGGAAGTATTGTCCTGAAAAAGGCCCTTTTGGCGAATTTCTGCACCAAAAACGCCCCATATCCGTCAGGATTATGGGTCGTTTTTAGCTTGAACTTCATCCAAAATTCATCTTTTCAGGATGCAAGGCAGTTTTGAAAGCAAGATTTTTTGTAAAGAGAAAGAATAAAATTCCGGTAATATTGGCGTATTACCGCAATTTTTGATGCACTATTTACGGAAAATATGGTATCAAAACCAATGCTTCCTTATCTGGCTGTGGCGTTTTACTCAGCCTTTTTTCTTGCCTTTAGCGAAGGGACAAAATAAATCGTTGCAGGTTGTGCAGGCTTCAGGTGTGAAATCTACCCAGCAGCACCACATATAATCACATTCATCACAACAACATTCAATTATTTCGCCGTTTTCATCTTTATGTTTGCCATTACCCGGGCAATTAACTCCCCAAAATCCCGGGATAAGAATAGTTCCGGTAACATCAATTATCATTATATCTAACACCTCACTGCAGGTTACATAGTATCATATATAGCCTATTATGTCAATAATTATAGTCTACAATTAGCCTATAATTATTGAGAGGCGGGACAGAGATGGACACATATACTGCGGTTAAAAACAGAATACTGAAGCTCTGCGAAGAGAAGAAGATGACTATAAATAAGTTGTCTACAGAGTCTGCGGTTGCACCATCCACAATAAAGAATATATTATACGGAAAGAGTCAAAACCCTGGTATTGTTACCATTAAAATGCTTTGTGATGGATTAGGCATAACTTTAGATGAATTTTTTGCAACCGAGGAATTTAGAGATTTAGAGCAGGAAATAAAATAGAGATGATTAAATGTTTTGGAATTACTGGAGAAAAAGGGAAAGACAAAATACTGGCTTTATAAGCAATTGGGAATGAGTTATTTGTGCTAACTGAGGAAAATAAATAATGGGGCTTCCAAAAAGGAAAAATGTGCGGCTTTGCGGGTATGATTACTCGGTTGAGGGTGCATATTTTATAACAATCTGCGTCAAAGACAAAAAGCAAATTTTAAGCAAAATCGTAGGGGACGATGCCCACATCGTCCCGCAAAATCATTTATCAATATACGGCTTGATATGTGATAAATATATCAAAAACATAAATGCTGTGTATGAAAATGTGTCGGTTGATAAATATGTAATTATGCCAAACCATGTGCATATGATTATATCGTTACACGGGACGATGAGGGCATCGTCCCCTACAAAAACGATATCGGATGTGGTGCGCTCTTTTAAAACATTGGTGACGAAAGAAGTGGGAAAATCCTTTTGGCAGAGGTCGTTTTACGACCATATAATTCGTGGAGATGCGGATTACCGGGGTGTTTGGGAATATATTGACACCAATGTTGCGCGATGGGAAAAAGATGCTTTGTATAATTAAAAAGGCTGAGTAGTTTCGCCACAGCCAGGCAAGGAAGTATTGTCCTGAAAAAGCGCCTTTTGGCGAATTTCTGCACCAAAAACGCCCCATATCCGTCAGGATTATGGGGCGTTTTTAGCTTAAACTTCATCCAAAATTCATCTTTTCAGGATGCAAGGCAGTTTTGAAAGCAAGATTTTTTGTAAAGAGAAAGAATAAAATTCCGGTAATACTGGCGT
>JAZNNQ010000003.1:0-140208 GCA_045580305.1 Eubacteriales bacterium
GGAATGCCTTCCAGTACAGCGGAAGCCGCACGAGCTACCATTCCGCATTTTCGCGAGGTTATTGGAGAAGCGGCACCACCTATAACCCCAAATATCCCATTGTTTGCAGCGGTAATAACACGGCAACAAATATGTTCATGACCTCAACTGTTACCGACACGCTTGTGCCGATAACGATAAGCGGAAACAACGCAAGTGTATTCTATGGTGCGTCGATACTTGAAACCATTCACTCACTCGATATGAGTGGTTATACGGGAACATATCAAGATTGGTTTTCCGGTTGCACGAAACTTGAAAACATCACAATGGTGGGTGAAATTCCTCAAAGTATTAACTTTAAAGATTGTCCGTTGACCGCAAAAAGTCTTGTAAGTGTAGTTGAGGCTTTGTCGAGTACCACAAGCGGAAATACACTTACTGTTAAATCTTCTGCAGTAAGCAATGCAGATTGGTCAACTACCGATTATGCGTCTTGGGATGAGCTTATCGCAACGAAGCCAACTTGGACATTCAGTTTGTCGTAGAGCTTATGAAAAATAAAGTAATTAGTAAGGTGAATCTGATGAAAAATAATGTAATTAATAACAGGGTAGTGTTGACTGCCGATGAGGGCAAAATCGTTACCGATGGTGCTGAGATCTACGGTAAAGAGGTCGTGCTTGCGGTCGGTCTTACGGCAGAGGAATTCTACGAAATCACCGAGGAAGAATATCAGGCTATGCAGCCAAAAGTTGAGGAGGAAGTTTTATGTTAGAAATGTTAAAAGAGTTTATTTGTCCGGAGCTTGTGGTGCTCATTCCGGTGCTTTATTTAATCGGCGTGGGTCTTAAGAAGAGCGATGCGGTACCGGACAAGCGTATACCGATATGTCTCGGCGTTGTTGCCGTGTGCTTGTCGGCTCTTTACATAGGCGCGACGAGAGTGTTTGCATCGAGCGCGGACATTTTTAGTGCTATTTTTGCAGCAATTACCCAGGGCGTGCTTTGCGCCGGCGCAAGTGTATATGCTAATCAGCTTATTAAGCAGGAGGGCAAGGACGAATGACCATCTCTACAATAGCCACATTTCTCACTGAAATAGGGGTGCTGTTGGGCGTTGTAGTTGGTATTGTCGTTTTCTTCCGAAAAATTGCAGATGGTATAAAATGTCTTTTGAGAAGCAAAATGCTTGAAATATACTACCGCAATAAGGATGCAAAAACGATAAGACAGTACGAAAAAGAAAATTTTGTACTCCTATACATAGCTTATAAAGCCCTCAAAGGCAATTCGTTTATAGACGATATAAACGAGGAAGTAAAAACATGGGAGGTTGTTTCGTAAGATGTTTAATATTCTTCTTATAGCGGGACACGGCGGAATTGATCCGGGTGCGTGTGCTTTTGGTCGTCGTGAGGCGGACCTTGCTCGAGAGTTTGTAACGCTACTCCAAAAGGAACTCTTAAAGTATGAATGCCAATGCGGTGTCTATAATATGGCGCGGTCGATGTATCACGATCTTGTTGCCGAGGGTTATCATTATAACTTCAAGCCATACGATTATGTGTTCGAGGTTCATTTTAATGCTGTTGAGAATGACCCCGGAGACGGTAAGAGCAAAGGCACTGAAGTATGGGTGACAACCTCTGAAAAGGTGATTGCAGTTGAGCAGAAGATCCTCGCGGCGATGGCATCATTTGGTTTCAAAAACAGAGGTGTCAAGCGTAAAAATTATTCTGTTATTGCTGAGGCGAAACGGCACGGCGTATCGAGCGCGTTATTCGAGACCTGCTTTATCGATGATGCTGACGATATGGCGATCTACATAAAAAACAAGTCCGCCATTGCTTGTGCGGTGGCAAAGGCAATAGCGGACGAGTATAAACTTAAAAAGAAAGAGGGTGCTCCCGTGGGATTTGTTGACACACAGAACCATTGGGCGAAAGCAGACATTGAAAAGGTGGCGGCAGCGGGCTTAATGAAAGGCTATGCGGACAATACCTTTAAGCCGGACAAGCCGGTTACCAGGGCAGAGTTGGCGGCGGTGCTGGCGAGGTTGGTGAAATAGAGTCTTTTTGACACCATTTTGACACCCTAACTATACCCGAAATCGCCCATTTTTACCCATAATTTGCAAGTGGTGCGCAAAAACTAAAAAAACCTTGTAATGCTTGAAAAACAAGTAATTACAAGGTTTCTTTCTTTGGTGACCCACCGGAGACTCGAACTCCGGACACCCTGCTTAAAAGGCAGGTGCTCTACCGCCTGAGCTAGTGGATCATATGGCTGGGATGGCAGGACTCGAACCTACGAATGCCAGAGTCAAAGTCTGGTGCCTTACCGACTTGGCGACATCCCAACGAAAAGGACTCCTGGCGCAGGTTAAGACCTACATAAAAAGAAAAAGTGGGGTGGATAACCGGATTCGAACCGGCGACCCCTAGAGCCACAATCTAGTACTCTAACCAACTGAGCTATATCCACCATATATTTTTCTTTTTAAAAGGGAAATGCTTGGCACGCCTGGAGAGACTCGAACTCCCGACCCACTGCTTAGAAGGCAGTTGCTCTATCCACCTGAGCTACAGGCGCATATAAATATCGACCCTTGTCGGGAAATCGAATGGAGCGGGTGATGGGAATCGAACCCACGTAACCAGCTTGGAAGGCTGGAATTCTACCATTGAACTACACCCGCATAACAAGCCAAAACATTGTATCAAATATCGGCGCATTTGTCAAGATACCTGCCGCAACAAAATATGTTACGGCAAGTACTTTTTTAATGGTGGACGGTAAGGAACTCGAATCCCTGACCCTCTGCACGTCAAGCAGATGCTCTACCAGCTGAGCTAACCGTCCAAGCCGACAACAGCAAATATTATACAGTATTTACGGTGCATTGTCAACAAAAATTTCCTTAAAAACAAGGAAAAACTAAATCAGATCCTTTTTCTTTAAAACGATCCAGGCAATAAGGGTAATTGCGCCGGCTAACAATGAAGCAAACCAGGTTGTGGGAATGGGAAGACCGGTTACATTCATACCGAAGAAGCTGAATATCACATTCGGGATGGTAAGAAGAATGGTAACCGAGGTCAGTACCTTCATAACGATGTTTAAATTATTTGATATAACGGAAGCGAAAGCGTCCATAGTTCCGGAAAGAATACTGGAGTAGATGTTAGACATCTCTATTGCCTGATTGACCTCGATCAATACATCGTCAAGTAATTCCTGATCCTCTTCGTAAAGTTTTAAAACACGGCCGGAAAGAATCTTCTTGATGGTAATTGAATTGGATTGCAGCGAGGTAGAGAAGTATACAAGGGACTTCTCAAGCTCAAGAAGCTGGAAAAGCTCTTTGTTTTTCATAGACTTGTGGAGCTGCTTTTCCACCGCGTGTGAAATCTTGTCGATCTGCTTTAAGTAGTAGAGATAACGGTTTGCAACGCGTAAAAGTATCTGAAGAACGAACTTTGTTCTCTGCTGGGGCGCTACATTTCTAATTCTGCCTTTCTTAAGATCAATAAAGGTAGAAGTCTCCTTAAGAGAAACCGTGATAATGTAGTCCTCGGTAACGATAATACCTACCGGAAGGGTAGAGTAAACGATAGTGTTGGGATCTGTGGACTCTTCAGCAACAGGAACGTCAACGATGATAAGAGTCTGACCGTCGTCAATATCGATATGCGAGGTCTCCTCAGCATCAAGAGCGGCTCTGAGCATAGCCGGATCAATACCTAAACCTTCAACCGTTGAAAGCTCGGCATCGGTAGGATCAACAAGGCTTATCCAAGCGCCTTTACAAGCACTCTCGATTTCCTCGATCTTGCCTTGGTTTCCAATGTAGTATGAAAGCATAGTGTTTCCTCCTTTTTACGGCACGGAACAGCCGCGGAAACACTAAGAATATCTCCGGTGAGCGCCGTGCATCATTATTAAGTTTCTACTTCGATACGGGTCCGGGGACATTCAAAATCACTTCCTTTTTATTGGCATATATAGTTAGTATACTACCCCCAAAAAGATTTTTCAAGCAAAAAATTAAGAGGAGATGTAGAAATCTCCCCTAATAAATCATATTCAAAAGTGCAACACTGCCAATGCCGGGAATGCCGAGAAAGCCGATTAGGCAGGCGTTGAGTAAATTAGCTCCTACAGGAACACCGAAAGAATTCAAAACGGCGAGGCCGGAAAGTGCCCAAAATGCTCGTCTTGTAGGCTTGAAAAGAAGGGATATGAGTATAGCGGCAACAATGGAAATAAACATATCTAAACCTCAAATTTACTTCTGGCGGTGTTGGTTTCCTTAGCCTTGCGCAGAAGGTAATTGTAGCGCGCCTCGGCGGATTTTATCTTGTAAACACAGGCCTCAACGATCTCCGGCTCATATGCACTTTCAAAGCAGGCTCTTGCATATCTCAGTTCACTTAGCGTGTCGTCGATTTCTTTAAGAAGATCACGCCGGGTCAGAGCATCAGGCGTGATTTGTTGCTTTTTGCCCTTTAAAATGTTTCTTAACGAGGTTTCACGATTGTGAGCGTCATTCAGCGCATCCGACATAAAAAAACGGGGATTTTTAAATAACTTCAAGGCTTTGTCCATTATTATCACGGCTCCTTTTTATTTGAAATCTTGATAAATGTATATTTAAAATTTTGGACAAATATTCCTTAAATATTACCTATTTATTTTTTTGGAAATTTATGTTATACTATATCTGTATAACTATGTTTATTAGTGGAGGACCCTCATGAAGAAAAGTAATACGCCAGATTACGGTAATGAAAGTATTAAATCACTAAAAGGTGCGGATCGCGTCAGAAAACGCCCGGCAGTTATTTTCGGCTCTGACGGACTTGACGGTTGTCAGCATTCGGTTTTTGAAATTCTTTCAAACTCAATAGATGAAGCCCGCGAGGGACACGGTGATACAATAATCGTAACCCGATTTGCCGATGGATCCATTGAGGTAGAAGACTTCGGACGCGGCTGTCCTGTTGATTATAACCCTGCCGAGCAGCGTTATAACTGGGAGCTTGTGTTCTGTGAATTATATGCAGGTGGCAAATATAAAAACAACGAGGGCGAAAGCTATGAGTATTCTCTTGGCTTAAACGGTCTCGGTTCTTGTGCTACCCAGTATTCCTCCGAGTATATGGATGTTACCGTTTGGCGTGACGGTAAAGAGTATTCTCTCCACTTTGAAAAGGGCGAAAATATTGGCGGACTTAAAAGTGAGCCTACAACAAGGAAGAAAACCGGATCCCGTATTCGTTGGCGTCCTGATATTGATGTATTTACCGATATTGCAATTCCGGCCGAATATTTTTTGGATGTTATGAAGCGTCAGGCGGTTGTCAATGCGGGTGTGACATTTAGATTCAGAAATCAAAATGGCAACAGCTATGATGTAACCGAGTTTTGTTATGAAAACGGAATAACCGACTATGTACTCGAGCTTGTAGGTGAGGAGAAAATGACCGAGCCTCAGTTCTGGACGGCTGAGCGTCGTGGCAGAGATCGCGCTGATAAGCCTGAATATAAGGTTAAACTTTCCTGCGCATTTTGCTTTACGAATACCGAGGCGCGAATTGAGCATTACCACAATTCGTCCTGGCTTGAGCACGGCGGATCTCCGGATAAGGCGGTTCGATCAGCATTTGTTGCAGCTTTCGACTCATACGCTAAGCAAAATAACAAGTACCAGAAGAATGAGTCCAAGATTACATTCAATGATATTCAGGACAGTCTTCTGATTGTTACAAATAACTTCTCAACTATTACCTCTTACGAAAATCAGACTAAAAAATCCATAACAAATAAGTTCGTTCAAGAGGCAATGACCGAGTTCTTGCGCTCACAACTTGAAATTTATTTCATCGAAAACGGTGAAGAGGCAGCTAAGGTTTGCGAGCAGGTGCTTATCAATAAAAGAAGTCGCGAAAGTGCAGAAAAAGCGCGTCTTAATATCAAGAAAAAGCTTCAGGGCGGAATTGACCTCACAAGCCGTATAGCCAAATTCACCGATTGCCGCAGTAAGGATGTAAATGTCAGAGAAATTTACATCGTAGAGGGTGACTCGGCTGCAGGCGCCTGCCGCCAGAGCAGAAGTGCGGAGTTCCAGGCGGTTATGCCGGTGCGCGGTAAGATATTAAACTGCTTGAAGGCGGATTTTGCAAAGATTTTCAAAAGCGAGATTATTACTGATTTAATTAAAATTCTCGGTTGTGGTGTTGAGGTCAACAGCAAAAATGTAAAGGACATTGCGTCTTTTGACCTTAGCGCTCTCCGTTGGAAGAAAATAATTATCTGTACCGATGCGGATGTGGACGGCTTCCAGATAAGAACACTTATTTTAACTATGATATATCGTCTTATGCCTACTCTTATCAAAGAGGGATATGTCTATATTGCGGAAACTCCGCTTTACGAGATAACCGTTAAAAATGATACCTATTTTGCTTATTCCGATAAGGAAAAGAACGATATTCTGGAAAAACTGGGCAACGCCAAGTATAAAATCCAGCGCAGTAAGGGTCTTGGTGAAAACGAGCCGGAAATGATGTGGATGACAACAATGAACCCCGAAACCCGTCATTTAATTCAGGTACTGCCCGATACGATGGAGGAGCTTACACAGATGAACTTCGATATGCTCCTGGGTGAAAACCTCACTGCCCGTAAGGAATTCATTGCGGAAAACGGTTGGAAGTACTTAGACGACGCGGACATTTCATAGTGGAGGAAAAACATGGCTAAGAAAAGAAACGAGGAAGAAACCGGCAAGGTCTATGGCCTGCACGGCGAAATAACACCACAGCAGATTTCCGAAACATTGGAGAGCAACTATATGCCCTATGCAATGTCGGTTATTGTTTCCCGTGCAATTCCGGAAATTGACGGCTTCAAACCGTCACATAGAAAACTTTTATATACGATGTACAATATGGGTCTGCTTACCGGTGCCCGCACAAAATCCGCTAAAATCGTGGGACAGACAATGAGCCTTAACCCTCACGGCGACGCGGCAATTTATGAAACAATGGTTCGTCTTGCACGCGGTAATGAGACACTGCTTTATCCCTTTGTAGACTCAAAGGGTAACTTTGGTAAGGTATATTCCCGTGATATGGCATACGCGGCATCCCGTTATACCGAGGCAAAACTTGCGCCCATTGCGGCAGAAATTTTCCGCGATATAAACGATATGGTAGAGTTTGTACCCAACTACGACAATACCATGCAGGAGCCGACGCTTCTGCCAACTGCATTTCCCAATATTTTGACCAATGCCAATACGGGCATTGCGGTAGGTATGGCATCCAGTATCTGCAGCTTCAACTTAGCAGAGGTGTGCGAAACCACGATCGAATATATCAAGAACCCCGAACACGATATTTTATCTACTCTCAAGGCACCGGACTTTACCACCGGCGGTGAACTTATTTACTCCAGAAGCGAGATGGAGGAAATATATAAGACCGGTCGCGGCTCATTCAAGCTTCGCGCTAAGTGGCGCTATGACAAGAAAAACAACCTTATTGAGGTTTATCAGATACCCTATACCACAACCATTGAAGCGATAATAGACAAGGTATCTGAGCTTGTTAAAGCGGGCAAACTTCGCGAGATTTCCGATATGAGAGATGAGTCGGACAAGAAAGGTCTCCAGCTTGCGATCGAATTAAAGCGCGGCACAGAGCCTGAGAAACTTATGCAGAAACTGTTTAAGATGACACCGTTGCAGGACAGCTTCTCTTGCAATTTCAACCTGCTTATCGGCGGTAATCCCCAGGTTCTCGGCGTTGCCCAGATTTTAGAGGAATGGGTTGCATGGCGTACCGAATGTATTCGTTGCCAGGTTTCTGCGGATCTCCAGCGTAAAAAAGACAAGTTGCATAAATTAAAGGGCCTTCGCAAGATACTTCTTGATATTGACCGCGCAATCGCCATTATCCGCGAGACAGAGGAGGAGAGTGAGGTTGTTCCCAACCTTATGATCGGCTTCGGTATCGACGAGATTCAGGCGGAGTTCGTTGCTGAAATCAAGCTTCGTAACATCAACAAGGAATATATCATAAAGCGCGTTGCCGAGACCGAGGATTTAGAAAGAGAGATCGAGGATTTAGAGGATCTTTTAGGTAGCAAGGCGCGTATCCGCAAGAAGATCATTAAAACACTGGAAGAAATATCTAAAAAGTACAGCGAGCCGAGACGAACAGAGATCGTCTTTGACACCGAGGTTGAGGAGTACAAGGAAGAAGAGCAGATTGAGGAATACGCGGTCAATCTGTTTATCACAAAGCACAGTTACTTTAAGAAGATTACTCCGCTCTCACTTCGTATGGGCGGCGATCATAAATTAAAGGACGGCGATGAAATTTTCCAGACCTTTGAAACCACAAACGGTGCGGAGATTATGTTCTTTACCAACAGGTATCAGGTATACAAGGCGCGCGTATCCGACTTTGACGATACAAAGGCAAGTGTACTTGGCGACTATTTACCTGCAAAACTTGGTATGGATGAGGGCGAACAGGTAGTATTTACCTGCTTACCCGGTGATTACAGCGGAAACCTTATCTATGTATTTGAAAACGGTAAGGTTGCCCGTGTTGCATTGTCCGGCTTTATGACAAAGTTAAATCGCAAACGCCTGACCGGTGCGTATTCGGCTAAGAGCCCGCTTATCGCGGCATTTATGATTAACGGAGATGAAGAACTGGTCCTCTATTCAACGGAAAATCGAGCGATTGTATTCTCAACAGCGGCGCTGTCCGTTAAGAGCTCGCGCGATACCCAGGGTGTGTCTGTAATGACCTTAAAGACCAAATACAAGGTTTCTACGGCTATGCGCTTATCCGAGTCCAGTATCCAGAACCCGTCACGCTATAAAACAAAGTCCCTGCCTGCAGCAGGTGCCCGCTTAAATGATGAGGACAGATTGGATAAACAAATGTCACTGTTATAGGAGAAATAAAAGCCATGTCAACTATTTTTGAACATATCGGATTTCATATAAATAATGAGGAGGATGTATACCGCCTTGCGGATTTCGCTATGAACGCGGGTAAGATATTTCCTCTTGATAATGGCTTTTATGCCTGCTATATAAATGCATCGGGAAGCGAGGTCTGGGCGCGTATGGCGCTCGATCACGAGCAGAAAAAAACAACGCTTCTCAACATCGATCCTCACTTTAACGGTCAGAATATCTGGAAGTTAAAGGTTGGACAAGGTCTTGCAGGCGATGATTTTTTAGATGCAAAATGCGTGCTGTATACCGACGATGAAAAGCAGTTTATAACCGCCCGCATAATGGGATTCTATGCACTTAATGAATTTACAGCTGATAAGCTTTACCATTTTCAGATAGCTATGATCCCGCATAAGATCGAGTTTTTTGCAAATGAGGATGAGTACCGGGAGATAACAGGGGATAACCAGACGATTGCAGGTATGCTTTTCCCTTACGGTATGTATTCGAGTATGCTGGCGGTAGAGGATGAGGAGAATAAGCGGGAAGAGGTGCTTCTTACCCGTCTTCTTTGCAAGGTTGTTTCTTGCGAAAAGCGCGTTATGGAACTTGATGGTGAGCAGTTCGGCGGCTTCTATCATTTGATTGCGGAAACACCCTTCGGTCCTCTCGATATTGCATCGAGCCGTGGCTGCGAGGAGGGCGAGTTTGCGATGATAATAGGCTGCCTTTCAGCAAAGGTGATCGACTCAAAAACACTGGCGGAGGATGAAAAACAATAGACCTATGATAGATATTTCTGTTAAAGAATTAAATAAGTCATACGGCGCAAATGAAGTACTTAAGAATATTTCATTTGAAATCACCCGCGGTGAGCGCGTTGGTCTTATCGGCGAAAACGGTAGCGGTAAGACAACGCTTTTCAAGATTCTTTGCGGAGAGCTTGACTATGACAGCGGCGAGGTACATATCGCGCCCAATACCCGTGTAGGTATGATTCAGCAGATACCGAATTATGCGCCGAATCTTACCGTACAGCAGGTACTGCGCGATGCCTTTTCGTATATTGACGAGCTTACCGCTAAGATAAAGCGTCTTGAGTTACAGATGGAGGTCTATCACGATGACGACCTTCTTCGCCGCTACGGCGAGCTTACCGCCCGGTTTGAGCATATGGGCGGTTATGAAATTGACACTCAGATAGAGAAAACTGCAAACGGTTTGGGCATAAGTGAGGCAATGAGAAACCAGCTGTTCTCAGAACTTTCCGGCGGTGAGAAGACACGAATAAGCCTTGCCCGCGCCATATTGCAAAATACGGATATTCTACTGCTTGACGAGCCTACAAACCATTTGGATGTAGACGCGGTAGAATGGCTTGAAAATTATCTTTCCACCTATGAGGGCACCGTGGTCATCATTTCCCACGACAGATATTTTCTTGACCGTACCGTCACCCGTATAATAGAGCTTGAGGATACAGAACTTTTCTTTTACCCCGGCAACTACAGCTATTATATGGAGGAGAAACAGGCACGATATTTAGAACAGAAAAAGAGATATGAAGCAGAGCAAAAGAAAATTGCCCAGCTGGAATTTACCGCCCAACGCCTTCACGGCTGGGGTATGGGTAATAAGCGTCTGCAGGTTCGCGCCTTTGCTATGGAGCGTAGGATAGAGCGTCTTCGACGGACGGAAAAACCAAAGGAACACAAGAACACCTTAAAGGCGTCCTTTACCGAGCGTGGTTTTCACGGTGATGAGGTTTTCATAGCTCGTGATATCTATCACAACTTTGGTGACAGGGTGATTTTAGATAACATAAATCTAAAAATGAAAAATGGTGACCGTATAGCGCTTGTCGGCGCGAACGGCAGTGGAAAAACAACATTTCTTAATATTCTTGTAAATCAGCTTAAGGCTAATGGGGGAGTAATACGATTTGGTCCTTCGGTCAAAGCGGGACTTCTTCCTCAGGTGGTTAAGTTTGAGGATGAGAGTAGAAATCTGGTGGACACACTTATCTATGCACTGAATTTAACGCCCGCATCTGCGCGAAACCATTTGGCGGCATTTGATTTTACCGGAGAGGATGTTTTTGACAAGGTTTCCACTTTATCCGGTGGTGAGCGAAGCCGTCTTATGTTGTGCCTTCTTATGGCGCGAGAAATTAACTTCTTAATACTTGACGAGCCTACAAACCATTTGGATATTATATCCCGTGAGTGGATAGAGGAGGCTATATACCGTTTCGAAGGTCCGCTTCTTTTTGTGTCCCACGATAGATATTTTTTAAATAAGTTCACCAATAAAGTCTGGTCACTTGAAAACGGCAAAATAGAAGAATTTGACGGAAATTACGAGGCATACCGAGAAATGTGTACCCGCCGTGAGATATATCGTCAGAGCGCGCCGCCAAGTGAGAAGAAGGTGCGTGAAAAAACTAAGGCCCGTTCTAAGAACACCGAGAAAAAGATAACAGCCCTCGAGCGGGAGATCGCTCAGGTTGAAGAAAAACTGTCGCAAATTGAGCTAATGATGAGCGAGGCGGGAAGCGATTATGCCCGACTGCAAGAGCTTATGGCAGAACAGACTGAAGAAAATGCTCACCTCGAGGCTCTTTATGAGGAATGGGGACAGCTTTCGGAGGTTTAAAAAGTTTATCTTTTAAAATCATATAAACCGTGCTACAATAAGAAACAGTACATCTATGAACAGGAAGGCAGGACATAAGTATGCTTGAAAAAATGGCGTTGCTTGAAGAAAAATATATTGATTTGGAAAAACAGCTTGCAGACCCGGATTTGTATAATGATCCTTCCGCTGCTGCAAAGCTCTTAAAGGAACAGAAGGATTTAACACCTATTATCGAGGCGTATCGTCAGTACCGCAAGGTAGAGGCGGATATGAACGAGGCCCGTGAAATGCTGGACTCTAAATTGGATGCGGAAATGCGTGAATTCGCTCAGGAGGAGTTTGCAAACGCTAAGGAAGAGCTTGCGCGCCTCGAGCAAGAGTTAAAAATTCTTCTTCTGCCCACTGACCCCAACGATGACAAGAATGTTATTGTGGAGATCCGCGGTGGTGCAGGCGGTGAAGAGGCGGCACTTTTTGCTCATTCGCTTTACCGTATGTACTCTATGTACGCTGAGTCTCGCCGTTGGAAGACTGAGATCGTGAATTTAAACGAGACCGAGCTTGGCGGTGTTAAGGAAATAAGCTTTATCATCGAGGGCGCGGGTGCATACTCCAGACTTAAGTTCGAAAGTGGCGTTCACCGTGTTCAGCGTGTACCGGATACTGAATCCTCCGGCCGTATTCACACATCTACCGTTACCGTTGCGGTACTTCCCGAGGCAGAGGATGTTGAGGTAGAGCTTAATATGTCCGATGTTGATGTTGACACCTTCAGAGCATCGGGTGCAGGCGGTCAGCATGTCAATAAGACCGAGTCTGCAATCCGTCTTACACATCGTCCCACAGGTATTGTTGTTGAGTGTCAGGACGAGCGTAGCCAGCACAAAAATAAGGACCGCGCAATCAAGATATTAAAATCAAAACTTTATGATATCCAAATGCAGGAGCAGATGTCACAGATCGCGGCCGAGCGTAAAAGTCAGGTAGGTACAGGTGACAGAAGTGAGCGTATCCGTACCTACAACTACCCTCAGGGCCGTGTAACCGACCATCGTATCAGCCTTACCCTTTATAAGCTTGAGCAGTTCCTAAACGGTGATTTAGACGAAATGATCGATGCAATAATTACCGCCGACCAGGCTGAAAAGCTCCGTGCAAACGAGGAATAATACGCGGACATACGCATAAATTTAAAAAAGAGGCGAAAAAGTTGACAACCGAAGTTTTAAAAGTGGAAAACTTAATGAAGGATGCGGAAAACATCTCACGCGCGGCAGAACTGTTAAAAGCGGGTGAGGTTGTGGCAATACCTACGGAAACCGTGTACGGACTTGCGGCAAACGCTCTTGATGAAGAAGCAGTAAAGAAGATTTTTGCCGCAAAAGGAAGACCACAAGATAATCCTCTTATCGTGCATATTGATGATTTTTCCACTCTTGAAAAAATAGTTGAAGAAATCCCTCCCAATGCCATAAAACTGGCAGAAGCATTCTGGCCCGGTCCGCTTACTATGATATTTAAGAAAAAGGATGTAATTCCAAGTGTGGTAAGCGCAGGGCGTGATACTGTAGGTGTGCGGCTACCTGAACACACCATTGCCCGAGCAATAATTTACACAGCAAATTACCCTCTGGCGGCACCCTCTGCCAATACATCCGGAAAGCCCAGCCCTACAAAGGCAGAGCATGTTTTAGAGGATATGAACGGCAGAATTCCCGCCATAGTTGACGGAGGTACTTCCGGTGTAGGTGTTGAATCCACGGTTGTTGATATAACCTGCGATCCTCCGCGCCTTCTTCGCCCGGGTGGTATTACACTTACACAACTTAAAGCGGTTTTAGGAAAGGTGGAGGTTGATGACGCGGTAGTGCGCGAGATAGCAGAGGATGCTATTGTAAATGCGCCGGGTATGAAGTACCGCCATTATGCGCCCAAAGCGCCGCTTGTCATCTTGGACGGAGAGCTTAGTAAGGCCTGCGATTATCTTAAAATGCAGGAAGAAAAATTTGCTGTGCTCTGCTTTGAAGAAGAGATAACTGCATTTTCAAGATTGACTGAGAATGTGGTTTCCTACGGCAAAAGCGGGGATCCGGTAACACTTGCGAACAACTTATTTGATGCACTTCGCTCATTTGACGATATGGAAATTGAAAAAATATATGCCAGAGAGCCTGAAAAAGGCGAGGGAATAGAGCTTGCGGTAATCAACCGTCTGCAAAAATCAGCGGGATTTACGCGCATCTCAGTTTAGGTTGGTGATTTTTTATGATTACAATCGGAATTACCGGCGGAAGCGGTAGTGGAAAATCCTATGTATCTGAAAAAATAGCTGCATTCGGTGGTAAGTGGATAGATGCGGATAAGCTGTATCATCAGCTTCTGGATAAGAATATCGCTATGCGCAATGAAATATTGGAGCGTTTCCCCGAGGCAAGAGACGGTGAGCATATAAATCGCGGCAAACTCGCTTCAATGGTCTTTACCAATGATAAGGATCTTATGACCCTTAATTCCATTACCCATCCTTTTGTCATTGAGGCAATTGAAAACGAAATTGCTGAATGCTATTGTGTTAATGATGAGTTTGTAATTATAGATGCTATCGCGCTGTTTGAGAGCGGTATATCCAAAATGTGTGATGTTACCATTGCGGTGCTGGCTGATGAGGACAAACGCATATCCCGCATTATGGAGCGTGACGATCTTAATATTGCCCGTGCTCGTGCCCGAATAAGAGCGCAACAAAAAGAGGATTTTTATCGCAAAAAATGCGATTATATAATTGAAAACAATGAAAATCTGCCCATTGACGAGCAAATTAAAGAGATTGTTTCAAAGATTTTATAAGAAACGGAGTAAATGCTATGAATGCTCAGGAAATTAAAGAAAAACTCTGCTATAAAAGAGAAAACGGGTATAAGAAAGTGGCGGATGACGCGGATATAACCGCGTTTTGCGAGGATTACAAGAGCTTTTTAAATGTCGCAAAAACCGAGCGTGACTCGGTGGCTTATGCGCTTGCTTTGGCTGAAACTTGCGGCTTTAAAGAACTCAAACGCGACACACAGCTTAAACCGGGTGACAAGGTATATGCCAACAATCGCGGCAAGGCGGTTATTTTTGCTGTAATAGGCAAGAAAGGCTTGGAAGAGGGTAGTCGCATTGCTGCGGCTCATATCGATGCGCCGTGTATTCACTTAAAGCAGAACCCTATGTATGAGGATAGCGGACTTTGTCTGTTTAAAACCCATTACTATGGTGGAATTAAGAAATATCAGTGGCCAACAATTCCCCTTGAACTTCGCGGCGTGGTAGCTCTTAAAAACGGCGAAACCGTAAAAATTTCTATTGGCAACCACCCAAATGATCCGGTATTCACCATTACCGATCTGCTCCCGCATCTCGGCAAGGACCAGATGCAGAAGACAATGCTTGAGGGCGTTCCCGGCGAGAATCTTAATATTCTGATCGGTAGCAAGCCTATTGACGGCGAAGGCGAGGATCTTATAAAACTCAATATTCTTAAGATTTTAAATGAGCAGTACGGAATTGTTGAAGAGGATTTCTTATCTGCGGAGCTTATGGCTGTACCTGCGTTCGATGCAAGGGATATCGGCTTTGACAGATCACTTATCGGTGCTTACGGTCACGATGATCGTGTTTGTTCTTATCCTGTACTGAGAGCAATTCTGGACGGCGGTACACCCGAGTATACCTCGGTTTGCATTCTCGCAGATAAAGAGGAGATTGGATCTGAGGGTGTAAGTGGTATGAAGAGCGCGCATTTTGATACCTTTATGGAGGATATTTGTGCTGCCCTTGGTGCTCGTGTAAGAGTTTGCTATGAAAACTCAATCTGCTTATCTGCGGATGTTGCGGTTGGCTTTGATCCGAATTTCCCCGAGGTTTTAGATAAGCGTAACGGTGCGCTTATAAATTGCGGTATCACCCTTTGCAAATATACCGGATCCCGCGGTAAATCCGGCGCAAGTGATGCTTCCGCTGAGCTTGTTGCCCATATGCGCAAAATATTTGATGATGCAGATGTATTATGGCAGATGGGCGCGCTTGGTAAGGTTGACCAAGGTGGCGGCGGAACGGTTGCGATGTATATGGCAGAGCGCAATATAGATACAATAGATGCAGGTGTTCCGGTTCTCAGTATGCATTCTCCCTTTGAAGTTGTATCAAAGCTTGATGTGTATATGGCATATAAGGCAACGAAGGCGTTCTTTGGTGATAAATAATAAACAAGGCAGGGTCCTCCTGCCTTGTATTTTTTTGATCTCCTTTGGTTAAAATAAGTTTAAAATATGCAAAAGGGGACGGTAAAATGAGCGATAAAAACACCGAAGTACGCGAGCAGGACAGAGAGGAAATAATTGAATACGGCTCGATTACCGCGCACTCCGCAAAGGGTAATATTCATTGTATAACAATAGCGGGACAAATTGAGGGGCATATGGTACTGCCCTCTGAAAATAAGACAACAAAGTACGAGCATGTTTGCCCACAACTTGCGGCAATTGAAGAGAGCGATGATATAGACGGACTTCTTATCCTTCTCAACACGGTGGGTGGCGATATTGAAGCGGGACTTGCTATTGCAGAACTTATATCAAGCATGAACACGCCGACCGTGTCACTGGTACTGGGTGGTGGTCACTCAATCGGAGTACCCCTTGCAGTGGCGGCAAAAAAATCAATGATAGCGCCCAGCGCAACGATGACAATTCACCCGGTGCGAATGAATGGACTTGTTGTGGGCACACCCCAGACTTATAACTATTTTGAGCGGGTGCAGGAGCGAATTGTAAGCTTTGTGACTAAAAATTCAAAGATAGATGAGGATAGGTTTCGCGAGTATATGTTAAGGGTGGGTGAGCTTGCTACCGATGTAGGAAGTGTCATCGACGGAGAAGAGGCGGTCAAGGTCGGACTCATTGATACATTGGGAGGTCTTAGCGATGCTCTTGATTATCTCCACGCGGAAATCGCAAGGCGCCGTGAAGGAGAAAATAAATCTTAAAAAACTATTGAAAAGTGTTACCTTTTAATGTATCATATAGATAGTAAAGGAGGTTTTTTAAATGACTGAAGTAACAAAGGATACTATTATTGGCGATGTTCTTGACTTTGATCCCAGCACAGCTACCTATTTCTTAGAGATTGGTATGCACTGCTTAGGTTGCCCGGCTTCCCGTGGTGAGACCATTGAGCAGGCTTGCGCTGTACACGGCGTTGATATGGACGCTTTACTTGCTAAAATTAACGCTCATTTAGCATAATTTAAAGGTCAGATCGCAAAACCCTTTGCCTTTTCCGGATAGCGAAGAGGCAAGGGTTTTTTTATAATACATAAGAGGAGCAATTAAATGACAGGATCACTCGTGCTTACACCGCGCCTCAAGGCGATTGTAGACAATGTAAAACCGTGTAATTCAGCTGTGGATGTTGGTTGTGACCATGCCCAGGTAGGTATATATTTGGCTCAGGTCGGCAAAGTAGAAAATATGACTGTAAGTGATATTAACGAAGGACCTATCGAAAGAGCGCGCAAGGCGGTTGCTTTTGTTGGACTTACTGACAAGATAACCTGTGTAAAATGTGATGGTCTTGAGGGTATTGCGCCGCGGGACACGGTTATTATCGCGGGTATGGGTGGCGAGCTTATACGGGACATACTCGAAGCGGCAGAATGGACAAAAAACGGTTGCCGTCTCATTTTACAGCCGATGTCTATGGGCAATGTGCTTCGTAAATATCTCTTTGAAAACGGATATAGAATAATAAGTGAAACGATAGCGCGCGAAAAAGAGAGAATATATGCCATAATTGTGGCTGAAGGCGGAAAAACAGACACATGGTGCGAGGAAGATCTGTATTTATCGGATATGTCACATCCTTTAGCAAGCGAGTTTCTCCGTAAAACAATCACACGACTTGAAAAAGCGCTAAAGGGTATGAAAATGGCAGAATCCGCGAATGTTAAGGAAACGGAGAGTATTAAAAAATTGATAGCGGGACTTAAGGACCGTTGCAATAAGAGGTGAATAAATTGAAAAAAGTATCAGATGTTTTAGCATTTTTAAATACCATAGCACCTATGGAGAACGCTCTGGGTTTTGATAATGTAGGTCTTCTTGTGGGAAACAGTGAGACTGAGGTTAAAAACATCCTTATCGCCCTTGATATCACAAAGGATGTAATTGAGGAAGCAAAAGAAATAGGTGCTGACCTTATTGTTGCCCATCACCCGGTAATCTTTGAACCTCTTAAAGCGGTTGTGTCTGGAAATACAACCGCAGATCATGTTATATCTTTAATTGAGAATAAAATTTCCGCTATTTGTATGCATACCAATCTTGACGCGGCAATTGGAGGGGTTAACGATACATTGGCTGAGAAAATCGGCATATTACCCGAGGGATATTTAGAGCCGATTAATGATGTGGGTATCGGTAGATACGGTAACCTTGAAAAAGAGATGAACTTTGCAGACTTTACAAAGCATATGACAAAAGCACTTAAAATTAGAGGTTTCCGCTATTTAAAAGCCAATGATACTGTCAAGAGAGTCGCGGTTGGTGGTGGTTCTTGCGGTGGCATGCTCAGTACAGCGGTAGCAACGGGTTGCGATACATTTATTACCGCAGATATTAAGCATTCGGTTTGGCTTGAGGCTCGTGAAAAGGGCATAAATCTCATTGATGCCGGGCATTTTTCAACGGAAAATGTTGTCGTAGAGCAGTTATACCATAAATTATCCAAGGAATATCCGCAAATATCGGTTGCAGTGTCCAAAAGAAGTGACGAGCCGATGTTGCATTTTAATGTTGAGGAGGCAGAATAAATGGCACTTGATGCACTTTTTCTGTCACATCTTGCAGGAGAATTGAATAGCGAGTTATCACTTGCACGAATAGATAAAATCCACCAGCCGGAAAAGGATGAGATCGTCCTCAATATGCGCGGGGCAAAAGGTAACTGCCGTTTACTTTTATCGGCAGGAGCAAATTATCCCCGTGTACATCTGACTGAAAAAACGCGGGAAAATCCACAGACACCGCCTATGTTTTGTATGCTTTTGCGTAAATATTTTGCCGGCGGACGAATTATATCTGTAACTCAGCCGCGGCTCGAGAGAATTTTAGATATCGCGGTAGAAGTAAACGATGAGATGGGCGTTGCAAGTAAAAAAATCATTACGGTCGAGCTTATGGGTCGTTATTCCAACATTGTTCTTCGTGACAATGAGGACAGAATATTAGACGCGCTAAAAAGAATAGACTTTGCCACAAGCGACAGACACCAGGTGCTTCCCGGACTTTTCTATGATTTACCGCCTGCGCAGGATAAGCTTGATGCAAGGGGATTAAGTCGCGCTGAGATACTTAATCTTTTGACGGATAATGATGCGGAATGTACGGTTGACAAGTGGGTAATATCAACTTTTCTTGGCTTCTCGCCACTCGTTGGCAGAGAGGTTGCATACCGTGCCTGCGGCGATACTGATGCCAGATTACCCGAGCTGGATATGGCAGGTAAAGAGCGGGTGGCATCCGCTGTGTATGATATAGCGACCGGCGAGTGTGTGCCCACAATTCTTTTTGATGGTGCAAAACCGGTGGATTTTTCCTACTGTGATATTACCCAATACGATGGGCATTATAAAAAAGAACGGGTAGAAACATTGTCGCTTCTTCTTGATATGTTCTATTCAAAACGGGATAATGATGAGCGCATCCGTTCCAAATCCCAAGCGCTGCTTAAAACGGTAAAAAACGCTTATTCAAGGGTAGAGCGCAAACTTTGGACCCAAAAGAAAGAACTTCAGGATGCAATGGGGAGAGAAAAGTACCGCGAGATAGGCGATATAATCACCGCAAATATTTACAGATTAAACCGTGGCGACGAAAAACTCATAGCCGAGAACTTTTTTACCGAAAATTACGAGCAGATTGAGATCAAACTTGATATTCGCCTTACGCCACAACAAAATGCGGCTAAATATTACAAAAACTATAACCGAATGAAAAATGCGGAAATGTATTTAAACGAGCAAATTGCAAAAGGTGAAGCGGAGCTTGTATATTTAGACAGCGTTATTCAAATGTTATTACAAGCAGAGGGTGAGCGGGATATCGCCGAAATCCGCGAAGAGCTTGCCGAGGCAGGTTATTTGAGAATGCAGGCGGGCAAGCGGAAAAATCGTCCACTTGCGCCACGCGAGTTTATTTCAAGTGACGGCTTTAGAATTTATGCCGGTCGCAATAACAAGCAAAACGACCTGCTTACACTGAAAAGCGCACTCAAAGGCGATCTGTGGTTCCACACACAAAAGATACCGGGTAGCCATGTAATTGTCGAGTGTTCGGGTAGGGAAATCCCTGATCGTGTCTATACCGAGGCGGCAATGATAGCGGCATATTATTCCAAGGCAAAATCATCTTCAATGGTACCGGTAGATTATACTCAAGTGCGCAATGTGAAGAAACCGCCGGGGTCCCGCCCGGGTATGGTGACCTATGATAAGTATTACACTGCGTATGTAACACCGAATGAAGAGCTGATAAATAAACTTAGAAAAGGATAGAACTAAAATGGTAGATATCGAAAAAGTAAGAAAGTTCTTTGATGCTGACCGTTTTGCTATGGAGCAGGGCATAGTAATCGAAGAGGTAAGTGAAGGCTATGCAAAGTGCACAGTAACACCTAATGAACACCATATGAATGCAGGTAATGCAGTGCAGGGTGGCCTCACCTTCACACTTGCTGATTTTGCATTTGCAGTAGCGTCAAATTGTGCTGGAAGCCTTACGGTTTCGCTTGAAAATAATATTTCTTTCATTTCCCCGCCAAAGGGCAAGATGACAGCAATAGCAAAGGTGTGCCGTGAAACAAAAAGTGTTGCCTTCTGCGATGTTGATGTCTTTGACGAGCAGGACAAGCTGGTAGCGAAAATGAGCGTAACCGGCTTTAAAAAAGGCGAAATAGAATGTCTTAAATAAAAAAGAACTCTCGGTGTCTTTCACCGAGAGTTCTTTTGTTAATCTGATATCCAAACCGGGGCAGAACGCATCTTGGCGCAGCTTATAATTCCCATTGCCATAAAAATTGTGAGAACGGATGATCCACCATAGCTGAAAAAGGGAAGGGTGACGCCGATAACCGGCAAAATGCCAAGGCACATACCCACATTTTCAACGAACTGGAAGATAAGCATTGCGGAAACGCCGATGCAGGCAAAAGCAGCCGAGGTACCCATACTTCTTTGCGCGATTTTAACACAATGCACGATTATCATTATAATTAAAATACAAATAAGCAGGCAACCCACCATGCCAAGTTCTTCACCGGCTGCGGCAAATATAAAGTCTGTGTGTTTTGCCGGAAGATAGCCGTATTGAGTCTGTGTTCCGTTATACAACCCGCGGCCGAACAGCCCGCCGCTACCCAAAGCAATTTTACTCTGAATAGCTTGATAACCTTTGCCGAGTGGGTCCAATTCGGGATTGAACACAACCAAAATTCTAAGCTGCTGATATTCGTTTAGCAGTGGCCACAACAGAGGTGCTGCCGCTCCCACCAAAGCGCCTGCGCCAATGAACCAGCGGAGTTTTAAACCGGTAAAGAGAAGCATAACAAGGAAGATGAAAAGATAAACAAGCGCGCTACCCAGATCCTGAGAGATGAAAATGACCATACCAATGGGAATGGCAGCGTGCAGTATTAAATAGCCAATACATTTAAGCGAAGGAAGCCCCTCGCGCATTTCATAAATATGTCCGGAAAGTGTTAAAATAAACAGTATTTTACCAAACTCACCCGGTTGAATACCTATTGGGCCAAAACGAATCCATGCGCGATTACCCGTGGTTTCGCCACCGGTACCGAAGATTATAAGTGAGCCGATAAGTATAATATTCATCACATATAGAATCTTCCAGGCGTTGCATACCGAGTCGAGATCTATAAGCGAGATAAGTATATACAGAACAACGCCGATAATGGTGGCAAAAAGCTGTATCTTCACAAAAGAGCCTGAGTTAAAGCTTTTTGTGGCACTTGAAATTAACAGAATACCGAAAGCAGAGGCTATTATAGAAAGAATCAAAAGCCAAGTATCTAATTTTTTAATAAATACGCGGAGATTTGTAAAAAAGTCACGCACTTAAATTCACCTCGCAAAAATATTTTAGCATAACTTTCGCTACACGGCAAGTTATTTGCTTAAAATGCTTGATAGATGGAAAAAAGAGGAGTATAATTAAAGTAATTATAATGAGGGGTGAATGTTATGCTTACTGATATCGAAATTGCCCAGCAGGCGAAAATGCTGAAAATTACCGAGATAGCAAAAAAACTTAACATAAATGAAGATGATCTTATTCCTTATGGCCACTATATGGCTAAAGTCAGCGAGGATTTTATCGCTCGTGTTCAGGAAAACCGTGACGGTAAATTAATTCTTGTTACTGCTATTAACCCCACACCCGCAGGTGAGGGTAAGACCACTACCACCGTCGGTATTGGACAGGCTTTTGGTAAACTCAATAAAAATGCGGTTATTGCTCTGCGTGAGCCGTCACTTGGACCGGTTTTCGGCGTTAAGGGTGGCGCGGCAGGCGGGGGCTATGCCCAGGTTCTTCCAATGGAGGATATTAACCTTCACTTTACCGGCGATATGCACGCTATTACAAGCGCTAATAACTTACTTTGCGCTCTTATTGATAACCATATTCAGCAGGGAAATGCTCTCCAGATCGACCCAAGACGAGTTGAGATTAAGCGCGTACTTGATATGAACGATCGCGCACTTCGTAATATAACCATCGGTCTTGGTGGCAAGGCAAACGGTGTACCCCGTGAAGACGGCTTTATGATTACCGTTGCAAGCGAAATTATGGCAATACTTTGCTTAAGTCGCGATCTTGAGGATTTAAAACAGCGTTTCGGTGATATTCTTGTTGCATATTCCTATGCGGGCGAGCCGATTTATGCCCGCGATTTAAAGGCTGAAGGTGCTATGACAGCTCTTATGAAATACGCTATTCTGCCTAACCTTGTGCAAACACTTGAGGGAACACCCTGCATTATGCACGGCGGCCCATTCGCAAATATCGCGCACGGCTGCAACTCTGTTCGTGCAACAAAGCTTGCCTTAAAGCTTGCTGATTATGTGGTTACAGAAGCCGGCTTTGGTGCGGATTTGGGAGCAGAAAAGTTCCTTGACATCAAATGCCGCAAAGCAGGTCTTAAGCCTGACTGTGTTGTACTGGTTGCTACTGTTCGTGCCCTTAAGTATAACGGCGGTGTAGCAAAGGCTGACCTTGCAGGTGAGAATTTAGATGCGCTTAAAAAGGGTATTGTAAACTTAGAAGCGCATATTGAGAATTTATCAAAGTACAACATTCCGGTAATCGTTGCAATCAATCGATTCCATACAGATACCGATGCCGAGCTTGATTTTATCAAAGAAACCTGTGAGCGCTTAGGTGCTGAGTATTCACTCAGCGAAGTTTTCGCAAAGGGTGGCGACGGCGGCATTGAGCTCGCTAAGAAGGTTATGGCGGTTGCAGATTCCGGAAAGGCAAATTACAAGCCGCTTTATGAAGATGAGCTTTCAATTGCCGATAAAATTAAAAAGATCGCTACCGAAATTTATGGTGCGGCCGATGTTAACATCGCACCTGCCGCATTAAAGATGATAGCGCAAATTGAAAAAATGGGTTATGGCAAATGCCCTGTTTGTATAGCCAAAACTCAGTATTCACTGTCAGACGACCAGACTCTTCTCGGCAGACCGCGCGGCTTTACTCTCAACATTAAAAAGGTGCACCTCAGTGCGGGTGCAGGCTTTGTTGTTGCACTTGCAGGCGATATTATGACTATGCCGGGCCTTCCCAAAGTACCCGCTGCTGAAAAAATCGACATAGACAAAAACGGTGAGATAGATGGACTTTTCTAAAGAGTTTGTAACCGTTGTAAGTAATGAAGCTAAAACCGAGAGAATCGGTGAAGAATTTGCAAAATGCTTAAAAGCCGGTGAAATCGTTGCAATGTACGGCGGTATGGGCATGGGAAAGACCGCATTTACTCGCGGAGTAGCACGGGGACTTGGCATAAATGCCCGTGTTACAAGCCCCACATATGCTATAGTTAATGAATATTCGGCGGATTTGTCGCTCTTCCATTTCGATTTGTTCAGACTTTCCGGTGCGGACGAGCTTTTTGATATCGGATTTGACGAATATTTAACTCGCGATGGTGTATGTGTGATTGAGTGGTTTGAAAATACAGAGGGTGCATATAAACCGAATTATGAGGTACATATTGCACCGATTGATGACGATTTGAATGCCAGAAAAATCCTTATTAAGAGGGTAGAATAAAATGAGAATATTAGGAGTTGAGTCCTCGGCGCGCGCGGCATCCGTGTGTGTCTGGGAGGATGGAAAACTACTTTGTGAGTCCTTCTCAAACAACGGACTTACTCATAGTAAAACCGTACTCTCAATGCTCGAGGATATGCTTAAGCAGAGTAATATTTCCCTTGATACCATTGACAAAATAGCCATATCAAATGGTCCGGGTTCATTTACCGGACTTCGTATAGGTGCCGCGGTGGTTCAGGGATTTTCCTGGGCGCGAGATATTCCTTGCGTGGGAGTTTCCACACTTGAAGCTATGGCACAGAATGCGCGTGGCATTGACGGGGTTATTTGTCCTGTTATGGATGCTAGAGCCGGTCAGGTGTATCAGGCTACTTTTAAAGCTAAAAACGGCGTTATCACCCGCGTTTGCGAGGATAGAGCAATATCAATTGCAGACCTTGAAAAAGACCTTCCCCGAGATGCGAAGGTAATTCTTTTAGGTGATGGTGCAGAGCTTTGCGCTAAAAACTTATCTCTTGAAAATATATACCTCGTCTCTGAAAATATACGATATCCCAAAGCGTGGGGTGTGTGTGAGGTAGCTAAGGACAAAGAGGGAAGCAGCGCAAGCGAATTGAAAATAGAATATTTGCGCAAGCCGCAAGCAGAGCGTGAGCGACTTGCTAAATTAAATAAGGAGTGATTATCGTGAAAATTGCAATTGGCGCAGATAGCGCGGGCGTTTCTATGAAGGGTGCTATTGTTGAGCATTTAAAGGGCAGAGGCTTTGAGGTTGTTGATTGCGGAACAAACAGTACAGAGAGCTGTCACTATCCGGTTTTTGCCTATGCTGTTGCTAAAAAAGTATCCGACAAAGAGGCTGATTTCGGTATTCTCGTTTGTGGTACGGGTATCGGAATGTCTATTGCTGCAAATAAGGTAGAGGGTATTCGTGCCTCGGTTGTAAGTGAGCATTTTTCTGCGCGCTATACTCGCCTGCATAACGATGCGAATGTGCTGTGCTTAGGTGCTCGCGTAATTGGTGAGGGCCTTGCTCTCGAGCTTGTTGACACTTTCCTTGACACTCCTGCCGAGGGTGGACGCCATGCTGTTCGTGTCAATATGATTACTGAAATCGAAAATAAGACATTTAAAGCTTAATTGGGGATGACAAAAATGGAAAGACGAATGAATCTTACAATGCTCATGGATTTCTATGAGCTTACAATGTCAAAGGGCTATTTTGACCACGATATGCAGGATCAGATCGCATACTTCGATATGTTCTACCGCAGAACTCCCGATAAGGGCGGATATGCAATTATGGCAGGCGTAGAGCAGCTTATCGGATACTTAAAGAACTTATCTTTTGAGAAGGAAGATATAGAATTTCTCCGCAGCAAAAATATGTTTGACGAAGAGTTTTTGAAGTATCTTGAAAACTTTAAATTCAAGGCTGATGTGTGGGCAGTTCCGGAGGGTACACCCATTTTTCCGGGTGAACCGATAGTTACCGTTCGCGGTACTGCCATTGAGGCACAGCTTGTAGAGACGATGATCCTCCTTACCATAAATCATCAAAGCCTTATCGCTACAAAGGCTACCCGTATTGTCCGCGCGGCACAGGGTAGAGCGGTTATGGAATTTGGTTCCCGTCGCGCACAGGGCTATGACGGTGCAATTTATGGTGCAAGAGCCGCTTATATCGGTGGTTGTGTCGGTACCGCATGTACCATTTGCGAGCGCGATTACGGCATTCCTGCACTCGGCACAATGGCACATTCCTGGGTGCAGATGTTCGATAGTGAGTATGAGGCTTTTTGCGCATATGCAAAGGCGTGGCCGGATAACTGTGCACTGTTGGTTGATACCTATAATGTTCTTAAATCCGGTATTCCCAATGCAATCCGCGCATTTAATGACATTCTCATTCCTATGGGCAAGCGCCCGGCGGGCATCCGTATTGACAGCGGTGACATGACCTATCTTTCGCAGAAAGCGCGCAAAATGCTTGATGAAGCTGGCTTTGAGGACTGTAAAATCATTGCATCCAACTCACTTGATGAATACATCATTCGTGATCTTATTATGCAGGGTGCGCGTATCGATTCTTTTGGTGTTGGCGAGCGTCTTATAACATCCCGTTCCGAGCCGGTGTTCGGCGGAGTATATAAGCTTGTAGCTGTTGAGAAAAATGGCGAGATTATTCCGAAAATTAAGATTTCCGAAAACATTGAAAAGATTACAACACCCGGCTTTAAACAGGTATGGCGTTTATTTGACAATGAGTCCGGAAAAGCAATGGCTGATGTTATGACACTGTTTGATGAGGTAATTGACAGTAATGAGCCGTACGAGCTCTTTGACCCGGAATTTACCTGGAAAAAGAAGGTTATGACCGACTTTACAGCAGTACCGCTTCTTACACAGATATTCAAGAACGGTGAATGTGTATATGAAAGTCCGTCAATCGATGAGATAAGAGAGTTCTGTGCAAAGTCGCTGGATAATCTCTGGAGCGAGGTTCTGCGATTTGAAAATCCTCATAAATATTATGTAGATATGTCCAAGAAGCTCTGGAAGGTAAGAGAAAAGTTACTTGAGGGCTAAAAAGTCAGCGAAAGCCCTCAGTGGCTTTCGCTGCGTTTATTTAAATTTAGGAGGGGAAAACTATGAGTGTAGCACAAAGCTATATGTGTCCCTGCTGCGGTGCACAGCTACTGTTCACCGCGGAAACACAAAATCTTAGCTGTGAGGCTTGCGGAAATGAATTCTCGGCGGAAACACTCAAACAGCTTAGTGACGACGATGCAGAGTTAAACAGCGAGTCAAAATACGATTGGGAAACATACACGCAAAGAAGCTATGAACCGGAGGAAGAAGTAAATATATCCAAATATTTCTGCCGTACTTGTGGCGCGGAAATCGAAGGAGATGCGTCTTTGGGCGCTACATTTTGCCCGTGGTGTGGCAATGCAACCATTGTTGAGGGTCAGTTTGAGGGCAATCTGCGCCCAGACTACATTATACCCTTTAAAGTGAAGCGAGAGGATGCCATAAAGGCATTTGAGGCGGATTTCAAGCACAGACCCTTCCTGCCGGACACCTTTAAGGACTTCAAACGCATAAAGGAAGCAGTTGGCATATATGTCCCGTTTTGGGTCTTTGATTGTGATTGCAACGCAAGCCTCTCTTACAAAGCGACCCGTATGTCGGTGTGGAGCGATGCCAATTATAACTACACAAAAACCGACCACTATCGTCTTTTTAGAAGTGGAAGTATTGGTTTTGCCAATATTCCGGTAGACGGCTCTAAAAAAGCGGACGATGCTTATATGGAAGCACTTGAGCCATTTGACTACAGTCAGGCGGTTGAATTTAACGGTACATATTTATCCGGCTTTATGGCCGACAGATACGATGTCAGTGCGGAAGAAAGCATTCCTCGTGCAAACGAGCGTGTTAAAAATTCCACAATAGCCGCATTTAATGAAACAACCGGTCGGTATACCGGCGTTATTCCGGAAAGCAGCAGGGTGGAATTCTCTGACGGTAAGATCCGTTATTCGCTACTTCCCGTGTGGATGCTGAATATCAAATATATGGATAAAACCTATAAGTTTGCAGTAAACGGTCAAACCGGCAAAGTTGTGGGTGTGTATCCGGTAGATAAAGGTAAAAAATGGCGATTTTTCGCTAAGGTAGCAGGTATTGCATATGCAGTGGCGGCTGTAATTGCATTCCTTCTTCTGAGATAGGGAAGGGGTGACGGAAATGAAGAAAATTTCTTTACTTTTGGGTTTATGTGTATTACTTGCATTCAACGCGTTTGCGGCATTTTCAAATCCTGCGGTGGTTGATGAAGCGGGATATCTTTATCAGTATGAGCTTGACGAGCTTAACGGGATTTTTGACGAAATAAGAAATACCTACAATATTGAGGTCGCTGTGTATACCGAAGATATTATGTCGGGATACGATGCAGAAAGTTCAGCTGATGATATTTACGACTATTCCGATTATGGCTATAACGGAATAATGCTCTATATATGTAGCGATACTCGTGAGTATCATTTTAGTACACACGGTACAGGCCTTAAGATATTCAACGATAACGGTCTTGCATATATTGAAAGCAAGGTATTACCGTATCTGCAAAATGATGATTACTACGGTGCGATGGCGGCATTTGCAAAATACGCGGAAGAACTTATAATAATGGCTGAGAATGGCGCGCCGTATAACGAGAAAGCGCCGGATACGGGATTTGTCATTACCGTAATTGTAATTGCTGCGCTTCTGCCGCTTATTATTGCTTTCTGCTGGATGAGAAGCAGGCTTAAGAAAATG
Source organism: Eubacteriales bacterium (assembly GCA_045580305.1). Classification (GTDB taxonomy): domain Bacteria; phylum Bacillota; class Clostridia; order Oscillospirales; family JAAYXM01; genus RGIG7332. The sequence goes on from JAZNNQ010000003.1 coordinate 28,329, forward strand.
AAAACCGCAGTAGGCGAGAAATTTGCAGGTAATTATATGAAACCCGGCAGTATGGATTTGCGCGTTTCGCGAGATATGTTCTTATTTAGTACGATAACTCGAACAGAAAAACCAAAATCAAACTCATCTGGAACACATACATCTTCCTCGGGAAGAACACACGGTGGCCGCGGCGGTAGCTTTTAAAAGATAAAAAACCGGTAATACTTAGGTATTACCGGTTTTTGCATTGTATAGTGGTTAATTGCCCTCTTTTTTTGTTTCGTTCGCTTTTGCACATTCAATAAGCTGCTTTCGCGAGGAAACACCAAGCTTTGAATAGATGTTTTTGTTGTGGTATTTAAGGGTGTTTTCCGTGATATTAAGCGCGCTCATAACTTGTTTTGTGCCTTCACCGGCAACATAACGATTGTAAATCTCACGCTCGGTGGCGGTAAGCAAGTACAAATGCTCGCTTAGAAAACGGCAATGAGATGAAAGATCTTTGGAATTTAATGATGTAGAAGATTGTTTATTCGTGTGGGACATAGAGTTTATAAGTTTTTCCTGATTTTCGATCATAAGGTAAAGACCGATGAGGAAAAACCCGCTTATTATATAAGAGACAGATAAAAATTCAAAATTGATATTAACCATCTGCTCTAAAAGCCACACACCAATGTTAACGAGCACGGCAGACGCCAAAATGACTGCGTGTACGGTGGACTCGAGTTTTTTCTTGATAATAGCATGTACAATAGCACTAATCATTAAAATGAAGTATCCCAGCAGATAAAAAAGATAGATACTGTGCCACGGGCCGTAGGTTTTGTTCAGAACCGATACGCCGTTTATAATTTCAAGCGTAACGGCCTTATAGTAAATGTCAAGGTATCCCGGACTCGCCGCAATAAGAAAAACAATCACAGAAACTGAGAGTAATATTATAGGTAACCACTTTCCGTGCTTTAATTTGGTAACATTTAAAATAATCATAAACATCGATAGCGGAAGGAATACCGAGCCTAAATATGACAAACGGTTTGCGTGAAGAGCAAAATCCAAAGTACTTGCGACAGATAATGCAAAATAACCTATATTTACTACGGAAATTGAAGAGAAAAGAAGTATAAACCAAATACTTCTTTTCTTTATGCTCGCGCAGTAGCTGATGAGCATAAGCAATGACAGCACGGTAGTAATGGCGTAAATAATGGACATGCTGGTCGCCTTGTCGCCAACGGTATTGCAACCGCTAAGAATAAGCATAAGGGAAAGCAAAGTCGAAAATGTTAAAAAACTGCGTTTCACAAGACAACCTCCTCTTTCAAAATAAAACCACCCACACTTTTCCCCACACTTTTTAAAAAAATAATCTACTTTTCCCACCCCACAACTTTTCGAAAGTGTGGGGAAATGAAATTTAATTATACTTATAATTAAATTAGAAAAAGTACAGGGTAAAGTTTTGTTAAGTATAGCATAAACGATGCCTTTAGTCAAACATGTAGTAAAAGCGAAAACTTAAAAAATGTGAAAAGGGGAATGAATTATGAAAAAAGTGTTGTCAGTAATGCTGGTTATATCCTTGTGCATTGCTATGATGCCTGTTGCTTTTGCGGGAGGATTGCATTTTAGCGATGTGCCGTCCGGCGCTTGGTATTATGACGATTTACAGAGTGCATATACAGAGGGCCTTATTAACGGTAAAACCGCAACAGAATTCAAACCTAATGACAATATGACCTATGCTGAGGCTATCAAGCTTGCAGCTTGTATGCATCAGCGCGATAAAGAGGGGAAAGTCAGCATAGCAAATGGTAATCCGTGGTATCAGTCTTATGTTGACTACTGTATGGAAAATGAGATTATTTCAAAATTTGCAAACTATAACTATAATGCGCCTGCAACAAGAGCGGAATATATGAATATTTTTGCAAATGCGCTACCTAAAGAAAAGTTGCAGGAAATAAACGAAGTACCTATGGATTCTATTCCTGACTATCACGGCGCTAACTCCTTTGCGCCGGAAGTTTACCTGTTATATCGTGCAGGTATAGTTGGTGGTGTGGACGCGCAGCACAACTGCAAACCGAATACCAACATTAAACGCTCGGAGGTAGCTACAATCCTTGCCCGTATGATGTTCCCGGAAAAAAGAATAAAGTTCTCAATGGGAGCAACCGAAACAAAGCCTGAGACCGAGCCTACAACAAAACCGGAGAGTGGAGACAAGGCATTTAGCGGAGGAAGTGCGTCCGTTGATACCGGAAAACCCACTCCAGCACCGGTTGTTAAAGAAGAATACGATCCGCTGGTAATCGTTTCCCAGCCGGCTAAAATCGAGAATGCAAGTGTGAACACCGTGCTGGAATATACCGTAGAGGTAGATGGCGGCAAGGCGCCTTACACATATTCCTGGATGACCAGAAGCAGATACGACCAGGGTATCACTATGGAAGAAAGTGACAATGTCGCAGGCGTTAATGCGAAAACTTTAGTAATGGTATATACCATTGATAACAAATACTCCGATTCCACTTTCTATTGTGTCGTAACCGATGCAAGAGGTGAAACGGTAAAATCCAGAACAGTTAGCATGCCTGAGGCATTCTTTACTATGGCTCCCGATCAGAAGATAGAAAATAGCCAGGGAACCATTGTTGCAGGACGCGTAAACAGCGGTATTCTTCGTAAAGGTGATACAATTTTAGTTCGGTATAATGATCAGGGACTGTACGGTACCGCTACTGTTGAGAAAATTGAAATGTTTGGTAAGAGCTTAGATGAAGCCAGTGCCGGCGACTATGTTGGCGTTTTACTCGGCAACTACAAAAAGTTACAAGACGCATCATTTATTGGTCAATATTTCAGCAGTGCAGAAAATGAAAAACTGCAAAAAATGGGAAACTTTATCGTAAAGGTTCCGTTTAAGGTCGAACTTGTTGATAGACCTTGTGGAGATGAGGGCGAAACCGTTAAATTACAGGTTGATGTTCTCGGCGGTCAGGCGCCGTATACCTATGAATGGTTCTACATAACAAGTGATATGGAATATTTAGAGCCGGTTCCCACAAGCCGTGCACAGAGCGTTAATACCCACACACTCAGCCTTAAAGTATCCAGAAAAGAAGATTTCGCACTTGGCGCATATTACATATGCAAGGTTACCGATGCTACAGGAAAGATCGCATACGGAAATATGACAGATATTTCGCCCAGAAAAGTAATTTATATTACAAAATGGGTTGAAGATGCAACAGGATATATTGGCGATGAGGTAACATTCTCTACCAACGCTGTTGGAAGATGGGATCTTAGTCTTAATTATCAGTGGCAGATAAAGACCGATAATCATGCAGATTTCGTAGATATTGAGCCGGTAGACACTTGGGCAAGAGGAGCTAATACAAAGAAGCTTACAATCCGTACCGAAAAAGCAGATTTTATTTCTAATGCGCAGTACAGATGTGTAATTACAAACGGAGAAGCAAAGTCGATTACCAACGTAGGTAAAGTTATTTCACCCCTTCCCATCGTTAGTGTCCAGCCAAGTGACACGACAGCAAAAAATGAAGAATGGGTCAAATTTAATGTTAGTGTTGTGGGAGGAAGCGCTCCGTATAAGTATGAGTGGCAATTTTCTCACAAATCGATAAACGGCGCATTTACCCCTATTACTGAGGGCTACTCATGGGCAAAAGGCGGCAATACGCCTGAACTCAGCGTACAGGCACTAAAGGGCGATGAGGATTCTAACATCACATATCGTTGTAAGATTACCGATGCTAAAGGAAACGTTACTTATTCGCAGGCGGCAAAAATAACACTTAAAAGAGACAGCGACGGCATGATCGTTCTGATGGGATAAATAAGGAGGTAATTTGAAATGAAAAAAGTTATATCAATACTTCTTGTTATTTGCGTTCTCTGCTCAACGATAGTTTTTGCAAATGATGCTAAAAATCCGTTTACCGATGTGCACAAGGGCGCATGGTACTATGACCAGATTGTCAAAGCGGCAGAACTTGGTCTTATTAACGGCAAAACCGCAACCGAGTTTAAACCGGATGATCTCCTTACATATGCCGAGGCAATTAAGCTTGCCGCTTGTATGAATGAACTTTATACAACAGGTAAAGTCACTTTGGTAAATGGTAGTCCCTGGTACAAGACTTACCTTGACTATTGTATCGAGAAGAAGATAATTACCAAAATGTATCATTATAACGATAACGCGACCAGAGCGGGATATATTGAAATTTTTGCAAACGCTCTTCCTGATGAGGCATTTGACGATATCAACAATATTCCGGACGGCAGTATTTTAGATGTTGATGGTCATGCATCTTACGCGCTTTATGTATATAAGCTTTATAGAGCAGGTATCGTAAGCGGTGTTGATGAAGAACATAATTGCAATCCTGATGCATTCATTAAAAGATCTGAGGTTGCAACTATCCTTTGTCGTATGATGGATAAAAAAGAACGCGTATCTTTCAGCACTATTGAAGAAGAGCCTCCGGTAGTTGAAGAACCGATTTTCACACCAGAAAAAGTTGAAGAGGAAGAAGTTATAGAGCCTCTTGAAATAGTAAAAAATCCCGAAAGCTACGAGGCAGAGGAATATGGTGAAGAGATCGAACTTGAGGTTAGTGTTAAAGGCGGCAAAGCACCTTACAACTATCAATGGTATAAGAGTGGATTCAGAGGTGCGGAAGAGAAGCTTGAAAACAGTGATTATGTAAAAGATGTAACATCTGATGCACTTGTTATTTCCATTGAGAAAGACAATACCATTTTAGGTGAACGCGTCTACTGTAAAGTAAGTGATGCAGAGGGCAATACCGTAACCTCTGAAAAGGCTGTTGTTTTCGGCCCCTTCTCAATGCCGATTGATGATGTATTCTCCGGCGCAGGGTCGGGTGAATATGAAACAACAGGCAGAGTTGCAGACGGAGTAGTTCGCAAAGGTGATAAGGTATCTGTTGTTCGCGATGGCAAGATAATTGCATTTGGTTATGTAACAGATATTCAGATGTTCGAAAAGTTCCTTGATGCGGCTGAGAAAGGCGATAATATTGGTGCTGTATTCGAGCGCGAAGACGGCGTTCGTCCTCAGTCCGGCGATATAATGATCAAGTACAAGGATGATCACGAGCTGGATTTAAGTGATATAGTAAATTAGTTGTTAATTTAAGTTAACATACAAATTTTCAAGGAGGTAAAGACAATGGGATTAGGTGATTTTTTCAAAAACATTTTTGGCAAAAAAACCTGTGCTTTTTGTGGCGGCGAGTGCGGTATGATGAGCCGTACTAAAATCAAAGGAGATGAGTATATCTGCTCTAAGTGCGATGATATGTGCTCCGCATTTATCAGAAAAAGCAGATATACAAGGGAAGAACTCGCAGGTCATATGGAGTATATTAAGCGCTCTGACCGAATTTTCAAAGAGGTAATTGTTCCGGAACTCCAAAACAAGAAGCGCGAATGCTATCCTTCGGCAACCAGCAGACAGGGTATTGAATTCTATGACGATTACGGTATGTTCCGCGTTATGGATGGTGATCGTGATAACAAAGACAGATACCCGGTAGAGCTTATCCGTTATGACCAGGTTGCAAGCTATGAGATTTATTACGAAGAGGCAGATGCAACCGAGCCGGGCAAGCCAAAGGTTTTCAAAGAAGCGGGAATTATCATTAATATGGTTGGCGGCATGGATGATCTCAGCAAAATGAGAAAGGGATTATCTGCACATCCGTACATAATTGACCCGATCAAAGTTTGCTTTGCAAAAAATGAGCGTGAGCAGGAAAATTATTTCAAATACTACGCTGACAATGCAATTCATCATTTTGATTATATTTTCGGCGTCAATGATGATACCAAGGGTCTCTTCGACTTCGGAATGACCAAGGAGGAAAAACGAGATCTTTTAGGTGCAGTCGGTTTCGCGAAAGCTGCTATGGGTGCTGTTAAGGCAGCCAAAAACGGCAATGCAGATATGGGTGAAGAGGAAAAGGCAGAAATGATGAAGAACCTCAACGCTATGAATGATGCTGATACCGGCGGCTTAGCTGAATATACAAGACGCGCAGAAGCAGCAGAAGCAAAAATTAATTAAGTATTTATAAGTTTTAAGGAGGATTTTATTATGAAAAAGTTATTAGCGGTTATTTTGGCAGCAGTAATGTTATTATCTCTTGCAGCATGTGCTCCCAGCGGTATTAAGGAAGAACTTATTGAGGACTTTACCTGCGAAGGCGAAGGCTTCTACTTATCAGCCGAGTTCTATCATCCTGAAAGTTATATCGCCGAGCATTCTGAAGAGGAACCGAACTGGTTAACCCTTAGCAATGCAGAGAAGAACTGCGAAATTGAGATTGGTCTCTACGAAGACACCACCTACGACGCTAACAAGGAATATGACAAGGAAGGCGAAGATACCTACACAGAATTCAAGGTAGGAAAATATGAAGCATTTGGTTACGAGGATTTTGGCGGTTATTATATCAATATGCATTTTGAAGAGGTTTCTGAAACTACCGACAGATACCTTGTAGTTCGAATTGAGACCGCTGACTATAGCAAAGACCATCTGGAAGGTATCCAGTATTTTGAAGATGAGGAAATCAAGGATATTGTAGAGTCTATTACCTACAACGGCGTTCTTGAAGTTCCGGAAGAAGAGGAAACTGCAGAATAAAGTTTTTTCGGAGGTGCATTTATAATGAAAAGAGTAGTGGCTATTGGCCTATCACTGATTTTACTTTTAAGTAATGTATGTGCGTTAACCTCCGGTGATTTTGAGTATTCATCAAGCGGTGTAATAGAAGCATATTTTGGTGAATCATTCGTGGAGGTGCCGTCTGTTTTAGACGGCACCTCTATTACAAAAATCGGAGAAGAAGCATTTTTCGACTCAGACATTGAAAGCATCACACTAAATAACGGAATCATCGAAATAGGAGACAGGGCATTTCAAGGTGCAATGTTAGAATATGTATTTATTCCCGAAACAGTTAAGAAAATAGGCGACTATGCCTTCGCAAATTGCGGAAGATTAGGGGAAGTTTACATCTACACCTCGACCGGTGAAGTTGAATTCGGCGAGGATGCTTTTAGCGGTACAGGGCACATTAACCTATATGTATATTGCTCTGCTGATTTGGAACTCTTGGATCAGAAAATGTATGCTGCAAAGGGTAACCGCGATTACGATATTTTACCACTTCACATACAGCTTGCTGATGGTGGGTACGATTCGGGTGTAGTTAGTATTCCGGTAAGTGTCTGCTATGAATGCGGATATTTTGAACTTCATTATCCGGGTGAGTTGGGTCATCCCTTTGCGGATGTGCCGGTTAGCTCTTGGTACAAAGAGTATGTTGATGCCGCCTATAATGCAGGCATTATAGGCGGCAAGGGAAATAATAAGTTTGATCCCGATGCGGGAATGACCATTGCCGAAGGTATTAAAATCGCCGCTTGTATCCATGCACTTCAAAATGATAAGGATCCCAATCCAAGGGGCGAGAATTGGAGCGCTTGGTACGAGCCATATGTTGAGTATTGCTATTCAGAAGGTATCATAGAGGATTATATTTTTTTCGAAGATTATAACAGACCGATAACCCGAGGCGAAATGGCATATCTTTTCGCAAGATGCGACGGCACTAACTATTATTTAAACGATGTTCCGATTACCGATATTCCGGATGTTTACGACACCACACCTTATGCGTATGAGATTTTGGAGCTTTATAATCGTGGCGTAGCTGTAGGTAGCGGAAATTACACTTATAAACCCGATGACAACATTAAGAGGTCTGAGGTTTCGGCGCTTGTTGCGAGAATTCTCTATTTTACAATGCGAATTGAACTTCCGAAAGGGTAGTGATTATGAAAAGGGCAATTAAGTTTGTTTTGACAATAATTGCGCTTCTCTCGTTTGCAGCTTGTACTAATACCACCCCGCAAATTTTAGACGGCGACGGTATGGTATATAACGATGCGGAATTTCGCACGGAGTATGCCAATGCCCTTGATTTTGACAATGTAGAGGGCGCGCCATATTGGGCCGTTGCATTCTTAGGTTATGGCGATGTGGGACGAGATATGCGCGATATTTATGTACTCAATGCTTTTGATTCACTTTCTGAGGAAAGTGTTAATAAAGTGGAACATTTTAATTTTGAAGGTGATGAGTGGTATCTTGTTATCCCGCGATATAAGGGTGAGAATAAGATAAAAAATCTTAGCACCAATGAAGAAATTATTGTATATGAAGGCGCGGCCTTCTCGATTAAGTGTAATTTGTCTGACATTCACCCTAATGTTGAAATATCTATTGATACTCACGGCGGAAAAAAGTTTTCACCGCAAGTTAGCGGTGCAGGCGAGCTTGTGACAAGCGATGATATTTGGGACATAACCGAAAGTGTATTACCAAAATTCGAATAAGAGGAGAATAAACAATGAAAAGAGTATTTAAGTTAACATCAGTTGTTTTATGTTTAGTCCTTATGCTTGGTATTTTTGCCGCTTGCTCAAACGGCGAGCCTACCATTGTAGGTAAATGGGTATACGAAAGCTCTGATGATATGTACTACACCTTCAACGAAGACGGCACAGGTGCATACTTCTTCGTAGGTGGAGACATGAAGTTTACCTATACAGATGACGGCGCGGCACTTACAATTCAGTATGAAACCGCAACTGAGCCCAATGTTTTCAAATACACAATCGAAGGCGATACACTTAAAATCGAAGACAGCTTTGGCGATATGATTACTTACATCAAAAAGTAATTTAACATACATGAAAATCAAACACAGGCTAACGCTTAGTTTGTCACAAGCGCCGTGCACCGTCAATCTGCGGCGAAAATTCATGTTAGCTGTGTTTTAAGATTTAGCGGGCATTCAATCCTTTTAGGAGGAACTAAGTATGAAAAGAATAATAAGTTTTGCGCTTTGCTTAATTATCGCGCTAAGTCTTGTCCCATTTTCGGTTTTTGCTGCGAATATTATTGACAACGTAAATGTTTTTAATATTGAGAAACCTATAGCAGGGAAGATGTGGCAATGGGGAGAGGCGACTGTTGCAAGTAGCCACAATTATACCGTTGTCCGAGAGGAAGAATGGTATGACGAGACAGACGAAAAGTTTCTGGTAAACAATGAGACCTTTAAGGTAGGACACGTCTACACGGTGCACGTATATCTGGATGCAAAGGATGGTTATGAGTTTGCAACAAAGGATGCAGTTACACCTGACGTTACAGCAACGATATGCGGTCAAACAGCCAAAGTTTCAAAGGCTTACGAATATCAGCCTTGGTACCGCATCCATGTCACTTGCACATTCCCAGCAGTAAAGGAAAACAAGAAAATTGATCGTGTAATCATTTCAGATGTTATTGCGCCGAAAATTGGCAGACAATCTGTTTACAATCCGAGAGCACTCACACATTCAGAGGGTGTTAAGATAACCGACGTTTACTGGAGTGTAGGTAAGAATTGGAATACGGAATTTACCGGAGTTTTTGCAGAAAAAACCGAGTACTCTATCTCAGTTACAATGGAAGCAGAGGATGGGTATCAGTTTAACTTCAGGGAAAACGGCTTCCCTGATGTACTGGCTACAATTAATGGTGAAGCCGCACATAATGTTATGTTTGACGGTGAAGGAAGACTTGTGGCACGGTTAACTTTTGACAATTTAGGCGAAGAAAAACCAAAGGTTACAGGCATAATAACCTATTTCGTAAATGAGCCGGTTATTGGTGAAAAACCCTCGTATGAAGCGGTAAATCAACGTGATGATAGGTTATACGAACTTGATACCGCTGATCCCAAAGCCACGAAAAACGGCATAACATGGACTGAGGGCGTGGGAGATAACAGTCGTGTAATGGGAGAAGATGAAACGTTTAAACCAAACACCTATTACCACGTCACTATAAGCGTAAAGCCGATAATGGGATATCTGTTTGATATGTATTCGGATGGCGACTTTGCCTTGGTTGGCGCAATCAACAACCAAGACGCCATTTACGGTGGCACCGAGGAAAGTGCATTCATTGGATATACTTTCCAAACACCTGAAAACAAGGAAGAACGAACCATAATATCTGAAGTTGAAGCGGTGTCAAACTATTCTGACATCATCTTTGTCGGTGGTAAGGCATCTGCACCGCAGTTTACCGTGGTTAAAGGTGCGCCTGCAAAAATTAAATTTACAGGCTATCAGATTAAAAATGAAAAAGGGGAATTTGTTGATCTGCCCGCAGGTTCCGTTTTTACAGATGCACCCATTATAATATTGGGACAGCTCATTGTTGAAGGCGATGCAAATAAGGACTACGTGCTTCGCAAAGACGTTAAATTAATTGTTGATGGTGTGGAGTGGTTTATGGGTAACGTAGGTTTTTATGATGACCACAGTGCTTGCTGGGTTAGGTCAATGCCAATTACCCCATCACCTAAAAAGGAAGAAGAGAAACCTACTGAGACACCAAGCGAAAGCCCAACAGAAACTCCTGCTGACAAACCGACAGAAACACCGGATGATAACAAAGTAACCTTTACCGACGTTCCGAGTAGCGCATACTATTATGAACCTGTAATGTGGGCGGCAGAGAATGGTATCACCGGTGGTACCGGTAATGGTAAGTTCTCGCCTGATAACGTATGTACAAGAGCTCAGGTTGTAACCTTCTTGTGGCGTGCTGCAGGCTCTCCTGAGCCCAAGAGCAGTACCAATCCCTTTACCGATGTAAATAGCAGCGATTATTTCTATAAGGCTGTACTTTGGGCGGTGGAGAACAACATAACCGGCGGAACCGGAAACGGAAAATTCTCCCCTAATGATAACTGTATCCGTGCTCAGGTAGTAACCTTCTTACACCGCGCTGCAAAATCTCCTGCACCGAAGAGTAGTGTAAATCCGTTTAGCGACGTTGCAGAGACCGAGTACTACTATAAACCTGTGCTTTGGGCAGTGGAGAACAATATTACCGGCGGTACGGGAAACAGTAAGTTCTCACCAAGCGGTGCTTGCACAAGAGCACAGGTTGTTACGTTCTTATATCGTTATATGGGTAAGTAAAATTACCTTGCACAATTTAAAAAGAGTGAAACTCTTACGAGTTTCACTCTTTTTATAATTTAATACCGATAAATTCAAATGCCATAATTATTATAATTAAAATAGGCGCTACGTATTTGACTACAAAAGTCCAGATAGGTTGAAGTCTGAATTTAATTGTGCCGCCTTGAGTAATTTCATTGACAGCGTTTTTTGAACCCCATATCCAGCCGACGAATATACAGAAGAAAAGCCCGCCTAATGGAATCATAATAAAGTCGGTAATGCGCTCCATAAATATACCAAAAGCCGGGAAGGTTACCCCATCTCGCACATTATACCATATGCCGCGAAGATTGACAGCGCCTTGGGAAAGCGAATATATGATGCCAAAAACAAGCATTAAGGAAGATATAATAATTACTGCTTTTTTGCGCGACATTTTAAGTGTATCACCAATATATGCAACAATGGGTTCTAAAAGAGATATCGAGCTTGTAAGTGCGGCAAATGAAAGTAAAATATAAAACAGAGCACCAAAAAGATTGCCGGCAGGCATTTGCTCAAAAATGCCGGGAAGAGCAACAAAAGGAAAACTACTGCCGCTTGAAAGGGTAGTTCCCGTTGCAAAAACCGCAGGTATAATAATAAAAGCTGCCAAAAGAGCAACCAAAGTATCAAGTGTGCAAATTAATCCTGCGTTTTTTACGAGATTCTCCTTCTTGCCAAGATATGATGCATAGGTGCAAGCAATACCGAGACCAATTGATAAGGAAAATAGAGCTTGCCCAAGCGCAGATAGTAAAATATTGGGAGTTATTTTACTAAAATCAATAGTGGTTAAAAAAACTATACCGGATTTTGCACCCGGAATTGTTGTTGAACGAAGAAGGAGAATGAAAAGCAAAAAGAAAAGAGCCGGCATAAGTATTTTATTTACCTTTTCAATTCCGCCGGATACACCACGAATTACAATGCAAGCGGTAATGACCATAAAAATTATAAGATAAACAACAGGCTCTATGGGATGTGAAATAAAAGAGTAATAATACTCACTTAAATTGTTTTGGAAATTTGCTCCGGTCAGATATGCTACCACATACTTAAGCACATAACCGCCTATAACACAGTAATAGGAAAGGACGATAAAAGCTGAAAGAATGCCTAAAATGCCGGTGAATTTCCATTTCGGGTTAAGCTCATCAAAGGCGGCTACCACATTCTTTTGAGTTTTACGCCCTACAACAAGCTCTGTAAGCATTATTGATATACCAAGTGTAAAAACAATTGCAAAATATACGAGGATGAAAGCGCCGCCACCTCCGGCACCCACCTTGGCAGGAAATTTCCATATGTTGCCTAAGCCAATAGCACTGCCTGCAGTTGCAACGATAAATCCTAAATTAGACGACCACGCGCCTCGTGACTGCTTCAAAATAACCACCTCGGTGGTTATTATTTGCAATAAAGTTATTTTTTATAAAAGATTAAAATACATAAAAAGTAGCTGTTGTCGGCAGACGCACTTTCGAGAAAACCCGCAGCGGCGGCTCTGCAAATGACAAAACAGCTACCAATTAAGTATAGTGGATTTAGTTGGACTTGTCAAACTAATGAAGGATAATGGTGCGAACGACAAAATATAATTTGCAATAAAGTTATTTTTTATAAAGGGAGGATAAATGCAAATATTCCTCGGCGTTTTTCGCATTAGCTTCAATTTCAGCGTCGGTCAGCTCGCGCTTTACCTTGGCGGGAGCACCAAGAGCCAGAGAGCCATCGGGAATGACTGTACCGCCGGTAACCAAAGCGCCGGCACCGATTATACAATTTTTACCGATTACAGCGCCGTCGAGTATTGTTGCGCCCATACCGATAAGCGAGTTGTCACCAACCGTACATCCGTGAACAATTGCGTTGTGACCAACGGTTACTCCTTCACCTAAAACAACGCTGTTGTGAAGGGTTGCATTATCCTGAACATTGCTGTTTTCGCCGATTACAATTTCGCCTTCATCGCCTCGAAGTGAGGCACCAAACCAAATGCTGGCTCCCTTTTTAAGTGTTACATTACCGATTACGGCAGCATTTTCTGAAATGTACACGCTGTCATCAATAATTGGCAAAACGCCGTTAAATTCTAAAATCATAGGTATCTTCCTTTCTTTTGTATATTCAAAACCGCAGGATTATTCCTGCGGTTTCTCATCTTTTTTAAAGCATAAATAAAGCTGGCGGGCTAAAACAACTAAAAGAGGTGTGAATATACCCCAAAGACCGAAAACACGAAGGCCAACATAAACGGAAACAAGGGTAACTATTGGATGAAGTCCGATTTGAACACCTACGATCTTCGGTTCTAACACATTTCTTACAATGACGATGACCGCGTATAATATTGCAAGTCCGGCTGCAAGGAAGAAGTTGCCGGTAATTAAGTTATAGACCGCCCAAGGAAGAAGGATAGTACCTACACCAAATACGGGTATTGCATCGATAAATGCGGTGAAAAAGGCAATTACAAGGCCGTAGTTAATGCCCAATATTGCAAAGCCTATCGACAATTCAACAAAGGTGATGCACATTAAGATTCCCAGCGCGCGGATATATTTGCCCAGGGTCATTAAGCTATGGGATTTCATTTTGCGGTACAGCTCATGCCACTTTTTCGGCATAGCCTTTGAAATGGATGCCCGCAAGTGATGGTAATCCGAACTGAAAAAATAGGTAGCAGCGAGAACGATAATAATTGTCAAAAGAATGGTTGGCACACTTCCGGCAGCTGATGCGGTAACACTGCCCACAGAGGAAATAAGCCCGTCGGGAAGTGAAAATCCGCCGCTGAACAGATTATTTATAGCGTTAGACAGCCAATTGGTAATGCCATCCGGCAAGAAAGAAAAGAAACTATTTAAAGCGGTGGTTATCTCGGCAACTATTGCTTTAGGGTCGGGGAGAGATGTGAAAAATTCATACACTTCGCGGACAAGCTTTGAAATAAGCAAATATAAAAGGCTACCCACGCCACCAAAAGCGATGACCGTCCAGATACCACTGGACAGAGGGCGGGGAATGCGGAGCTTATTTGTGAAGAATGCGACCGGCTTTTCGATTAAAAAAGCCACGATGAAAGCAATAATAAAAGGAGCAAAAAGGCCTAAAGCATAACGGAATATAAGCCAAACCGCAAATGCTCCCAAAAGACAATATAAAAGAACAACAAAAAAGCGAAGATGTTTGTTTTCGGGCAATATAGTCAACTCCCTTCCTAATTATAAGTATATTTTAATTCACCCTACTGTGTTAGTCAAGCACAAATATAATAGAATAGACCAAGGAATAACGGAAAAAATTTAAAATTTTAAGCAAAGTGACAGTTGCAAAAAAATCAATAGTGTAGTATCATAGTATCCATAGTACAAGGACAAATGATTTTCTGTGAGGGATAAGCTCATGAGTGAAGGCACAAAATATTATATTGTAGAAGCGTCTGCCTTGCCCGAGATTTTCCATAAAGTGTGTGAGGCTAAAAGTCTTATGGAAAAGGGGAGAGCAAAGACGGTTGCCGATGCGGTAAGTACGGTTGGAATAAGCCGAAGCGCCTTTTATAAATATAAGGATGCTGTCCGCCCGTTTTATGAAATGGGTGTAAGAAAGATTATTACCTTCCACATAATGCTTGAGGACAGACCGGGTGTGCTTTCGGGTATGCTTAAAATATTTGCGGAATGTGGCGCAAATATTCTTACAATAAATCAGACAATTCCGATAAACGGTCAGGCGGCACTTACGGTTTCCGCAGAAACCGCCGATATGAAGACCGGACTTGATAAATTTATGGATATGGCGCAAGGGCTTGACGGTATTGTTCGTATTGAGCTTCTTGCCAGAGAATAGGAGGAAATACAAATGGTTAAAATTGCGGTATTAGGTTTTGGTACGGTTGGCGCCGGCGTTGTAGATGTTATTTACGACAATGCTGATATTGTTGCAAAGAACGCTGCGGATAAAATTGAGGTTGAGTATATTCTTGATATTCGTGACTATCCGGACTCACCTTATGCAGACAAGGTAATTCACGATTTTGAGACTATTATAAACGATGACAGCATTTCTGTTGTTGTTGAAACTATTGGTGGAACAAAGCCTGCTTATGATTTCACCAAGAGATCACTTCTTGCAGGAAAGAGTGTTGTAACATCCAATAAGGAACTTGTTGCAACACACGGTGCAGAGCTTATTGCGATTGCTAAGGCTAACAATGTAAACTACCTCTTCGAGGCGGCAGTTGGCGGTGGTATTCCGATTATCCGTCCCATGGCACAGTGTCTTGCTGCTAACAGAATTGATGAGGTTTGCGGCATCTTAAACGGTACCACTAACTATATCTTAAATCGTATGATCAATGCAGGTCTTTCTTTTGAGAAGGCGCTGTCCGAGGCTCAGGAAAAGGGCTATGCAGAGCGTAACCCCGCAGCGGATGTTGAGGGTCACGATGCTTGCCGTAAGATATGTATTCTTGCAGCGCTTGCCTTCGGTAAGCATGTATATCCGGAATATGTAAAGACCGAGGGTATTACAAAGATTACTCTTGAGGATGTTGCATATGCAGAGTCTGATGATAAGGTAATCAAGCTTCTTGGCCGCGCAATTCGCGTTGATGAAAGCGGAAAAGCCTATGTTTTCGTTGCACCTCATCTCGTAAGTCGCGAATCACCTTTGGCTTGTGTTAACGGCGTATTTAACAGTATTATGGTTTCCGGAAACGAGGTAGACGATGTAATGTTCTACGGAAGAGGCGCTGGTAAGTACCCCACAGCGTCTGCGGTTGTCGCGGATGTAATTGACGCGGCAAAGCATTTGAATGCAAGAAAGTATTTAAGCTGGGATGATGGCGATGCATCTGTTGTTGCTGATATTGCTGACTTTAAGTCTAAGTATTATATCAGAATTTCCGGTGACAATGCCCGCTCAGCCGCAATCGATGTGTTTGGCGAGGTTAAATTCTTAGAGAATAAAAATGTCGACGGAAACGAATGCGCGTTTATTACAGAAGAGCTTTCGCAGAATGAGCTTATAATTAAATTGGAAAAAATTAAAAATCATGTTGCACTACTAGCGAATATGATGGTATTATAGTAACATAGTTTTTTGGAAGGAGTATACACAATGGGCCTTATTGTACAAAAATTTGGCGGCAGTTCGGTTGCTAATACTGAGCGAATCTTTAATGTCGCATCTATCATTACCGATACTTTCAAGGCTGGTAATGATGTTGTAGTTGTTCTCTCCGCTCAGGGCGATACAACCGACGAAATGATTGAAAAAGCTGCAGAGATTAATCCTAACCCCTCCAAGCGTGAAATGGATATGTTGCTCGCAAATGGTGAGCAGATGTCAATTGCTCTTATGGCAATGGCAATTGAGAAACTCGGCTATCCGGTAATCTCTCTTTGCGGTTGGCAGGTAGGTATGCATACCGATTCTAACTACGGTAATGCAAAAATCGAAAAAATCACACCCACCCGAATTGAAACCGAACTTGCTCGCAAGAAAATCGTTTTAGTTGCAGGTTTCCAGGGTATTAACAAGTACGATGATGTTACAACCCTCGGACGCGGAGGATCAGATACGACCGCTGTTGCACTTGCGGTAGCACTTAAGGCAGACCTCTGCCAGATCTATACCGATGTTGATGGCGTTTATACCGCTGATCCGCGTTTTGTCAAAGATGCTCGCAAGTTAGAGGAAATCACTTACGACGAAATGCTTGAGCTTGCATCCCTTGGCGCAAATGTTCTTCACAACCGATCCGTTGAGATGGCAAAGCGCTATAATATAGAATTAGAAGTTATTTCCAGTTTTACTAAACAACCAGGTACTAAGGTTAAGGAGGCACCTAACATGGAAAAAATGAATGTTTCAGGCGTTGCAAAAGATAAAAATATCGCTCGTATTTCACTTGTTAACTTAGCGCATATCCCCGGCGTAGCATTTAAGATTTTCTCGGTTTTAGCTGCTAAGAAGATTAATGTTGACATTATTCTTCAGTCCATCGGCCGTGATGATACCAAGGATATAAGTTTTACCGTTTCTTCTGACAATGTTCAGGCTGCCATCGATGTTTTAAATGACAACAAGGATAAAATCGGTTTTGAGGATATCTCCGTTAACGAAAAGGTTTGCAAGGTCTCCATTGTCGGTGCAGGTATGGTTAACAACCCGGGCGTTGCAGCAACAATGTTCGAGGCTCTTGCTGATGCAAACATCAATATCCAGATGATTTCAACAAGTGAGCTTAAGGTTTCCGTTCTTATCGATGAGGAAGATGCAGACAAGGCGCTTTCTGCAATTCACGGCAAGTTCTTTTAATTAAGACAAACATAAAAAAGAAGAGTTCTTACGAACTCTTCTTTTTTTATCCGTTAAAAGTATATGGATCAGCACCGATGTGAAGATTGGAATCCAAACTGTCAAGTAGTTTAATATCCTCACTTGAAAGGGAAAAATCAAACACATCACGGTTTTCCGCTATTCGTGCGGGCTCTTTTGATTTGGGTATAGGAATATGACCCTTTTGTAATTGCCAGCGGAGAAGGATTTGTGCGGGGGTTTTAGTATGTTTTTTGGAAAGGGTAATAATGTTCTCGTTTTCCATTCCGCGTGCCCTGTAAAGGGGTCCCCAAGCGATGAGAGCGATGTTATTATCTTTACAGAAAGTGGAAAGCTCACGCTCCTGATAAAACGGGTGTAGTTCAATCTGGTTTACGGCAGGATAGAAACCAAAGGGGTCTTTGAATTTTTGCAGATGCTCGATCTGGAAATTTGAAACGCCCAGCGTTTTGAAAAGCTTGCCTTGCAGAGGGAGTAGTGTATCTATTGCCCGGTGACGGCGGTCATCATCCGTGCCCGGCCAATGAAGCAGGTAACAGTCCAGATAGTCGCAGTCTAATTCTTTAAGTGTCTTCTCCAAAGCGCGAAGCGGAGTGTCAAAATCCAACGGCCACAGTTTGGATAGTATAAAAAGCTTATCTCTCGAAACGCTTGCGTTCTTTATGCCGCAACCGACTTCAATTTCATTATTATATTTAGATGCCGAGTCGATATAGCGGTACCCCTCAGAGATTGCACAAGTTACCGCGTTTTTGATTTCATTGCCGTATGCATTCCAACAGCCGAAACCAAAAATGGGAATGGAGTTACCGTCTGCAAGTGTAATATTGTCGGAAAATTTCATAGTCTATACCTCAACAAACAGCCCGGACGAAATTCGACCGGGCTGTAAATGTTTATTTGTTACGATATTTTTCAAGAAGTGCATTTATCTTATCAGCGGGATTGAGAAGCGGGCTGATAGATAAGTCGTGGTTGAGCGTATCGATGATAAGTGATAAGAACTTTGACATATCAACATTAACATACCAGGGAGCATTTAAAACTTCAGGTGTGCGGTAGTTTAAGTTGGTAGTAAATACGCGGGAGATAACGCCTTCCTCATAACACTTGTCAAACGCAGCGGTACCTTCTGTGAAGAGACCGAAAGTGGTAGCAATGAAAATTCGATTTGCCTTTCTGTTCTTCAGCTCGTATGCGATATCAATAACAGAATCGCCGGAGGAGATCATATCGTCGATGATTAAAACATCCTTGCCTTCAACAGAGTCACCTAAGAACTCATGGCTGACAATGGGGTTACGACCATTAACGATGCGAGTATAGTCGCGGCGCTTATAGAACATACCAACATCAAGCCCCAGCATACTAGCATAGTAGAGAGAACGATGCATACCGCCTTCATCAGGGCTGATGACAATCATCTTGTCCTTGTTGATTTCAAGGTCAGGAACCTCGCGTAAAAGCGCCTTGATAACCTGATATGTAGGCTGAATATTTTCAAAACCGGTAAGGGGAATAGCATTCTGAACGCGGGGATCATGTGCGTCAAAGGTGATGATGTTAGTAACACCTAAATGCTCAAGCTCTTGAAGTGCAAGTGCACAGTCGAGAGATTCACGGTCAGACTTCTTGTGCTGACGGCTCTCGTAAAGAAGAGGCATAATAACCGTAATACGACGGGATTTACCACTTACAGCGGCGATGATACGCTTGATATCCTGGAAATGATCGTCCGGACTCATAGGGCAATCCTTGCTATACATTTTATATGTACAGCTGTAATTACTGATATCTGCTAAAATAAATAAGTCGTGAGCACGAACGGTTTCCTTAATAATAGCCTTACCTTCACCGGATGCAAAACGAGGGGTAATATGGTCGATCAAGTAAGAATCGCGCATATATGCCGGGAAGTGAAGGGGAACATATCCGTTCTCAACATTACTACGACGCTGGAGAACAAGATTCTTGTCTACTAAGTCACCGAGCTCACGGCTACCTGCAAGTGAAATCAAACCCAACGGGGCAAAAGGAATTTTATCTTCAGGTGCTGCTTTAAAAGAGCTTGTCATTTTTAACATCTCCTCTGTATTGAAATTAATCGCCATAATTGGCGCACATGTACAACAATATAATAACATACGACAAAATATTTATCAATGTCTAATTACAACAATGATTAAAAAAAGTATTTGTGGATTTCGATAATTTTGACAATGCTCCTAAAAATTCGATTGACGGAAAAGCGTGTTTGTGTTAAACTTATTAGTGCTATTGCTGGAATAACTCAGTCGGTAGAGTACCTCACTCGTAATGAGGAAGTCGAGGGTTCAAGTCCCTTTTCCAGCTCCATTAAAAAGGATAACCCACAAGGGTTATCCTTTTTAATTTATGATTAATAGGGACTTGAACCCTAAGAGGGTTTTTGCGTTAAGAAAATATGCCGGTGGCATATTTTTAGCAAAAAGGTGTGAAGTCCGCAAGGACGAGCAAGTAAGCCGCGATGAGCGCGGCTGTGTCCCTTTTCCAGCTCCATTAAAAAGGATAACCCACAAGGGTTATCCTTTTTAATTTATGTTAATAGGGACTTGAACCCTTTAAGAAGAGTTTTCTGAAAATACATCTTGAAGATGAAGCGGTTTAATGATAGACTAAGCATATAAGAGGTGAATATAATGAAAACAACCAAAAGAGTAATTTCATTTTTTCTTGCCGTATTAACAATAGCGGCACTTTGTACGGTTACGGCAGTCGACGCTACCAAAGATGTTGTTGTAAGCTTACAGATTGACAATCCTATAATGACGGTCAACGGAGCGCGTGCTGAAATTGATGCCGGACGCGGGACAAAGCCGATTATAAATGGCGGACGAACATTGGTACCGATTCGTGCCATAATTGAGGCCTTTGATGGTGATGTCAAGTGGGAAAATACAACTCGCACAGCCATTCTCACCCTTGAAGGCGATGTCATTAAACTAATTATAGACAGCAAGACCGCATACCTTAACAATAAAGCCCACACGCTGGATGTGGCACCTAAGATCGTCAACGGCCGCACTATGTTGCCTATCCGCTTTGTGGCTGAAGGATTCAATCTGGGTGTTGCCTGGGATGGTAAGACTAAAACTGTTTCTGTTATAAGAAATATATTTGAGGACTATGAGTATAACCGCTTAATGGCGGCGCTTCCTCGATATAGCGGATCGCCCTATGCGGTTATAAATAACAATAAACCTTATTTCGCGCCTTATGAAATAATTTCAGGCTCTTTTGAGTATTACAGCACACTTGACGAGTTGGGCAGATGTGATGTATGTATGGCGTCTGTTGCCGAGGATCTTATGCCGACGGGTGAACGAGAAAGTATAAGCTCGGTAACGCCTACAGGATGGATAAATGCTTCCTATGATTTTATCAGCGGAAAATATTTGTACAACCGATGCCACTTGATCGGCTATCAGTTAACCGGTGAAAACGCCAATAAGCGGAATTTGATAACCGGAACACGGTATATGAATGTGGACGGTATGCTGCCATTTGAGAACAAGATCGATGATTATATAGAAAGAACCGGAAACCATGTTATGTACCGAGTAACACCGGTTTTCAAGGGCAATAACTTAGTGGCAGACGGTGTTTTAATGGAGGCCTATTCGGTTGAAGATAATGGAAAGGGCATCTCATTCTGTGTTTACTGCTATAATATTCAGCCGGGCGTAAGCATTAATTATGCAACGGGTAGTAGTGCAATACAGGTGCAACAAGCGCCTGCTGCAACCACTACATTTTCCGTTTATCGTACGCCCAGTGGCAAAAAATATCATTTCGATGCAAATTGTGGTGGAAAAAACAGTTATGAGATAACCTTAGAAGCGGCAAAAAGTGCAGGGCTTACCGCTTGCAAAAAATGTGCAAGTTAGAATTGCATGGGAAAGAGGCTAATTGTATGAAATACAAAGTAGATTTGAATTATCTCGTCGATACATTTACAAAGATTGCAAAGGTACCGAGTGTTGTCGGATATTCAAAACAGTTAAATCCTGTTCTGGACGAGCTTGCAAAGGAATTGGGCTATTCCGTTACATATGATAACCGAGCTACTGCGTATATTACAGTACCCGGTAAAAATCACGATAAAAAGATAATGTTTGGTGCCCATGCTGATACCATCGGTATGGTGGTTTATAAAATAGAGAGCGACGGCACATTACAAATGCGTACCTTTGGAGGGGTAATGTTCCAAAGCCTTGAGGGTGAGAGTGTTCGCATATGCACCAGAGACGGAAGGGAATATACCGGTCTTATCGCTTGTAAGTCCCATTCGCCCCATGTGTTTGAGGACTGCAGAAGCATGCCTCGCGATCAGGAGCACATGATCGTGTTTTTGGATGAACCCGTGAAATCAAAAGAGGATGTTTTGGCACTGGGCATCCAAAACGGTGACTTTGTATATCCTGATCCCAGAACGACTTTGACTCAAAACGGCTATCTCAAATCCCGTTATATTGATGACAAGGGTTCGATTGCATGCTGTTTTGCAGCGCTTAGATATATTGCAGAGAATAAATTAACTCCTGCGTATGACACAATTTTTGCATTCCCGTATTACGAAGAAAAAGGCTGCGGCGGTGCATATGTACCGGATGGGGTAAGTGAGTATATTGCCGTTGATATCGGTCTTGTAGGACCGGATTTGGATGGCACTGAGGACAAGGTGAGCATCTGTGCTGCGGACGCGAACTTACCATATGATTATGATCTTACCAATGAACTTATTGCTTGTGCGAAAGAGACGGGTTGTGAGTATGCGCTTGATGTATTTTACCGTTATGGTACTGATGGAAGCGCGGCATTTAAAGCGAGCAATAATCTGCGAGTTGCGGCCTTCGGTATGGCGGTAATTTGTAGTCACGGCATAGAACGCACTCACATCAGAGGCCTTGAGGGAGCGACAAATATCATCTTAGAATATATTATGTTAAAGTAAAGGAGTAATTAAAATGATCAGAAGAGCAGACGAAATCGCAAAAAACGGTAAACCCGATCCGGATAAGGATTCGCTTACCATATTTAAGCTAAACACTTTCGAAAATCAGCCGGAGAAACTAAGAACTTATGCTCTGGCGACTGTTGAGCCGGGCGGTGAGGTTGACTTCCACATCCACGAGGGTGAGTGCGAGTATTACTATATTCTCTCGGGTATTGCAGAGTATAGTGATAATGGAAAGATCGTTGAGGTAACTGCTGGCGATCTTACCTTTACGCCATCCGGCAAAGGACACGGAATTAAGAACATCGGAAACGAACCGCTTATATTCTTCCCACTTATAATCAAATATTAAAAAAAGACGGTGTGGCATTGCCACACCGCCTTTTTATTTTAAAGTTACATACCCTTTTCGTAACTTTCGATCATCTTTTTTACCATCTGACCGCCGATGCTGCCTGCCTGCTTTGCAGTAAGGTCACCGTTGTAGCCCTGCTTAAGATTAACGCCAACCTCATTGGCTGCCTCCATCTTAAACTTGTTCATTGCGTCCTTTGCGCCCGGAACTAACTGTGCCATCTCTAATTCATCTCCTTGTAAATATATTGGTTTATTACCGAGATTAGTATCTGTATAAACCAACATAATATACTGGGAATTTATAACAGCTCTACCTGAGATACCGACACCTCATAGGTAGTGCGGACACAGCTTTCATCTTCGATGGTTTTTATGTATTCGCGACTTTGTATCCTGCCGTGTATTTCAATGTCGTCACCGACATTAAACTCTGCCACGCGCTGAGCATTTTTGCCCCAGGCGATACAGGGAAGATAGTCCGCTCTGCCGTAACGGCGATTTATCGCCACCATTAAATCGCATATCTCTCGCCCTAACGGTGTACGGCGATATACCGGATCTTTGCAGATAGTACCGCAAAGGTGTAGTTCATTTCGATTTTCAGGTGCAATAATTTTAATAACTCTTGCAAACGCGGTTATTACAAGCTTGTTTCCCACGCCGCTCTTATTATTGTAAGAGCGCAATTCGCCCTGTATTTCAACAAAATCACCACACGCTAAATTCAGCTCATCGATCGCTTTTTTATTAATTAAAACACAAATATTGTCACACACACCGGACAGTCGCATAACACCAATTGTAAAACGCATAAAGGTAAATTCGTGGGTTTTATGTGAAAAAGTGGGGGAGGATACCACCTTGCCTGCCAGAATAAGTGTATTTTCGGCCTGGAACATTACATATCACACATCCTTTATCATAGGTTTTGTTACAATATATTCGCTTGTGGTTGAAAATATGTTAAAAGGGAAGTGTTGATATTTTTGGAACCGGCACATCACAGGCGATAAGGGTTGCCACGGTGGCCAATATCACCTCCGGCTCACCGAGTGCGGTTATGGTAACAGGAAAATCCTGTACTTCAACCTCGGTGCCGGACAGGGTTAAGATCGAGCGTTGTAAGGATAGAACCATATTGTTTCCGGTGTAACTTGATATGGTAAGCGTATTTTTACAGCAAAGACCGTAGGTGATTATTTCGCTTGCATCGGTGATAATGCTTTTTGAGTCCGGAGCTATAACTATACGCGATGAGCAGGAACTTTTTTGTATGCCGGGGGTGAAAACAGAAACCTTAGCGTCCTCGCTTAGTTCAATATCTGTATTACAGTTTTTGAAGGCGGAAATCAGTGCTTGCTTTAAAATTTCGCCCTCTTTTTGTAAAACATTGATTTTAAGCACAAAAAACACTTCCTCTCACCAAGATATTTTGTGCTTAAAACCATGCAATATTCGTAGATTTATTTTAAAAATAATGGTATAATTTATGTTGACAGCAACTTATGGGTATGGTATAATTTACCACAGTAAAGTGATAAATCGATGAATTGAGGAATTACAATGAAGAAGAATGATATTAAAACACCCATTGGAACACGGGATAGATTGTTTGATGAATGTCGCGCTCGACGCAATGTTGAGGAAGCTTTGAGAGGTCTGTTTTTGCGCCGTGGCTTTTCTGAAGTTAGCAGCCCAAGTTTTGAATATTTTGATGCTTGTCTTGCACCGGAAAATCCAATGCCGCAGGAAATGCTTTATAAAATGAGCGAATGTACCGGAAAACTTCTTGTTTTAAGGCCGGATATGACGACTCCTATTGCGCGTATTGCGGCAACAAAACTGCCCGAGCAGATGTTACCTGCACGCCTGTGCTATGTGGAAAAGGTTTATCGCGCAAGCAGAGAAGACAAGGGTATGTCAACCGAAATCCTGCAGGGTGGTATTGAGCTTTTAGGCTACCGCGGCATTGAAGCGGATATTATGATGATCGTAATGGCGGTAGATGCGCTCCGTGCTTGCACTGATAAAAAAATCGCAATTGAGCTTGGTTTCTCCGGATATTTTAAGATGCTTGCCGGACGCCTTTCAATGAGCGATGCGGAATTTGAGCGTATGCGAACATACATAGAAAATAAAAATTTCGCAGCGCTTTCCGATATGCTGGAGGGATTTGGCGACAACGATGCGACTCGTGCGCTTAAAAACCTTTCCCGTATGTTTGGCGGTATCGAAATTTTAGAAAATACCGATGGAGAGCTTGCTTATTTAAAAGAACTCTATCGTGGCTTGGAGGCAGCCGGTGTCGCTGATGTTGTAAGTATTGACCTTGGTCTGGTTCATCAGATTGACTATTACAGTGGCATTATCATTCGCGGCTATATGGAGGGCGTCGGCACGCCTGTGCTCTCCGGCGGCAGATACGACAACCTCATTACATCCTTCGGCAAGGAGGTTCCGGCGGTTGGTTTTGCTATCGACATTGATGCGGTTGCAGAATGTGTTGGCGCGGCGGAA
This sequence comes from Eubacteriales bacterium, assembly GCA_045580305.1. Taxonomy (GTDB): domain Bacteria; phylum Bacillota; class Clostridia; order Oscillospirales; family JAAYXM01; genus RGIG7332. The sequence continues at coordinate 53,668 of JAZNNQ010000003.1, forward strand.
CAAGAGTTTGAAACTATGCTTCACATTATGCCGGGTGCTGTAAGATGCGGTTTTGCTTATCTTGATGCTAATGAAAAAGTTACTCTTTCCTGCTGCAAAACGGTAGAGGAAAGTGCGAGAGTGGCAAAGGAAAAGGGTCTTAAATTAATGGTTGCCTATGCCGACGGTAAGGTTTCGGAGGTAGATTAAATGAGCGTTTTGAAAATTGCATTAACCAAGGGCAGACTCGAGAAGAAAACCCTTGCTGTTTTAAAGAAAATAGGTCTTGATTGCAGTGAACTTGAGAGCGGAAGCCGCAAACTTATCTACAAGATCCCGAACTACCCCCTTGAAATAGTACTTGCAAAGGCGGCTGATGTTATAACCTATGTTGAACACGGCGTTTGTGATTTAGGCGTAGTCGGCAAGGACACAATTATGGAAAACGGCAACTCCTTTTACGAGATGCTTGATTTAGGATTCGGTAAGTGCCGTTTTGCTCTGGCAACGAGGGTTGAGGATGATTTTTACAGTGGTTGCAAGACCCGCCGTATCGCTACAAAATACCCTAAGGTAGCAAGAGAATACTTCGCTAAAAAGGGTATGGATGTGGATATTATTAAAATCGAAGGCTCAGTTGAGCTTGCACCGCTTCTCGGTATTGCCGATGCCATTGTGGATATCGTTGAAACCGGAACAACAATGAAGGAAAACGGTCTGCACCCGATAGAGGATATTCATCCTATCAGTGCACGACTTATCGTAAACATCGCATCAATGAAACTCTACAAAGAAGAAATTTTCGACTTCCTTACAAAGCTTGAGGAAAACCTGGAGGATTAGGCTATGCCACAGATTATATATGCAGATGGTATTTTGGAAAACAAGGTACTTGCCGATATGCGCGCGCGCGCCGGCGAGGTAGGCAGTGCGGTAAATGCTGCGGTTACCGAAATACTTGCTGATATTGCAAAGAACGGATATGATGCCGTTTGTAAATATTCCGAGAAATTTGACAAAGTATTACCTCGTGAGATAACCCGAGACGAACTGCAGACAGCGTACGATACTTGTGATGTAAAGGTTCGTGAGTCTTTGGAAAAAGCGGCTGAGAATATCCGCGCATATCACGAGAAAATGCTTGCTAAGACTTGGGAGTGGGAAGAAAAGGGAACCCGACTCGGTCAGCGTGTAAGAGGTCTTACTCGTGTTGGTATCTATGTACCCGGCGGTACTGCGGCGTACCCGTCTTCCGTTTTGATGAATGCTATTCCCGCGCGAGTTGCAGGTGTCCGTGAAATAATTATGGTAACACCTCCAACCGCAAATTTAAATACAGCTGTTTTAGCGGCGGCTAAAATTGCAGGAATTGATCGCGTGTTTGCCATAGGCGGCGTTCAGGCAATCGGTGCACTCAGCTATGGCGCAGGTGAAATTCCTCGCGTCGATAAGATCGTGGGCCCGGGTAATGCTTTTGTTGCAGCGGCAAAAAGGCTTGTCTACGGCACCGTGGATATTGACATGATAGCCGGCCCATCTGAAATATTGATTATCGCAGATGAAACGGCGAATGCCGAATATGTTGCGGCAGATATGCTAAGCCAGGCAGAACACGACAAATTGGCATCCTCAATTTTACTTACTACCAGTAAGGATTTGGCGGCCAAGGTTAAAGCGGCGATCGATGGTCAAATAAAAGAGCGCACAAGAGCGGAGATAATAAAAGACTCACTTTCAAATTTCGGTGCAATTATCGTTGTTGATACAGTGGAAAGAGCCGCTGAAATTGCGAATGATGTTGCGCCCGAGCATCTTGAGATTATAACAAAAGATCCCAGAAGTGATATGGAACTTATTGAAAATGCAGGTGCTATTTTCCTCGGTCAGTATTCTCCGGAGCCGTTAGGTGATTATATGGCAGGCCCCTGCCATGTGCTTCCCACATCGGGTACTGCACGATTTTTCTCACCGCTGTCTACGGACAGTTTCTTGAAAAAATCAAGCGTTATCGAGTATACGAGGGATGCACTGTTTGAGCTTTCCGATAAAATTGAAACACTTGCCCTTGCTGAAGGGCTGGATGCTCACGCAAACTCAATTACAGTTAGGAGAAAGAAATGAGAATAGCAAAAAAACTGCTTAATTTAGCGCCATATGAACCGACACTTGAAAAATTCGATGTTGTACTGGATGCAAACGAGAGCTTTACACCGCCAACCGGCGAGTTAAAAGCTAAAATTGATAAGGCAATATGCAATGTTGCCTTGAATAGATATCCTGATCCTACTGCAAAGGCGCTTTGCACTGCTGCTGCAGCGTGCTATGGTGTTAAGCCTGAGCAGGTTGTTGCAGGTAACGGCTCTGATGAGCTTATATCTATTATTATGTCTACTATGGTGGAAACCGGCGGTAAGGTAGTAATTTCAGCACCGGACTTTTCTATGTATGCATTTTATGCAGAACTTTCCGAGCATCCGGTGATAAGCGCAGGCAAAAAGGGCCTTTATCTTGATGCCGATGCAATGATTAATTCGGTAAAGGAAAACAATGCGGATATCCTTATCTTCTCAAACCCCTGTAATCCAAGCGGCCAGGGTCTTAAGAGAGATGAGGTTATAAGAGTTATTGAAAGCTGCGACTGCATCGTTATTGTTGATGAGGCATATATGGAATTCTGGGACGAGAGCGTGCTTGACTGTATAGGCAAATACCCCAATTTGATTATACTCAAGACCTGTTCAAAAGCGTTTGGTCTTGCTGCTGCTCGTTGTGGCTTTGCAGTTGCAGATAAGATGCTTGTTGACAATATCAAAAAGGCTAAATCACCCTACAATGTAAACAGCTTTACTCAAGCTGCGGCTCTTGAAATACTCAAGGATTCGGAGTATATTAGTAACAGCATCAGTGAGATAAAAAAATCAAGAGATGAATTATACACAGCACTTTGCGATATTGGCGCAAACCCTATCGCTTGCAACACAAACTTTGTACTGCTTAACTTACCCAATGCAAAAGAAGTGTGGTTAAAACTGCGAGAGCGTGGCATCTCTGTCCGCAATATAATGGGTGATTATTTGCGCATAACCGCAGGAAGCAATGATGAAAATAAGCGCGTTGTTTCAGCGCTTAAGGAGGTTTTATAATGCGAGAGGCGAGTATCAGCCGCAAGACAAAGGAAACCGATATTCAGGTAAAGCTTAATTTAGATGGCGGTAAAATAACCGTTAATACGGGCATAGGTTTTTTTGATCATATGTTAACCGCTTTTGCTACCCATGCAGGATTTGGTTTAGAGGTTAATGTTAAGGGTGACCTTGAAGTGGATTGTCACCACACGGTTGAGGACACCGGAATCGTTATCGGTCAAGCTTTAGCAAAAGCACTTGGAGATAAGGTTGGTATCGAGCGATTTGGTAATGCTCGAGTTCCTATGGACGAAGCCTTAGCTGACGCCATTTTAGATATATCCGGTAGACCATATCTTGTTTTCTTTGCTGATATGCCCCAGGAAGTAATCGGTGAATACGATTCCTGCATAACTTTGGAGTTTATGCGTGCACTCTCAACCAATGCGGGACTTACCCTTCATATTCTCTCGGAATACGGCGAAAATGCACATCATATTACCGAGGCAATTTATAAGGCTGTGGGTCGCGCTCTTAAAGTTGCAACCCGCATTACCGGTGACAAAATCCCCAGTACCAAAGGAGCATTATAATGGGATATACAGCGATAATTGACTATGGTGTAGGTAATCTGCACAGCGTCGCAAAAGCCCTTGACTATGTGGGTGCAAAAAACATAATCACCGGCGATGTAAATGAAATTCGCCGGGCAGATGCTCTGCTTCTTCCGGGTGTGGGCTCATTCCCGGTGGCATACAGAGCTCTTGTGGATGCAGGTCTTAAGAATATTGTTTGCGAAGAAGTGGAAAAAAAGCCTCTTCTCGGTATTTGTTTAGGTATGCAACTTCTTTTAGAGCGCGGATTTGAAGATGAGGAATGCGAGGGTCTAGGACTTGTTTCCGGAGAGGTGAGAAGAATTGAAACCTCCTTCAAACTTCCGCAAATCGGTTGGAATGAGCTTGAAATCAAAAATCCTTCTGCGCTTACAAAGGGACTTCCGGAACATTCTTATGTTTATTTTGTTCATTCCTACTGTGCGACGGTTAATAGATTCGAACAGCTTATTGCTACCTGCGATTACGGTACACAAGTAACCGCAATAGTAAAAAACGGTAACGCCTACGGCTGTCAGTTCCATCCGGAAAAGAGCGGAGATGTGGGCCTTGCCATTCTGGAAAATTTTAAAAATATTATCGGTTAGGAGAAGCCTTATATGCTTATTATTCCTGCAATAGATTTAAAGGACGGGCAGTGTGTTCGTCTGCTCAAAGGTGAGTTTGATACCGTTCATAAGGTAGCGGAAAGCGCGGTTGACACAGCGCGCAGTTTCCTTAATGCAGGTGCAAAACTCTTACATATGGTTGATTTGGACGGCGCCCTTAAAGGTGAAGGAAAAAACCGTCAGGTTGTAAAAGAGGTTATCGATCAAGTTGGAATTCCGGTAGAGCTTGGTGGCGGCATCCGTACGATGGAAGACATTGAAACGGTACTGTCACTTGGTGTATCACGCGTTATCATCGGCTCTGCTGCGGTTGAAAATCCATCTTTGGTAGAGGACGCTGTTAAAAAGTTTGGAGATAAAATCGCTGTTGGAATAGATGCTAAAGACGGTGAAGTAAAGACCCGCGGTTGGATCGAGGGCAGCGGTATTGACTATATAGAGTTTTCCAAAAAGATGGAAAGTTTTGGAGTTAAGACCATTATCTTTACCGATATTGACTCTGACGGAACGCTTGCAGGTCCGTGTATGCCGCGGCTTTTGGCACTTCGTGCGGCTGTTTCCTGCGAAATTGTCGCATCCGGTGGCGTTACCACAATGGAGGACTTAAAAGCGCTTAATGAAGGCAAAATTGATGCGGCAATTCTGGGAAAGACCCTGTATTCCGGTAAAATTGACCTTAAAAAGGCTTGCGAAACCTATAACTAAAGGAGAAAATCTATGCTCGCTAAGAGAATTATACCTTGTCTTGATGTGAATGATGGACGAGTGGTAAAAGGCGTTAATTTCGTTAATCTGAGAGATGCAGGTGACCCGGTAGAGCTTGCCCGTGCTTATAGTGAGGCAGGCGCTGATGAAATTGTATTTCTTGACATAACCGCAACCCACGGTGCCAGAAGAACGGTAGTTGATATTGTAGAAAAAACCGCCCGCGAAGTTTTTGTGCCTCTTACCGTTGGAGGTGGTATTCGCACTGAGGACGATTTTTATGAGATCCTTCGTGCAGGTGCTGATAAAATATCGGTCAATTCCGCGGCGGTAAGAAATCCGGATTTGATTTCTAAGGCCGCGCGCAGGTTCGGTAGCCAATGTGTTGTGCTTGCAATTGACGCGCGTCGTGCCGCTGATGGCCATTTTGAGGTGGTTTTAAACGGTGGACGAATTGCAACAGAACTTGATGCAATTGAATGGGCGATAAGGGCAGAAAAGCTTGGCGCCGGTGAAATTATGCTCAATTCAATTGATGCAGACGGAACTAAAAACGGATTCGATTTAGAAATGACAAAGGCTATATCCGATGCGGTGGGTATCCCGGTAATTGCATCCGGCGGCTGCGGAAAATTGGAGCATTTTGCGCCCGTGTTCAATGAGGCGGGTGCTGACGCGGCTCTTGCGGCCAGTGTATTCCATTTCGGCGAACTTAGTATCCGTCAGGTAAAGGATGAACTCAGACGAAATAATATCCCGGTGAGGTAAGAATGCTATGGATTTATCTAAATATTTTAAAAAAAGCGAACTTATTCCGGTAATTGTTCAGCATGTGGACACAAAGAAGGTGTTGATGCTGGGCTATACCAATGAAGAGGCGCTTAGTAAGACTTTAGAAACTAAAACTGTTTGGTTTTACAGCCGTAGCCGCAATAAATTATGGAATAAAGGTGAAACCTCAGGTCATTTTTTGATTGTTCACGAAATTTTAGGCGATTGCGACGACGATACGCTTTTAATTATGGCAACACCCAAAGGCCCCACCTGCCACACCGGCAGAGAGAGTTGTTTTTTCAATGAAATTTATAAGGAGAAATAAAAATGGATGTATTAAAGGGTTTATATGAAGTAGTGCTTGACCGCAAAGCAAATCCCCAGGAAGGCTCTTATACCTGCTACCTTTTTGAAAAGGGTCTGGACAAAATTTTGAAAAAAGTAGGCGAGGAGTGTTCTGAAACCATTATTGCCGCAAAAAACGGCAATAATGAGGAAACCGTCGGCGAAATCTCCGATCTTTTATATCATCTTCTCGTTATGATGGCTGAAAGTAATATCGACATATCTGAAGTAACCGCGGTCCTGGAGGAGCGCCGTCAGAAAATCGGAAACCTCAAGCAGATGCGCGTTACTGACAAAAATACCTAATGATAAAGCTTAAATGTCCGGTTTGCGGCGGGGAACTAAAATTAAGCGATAAAGAAGCCGTTTGTGCAAACGAGCACAGATTTGACCGTGCATCTTCCGGTTACTTAAATCTTCTTTTATCGCAAAATAAGCATACAAAATCACCCGGCGACAGTCGCGATATGGTGCTGTCACGCCGCCGATTTTTAGATAAAGGTTACTACGCGCCGCTTCGCGATACACTGGTTTCCAAACTGAAAGACCTTGCACCGAAAAGTATTTTGGACGCGGGTTCGGGCGAAGGATATTATACCGCGGAATTTTCCCAAATTGCGGATACAGTAGGTATTGATTTATCAAAGGATGCGATCCTTCGTGCCTCGAAGCGCGATAAGGTCGGTATTTACTGTGTTTCTTCGATTTTCGATTTACCGGTGTTTGATAATTCAATTGATGTCATAACCTCTGTTTTTGCACCCTATTCGCCGGAGGAATTTTATCGTGTGGCAAAAAATGTGGTTGCGGTAATTCCCGGAGAGCGACATCTTTTTGGTCTTAAAGAGGTGCTATATGATAAACCATACTTAAATGATGAAAAAGGCTATGAGTTACCCGGCTTTGAACTCGTTTCCCGGGATAAAGTGGATTTTGATATTGAGGTCAACGGAAACGAGGCAATATTTGATCTTTTCAGTATGACGCCATATTTTTGGCGTACACCAAGAGATGCGGTAGAGCGCTTATCAATCATTGACGAACTCGATACACCGATTTCCTTTAGAATATTGACTTACAAGAAGCATTGATAATCAATGCTTCTTATTTTTGCACCAATTTCTGTATCCGCCATATAATAGGGTGAAAGGAGAGAGGGGAATGCGATGTCGGTCAAACTCGGTAATAAGTATATGTGTGGCGTTCATAACAGGGATTTTGTTTGGCGTGATCATGCCCAAAACCTTTCTCCTGTTTATAGCCTGCGTGGTATGCCTCATTATAGGCACCGTTATCTTTTTCTGTCGATAGGAGGATATGTGTGAAGATTGTAATTTGGAAATCACCGAAAATGCTTCGCGGAATACTTTCTAAACTTTTTGGCATCTCCCGCAATACATAAGCAAAAAACGCGCGAAATTCGCGCGTTTTTCTTTACTTTTACAATTTAGTGTGGTAAACTATGAATATATGTAATAAAAAGGAGCTGTGAAAATAATGGCAGAGCTTTTTAATGACAAACAAGCACAAAAGTTTTTCGAGGCGGTAAGTTCTCTTGAAGACAGCAATGAATGCCGTGATTTCTTTTTGGACTTATGCACTATAAAGGAACTTGAATCAATGGTTCAGAGATATCAGGTCGCACGCCTTTTATCAGAGGGCAAGCTGTATAGCGAAATCGTTGCGGAGACCGGCGCATCAACTGCGACCATAAGCCGAGTAAACCGCGCGCTCAGCTATGGCGAAAACGGATACAGATCGGTAATATCAAAGGTTGAGGACGCAGGCAATGAGTAGTTACGAAACCCTGGCTGAAAGCTACGATCTATTCACAAGTGATGTGGATTATAAGCTTTGGGCTGATTATTACGAAGAAATTTTTGCCTGCCACAATATAAAACCGGAGATGATATTGGACCTCGCTTGCGGTACAGGAACGCTCAGCGTTGAGCTTGCAAAACGCGGATACGATATGACCTCGGTTGATGCATCTCCCGATATGCTGGCGGTTGCTATGCAAAAGGCGGAAGAACTTGAAAATCGTCCGCTTTTTCTGTGCCAAACGATGGAAGAACTTGATCTTTACGGTACAGTAGATGCCGCAATTTGCGCCTTGGACAGCCTTAACTATTTACTTAGTCCAGATGCACTTAATGCTACATTTGACCGATTGAAGTTCTTTGTGAGACCCGGCGGAATTGTCATTTTTGATGTTAATACAGATGCAAAATTCAAGCGAATGGATGGGATGTCTTATATAAGAGACGAGGAAGACCATTTCTGCGCTTGGAGCGCTGATTACAAGGACAAAATTTGCCATATGACAATGGATATATTTGACCGCATAGGAGATATGTGGCAAAGAAGCGAGGAAGAGCATATAGAGCGTGCACACAGCGATGAGGAGATAGAAAAGGCGATTACCAATGCTGATTTTAAGCTTGTTGCGCGATATGATGAATTATCATTTGACGAGGCAACAGATAAATCAGAGCGTGTATTCTGGGTAATAGAGAGGAAATAACAAATGGGAACAATAATTCGTGGAATGACAAACGACGGTATGATTAAATTTGCCGCCATCAACGGTAGGGATATTGTTGAGCGTGCGCGGCAAATTCATAACACTTCACCTGTTGCCACTGCAGCGCTTGGAAGAACTCTTCTTGCGGCGTCTATGCTTGGTAATGATTTAAAAGGTGACGGCAATTCCCTTACTGTTCAGGTAAGAGGCGGAGGCCCACTTGGCAATATCATTGTTGTAAGTGATGAGTCGGGCAATGTTCGTGGTTACTGCGTAAATCCTCAGCTTGATTTGCCACTGCGTGAGCGCGACGGCAAGCTTGATGTATCCGGCGCGGTAGGCCGAGACGGATCTCTTGTAATTGTTAAGGATTTAGGCTTTGGCGATCCTTATGTTGGTCAAATTGAGCTTGCGACAGGCGAAATTGCGGAGGATATAACCAAATATTTAGCTGAAAGCGAGCAGGTACCCAGCGCTTGTGCCCTTGGCGTGTTGGTGGCGCAGGATTATTCCGTGCTTGCGGCAGGTGGATATATTATATCTCTTATGCCGGGTGCTGATGATGAAACCATTACAAAACTTGAAGAGAATTTGTCTAAAACCAAAGCGATAACAACGCGACTCAATGAAGGCGCAACAATGAAGGATATTATGACAGAGGTATTTGAAGGCTTTGAGATCAAGTTTTTGGAAGAAAATCCCACTGAATACCGCTGTAATTGTACGCGGGAGCGTGTAGAAAAAGCACTTATCAGTATGGGCCTTGATGAACTTAAAGATATACGCGATGAAGGTAAAACAAATGAGGTCACTTGCCAGTTTTGCGATGAAATTTATAAGTTTACACCAAACGATATTGATGATCTTATTAAAAAAGCTAAGTAAATAAAAAATCCCGAGTAGAAAATCTACTCGGGATTTTAATTTTAAACTTATCTGAAAATGTTAATGCTACGACCACTCTTGGGCTTGTAGCTCTTAAGCTCTTCTTCGTGCTCAGCCTCATAAGCCTTAAGCTCATCAAGGTTAGCAGCAACCTTGTGGTATGCAGCGGAGAACTGCTCGATAAGCTCCTTGCAGGGCTGCTCAAAACGAGGAGCAAGCATGAAGGATGCATCAGCAAGATACTCGGTAACCGGAAGCTCTAAGCCTTCGCTTGTGCGGTTCTCGTCAGCGTAGGGACACTTAACCGGGCAGCCCTTGCCGAATACATCACCCTTGGTGAAGAGCGGAGCCTGGTGGAGGCGACCGTAACCGCAAAGACCACAGGTAACACCCTCAGCAGCAAGAGCCTTTAAGAGAGTTACAAGGCGGATACCGCCGAACTTCTCATGGTCATAACGAGCGTAGTGGTAAGAGTACATCTTCTCACAATTCTCATATGTATCCTGAATCTTAATAAAGTCGATATCAGCAATTAATTCTTCGAAGTACTTAGCGTTGCTGTTACGAACTTCATTTCTCTCATCTAACTCATCAAGCTGAGCATTAGCAATAGCGATACCGAGCGGATGGGGACGGAACTTGTGACCCATACCGGTAAGTGCATACTGCTTGTAGTTGGAGTCATCCGGCAAGGAGCCGAGACGCTCATAAGAACCGAGAGCGGTAGCGCGCTCATAGTATTCGCGGTTGTTGGTAACTAAGATACCGCCTTCACCTGCAACAAGGATCTTGGAACCCTGTAAGCTGAAGCAACCGACATCACCGATAGTACCAACCTTCTTACCCTTGTACATAGCGCCGTGTGCATGTGAGCAGTCCTCAACAACCTTGAGGTCATACTTCTTAGCGATAGCCATGATAGCGTCCATATCGCAAGGGTTACCCCAAACATGAACAACCATGATAGCCTTAGTCTTCTTGGTAATGCGCTTCTCAACATCAACCGGGTCGATACAGTGGGTATCGGGATTAACTTCGCAGAATACCGGAACAGCATTGGTAGCTACGATCGGAGCGGCAGATGCCCAGAATGTGTAGCTGGGAACGATAACCTCATCGCCGGGGCCAACGCCGCAACCAAAAAGTGCAGCCTGAAGACAAGAAGTACCATTGGATAAGCAGATACCATATTCTGCGCCAACATACTTGCAGAACTTTGCCTCGAACTCCTTAACAACAGGAGAGAGGGAGATTTCATCTCTGTTCATAACTTCGTTTACAGCAGCCTTTGCCTTTTCGCCAACGATGGGTAAATTACCAACCTTTTCGTAATCAAGAGTGACGGACTTTTCGCCGCCAAGTAATGCTAAATTTGCCATTTTCAAAAAACCTCCTATTTGGTTTATTTTGTAATTTTAGAATATCACAGTGTTTTTTTAAAAACTTTGTGATTTTTACGAAAAACCTTGCATATTATATTATTTTTGCTTCATTGTAAGGGAAATACGCTTTTTCTCCGGAATAACCTCAAGGACCCAGACCTTTACGATATCGCCTACCTTAAGTACCTCGGAGGGGTGGCGAATGAATCGGTCGCAAATCTGAGAGATGTGAACAAGGCCGTCCTGATGAACGCCTATATCAACAAATGCGCCAAAATCGATAACATTTCGCACGGTACCGGTAAGTTCCATACCCGGTTTTAAGTCGTTCATATCCATAACATCGGTGCGAAGTAAAGGTGAGGGCAGTTCATCACGGGGATCTCTGCCAGGCTTTTTGAGCTCTTTAATGATGTCAAGTAATGTGGGAACACCAACATTACATTCAGCGGCAAGAGCGGAAGAGCCTTCGGTTTTAACGAGTGTGTCCAGTTCATCAGCGGTTTTCGCCTTGGATAAAATAATTTTAGCCGCATCATAGGACTCGGGATGAACACCGGTATTGTCTAAAATATTCTTGCTTTCGGGAATTCGTAAGAAGCCGGCGCACTGTTCATAGGCTTTTGGGCCAAGCTTGGGTACTTTTTTGAGGGTAGCGCGTGTGGTAAAAGAACCGTTTTCCTCGCGGTATGCAACGATGTTTTTTGCAACGGAGGAGGAAATGCCGGCAACATATGAAAGTAGGGGTGCGGAAGCGGTATTTAAGTCAACGCCTACACCGTTAACACAGTCCTCAACAACGCCGCCTAAGGTCTCATCTAAACGGGCGGGAGGCATATCGTGCTGATACTGACCGACACCGATTGACTTCGGGTCAATCTTTACAAGCTCAGCAAGAGGATCCTGCAATCTTCTTGCAATAGAAACCGCACTTCTGAGGGACACATCAAAATCCGGGAATTCAGCGGCAGCAAGTTTTGATGCGGAGTAGACGGACGCGCCCGCTTCATTTACTACCATATACTGAAGGCCGCAATCAAGCTCGCGAACAAGCTCGCTTATAAAAATCTCGGTCTCCTTGGAGGCGGTGCCATTGCCAATGGAGAAAATTTCAACATTATGCTTTTTAACAAGGCGGGAAAGAATGACCTTCGCCTCGTCGGTTTTGTTCTGCGGCGGGGTGGGATAAATAACCGTTGTATCTAACACTTTGCCGGTAGCATCAACAACCGCAATCTTACAGCCGGTACGGTAAGCAGGGTCAACACCCATAACCGTGTGGCCTTTAACCGGCGGCTGCATAAGAAGCTGAGAAAGATTAAGACCGAACATCTTAATTGCCTGTTCGTTTGCAACATCGGTAAGAGTGTTTCTTATCTCACGCTCTAACGAGGGGAAGATCAAACGGGACCAGGCATCCTCGCATATAGCACGGAGGAAGGTGGGATACTTACAGTCAAGTCGGGCAATAGAGGTAAAGATAATTCCAATTGCGCGGGGGGCTTCGCATCTGATAGCAACCTTTAAGAAATCTTCTCGCTCGCCGCGGTTGATAGCGAGAATACGGTGGCTTTGTACTTTAGAAATCGGCTCCTCGTATTCGTAATATGTGCGATAAACCGAATCTTCGTCCTTATTAGCGCGCACTTCGAGGGTCGCAAATTTATTCATCATTGTACGCAGAGAGGTTCGTATCTTTGCATCATCGGATAAGATCTCGGCAATAATGTCGGATGCACCTGCGAGTGCCGCATCACGGTCGGGCACTTCTTTGTCTACATCAATAAACTTTTCGGCTTCAATATAAAGACCGTCTTCGTCTGACTCCTGAGCGAGAATAAACTCGGCAAGCGGCTCAAGACCGCGCTCTTTTGCTATTATTGCGCGGGTTCTGCGCTTGGGGCGGAAGGGGCGATAGAGATCCTCAAGTGCGGTCAGCGTAACAGCGGAATTAATTTCAGCGAGCAGTTCATCAGTCATCTTTTCCTGCTCTGTAATGCTGTGAATGATCTCCTCACGGCGCTTTTCCAAATTGCGAAGATAATTTAAACGATCGGCAAGCTCGCGAAGCACCTGGTCATCAATACTGCCGGTAAGCTCTTTACGATAGCGAGCGATGAAGGGAAGGGTGTTACCTTCATCAATCAATGTTATGATGTTCTCAATGTGCTGGGAATTTAACTTAAATTCCTCAGCTAAAACGGAAACTAAATTCATAATGTATATCCTTTCTAAAGTGAATGTCCCTTGGAGTAAAAAACACTTCAAGGGACACATTTATTATAGCTTGTTCGGTAATTTTTGTCAATAATACGAGGACTAAAGTCGGTGTAATAAGACTATAATAAAATTGGTGTGTACAAATGGATAATTTTGTGTTATACTATATATAATTATAATGCATTATTTTGTGCATTGCATCGGATTTTAAAGGTTAATATTTGGTATTATCTGGGGGGTAATGCCTTCATTAACTGTTGTCAAAATACATAAAACCAGAATTGGAGAAGTGATTTTTTATATGGCACAGAAACTTAAGATGATCGCACTTGGCGGTCTCAATGAAATTGGAAAAAATATGTACCTTTATGAGTATGCCGGCGAGATTATCGTTGTTGATGCGGGCCTTGCATTCCCGGACGATGAAATGCTTGGCGTCGACCTTGTAATTCCCGATATTTCATATCTTGTACAGAACAAAAAAAGAGTGCGCGGTATCATTCTTACCCACGCTCACGAGGATCACATCGGCTCACTACCGTACCTTTTAAAGGAGATTAATGTTCCCGTATATGCAACAAAACTCACAGCGGGAATTGTTGCTACAAAGCTTGAGGAGCACACATTGCTTTCCAAAACCAAGATAAAAATCGTATCTGCAGGTGACACTGTTCGTATGGGAAATTTCAAGGTTGAATTTATCCATGTAAACCACTCTATTGCAGATGCGGTAGCACTTGCAATTACAACACCGCTTGGCACGGTTATCCATACCGGCGACTACAAGCTTGACACCACACCCATTCAGGGTAAAATGATGGACATTGCCCGCCTTGGACAACTTGGCAAAAACGGCGTTTTAGCGCTGTTTGGAGAGTCTACCAATGTTGAGCATCCGGGCTATACATTAAGTGAGCGCAAAGTAGGTGAGACCTTTGATGCGCTGTTTAAGGACTGCCGCTCCCGCATCATTGTCACCACATTTGCATCTAATGTCCACCGCGTACAGCAGATTATAAATTCCGCGTATAAGTACGGCCGAAAGGTTGCTATTTCCGGCCGCAGTATGGAAAACATAATGGGCGTTGCTCAAAATTTAGGATATCTTGATGTGCCCAATGATGTATTAATTGACATCAATATGCTTTCAAAGTACCCGAAACATAAGGTTTGTATCATCACAACCGGAAGCCAGGGCGAAACTATGAGTGCCCTTTATCGAATTGCATTTAACGGTCATAAAAAGATCGAAATTATGCCCGGCGACAGGGTGATTATTTCCGCATCCCCCATTCCGGGCAATGAAAAGGGTATAAGTACGGTTATTAATGAGCTTTTCCGAAAGGGTGCCGAGGTTATTTACGAAAAATTAGCCGAGGTGCATGTGTCCGGCCACGCTTGCCGCGAGGAGCTTAAACTTATGCTCGCCCTTACACAGCCTAAATATTTTGTACCTATACACGGCGAATACCGTCATATGCAAAGCCATTGCGAACTTGCAAAACAGATGGGCGTCCCTGCTAAAAACACATTCATAAGCGATGTGGGTCGTGTTTTCGAAATCGGCGAAAAGGGCGCAAAACTTACCGGCAGCGTGCCGTGTGGTCGAGTACTTGTTGACGGACTTGGAGTCGGAGATGTTGGAAATGTTGTTCTTCGTGACCGAAAACATCTTGCTGAGGACGGGCTTATTACTGTGGTAATGACTCTTGATGAAAAGAACACGCTCATTGCCGGTCCCGACATAGTATCTCGAGGATTTATCTATGTAAAAGAAGCTGAGGATCTTATGGAAGAGCTTAAAGCTCTTGCTATAAAGGTGGTAAAGGACTGCACAAAGAGCAGATATTGCGACTGGGCAACCATCAAAAACTCCCTAAAAAGTAAGCTTTCTGATTTCCTGTTCCAGAAAACCAAGAGAAAGCCTATGATTTTACCCATTATTATGGAACTTGAAGAAAAATAAAAAGAGAGGGCAATGCCCTCTCTTTTTTAACCTAAAATAACATCGAACACCATCATCAGTGAAAATCCTACAAGCAGGGCATAGGTAGCACCTCGCGAGTAGCCGTGTGCATGAGTTTCGGGAATCATCTCATCGCTTATTACATAAAGCATCGTGCCGCCTGCAAAGGCAAGCGCGAAGGGGAGGATTACCGTAGCAACACTGACCGCTGCATAGCCGAGAACTGTGCCGATCACTTCAACTAAACCGGTTGCAAGCGCACATAAAAAAGTACGCTTTGGCGAAACACCTGCTGCCAGCATAGGTGCTATAATGACCATACCCTCGGGTAAATTTTGCAAAGCGATACCGCCTGCAATGAGAAGGGCATCAGTGGGATTGTCAGAGCCAAAACCGACACCCGCCGCAATGCCCTCGGGGAAATTGTGTATCGCGATAGCGGCAACGAAAAGTAGAACCTTACTCAAATTATCAGAGTTCGGGTGACTTTCAATGTCGCTTCCCACCAGTTTGTGCATATGAGGTGTGAACTTATCAATAAGACTCAGACAAACAGCACCGCAAAAAATACCGATTATCGTAACCCAGATATTGCCATAGTCAACAGATGGGAGAATAAGACCAAGCATTGCTGCGGCAAGCATTATTCCTGCTGCAAATGAAAGTACGATATCGTTGAATTTGTGTGACACTTTTTTGAAGATAAACCCGATTAATGCACCAATTATTGTAGAACCGCCAACACCTAAGGCGGTGAGTAAAACCATAGTCATAAAATCACCTCAAAAAAGAAAGCCGTGGAGATAACTCCACGGCTTTTATGTTACGGATTCATTGAATAGTTGGGAGCTTCCTTAGTGATATAAATATCATGGGGATGGCTTTCCTTAAGACCTGCACCTGTAATGCAAACAAACTGTGCCTTATCCTGAAGAGCGGTAATATCAGGAGCACCACAGTAGCCCATGCCGGCACGAAGACCACCGATAAGCTGGAACACGGTATCGGATGCAGTTCCTTTATAAGGAACACGACCTTCAACGCCCTCGGGAACTAATTTGCGAGCGTTCTGCTGGAAGTAACGGTCACGACCGCCACGGTTCATAGCACCGAGTGAGCCCATGCCGCGGTATACCTTGAAGCGACGGCCCTGGTACATTTCAAACTCACCGGGAGCCTCGTCACAGCCTGCAAGGAGAGAACCGAGCATAACCACATCAGCACCGGCAGCAATAGCCTTGGGAATATCTCCGGAGTACTTAATACCGCCGTCAGCGATAACGCAAACACCGGCCTTGTGCGCAACCTCAGCAACATCCATAATAGCGGTAATCTGGGGAACACCGATACCTGCAACAACACGAGTTGTACAAATAGCGCCGGGACCCATACCAACCTTAACGGCGTCGACACCTGCAGCGATAAGATCACGAGCGGCATCAGCGGTAGCGATGTTGCCTGCAATAAGCTGAACATCGGGGTAAGCAGCCTTAATTTTCTTAACTGTTTCGCCAATGTTGATGTGATGACCGTGTGCTGAGTCTAAAACAAGAACATCAACACCGGCGTCAACTAATGCTTTAACACGGTCTAAAACATCGGGAGTAGCACCGACAGCAGCGGCAACGATAAGACGACCGCGCTCATCACGAGCTGAATTCGGGTACATAACGCATTTTTCAATATCCTTGATGGTGATAAGGCCTTTAAGTGCAAATTTGTCATCAACAATGGGAAGTTTTTCGATCTTGTGCTTGCGAAGAATTTGGCTTGCATCCTCAAGAGTGGTGCCAACAGGTGCGGTAACAAGATTTTCACTTGTCATAACCTCACCGATCTTGCGCGAAAAGTCGGTCTCGAACTTCATATCACGGTTGGTAATAATACCGACCAACTTGCCGTTTTCGCAAACCGGAACACCGGAAATGCGATATTTAGCCATAAGTTCGTCAGCATCGTTAAGTGTATGGTCAGGGCTTAAGAAGAATGGGTTTGTAATAACGCCGTTTTCGGAGCGCTTAACCAAATCAACCTCGTTTGCCTGGTCTTCAATGGACATATTCTTGTGAATAACGCCGATGCCGCCTTCACGAGCAATAGCGATTGCCATGCGCGCTTCGGTAACGGTATCCATAGCCGCACTCATAACGGGAATGTTAAGTCGGATCTTTTTAGTTAAATTTGTTGTAATGTCAATTTCGCTGGGCAAGAAATCACTTTTTGCAGGAACTAAGAGGACATCGTCGAATGTAAGACCGGTTCCTACGAACTTGTTTTCATGTGCCATAAACCCATCACGCACCCTTTCATTTTTAGCATTTGTAAAAAATTTTTATTAAACTATATGATACACTTTTAATCCTTTAATGTCAAGCAAAATTCAGTGTAAATTCAGCGGTAAATTTGTTCTCGCCACTCTCGGACACACCCGCCACAAAAGAGGGTAAATTGTTGGTTTTCAGGATGATTTTTTCACCCGGAAGTGACTCGTTATTATAATTGATTTGTAATTTTGAGAAATAGCAGGGCGATTTTTCGTTCATTGCAATTGCATCGCAGACCAAATCGCCGTATTTTGCGTTATTTAAGTGGCAGTTAATATCAAGATCGCTGTACCTAACAAGTCTCTCATCCGTAGCAAAAAGATCATCCGGAATTTTAAGCTTTCCTATCGTAATGCCAAGAGAGCGATCGGGATTTGCGGAAAGAGTATTGATCTCCTCAAAACCCTCAGGCTTTTTCATCTTATGGGTAATCGCGTCAGCGGTGACCCACACATTAGTGGCATTTCCAACGACCTCGCCGTCAACGGTAAATTTAAAATCACGATACCAGATAGGTCCGTGAAACCCGCGATGCCAGGTGTCAATGGTGACTTTTTCATAGGCGCGTATAGGGCGTTTGAGATTTATAAGACAGCGGGCGAGTATCCATATGGTTTGATATTTTTCAATCAGAACATCACGGGATATGCCCATATTAGATGCGTGTATGGTGGCCGCGTCCTGCATAAAGTTAAGTAAAGCGGATGTTCGGCAAAAGTTGAAGCAATCGCCCTCGCCGGCACCAACCTCGTAAGTCTTAATGAAATTGCGCATAAAATCACTTCCTAGAATAATTATAATAATTATACATTAAAACTCTTGAATAAGCAACAAAAAAGAAGTAAAATAAAGTTAAGTAAGGAGGGCTTTATTATGAAAACTAAAAGCTTTGGAAAACTCCCCGACGGTCGCGAGGCGACACTTTTTATTATGGAAAACAGCAGTGGTGCATATGCTTGTGTTACCAATGTTGGTGCATCTATTGTTTCTGTGGTTGTGCCGGATAAAAACGGTAAAATGGCTGATGTTGTGCTTGGCTATAATGAAGGCGCAAAATACCTGACAAAAGGTGCGTATCACGGCGCAACCGTTGGCCGCGTGGCAAATAGAATAGAAGACGCTTGCTTTACCCTTGATGGTGTAGAATATGTACTTAACCCCAATATGGACGGAAAGCATATGCTTCACGGTGGCGAGATAGGTCTTGATTCCAAATTATTTGACACGGAGATCGATGGTGACACCGTTGTTATGAAGACCACTTTACCCGATGGTGAAGATGGCTTCCCAGGCAATGTCGACATCACTGTTAAATACAGATTTGATGATAACTGCCGCTTGAATATTGAATATATTGCGGAAAGCGATAAAACTACGCCGATAAATCTTATTAATCATTCCTACTTTAATCTTAACGGCGAGGGTGATATTTTATCTCACGAGCTTGAGATTTATGCGGATGAGTATTATCCGATGTCCGATAACGGAATGGTACACGGCGACAAAAAAGAAGTAAAAGGAACGATGGATTTTAAAACCGCAAAGGCGGTAGGTCGTGATATTGATGCCGACTGTCAGCAGATTAAGCTTGCGGGCGGATATGACCACAACTATTTCTTACAAGATGAAAAAGAATTCGTTTTAGCTGCAAGCATAAAAGCACCGGAGAGCGGTCGTGTTATGAAGGTTTACACTGATATGCCGGGATTACTTTTCTATTCGGGTAATTTCTTACATACTCATGAGGTAGAGGGAAAACTCGGCAGAGCGTATAAGGCGCGTGAGGGTTTTTGTTTGGAAACAAACTATTGTCCCAATGCTCTTAAATGTCCGCAGGTTAAACAACCAATACTTAAAAAAGGCGAGATTTACACTCATAAAACTGTATACGAATTTACATTATAAAAAAATCCCTGCAGATAAACTGCAGGGTTTTTTAGTTTTTCCTGTATTTACCGGGGGAGTTTCCGGTAATTTTCTTGAATGCGCGATGGAAATATGCAGGATCATTGAAACCACATTCAAAACAAATATCCGTTATGGGGCGTGTAGTATTTATCATTAAATCTCGGGCCTTGGACACGCGCAGACGAAGCAGATATTCGGTAAATGTTGTACCGGTAATGTGTTTGAAAATGGATGAAAAAGCACTGGGTGACATAAGGGAGATGCGGCATACATCCTCAAGGTAAATTTTCTCACAAAAATGCTCGTTAATATATTGAAGAGCCTGATTAATGGCATTTCTGTAACGGGCGAACATTTCGTCCCTGGTTGAACTGTTAAGCTCGTCATACTGTCTGGCTATCAAGGTGAGAAGACGCAGAACATTTGCACGAATAATTGTGGAATAAAAATTATCCTGAGCCTTGTATTCCAGCTCCAACTCATCGAAAAGTTTTTCCAGATCATGGGCAACACTGCCCTTGAAATAAAGAGACGGCTTCAAGGTTTTACAGTGAATTAATATCGGCTCAAGATATACGATATCAAACAAGTGCTCCGCATCATCCTTTTCCGCAATTCGCATAAAATCCTCGCTGAATTCGCAGGTGATAAGTTCGCAATCCGGATTATTACTCTCGAGATAATGCTCCATATAAGGCGGAACGATAAAAAGATTTCCTTCATATAACTCGAAGTCCGAGCCGTTGAAGTAGTGGTGACAGCTTCCTCGCTTTACATACCACATCTGCACATAGTCGTGGGAATGCATTGTCTGATGCGTCTCGCCAACAGTGCGGAACATCATAAAGGGAAACGCTTCGTTGCTGAAGGTGTGTTCACTTTTAAACATAAAAAGATCCAAAGAGTCCATTTAAATTACTCCTTAATCGCGGATTTACAATAGGGTGCAAGGGTGCAAAGCTCACACTTGGGGCTTCTTGCGGTACAAACCGCGCGTCCGTGGTATACAAAACGATGACAGAGCAGGGCTTGCTCCTCGGGAGGAATTATCTTTGCCAAAGCGCGCTCCACCTGAATGGGAACCTTGGATTTCGCAAAACCTATTCTGTTGGACAGGCGAATACAATGGGTGTCGGTAACCACAGCGGGTTTGCCATAAACATCGCCTAAAATAAGGCTCGCTGTCTTTCGTCCTATTCCCGGTAGGGTAAGAAGCTCATCCATAGTATCGGGCACTCTACCGCCAAACCGCTCCAGAAGTTCTTGGGCACAGGCCTTTAAATCCCGGGCCTTTGTGCGATACAGACCGCAGGGATGGACGACCGCCTCAAGGTCCTTTATATCACATTCAGCAAATGCCTCCAGTGTGGGAAACTTGGTGTAAAGCTCCTTTGCCACGATATTTACACGGGCATCGGTACATTGTGCCGCCAGGCGCGTGGAGAATAAAAGCTGATAAGCATGTTCGTATTTTAATGAGCATTCGGCATCGGGATAGAGCTTTCTAAGTTCTTCTATAACGCCTGCAGATCGTTCTTTAGTTGTCATTGCTTTCACCACCGATATGGTTAATAATAAAATCCGCAATGTCATTTGTTGCATTGGGATTAGCTATTGCGTCAAAGCGTTCACGAATAGCCTCAAGGCGACCCGGACACTTAAATAGGAAGTAAATCGCATCGCCGATGGTAAAGGTCTTGTTGACGGCCAATGCTACACCGTTGTTGACGAGAAAATCAACATTGCGCTCTTCCTGACCGGGGATGGGTTTCGCCAAAATCATTGGCAGTTTTTTAGCCATAGCCTCGGTGACTGTGAGACCGCCGGGTTTTGTTATAATACAGTCCGCCGCGTCCATCATCACATCAACATTGTCAACATAGCCGTAAACACGGCGATTATCATTTGGTGTTAAGTCAAGGAGTTTGCGGCGCTGGCGGGCGTTGCGACCGCAAACGGTAAGCAATGTGTGATTTAGGTCGAGGGCTTCGATTTGTTCGACCATAGAGCACATATTTCCGTAACCCATACTGCCACCCATAAGTAAAATTACCGGGCGATCAGTGGGGATTTCCAGAATGTTGCGTGCTTCTTCCTTCGTGCGTTTTGTAGTGAATTTCTCTTGCACGGGAATACCAAAAGAGAGAAGACGGCTCTCATCTATGCCTTTTGTTTTTGCTTTATGATAAAATAGAGAACTTGCTAAATTTATGTATTCAACTCGGGACACATCCTGCCAGAAGGGGTGAATGGTATAGTCAGTGACAATGCCCATAACGGGTACATCGAGATACTTTCCGCGCCGCTTAAGCTCATTCATAACCTGCGCCGCAAAAACATGGGTACACACGATGAATTCCGGGTCAAAATCGTGTATGCTCTGCTCGAACTTATTGCTGATTACAAGGTTTATAAGATTAAAAACGGAAAAGTCACTGCTTTGTCCCTTTTTATCAAACATATTGTAGAAACCTCTGTATGGCTTGGAGGCGTATTTGGTGGTAAAAAGGTAGCCTTGATTTACACCATTATACAGAAGTGAGCTTATTTCCTTATATACATCTATTGTAAGCACTTGTGCGCCACGATGGATAAGTGCTTCTGAAACAGAAGTTCCGGCGGCGTGATGCCCTTGGCCGGCAGTAATGGACAAAATTAAAACGCGCATTTGTATCACCTCGCTGATTTAAATGATAATACAAACGCGCGTAAAATTCAAGTATTAACTGTGTCGCGTACCTTTTTATACTCGCTCAGAACTCTATCTTCCAGGTGCGAACGAAGAGCGGAGCTTGTAGGGTGTGTGATGTCGGCAAAACTTCCGTTCGGCAACTGTCGCGAGGGCATTGCAAGGAATAGCTTATCAGCACTTTCGATCACCTTTATATCGTGTACAACAAGTGAATTGTCAAAGGTGACCGATACTATTGCGCGCATCTTTGATGCGTCAAGAAGTTTACGGATCTTAATGTCTGTAATTTCCATTTTTTCCTCCTCAAATTGTAAAAAAGTATAGACAGTTTTGCGGAAAAAGAATATAATAAAGTGTACTTGACTATATTGTTGCCCTTGATGGGTATAATTATACATAAATGCAGATGTATACAAGAGGGGGATACCATGAGCAGATTATTTTCTGATACAAGTAAGGTTATACACCTTATCGGAATAGGCGGAGTATCAATGTCAGCACTTGCCGAAACATTGAACTACCGTGGATTTGTTGTATGTGGCTCGGATATGAACGAGGGCGAGCATATCGAAAGATTACGCCGCCTTGGTATTAAAATTTCGGTTGGACATAAGGCTGAAAATGTAGAAGGTGTGGACATAATTGTTCGTACATCTGCAGTGCACGACGACAACCCCGAGGTGATTCGCGCAAGAGAGAAGGGGCTTCCGTTGATTGAGCGTGCTGAAGCTTGGGGCGAAATTATGCGCGATTATAAGGATGTGCTGTGTGTATCGGGCACTCACGGAAAAACTACCATTACATCCATGTGCACTCATATTGCACTGGAAGCGCGTCTTGACCCGCAGGTTATGGTGGGTGCAAATCTGCCGATAATCGGCGGTAATTTGCGGGTTTCCACAAGCGACTTATTTATTGCGGAAGCTTGTGAGTATTGCAACTCCTTTTTGAGTTTTTACCCCACAATTGCAATAATTGCAAATGTGGAGGAGGATCATCTGGACTTTTTCAAAGGAGGACTTGTTGACATTATCAAATCTTTCCGTAAATTTTCCGAGCTTGTGCCGGAAAGCGGCTTTGTAATATATAATGCGGATGACAAAAATGTCTGCAAAGTGGTTGATGGTACCAATAAAAACACCATATCCTTTGGTATAGAAAACGGTGAAATCCGTGCGAAAAGGATAGTGTCAAGGGAAGATGGTGTTAGCTTCTGTCTTGTTCGTGACGATGAAGAATTGGTTGAAATGAACCTCATGGTAAGCGGTATGCACAATGTTTATAATGCGCTTGCTGCCGCCGCTTCCGCGCTGGCACTTGGCGTATCGCCTAAATGTATTGCAGCGGGCCTTTCAAAATTCAGTGGCGCATCCCGCAGATTTGAATTCAAGGGTAAGTGTAACGGCGCATTGGTGTACGACGATTACGCCCATCATCCAAGCGAAGTGAGTGCTACTTTAAGTGCGGCTCGTTCGCGCGCTCCCAAAAGAATTATATGTGCATTTCAACCCCATACCTATACCCGTACAGCATCGTTGTGCAATGAGTTTGCCAAAGAACTCGAAAAGGCGGATATAGTCTATGTGGCAGATATTTTCGCGGCTCGTGAAAAACCGATAGAGGGCGTAACAAGCGAACTTATTACAAGCAAGCTAAGTGGCGCAAAAGAACTTCATTCTATGGAAGAAATCGCAGCTGAAATTAAACAGATTGCCCGCGAAGGCGATATGATTTTCAGTATGGGTGCGGGGGATATTTACAAGCTTTGTGAAATGCTTTGCGAATAATCGAAAACAAGGTGAGAAATCTCACCTTGTTTTTTTGTATTTTACCTTGCAATTTTTATCAGAAAGAGGTAAAATATTAATATCTATATTTATGCCTATTTGAGGGGATTGAGTAATACTGTGAAAAACATTATCGGTATAGATATCGGTGGAAGCACCACTAAAATTATCGGCTATCGCAATGGTGATATTTTCTCTCCACTTCTCGTTAAAGCAAACGATCCGAAAGCATCTCTTTTTGGCGCGTTTGGTAAGTTTTTAAGCGAGAACGGCCTTAAAATTGAAGATGTTTCAAAGATAATGGTGACCGGTGTGGGCGCGTCATGCCTTACCGAGGATTTGTTCGGAATACCCACACGAAGGATTGAGGAATTCAATGCTATCGGTGCAGGTGGCTTGTTTTTAAGTAAGCTTAAAAAGGCGATTATTGTCAGTATGGGCACCGGTACGGCTTTTGTTGCGGCTGATGGTGACTTAGCGCGTCATCTCGGCGGTACCGGCGTGGGCGGCGGTACATTGCTGGGCCTTTCCAATCGAATTCTTAATGTGCGAAGCTTTGACGATCTTGTTGAAACCGCAAAGGGCGGCAACTTAAACAATGTGGATCTCAGTATCCAGGACATCAGCAATACGGAAATGGAAACCCTGCCGCAGCATATTACCGCGTCAAATTTCGGTAAGATAAGCGACCTTGCAAGTCAGAGCGATCTGGCACTTGGTATAGTAAATCTCGTTTTCCAGACCATCGGTGTTATGGCGATGTTTGCAAGCCGTAAAGAGAATACCGAAAATGTTGTCCTTACGGGAAATCTTACCCATGTGCCGCAGGTACACGAAATTTTTGATATTATGGCAAAACTGTACGGTATTAATTTTATAATTCCGGAACATTCGGAATATGCAACTGCTACGGGGGCCGCGCTTTTATTCGATAAAGAGGGAAAATAAATGAAGGAAGAAAAGCTTGTTTCGCAGGAAGAAATCCTGCTTCAAAAAGAATATATGGCTCGCATAAAGGCACTTAAAGGTGAAAAGCAGGGTTTCGCTTTTGTTGACACCTACGGATGCCAGCAGAACGAGGCGGACAGTGAGATACTCCGTGGAATGCTGCTTGAAATGGGGTATTCTCTTACCCAAAATGAGGAAGAGGCGGATGTAATCGTTATTAACACCTGCGCCGTGCGTGAACACGCGGAAATGCGCGTTCTGGGCAATGTTGGTCAGCTTGTGCACAGTAAGGATAAAAAGCCCGACCAGATCATTGCGATTTGCGGTTGTATGGTACAGCAGGGGCATATGGTGGAGAAAATCAAGAAAAGTTATCACCATGTGAATTTGGTCTTCGGCACACACGCGCTCTATCGTTTTCCGGAGCTTTTACATCGTGTAATGACCGGTAAAAAACGCGTGTTTGAGCTTGTTGACAGTGATGGTCGCATTTTTGAGAATATGCCGGTGTATCGTGAAAACAGCACGAAAGCATGGGTATCCATTATGTATGGTTGCAATAATTTCTGCTCTTACTGTATCGTGCCTTATGTCCGCGGAAGAGAGCGCAGTCGTAAACCGGAAGCGATCATTTCCGAGATAACAGAACTTATTGAAAATGGCGCAAGAGATGTTACACTTCTGGGCCAGAATGTAAATTCATACGGCAAGGATTTAGACGAAAGCATAGATTTTGCAGAGCTACTTGAGCGTATAAACAATATCCCGGGCGAATTTAAGATCCGCTTTATGACAAGTCATCCGAAAGACGCTACACGGCGTTTGTTTGAAACCATGGCTAAATGCGAAAAGGTTGCACATCATATACACCTTCCGTTCCAGTCGGGAAGTAACCGCATTTTAAAGCTTATGAATCGCGGTTATACCAGAGAAAAATACGCAGAACTTGTGAAGACCGCAAGGGCACTTATGCCGGATATTTCCTTTACAAGCGATGTTATCGTAGGATTCCCGGGTGAAACTGATGAGGATTTCAACGAGACAATTTCCCTTGTTTCCGAAATCGGATTTGATGCGCTCTTTACCTTTATATACTCAAAACGAAAAGGAACACCGGCCGCTGAAATGGACGATCCTACCACGCGTGAGGAAAAGGGTAAGCGCTTTGACCGTCTGCTTAAGGTACAAAGTGAAATTGCGGAAGGCTACGCCAAGGAACTTATGGGCAAGACCGTGACTGTTCTTGTGGAGGGTGACGAAGGTGGCGAGGATAAAAATCTTGTTGCCAGAACTGACACCAACCGCCCCATAAGAATTACCGGAGGGGCTCAGTTAGTGGGCAAATTCGTAAATGTAAAAATAGAAGTCTGCTCTAAGTGGTCAATGGAGGGCAGTATAGTAGATTAATCGGGGTGATAGTGGTGGCTAAAGATTTTTCACCAATGATGAAGCAATATTTTGCGATAAAAAATGAATATCAGGACTGTATCCTGTTTTATAGATTAGGCGATTTCTACGAGATGTTTTTCGATGATGCAAAAACCGCCTCCCGCGAACTTGAGCTTACTCTCACAGGTCGCGAATGCGGTCAGGAGGAGCGTGCGCCAATGTGTGGTGTGCCGTATCACTCCTGCGAGGCATATATCGGAAGACTTATCGACAAAGGCTACAAGGTAGCAATTTGCGAGCAGACTCAGGATCCGAAGGAGACAAAAGGCATCGTGGCCCGCGATGTTGTTCGCGTTATCACACCGGGAACGGTTGTCGAAAGCTCTATGCTCGACAATGAAAAGAACAACTATATTTGCACCGTATATCTTGATGCACTTGGTGCAGGTCTTTGCTTTGCGGATATTTCAACAGGCGAGGTAAATGCCATCGAGATAACAAGCGGCGATGTTGAAATGCAGATTGCCGCCGAAATCGGGAAATATATGCCCCGCGAGCTGATTATAAATATTGCTGAGAGCGAAAATAAAGCGCTTATCGACTATATCAGGGTTCGTCTTAATCTTTATCCCACCTGCAACAAGGACGAGCTTTTCGAAGAGCGTGGCGCAAGAGATGCAATTGAAGAAAAATTCAGAACCAACAGAATAAGAACTCTCGGCTTTACCGACGACGGTCGCCTTGTCCGTGCGGTAGGCGCTATGCTCATATACTTAAACGATACCCAAAAGCGCGACCTTTCGTATATTGAGGGCATAAATTTCTACAGTAAGGACTCCTTTGTACAGCTTGATAATACCGCGCGCCGCAACTTAGAGCTTACTGAAACGATGCGCGAGCGCCAGAAACGGGGAACGCTCCTTTGGGTGCTTGATAAAACACATACCGCTATGGGAAGCAGACTCCTTCGCCGTTATATCGACAATCCGCTTATGGATGTTAATGAGATCAAACTGCGCCAGGACGCGGTAAGTGATCTTGTGGACTCGGCTGTTCTTCGTGGAGAACTGTCCGAGGCGCTTAAAAATGTCCTCGATATAGAGCGCCTTTGCGGCAGAGCGGCATACGGTATTGCAAACGGCCGCGATTTAAACTCTCTGCGCCAGGCTATCTGCGGACTTCCGTTAATTAAGAGTTATGTGGCAAATTTCCACAGTGAGGAACTTTGCAAAATTAATTCACAGATCGACACTCTTGAGGATATTCACAATCTGATAGCTGTGTCTATTGACGATGATCCGCCGGCAACCATACGCGAAGGCAAACTTATCCGCGGCGGGTATAATTCTGAGGTGGACGAGCTTCGACAGATATTAAATGGCGGCAATGAATTTATAAAGAAAATTGAGGCTGATGAGCGGGAGAGAACCGGTATCAAAAACCTTAAGGTCGGTTATAACCGCGTGTTCGGATACTATATCGAAGTCTCAAAAAGCAATATTTCCCAGGTTCCGGAGCATTACATACGAAAACAGACACTAACAAACGGTGAGCGCTTTATCACTCAGGAACTTAAAAACCTTGAAGCCACTATCCTCAGTGCGCAGGAGCGTATTGTTGCATTAGAGGCTGAACTGTTTCGTGATGTCTGCGCTAAAATCGTTGCCGAGCGCAGTCGAATTCGCATTACCGCTCAGGCGATAAGTAAACTTGATGTGTATTCGGCATTGGCTGAGTGTGCGGTAAGGTATCACTATGTAAGGCCGATGGTTGACAATAGCGATGAAATTGAAATTGTCGGCGGCCGACATCCGGTTGTTGAGCGTATGCTCAGGGATGTCAGTTTTGTACCCAATGACACACTTTTAGACTGCAGTGAAAACCGTATGGCGGTTATCACCGGACCCAATATGGCTGGTAAATCCACATATATGCGTCAGGTTGCACTTATAACAATAATGGCGCAAATAGGCTCCTTTGTTCCGGCTGATAGCGCAAAAATCGGCGTTGTTGACAAGGTGTTTACCAGAATAGGTGCATCAGACGATTTAGCAGCGGGACAGTCCACATTTATGGTGGAAATGAGCGAAGTTGCTGACATAATCAAAAATGCAACGCACAAAAGCCTTCTCATTTTAGACGAGATCGGCAGGGGAACATCCACCTTTGACGGTATGTCCATTGCCCGCGCGGTTATCGAATACATTTCAAATTCCGGCAGAATAGGCGCTAAAACCCTTTTTGCAACCCACTACCACGAACTCACAGAACTTGAGAATCAGATTGATGGTGTTAAGAACTACAACATAGCGGTTAAAAAAGTGGGCTTTGACATTACCTTCCTGCGTAAGATTATGCGCGGAAGTGCGGATGACAGCTACGGTATTGAGGTAGCAAAGCTTGCGGGCCTTCCAGAAAATATAATTCATCGCGCAAAGGAAATTCTGGATGATTTAGAGCGCGGTGAAGGTGTGCCGTCGGTGTCAGCATCAAGAATTGAATATGTTACCGACCCACGCGTGGATGAGCTTTTAAAGCGCGTATCATCAATTGATATCAACTCACTTACACCACTTGATGCACAGAGAGTTTTATATAATTTAATTTCTGAAATTTCAAATTTGGAGGAATAGGCTATGCCGAGAATTCAGGTCTTGTCACAGCATGTGGCGGACTTAATAGCTGCAGGTGAGGTAGTAGAACGCCCTGCATCGGTTGCAAAAGAGCTTGTTGAAAATGCAATAGATGCCGGTGCCACATTCATAACTGTTGAGATTAAATCCGGTGGTGTGGCATATCTCCGCGTTACCGATGACGGTTGCGGAATTGCCCGCGATGATGTTCCTACTGCCATTCTGCGCCATTCCACAAGTAAAATACAGAACGAGCAGGATCTTGAGCATATTGCAACCCTCGGCTTCAGAGGTGAGGCGCTTGCGGCAATTACCGCGGTTTCCAAGGTTGAGCTTATAACTCACAGATTAGAGGATGAAATGGGCACGCGTCTTTATCAGGAGGGCGGCACCATTTTAGAGATTGACGATATAGGTGCGCCCAAGGGCACTACCATCATTGTGCGGGAGCTTTTTTACAATACACCCGCTCGTATGAAATTCCTTAAAAAGGACGCTACCGAGGGCAGTGCCGTTGAGGGTGTAATTACTGCGGTCGCACTGTCACACCCTGAAATTTCTTTTCAGCTTATTCGCGAAGGCAAGGTTGCTTTGCACACACCGGGAGATGGTAAAAAGGATTCTTGTGTCTATAGCGTATTGGGGCGTGATATGGCAAATTCAATGCTGAAAGCTGAGGGCGAAAACGGTACGATCAAGGTAAGTGGTTTTATTACGAAGCCTATTGCCGCCAGAGGTAATCGCGCTCTGCAGTATTTCTTTGTAAACGGCCGTTATGTAAAATCAAAAATGCTTATGGCGGCTCTTGAACAAGCATATGCAAATGTGATTATGAAGGGCAGATTTCCCAGTTGTGTACTGGAAATAACTCTTCCGGTAGAACTTACCGATGTTAATGTGCATCCAACAAAGACCGAGATAAAGTTTGCCCGTGAAAAAGAGGTTTTCGACGCGGTGTATTACGCGGTTAAAAATGCAATCCTCAATGACACCACTTTGAGTGAGGCACAGATTTTGACCAAACCAAAGCCCTTCGTGGAGGATGCTCCCCAAATTACAAGCAAACCTATGTATTTTAATAAAGTAGAGCCGGTTAGTTCAAGTGAGGAAAAGGCTCCGGAAGTTAAACCCAAAACAATCACCTTTGTGCCTAAAACAACCCCGATCTTCAAAACCGAACAGCCTGCAGAGCGTAAGCAGGTACAGAATTTCCCGGTAACGGTTGAGGAAGAGCCGGTGTTAAATCTGTTCTCGCCGGAAGGTGAAAAGGCAGAAACTGAGGTTGAAAAAGTACAGTTTAAATACATTGGCGAGGTGTTAGACACCTACATAATCGTAGAATGTGACGAAGGTGTCGTTCTTATAGACAAGCACGCGGCTCACGAGCGCATTTTATTTGAAAAGCTTAAGGGGCAGAAAATTGCACCTCAGGCACAGCGTCTTTTGGCTCCGGTGCATATAAAGCTTGCAAATGATGAAATTGAGGTTCTTTTTGAAAATCTCAAGCTGTTGGAATCCCTCGGTTTTGAAATCGACGAAATGGGCTTTGGAAGCATTGCTGTTCGACAAGTACCGGACGGAATTGACGAGGGTACTGTGTCATCATCAATTTCTGAGATAGCCTTTGCTCTGCAGAACAAAAGAAAAATCAGCGAGGAAGAGCGTTTTGATGAAATTCTTCATTCTATTGCTTGTAAGGCTGCAATTAAAGCAGGTATGAAGACCAACCGATTTGAAGCTGAAAAACTTGCCCGCGAGGTACTTGAACGGGATGATATCCGTTATTGCCCCCACGGAAGACCGGTTGCGGTTTCCCTAAGTAAATATCAGCTTGAAAAGATGTTTCGTCGTTCATAAAGGAGATTTTGATGCAAAAAATCGTTTGTATTGTCGGACCTACCGCCTCGGGTAAAACAAAACTAGGAATTGAACTTTGTAAAGCCCTTAACGGAGAGGTTGTTTCGGCAGATTCAATGCAGATATATAAGGATATGGATATCGGCACAGCCAAGCCTTCAATGGAGGAGCGGAACGGTGTACCCCATCATTTGTTCGACATTGTTGAGGCAGATGAGGCTTATTCTGTTTCCCGTTTTGTAGAAGATGCGGACAAAGCTATTGCTGATATAGCGAGTAGGGGAAAACTACCCGTAGTTGTCGGCGGCACAGGACTTTATATCGACGCTCTCATTCGCGGCGGCGGCTTTGCGGAATATGATGAGGAGTACCGTAAAGAACTTATGGCAAAAGAGCCTGAAGAGCTTTTTGAAATGCTAAGAGCGGTTGATCCGAAAAGCGCCGAGCGTCTTCATATCAAGGATATAAAGCGAATTTGCCGTGCGCTTGAGATATATCATTTAAGCGGTAAAACAATCGGTGAGCATAATGAAATGACACAACAGTGCCCGCCACGATATGACGCTAAAATAATAGGTCTTACCTGCGAGTACAGACAAATTCTTTACGACAGAATAGAAAAACGCGTTGATGAGATGCTCCGGATGGGACTGCTTGAGGAAACTAAATGCCTTTTGGATAAGGGTGTTCCGGAAGCGGCAACATCAATGCAGGCAATAGGCTACAAGGAAATAATCCCCGCATTGCAGGGCAAGGTCAGTTTAGATGAAGCGGTGTCGCTTCTCAAACAGTCTACCCGTCGTCTTGCCAAAAGACAGCTTACCTGGTTTCGACGGGACAATAGAATTAAATGGTTTTATCTTGATAACCCCAAAAATTTTGATGATGTACTACAAGCTTCGTGTGATTTCGTCAAAAATAGTGATGTATAGTAGTTGCAGGAAAATTTTTCCAAATACAGAAAAAAGGAAGCGATTACTATGCAAAAAACAAACAATCTACAGGACATTTTACTTACATATGCTCGTCGTGAGCGTATGGCGGTCACCGTGTTTTTAACAAACGGATATCAGCTTAAGGGCACCGTGCAAGGATTTGACTGCTTTATAGTTGTGCTGAATACAGAAGGCAGACAGCAGATTATTTATAAGCACGCCATATCTACTATTATTCCCGCAAGACCCATACAGCTTGATGTCGCGCAAGAAAAGGAGGACGCGCAATAACCTTTGCGTAAAGGAATATGAAGGGACATTATATCGGGCGAATTATATACGCGCTATTTGCGGTTTTTGTCGTTGTATATATCATAGGTGCGGTGTGGAATGTGATTTACAATCCCGTCAAAACCGTAAGTGCATTACATATTGAGGCCGAGGACAGCATAGAGGTTGACGGCTTGGTTGTGCGCGAAGAGAGGGTCTTAGGCGCTATTGCCTCGGGTGTTGTCGAAATGCAGGTGGAAGAGGGAGAACGCGCGGCTAAAGGTGATGCGGTTGCCTATGTATATGCGGACCAAGCTGCGCTCGATAAGGTCCATCAGAAAAAGGATTTGAGTGAGCGAATAACAAGACTTGAAAACCTTATGAATCAAGGCAATGAGGTCGTAGATTTAAAAACCGTAGATACGGCCATAGTCAAAATGAGTGAGGAATTGTCCTCATATTACGAAACAAATAATTTTTCCAAAATGCCTCAGGTCATTGACGACATTAAGAATAAAACCCTTGCCAGAGAATATGTCTACCGCGATAAGAGTGATCTCAAAGCGGTAATAGACTCTCTTAAGTCAGAGCGCACGGCAATCGGAAATGTAACGGTCAGCAAAGCTATATACGCAACAACTCCGGGCTATTATTCGAATGATAGTGATGGACTTGAGAGCGTTCTTGCCTGCTCAAAGGTTGAGGAACTTACCCCTTCCCGTTATAAAGAAATTGACGACGGAATAAGCGTCAATTCTCAAAACGACGGTACTTTAGGCAAGATTATAACCGAGTTTTACTGGAATTATGCCACTATTGTAAGCATAGAAGAGGCAGAGCGAATCAATGTTGGCAAAAGCGCAAAACTAAGCTTTGAAAATCCCCTTTATCCGGATGTTACCGCTAAGGTGCAGTGGAAAAGTGAGGCGGAAAACGGCAAGGTTTGTGTTGTATTCCGAATTGATGAGCATGTGGGTGATTTTACTCTTGCGCGAAAATTACGGGCGAACATCGTAATTCGCAGCTATGAAGGCCTTAAAGTCCCGCGTGAGGCACTTCGTATGAACGAAGAAGGTGTTCAGGGCGTGTATTGCCTTATCGACTCTCAGGTCAAATTCAAACCGGTAGAAACCATTTTTGAAAAAGAGAGCTACTACATTGTAAAATACGACAGTACAAACACAAAAGGTCTTTTATTGTATGACGAGATCGTTGTATCCGCGAAGGAACTTGAGCACAGGAAAATGGTTAAATAACGGGGAAGTGATTTTTAATGTCTGAAATTTTGGAAAATGTAAAAAAACTTCGTGCGCATATTGCAGAAGCGGCCGAAAAAAGCGGCAGAAAAGCAGAGGACATAGTTCTCGTGGCTGCTACAAAAATGAACGATGCAGATCGTGTTCGCACAGCCATTGACGCGGGCATTGATGTGGCAGGTGAAAACCGCGTTCAGGAATTGCTCGATAAATACGAGAAAGGCGCATATGAAGGTGTGCCGCTCCATTTCATTGGAAACTTACAAACCAATAAGGTCAAATATCTCATCGGGAAGGTATCCCTTATCCAATCTGTTGATTCTATAAAACTTGCCCGCGAAATAGGCCGTCTCGCAACCAAAGCGGGAATAGTGCAGGATATTTTGATTGAGATAAACATCGGCGGGGAAGAGAGCAAAGGCGGTATTCCGCCGCAGGATCTGGATTCATTTATTGAAGAGGTTTCCCAGATTGAAGGAATTTTCGTCCGTGGGCTTATGACAATACCGCCGATTTTAGGTGCGAATAATAAAAATATTACATATTTTGAAAAAATGCATCAGCTTTTTATTGACATTGGAGCAAAAAAATACGATAATATTAGTATGGACTTTTTGTCCATGGGTATGAGCGACGATTACTATGATGCTATTCTTTGCGGCGCTAATATGGTGCGTGTGGGAACCGGTATCTTCGGGCGTCGCAACTATGCACAAAATTAACGGAGGTATAAAATAATGTGGTTTGTCGATGAATTTAAAAAGTGGGCACGCTTAGATGTAGACGACGAAGAGGATGATTTTGACGAGATTGAGGATTTTGTTCCCGCTAAACGCGAAGAGCCGGAAGTAAAACCTGAAAAGAAAAATAATAAGGTTCTCAATATTCACACTACCACTCAACTCCAGGTTGTTCTGGTCAAGCCTGAGAGATTTGAGGCATCTCAGGAAATTGCTGATCATCTAAAAGAGCGTAGAACAGTCGTGTTAAATCTTGAGTCCACCAATAAAGAAACCGCGCGCCGTATACTTGACTTCCTTTCCGGCGTTGCATATGCGCAGGAGGGCAATTTGAAGCGCGTTGCCACCGGCACATACATTGTCACCCCGTATAATGTCAATATTCAGGGCGACTTACTTAATGAACTTGAAAACAGCGGTCTCTATTTTTAGTTGATGAAAGGATCTTGTTAACTTGCTTCCAACCATTATTTACCGAATACTGCACACGCTGATTGATGTGTACGAGTTTATATTGCTCGCTCGTGCGGTCGTTTCGTGGTTGCCCGTTGATATGGGTAATCCTATCGTTTCATTTTTATATGCCGTGACCGAGCCTGTACTTGCTCCGGTTCGTAAACTTTTGTTTAAAATTCCGGCACTGCAAAGCATACCGATAGATTTTTCAATAATTGTGGTATTTTTATTGCTGAGCGTGCTCAGGAGCTTTATTTAAAAATATTATTTAAGGGATGTGGAAACTATGCTCTCACCGCAGGAAATTAAGAGTATCCAGTTTAGTAAGGTTATGTTTGGCGGCTACGATATGGTAGCTGTTGATGAAACAATGGCAGAAATTGCAGATGACTTTAACACCGTAGTTAAGGAAAATGCTAATTTAAAGAACAAGCTCAAAGTTCTTACCAGCACGATTGACGAGTATCGCAGTGTTGACGAGGCTATGCGTAAGGCTTTAATCACCGCGCAAAATATGGCGCAGGAGATGGTTAAAGAAGCCCACGAAAAAGCAGATGAGCTTATTAAAAACGCAAGCGCGGTTGCAAGCGCTAAGGTTGCAGACCTTGCTGCTCAGATAAGCGCTGAGGAAAAACGCCTTGCTGAAATAAAGGCAGAAAGCGCTATGTTTATTGACGCTATGGGTAAGGCATATAAGCTTCAGTCCGAAAAGCTTGAGCAGCTTCGCCCGGATGTTGCGGTATCTGAAAATGCAACAGCACTCGAGGACACACTTTCACTTGCAGCAAATGAGATCAGCAAATGTGTTGAAAGCGCAATCGAGAATATGAAGACACTTGAGCAGCGTGCAAAAATTGAAGATATTCCCGAAATTGCACCTGAGGTTGATGCTGCCGTTACAGAGGCAACAAAGGTCATTAAAGAAGAGCCTAAGAAAGAAAAGTACGATTTATCTGCTTTTGATACACGAACCGATGAGTTTGAAGATACTATGGATTTCGACCAGGTATCTATTGACTTGGACGGCAATACAAGCAAAAAAGCAGCAGATGATGACGATGATTTCGGCAACTTAAAGTTCGGTAACAATTACGATTTCGACGACGAAGAATAAGATATAAAATCAAACAAGGAGTTTTTCATATTATGTCTCAGGATTATAACTCAACAATCAATCTACCAAAAACAGAATTTCCCATGCGTGCAGGACTTCCCAAGCGTGAGCCGGATATGCTTGCAGAGTGGGAAAACCAGGGTTTGTACGACCTTTTGATGGAGAAGAATGCAGATCTTCCGCTTTTTGTATTCCACGATGGACCTCCCTATGCTAACGGCGATATCCATTTAGGTCATGCACTCAATAAGATCTTAAAGGATTTTATTATCCGTTATAAGAATATGTCCGGCTTCCGTTGCCCGTATATTCCAGGTTGGGATACCCACGGTCTTCCTATCGAGAGCCAGGTAATTAAGAAATTTGGTCTTTCCCGCGCTGAGTTCGGCACCGTTGAATTCCGCGAAAAGTGCCGTGAATTTGCGCTTTCCTATGTAAATAATCAGAAGGAGCAGTTTAAGCGTTTAGGCAATTTGGCGGAGTGGGATAATCCCTACTTGACTCTCCATTATGAATTTGAAGCTAAGCAGATCGAACTGTTTGGCGAAATGGCTGAAAAGGGCCTTATTTATAAGGGACTAAAGCCGGTTTATTGGTGTCCTCACGATGAGACCGCACTTGCTGAGGCTGAAATCGAGTATGCTGACGATAAGTGTGAATCCATCTATGTTAAGTTCAAGGTTACCGAGGATTTCGGTAAGCTTTCCGGTATTGCTCCGCTTGACAACACCTACTTTGTAATCTGGACCACCACTACCTGGACACTCCCCGGTAATGTTGCGATTGCACTTAATGGCGAGTTTGAGTATGTGGTTGTTTCCGCAAACGGCGAGAATTATATTTTAGCTGAGGAGCTTGTTTCAAGCGTTATGGCGGCTGCAGGTATTGAAAATTACGAAATTCTTGCAAAGCTTCCGGGTACTGACTTTGAAAATATGAAGACTCAGCACCCCTTCCTTGACCGCCAGTCCCTCATTATTCTCGGTGACCATGTAACACTCGATGCCGGTACCGGTTGTGTACATACTGCTCCCGGTCACGGTGCAGAGGACTATGTTGCTTGTCGCGGTTATGATTTACCCATTGTTGTCCCGGTTGACAGCAAGGGCTACTTAAATGAGGAAGCAGGTCCGTTTGCCGGCCTTTATTACGACAAGGCAAATGAGGGTATTTTAGAAAATCTCAAGGCGAGCGGCGCGCTCTTAACATCCCAGACCATCATCCATCCGTATCCCCATTGCTGGCGTTGTAAGCACCCGATTATTTATCGTGCTACCGAGCAGTGGTTTGCGTCTGTTGATGCAATCAAGGATGCCGCTGTTGAGGCTTGCCACGGCGTAACCTGGCTTCCCAACTGGGGCGAGGACAGAATTATCAGTATGGTACGCGAGCGTTCCGACTGGTGTATTTCTCGTCAGCGCATCTGGGGTGTGCCGATTCCGATTTTCTACTGCGAAGCTTGTAACGAGCCGATTATCAATCCTGAGACAATCAAGAAGGTAAGCGCTATCTTCAGAGAAGAAGGCTCTTCTGCTTGGTATGCAAAGGATGCAAGTGAGCTTTTACCCGAGGGCTTTGTATGTCCCAAGTGCGGTAAGACTCACTTCACCAAGGAAACCGACATTATGGATGTTTGGTTTGACAGTGGTTCATCACATGCAGCTGTTCTTGAGACCAGAGATAATATGACCTGGCCTGCAGACCTTTATCTCGAAGGTGCTGACCAGTACCGCGGTTGGTTCCAGTCATCACTTCTTACATCTATTGCAACGCGCAATGCCGCACCTTACAAGACCGTTATCACCCACGGTATGGTTGTTGACGGAGAGGGTAAGAAGATGTCGAAGTCTATGGGTAATGTAAGCTCACCGCTTGATATTATCAAGACCTATGGCGCTGATATTTTAAGACTTTGGGTATCATCTGCTGACTATCGTGTTGATGTTCGTATCTCTGAGGATATTTTCAAGCAGTTGTCTGAAATTTACCTCAAGATCCGTAACACCGCGCGCTTTATGCTCGGTAACTTAAACGGCTTTGATCCGGATAATGCTCTTCCTTATGATCAGATGGAAGAGATGGATAAGTGGGCACTTATGCGACTCAACCAGCTCATCGAAAAGGTGCAGGATGCATATGAGAACTACGAGTTCCACATTATCTATCATGCTATCCACAACTTCTGTGTTGTTGATATGTCAAACTTCTACCTTGATGTGGCTAAGGACAGACTTTACTGTGACGAGACAAACGGTAATTCCCGCCGTGGCGCACAAACCGTTATGTACAAGATATTAGATGCAATGGTTC
Source organism: Eubacteriales bacterium (assembly GCA_045580305.1). Taxonomy (GTDB): domain Bacteria; phylum Bacillota; class Clostridia; order Oscillospirales; family JAAYXM01; genus RGIG7332. The sequence continues at coordinate 91,414 of JAZNNQ010000003.1, forward strand.
GTATGCTTGCTCCTATCCTTGCATTTACTTCAAACGAAATCTGGCTCGCAATGCCTCATGGCAAGGATGCTGATGTCCGCAATGTTGTGCTTAACCAGATGCCGAAGGTTGAGGCTGCATATAATGACGATGCGCTTATGGCTAAGTGGGAGAAGATTCACGATCTTCGCGATGATGTGAACCGCGCTCTTGAGGCCGCTCGTGCAGCACGCGAAATCGGTAAATCTCTCGAGGCAAGTGTTAAGATCTACGCCGAGGGTGACGATCTTGCACTTCTCCGTGAAATTGAGGGCAAGCTTGCAAGTCTCTTTATCGTATCTAAGGTAGAGCTTAACGAGGGCAAGGGTGACGGTATGCAGGGCGAAAATTTTGCAAATATCACTATTGCCATCTCCAAGGCTGAGGGTACCAAGTGTCCTCGCTGCTGGGCATTCTTTACCGAGGGTAGCACAAATGCTGACCATCCTGAACTTTGCCCCCGTTGTGCAGAAGTCGTATCCAAATTATAAAATATTTAAGGGCAGGCAAATTTGCCTGCCCTTTATTTAAAAAGGAGAGTGTTTCATGCTCGCCATAATTGCACTTATTGTAATGGTTGTGCTGGACCAAGCGGTTAAGTATCTGACCGTTCAGAATATAGGTTTTCATGAGTCTGGCGGCACCATTATTCCCAATATATTAGGCCTTTTTCACGAGACAAATACCGGCGGAGCTTGGTCTATGCTTGAGGGTAATGTTGTGTTTCTGATCGTTATACCCCTTATTGTTTGCGGTTTTATATTATATCTATTGATTTCAAAAAAAGCAGAGCACCCGCTTTTTAAGTGGAGTTTGGTCTTGGTTTTAGCCGGTGCTGTGGGTAATTTAATTGACAGAATAACAAATGAAATGCAAGTGGTTGATATGTTCAAATTCCTTTTTATGGACTTTCCCATATTTAATGTCGCTGATATATTTATAACCATCGGTGCCATTTTACTTTTTGTCTATTTCCTTTTCATTTATAAGGAAAAAGAGGGTGACTCTGATGGAAAGTCGTGAAATAAGAATAGGGGAAGAGACGGTTGGCGAAAGAATTGATGTATACCTTGCAAATATTCTTCAAATGTCACGCTCGAGCATCGTTGCAATGCTTGAAAACGGTGAAATACTTGTAAATAACAAGATTATCAAGAAAAACTACAAGACCGTAGGAAATGAGCTTGTAACCGTTTATGAGCGTGAGATAATACCTCTTGATGCACAGCCGGAGGATATCCCTCTTAATATTGTGTATGAAGACGAAGATCTGCTTGTCATAAATAAAGCGGTGGGTATGGTAGTGCATCCTGCGGCAGGAAATGAAAGTGGAACACTTGTAAACGCGCTTCTTTTCTATTGCGGAGAGTCTCTTTCCGGTATCAATGGCGTGCAGCGCCCGGGAATAGTACATCGCTTGGACAAGGATACAAGCGGCCTTATGCTGGTTGCGAAAAACGATATGGCGCATACATCTCTTGCGGGACAGATCAAAGAACACAGCGCCTTCCGCACATATCACGCGGTTATTTACGGACATCTTAAGGAAAATGAAGGTACGATAAATGCGCCAATTGGTCGCCATAAGACTGACCGCAAAAAAATGGCGGTGACAAGCGAACATTCACGAGAAGCAATAACCCATTATAAGGTTATCTGCGAATATCCCGGTTATTCACATATCGAATGTAGGCTTGAAACCGGTAGAACGCACCAGATAAGGGTGCATATGTCGCATATCGGCCACCCTGTAGTGGGCGATCCGGTATACGGTAAGGGTAGGGAGAATTTGAACCTGAAAGGTCAGTGCTTGCATTCCAAAATCATTGAGTTTACCCATCCCAGAACGGGTGAGAGGCTAAAATTTGAAAGCGACCTTCCGGATTATTTTAAAGAAACAATAGAAAAAATAAAAAAGCTATAATTGATATTTTATCAATTATAGCTTTTTATTATATTTTAATTTTAATTAGCGTTCTATCATCTTGGTTCACGCCGGTACAGTATTTCTTTATCAAATCTTCGGCAGATAGATTTACCAGATCGTCAATAGTAGCGCTGTCTAACACATTTTCACACCCATCGGAAGACAGAAAAATAATATCATTTGACTTTAATTCAAGACTACCGCTTATAATGAAATCTTCAGCCGAGATGCTTCCGTTAATTACGCCGTAGCCGTAGGGGTGCTTTGGGTTATTGCAAATATTGGTTCTAATAAAATCAAGAGAAAACTTATCGTAATTTTCGATTACATCGGAGGTCTGTTTGTGGGTAAAAGGGATCGCTAAATTGTTACGAACGATAAAGCCAAAACAATCGCCAATGTATGAATAGTGCATCGTATGATCCTTTATCATACAAAAAACGCCAACTGCACCGGCAGGAAAAGCTATTAACTCATTCCTTGTATTGTATTGTAATACTGTATCATTTGCCTTTAAAATGGCTTTTTCAATATGGATTTTGTCAATTTTTGATTGTGATATGAGTTCATTTGAAATCACATCACATATCAGGTGTGCAACATCATAAGATGGACTGTGCTCGGGATATGCACCATTCACAGCGTCTCGCGAAACACCGTCCAAAACACCAAAAGCAGAAATGTCCTCGATAATAAATAAATTATCCTCATTGGGTTTTGTGGTATAGATATTATTTTTTAATGAGAAAGATGAAATTAAAAACAAAAAATACACCTTCTAAAATAAGACATATAGCGCAAAACTTCTATAAGTTCTGCGCTATATTTATTGAAAATAGATTACTTAATTTCAGGTAAGCTTGCAGCTGCGACGGACTGACCAACACGGCGGAACTTTTCATCCGGAAGGTTAAGACCAATCTTGATTTCAGGGTAATCCTCGCTAAGTGTCTTTTCGGCATACTCGATAATGAGGTTGCCACCGTCACCGGACATTACACGGCCGAGAAGAAGAACATCCTTAACATCATAGAAGTTTGAGTACCAAGCAAGGGCATGTCCGAGATAAACACCGATTGAACGATAAACCGAAGCCGCAGCAGCGGAACCCTCAGCCATAAGCTTCTGGGTAACCTTAAGTCTGTTTGCGGGGGTGTCATTCTCGTCAAGCTCAATGTTTGCGCGGGGAGCAAGCTTGTTAACACTATCCTGTGAGAAGTACTTAACACCACAACCGATATCGCCGGACCACTCGTCCATCATAGCGTCAGGATTTAAGTCAACAGGTGCGAATGCAAGCTCATTGAGGTAACCGGTAATATTGCCGGCACCGTCAATATAGCCTACAGCTTCGCTGGTGCCCATAGCAATACCGAGAATGTTATTCTTATTTAAACTCATTGCACCTGCAAGAGCGGTAACATCACCGTCATTCGCAACTAAAACCGGAACATCGCCGATCTCTTTTGCGGCACGGATATAAATATCCTTAACCTTAGCGTCAAATAAGTCCTGGGGAACTTTAATAAAAAGGGATGCGAGCATTGTACGGTTGTTTACAAAAATACCTGCGGAGCTGATACCGATAGCATCGACTCTCGGCATCTTTTCAGCCGCGCTTTTAAATGCGGAAACGATACCCTCGTAATGGTAGTCGGGGTCGGAGTTTGTCTTGGGATGCCAAACAACCTCTTCGCTCCAGATAGCCTCGCCGTCGATAACAGCGGAAACCTTACGGTCGCTACCGCCGGCATCAAAGCCAATACGGCAACCGTCCAAGTTGCGACCTGCGCTCTTAGCTTCACTTACAGACTCGCCAATATCCTCGATCTTAGCGGAGACAACCTCAAAGGGCTTTTCATAGATATTAGCCATAGTAACGGTGTCAAATTCACGCTTTCCGCCGATACGGTATGTATCTTTAATATAATCTGCAATAGCATCACAGCCGCCAATGGTAATTTTAAAACCACCACAAGCCCAAAGAACGGTTTTAATAAAACGCTCTACCATTAAGGTGTCAGCAGCCCTCATATCCTCTGTGCCGTGTATAGAGAAGGAGTATACGGAACGCTGACCGTTCTCGCGCTCAACAGAGATTTTAATGGGAGTTCCGCCAACCTTGGCAACGCTCTTTTTGTAAGCGTCGAAGAACTTTGAAATCGGCATAAAACCGGTGTCAAGCTCGGGAATGTTTTTAATATCAATATCAAGACCTAAAAAGTGCGCCATAAAATCGCATCCTTTCGAATAATGTACTTGTATTTAGTTTAGCAGAAAATCCCTGTGAATGCAAGTTCTAAAGCGGAAAAATCAGGCATAATATGTGTTAAACACAAAGTACGGAGGATGTTTTTAATGTCAAACGATGCATATCTTTTAAAACAGTACGGACAAGCGGTGCAATTTCTTCCACCACGCTTTCGTTCTTATGCTATGTCTATGGAGGATGAAACAAAGAAATGCGCTCGTGAATTTAGACTTCGAGTTGGTGAGCCACTTACCGTGCTTACCGCGCAAAAAGAAATTACCGTGCATAGCGAAACAAAAATACGCCACGAGGAGCTTACAACTGTTGTTGATATTGCAACCGGCAGCTCGGTACACAGTAGTGCTGAGCAGATTAAAGCGGGTTTTCTGACGGTGAACGGCGGGCACAGAATAGGTATGTCCGGTACCGGTGTATATAAAAACGGTGAGGTAAGCTTTATTAAAAATATATCTTCTGTTGCAATACGAATTGCCAAGGCGTTTGAAGGCGTGTCCAATGATGTTTATCATACGCTCATAAAAAACGGCGGGTTTGATAATACCATCATAATTTCACCGCCCGGCTGCGGTAAAACCACTATGCTCCGAGATCTTATACGCAACCTGTCCGACGGAGAATACGGTTACCGTGTGTCGGTTGTAGATGAGCGGAGCGAACTTGCGGGAAAGCATCGAGGTGTGCTTCAATTCAATTTAGGACACCACACCGATGTAATGGAGGGCATTCCGAAAGCGACGGCAACAATGCTTATGCTTCGTGCCATGTCTCCGCAAATTCTTGCTGTGGATGAAATAACGGCAAAAGAGGATATATACGCTATGGAGTCTGCCGCAAATTGTGGTGTTGCTTTGCTTGCAACCGCACACGGCGCGGATGTGGACTCGCTTTTTTCACGAACATTGTACAGGCACCTACAGGAACTTAATATTTTCCGCTATGCGGTAGTTTTAAGAATAGAAAATGGAGAGTACATATCAAAGGTAGTGGAGCTGAAATGATGCTTTTTAAAATAATAGGTGCATTTTTGATTGTTTCCTGCGGGTTTGTTTTCGGTATGAGCGAAAAAGGGAAATTTCATCAAAAGATAAGCATAATTGAAGGAATACTTACCGCAATTGATCTTATTTATTCGGAAATTTCCTGTATGTGTACTCCTACCGAGGAATTGCTTGAAAAACTCCGCAGAATTGATAACGATGCGCTGAAAAACTTTTTCAAGGACTGCAAAGCAAGATATACAGAGCGTAGAGACTTGCCCTTTAGTCTTATTTGGAGCAGAGCAATTAAAGAGGCTGTATATTTAGGTCTTAGTCAGAATGAGGAAAGCACTCTTACAGAAGTGGGGAATGCGCTGGGAAGATACAGTGCTGATGAGCAGTTAAGAGTACTGGAGCATGCCAGAAAAAGATATGAGGGATATTTGAAAAATGCAGAAAATGCAAAGCAAAAGCTGAGTAAGTTATACGGCAATCTGAGCCTTATTTCCGGGATTGCCCTTGTGATTATACTGCTGTAGAGGGAAGGATAAAAATGCAGGTGGATTTAATATTTAAGGTAGCCGCCATAGGAATACTTGTTTCTGTACTAAATCAACTGCTTGTGCGCTCGGGCCGTGAAGAGCAGGCAATGCTCACAACCCTTGCAGGACTGATAGTTGTTCTTATGATTGTAGTAGAGGAAATAAGCGGACTTTTTGACTTTGTAAAGACAACCTTTGGATTTTAGAAAATGGAACTTTTTATTAAATGTATAGTAATAGCAATCCTAACGGCGATTTCATCGACTCTGTTAAAAAGATATCTGCCTGAAATATCAATTGCCATACTGATAATTGCTTGTGTGCTGTTACTTGGAATAATAAGCGGATTATTAAACGAGGTTTTTGACTTCATAGGTAATTTGGCGGAAATATCCGGAATATCGGATGAACTGCTTACACCGGTTTTTAAGGTATCTGTAATTGCAGTTTTGGCAAAGGTAGCCTGCGATATATGCCGTGAAGCGGGGAGCGGTGCCCTTGTTACCGTAATTGAGCTGTGTGCAAGTGTGGTGGCAATTATTATTTCAATTCCGCTTTTTAATGCGGTAATCGGTCTTATAACAAGGATGTGAAACAAATGAAAAGAGCACTTATAAGTGTGGTAATGATTTTATTGCTGATCCTTACTGCAAATGCAACCGAAATTACCGATATGCAGCGGGAAATCCTCGACCTTGATAATCTGATAGACAGCGCACCCGACGATGTGGAAGTGGAAATAGATGAAAATACATCACTGGATGAAGGGTTAAAGGGTCTGTTTAATCGTATAAAGGACGAATTTGGAAGTGTTTTTACAAGTGCACTTTCTTGTATAGGAGTGGTAATTGCAGTATCGATGCTGGCGGCGATAGTGGGAACGATGCAGGGTAATGCGCTGAATAAAGGACCTCGCTATATCGATGCTGTATCGGCGCTTGCCATATCAGCAGCTGCTGCGGGGAACATACGCTCATTTATCGGTATGGCAGAAGAGGCGATAAGCGGTATGAATGATTTTTCGACCGTTCTTTTCCCAACGCTTGCCGCGTCGGTTGCCGCATCGGGATCACCTGTTGGTGCTGTTGTAAGACACTCGGCAAGTGTTCTTTTTTCAAGCACCTTTATATCACTGATAAGTTCAATACTTGTGCCACTGCTGTATACATATATCGCATCAGCCACTGCAAATGCGGCTATTGAGAATGCGCCCATAGGTAAAATATGTTCTTTTTTAGAGTGGATAATCAGCGGAGCACTCAAGGTGATCTTGACGGTTTTTTTGGCGTATATAACGGTTTCAGGCTTTGTTGCATCTACCGGTGATATGGCAGGCGTCAGAACGATAAGTGCCATAAGCGGTGCTGTACCGGTAGTTGGCGGAATATTATCAAACGCCACGGGTGCTATTTTATCCGGAGCCAAGGTGCTAAAAAATGCGGTAGGAATTTTCGGTCTTTTAAGCGTGATGTCAATATGCCTGACACCTTGTTTGGTGTTGGCTGTCAATTATTTTACTTTTAAAATAACAAGCGCGCTTCTGTCACCAATATGTGAAGTGAAAACAGGTGAGTTGGTAGGAAAGATCGGAACCGCATTTGGAATAATGTTGGCTATAACCGCGTCCTGCGCACTTCTTATGTTTATAGCGATTATTTCTTGTATGTTTGCCGCGGGTGTTTCGTGAGGTGGAAAAATGGATGCAATTAAAGAATGGATATCAGGAATATGTGCCATATCTCTTATGATAGCAATTCTACGGTCACTTTTGCCGGAAAGTGCTGTTGGAAAAACCTTCAATATCGCGGCATCATTGCTTATTGTTATTGCATTGATTTCCCCACTCAAGAAGATCGATCTTGATGAGTTTAAGTTAAATGTGGCAAAAAGTGATCGCTTGGTTGAGGAAAAGGTACAGCAAGTTACAGAGGAAAACGCAAAAATGGCAGATAGACTCATAGAAAAGGAGCTTTGCGAATATATATGTAAAAAAACGAATATGAACAGCAACGATATTTCTATAGTTTGCAATAACGGAGAAATAGAGCGTGTGGTGCTACATAAAAGAAACACAGAGGCTAAAAGGATTTTGACCGAAGAATGTGGTGTGGATATCAATAAAATATCCGAGCGGGGAGTGTAAAAAATGCCGGACCTAAGAAAATACAGAGACTTTTTTAAGAAAAATAAATATCTTTTTATTGTACTTGCAATCGGTATTATCTTATTGATCTTGCCAAGCGGTAAGAATGATAAGGTTAAAGTCGATGAGAACCGACAAATAGAGTTTTCCATAGACGAATGGGAAGAGAAACTGGAGAAAATATTAGCTGAGTGCGAGGGGGTTGGTCGTGTAAAGGTGGCGCTTGCGGTTTCAGGGACTGCAGAGTCGGTTTATGCTCAGGAGGAGTCGCTGAATACGCGAAAAAACAGCGATGATTACACAAAGGACAGCGACAAAAAAATAAGTGTATTATCAACCGGCTCCGGAGTAGAAGCTCCGGTTGTAATAAGAGAACTATATCCCGAATTCTTAGGTGCCACCGTAGTTTGCGACGGTGCGGATTATTCGGGGGTATGTATTAATGTGACCGGCGCGGTTTCATCTCTCACCGGACTTTCATCAGATAAAATAACAATTATTAAAATGAAGAATTGAGGAGGAGTTATTTATGTTCTTAAAAAGAAGAAGCGCGGTTGCCGCAATGACAGTTTTATTTATTTGTGTGGCGGTATATTTAAATTGGAGCTATACTCAGGGTATCGGCTTTGATGACACTGATGTCGATACCGGAAAGGTGTTGGGTGAGGCGACACTTATCGATAATGAAGAAAATATAGAAGAACCGAAGGACAATTATTTTGAAAATGCCCGTCTGGAAAAGCAGAAAGCAAGAGACAGCGCAATTTCTACACTGAAGGAAACTACGCTGAATGACAAGGTCTCTCAGGAGGAGCGCGACAGTGCAACAGCTGGTATTGAAACTCTTGCAAACAGTGCGGTCAAAGAAACACAGATTGAAACACTGGTCAAGGCAAAGGGCTTTTCCGACTGTGTGACGCTTATAAATGACGAGGGAGTAAATGTCATAGTCAAGGTGGGTGAGGAAGGCCTTACCGCGGCTGATGCATCAAAGATAAAGGATATAGTTGTCGCAGAGGCAAAGGTAAAGCCGGCCCAGATTAAAATTATCGAAATAAAATAAACTTGCAATTGCATATAAAAAGTGCTAATATAAGGAAAAATAAACGAGGTAGTGATTTTTTTGGTTCTTGCAATAGATGTTGGCAATACCAATATAGTTGTGGGCGGCTTTAAAGATAACGAGCTTAAGTTTGTTGTTCGCATCGCCACCGATCCATCGAAGACCGAGGATGAATATGCAACTAAAATACTCAATATTCTCTCTATTTACGAGGTGAAGCGTGAAGAGGTTAACGGTGCGATTATTTCATCAGTCGTACCACCGCTTACTTCCATTATGAAAAAGGCGGTTAAGTTCGCATATGATGTTGATGCGTTGACGGTAGGCCCTGGAATAAAAACAGGAATTAATATTCATTGTGATAATCCCGCATCGGTTGGCGCAGATCTTATTTGCGCGTGTGTTGCTGCACATAATATATACAAGAGTCCGGCCCTCATTATTGATATGGGCACCGCTACAAAAATGATGGTTATGGATAAAAACGGATCATTCATTGGTGTGTCCATTATTCCGGGTGTGAATATCGCGCTAAAAGCGCTTACCTCAGGTACGGCGCAGCTTCCGCAAATCAGTATGGAAGCACCGAAATCGGTAATCGGTAAGAATACCGCCGATTGTATGCGCTCCGGTGTCGTTTTTGGTAATGCAAGTATGCTTGACGGTATGATAGAACGCTTCAACGAGGAAATGGGCGAGACGCTTCCCGTATATGCAACGGGCGGCCTTGCACCGACGATAATTCCTCATTGTAAGCACAAAATCACTATAGACGAAAATATGGTTCTTAAAGGTTTAAACATTTTATATAATAAAAATGTTTAGATAAAATTTTATGCGTTGTATCGCTTAAGGCGAACGACAGCAAGGAGGAAATTCAAATGAACAAAAGAGGAATGTCAACAAAAACACTGGTGTTTGGTGCCATACTGACAGCACTTGTAATCGTGCTTCAGTATATAAGCATGGCCATACGCTTCGGCACATTCTCCATAACACTGTCACTTACACCTATTGTTGTAGGTGCTGTGTGCTGTGGCGTGGGAATGGGCGCGTGGCTTGGTCTTGTATTCGGTATCGCGGTACTTATGACGGGCGATGCGGCGCCGTTTCTGGCTGTGAGCATCGGCGGCACGGTAGTAACGGTTCTCGCAAAAGGTGTTGCATGCGGTGTCATCCCGGCTCTGGTTTACAAGCTGCTTAAAAAGTGTAACAATGTTTTTGCATCTGCAACTGCGGCAATCCTGAGCCCTATTGCTAATACCGGTGTATTTTTAATAGGTTGTATGATATTCTTCGTGCCCACAATTATGGAGTGGCACGGTACGGTTTCAGCGTTCTTAATCAGCATTTTCAGTATAAACTTCCTTATTGAGCTGGTACTTAATATTGTTTTGATCCCGGTTGTAGTAAGAATAATTAACCTTAAACTCAAAAATAATATTTAGTAGTTGTTGCAAAAATTTCACATATGTGCTAATATATTAATATAAAACTTCGTGTTGAAGGAGTGTATTTAATTATGGCAGATACAAAAGATTATTTAAATCAGGTTGAAGAAAACGGAAATATTAATATCTCAGAAGAAGTTGTCGCATCCATTGCTGCTCTTGCCGCACTTGAGGTTAAAGGTGTTGGCGAGCTTAGCACCGGTGGTATCGCTATTGCTGAGATTCTTGGTAAAAAGTCTTTATCCAAGGGCGTTAAGGTTGAAATAAGTGAAGCGGGCACTACCGTTGATGTTTTTATGACCGTTAAATACGGTGAGGTTGTTCCTACCGTTGCTATAAGCGTTCAGGACGCTGTTGTTAACGCGCTTGAGTCTATGGCAAATCTTACCGCTGTAACTGTTAATATCCATGTTACCGGCATCACCTTTGAAAAGGAAGAAAAGAAAGACGATAAATAAAAAAATCCCGCTCTTACGAGCGGGATTTTTTTATTGCAATTCTTCTTTTAAAGCTTTTGCTAATTGGTCGGGACAGCTGGTTTCCTTATAACCGCAGGTGGTGCCCTCTAAAAGTTCAATTACCTTTTCTACCGGCATACCGCGCACCAAGCGGCTTATTCCGGAAAGATTACCGTTACAACCGCCGGTAAATTCGATGTTTTTAACTATTCCGTCTTCAATTTCATAGTCAATTTTTCGTGAGCATACGCCTCTTGTTGTGTATGTTCCTTTTTTTATCACAAAATCAGCTCCTAAATAAATAATAAAATCTCATTGACAGGATCAGCACCACCAGGGAAAGTGACCGCAATATCAGCGCGCTCTAAGTATTGCGGTTGACGCATTTCATAAAGCGAGCGAATGTGCTCCTCCACATTTTGAACCTGCAAAAGTGGGCGATTTGTACTGCCTTGAAGGTTGCGGTAGATCTCATCTAAAGTACGGTTTAAGAAAATAATAAGAGAATTTTTCTTCAAAATCTTATCATTATCAAAACGGATGACCGTACCTCCGCCGGTTGAAATAACCGTGTTTTCAAATCTTAAACAATCCTCGCAGGCTTTGGTTTCCAGCTTTCTGAAGTATTCCTCGCCGTATTTGTCAAAAATTTCGGTTATTTTCATATTTTGCTCGGTTTCTATTTTGGAATCTAAATCCACGAATTCAACACCTAAAACTTCAGCAAGCCATTTACCAACAGTTGTTTTGCCTGAGCCCATAAAACCGGTTAAAACTATGTTGGATTTATTATAAACATCCTTCAATCGTAAAATGGCATTTTGAGCACGCAGTTTTTTAATTATTCCCTTGATTATATCCTTGTCAAAGGTTGCATCGAACCAATGTCTTTCTGCATAAGCACCTTGCAAAACCAGCATGGAAAGTCCGTTATCATATCCTATGCCTTGCTCCTTGGCATTGATAAGCAACTTTGTCATCGGGGGGTTATAAATACAATCATAGACAAAACTTAACTTTTCCAGTGTGGATATATCAACCGGTGCGGGATCATCGCTATTCATACCCAGAGGTGTTGCATTAATGAAAATGTCAAATTTATCACTAATGTCATTCATTAAAACAAAATCACATGCAATATCCTTTGTGAAGCGCTCGCCCTTTTCCTTAGAGCGAACAGCAACGGTCACCTTTGCATTGCGTCTAATAAGCGCCGATGCAACCGAACGGGCCGCACCGCCTGCCCCTAAAATAAGAACTTCCTTTTCATTAAGTGTATCAAATTCCATTAAAAGAGCGTCGCAAAGCCCCACGCCATCAGTGGTGTAGCCGTACAACTTGCCGTCTTTGACTACTATCGTGTTAGCACTTCCGGTAAGAGATACCTCATCATCCGCGTAGTCAAGGTAGGGGATTACTTGTTGCTTTAAGGGCATTGTAAGATTAAAACCCCATAACTTTTCCCTGGCAAGCTCAAGAACACGGGGAAATTCTTCCGGTGATACTTGAAGCGCTATGTAGTCAAAATCAAGGCCTGCTTTCTTTGCCAATTCCAAATGTAAGACAGGGGAAAGTGAATGGGCTATAGGATTTCCCATCACTGCAAGAGTTTTCTTTGTGGGAGTAAATGTCTCAAAATCCTTTAAATTGTAAACCATATTAATTACCCCCTAAGTCGGTTTAAATCCTCAAAAAACTCGGGATAAGATATGCTTACTGCATCATCACCCAAAAGCGTTGAAGGAGTTGTTGCACCCAGTGCACAAACCGCCATTGCCATAGCAATTCTGTGATCACCATAGGACTCAAAATCGCCACCGTGCACATTACCTCCGCTTATAACCATACCGTCGGGCATCTCGGTTATATCAACACCGCATTTTTTTAGTTCGTTGCACATTGCGGAAATTCTGTCGGACTCTTTGTGACGAAGCTCACTTGCATCACGAATTACCGTTTTGCCATTGGCATATGCTGCAGCAACGGCGAGGATTGGAAGCTCGTCTATTACATTGGGTATGATCTCGCCGCAAATTTCAATTCCGGAAAGTTTTGAGGATCTTACCCGTAAATCGCAGGTGGGCTCTAAAGAATCGTCCCGGGAAAGCACGGTTATATCAGCACCCATCTTTAAGAGTAGGTCGATTATTCCGGCTCTTGTGGGGTTGACACCCACATTTTTAAGTATAATTTCGCTATCGGGAACAATAAGACCCGCAACAAGGAAAAACGCCGCGGAAGAAATATCACCGGGAACGGCTATGTTAAAAGACGATATTTTATCGGTTTTCGATACAGTGATCTTCTTATTGCCAATACTTATGTTGGCACCTAAGTTTTTAAGCATATGCTCAGTGTGATTTCTTGATTGCTTTTTCTCGTAAATTACCGTTTCGCCCTCAGCGAAAAGTCCGGCTAAAATAAGCGCGGATTTAAGCTGCGCGCTGGCAACCGGTAATGTATATTCGATACTATTAAGGTTTGCGCCTTCAATTTCCATGGGGCAGAAGTTTTCATTTGTCAGATTAATTTTTGCCCCCATAAGACCAAGGGGTGTTGCAACACGAGCCATAGGGCGTGTCTGAATGGACTCGTCACCATTCAAGGTCGATGAAAAATTTTGTGCCGCCAAAAGTCCACAAAGAAGGCGGGTGGTGGTACCGGAATTTCCGGTGTAAAGTATATCTGTAGGCTTGGATAAGCCTCCAAGCCCTACACCGTGTACACGGATGTTATCATCGTCTATATCGATTTTAACACCCATTTTACGGAAACAATCAATAGTTGCACGACAATCATCACTCATTAAAAAATGGGAGATTTCACATACGCCATCGGACAATGCACCGAAGATTATTGTTCTGTGTGAAATAGATTTATCACCGGGCACAGAAATGGTACCCTTGAGGCTGGACGCAGGAGTTATTTTCATTTTGCTTCCTCCTCGTGATAAATTCCAAGTAGCTTCATTGAGGGAAGTTCAGCGGAAAGATGGGTCAAAAGGCCGTTCAACAAATTGCTCTCAGGTGTATAAATACAGTCTAAATAGAAGGTATATTCCCAAGGTCTGTTTGGTATTGGACGAGATAAAATCTTGGTTAAGTTGATGCAAGAATCCGAGAAAACAGCGAGAATATCAGAGAGTGCACCCGGTTCATTGGGTAGATCAAAAGCAAGACTCATTCTGTTTGCACTTCTTGTGGCGCAAGGTGTCTTGGAAATACAAATAAAGCGAGTCTGGTTAGTGTTCTCGTCATTTATCTTAGCCTCTAAAATATCAAGATTATAAAGTTTTGCAGTATCGGCAGATGCAATTGCGGCAACGGTTTTATTGTTGAGATTTGCGACATATTCCGCCGCGACCGCAGTATTTGACGCCTCAATTGAAGTGAAACCGTTTTTCTTTAAATAGCCGGAGCATTGCGCAAGGGCCTGGGGGTGTGAGTACACCTGCTTGATGTCGGATAATTTAGCACCTTTCGGTGCCAATAAATAGTGGGAAATAGAGCGTGTGGTAGCGCGGACGATGGATAAGTCGTTGTTGATTAAAAGATCATACACATCGCCGACGGTGCCTGCTGTACTGTTATCAATGGGAAGCACACCTACGGCTGTTTCATCACTGTTTATCTTATTAAAGACATCTGCAAAGCTGCTGCAAGCGTAAAGTGTGGCATCAGGGTAAAGTTCGCCCGCACAAATTGCGGAATGTGAGCCTGAAATTCCGGGGAAGCACACTAAAGAAGGTGTTAAATCAAAGTCGGTTTCAGGTATTTCATTGCGGTTTAGGTAATACTGATATTCACGGCTCTGACGAATAACACCCTTTAAAAATGCGCGGGCAAAGGGGGCTTCTTCACTTGAAAATTTTTCGGCAAAGGATGCAAGAATATTCTCCTCACGGCCCTTGTGGTGTATGGGAAGGTTATTGGCCGTTTTATATTCGGCAACCCCGCGGGATGCATTAAGTCGCTTTGCCAGTAGTTTCGCAAGTTCTTTATCTATAGCGTCTATATCATTTCTTAATTCATCTAAAGTTTTCATATCCGTAAGCCTCCAGATATAAATCCAGCATTACAACAGCGGCTGCCGCTTCACATACGGGAACTGCACGGTATGCAATGCACGGGTCGTGTCTGCCCTTTATTGTGACGGTTGTATCGCATTTACTGTTTATATCAACAGTAGCCTGCTCCTTAAAAATTGAAGGTGTAGGCTTGAATGCAGTGCGGAAGAGAATGGGCATACCTGTAGTTATGCCGCCCAAAGCACCGCCGTGGTTATTCGTTTTGGTTTTAACAGTGTCGCCGTCCATATAAAAAACATCGTTGTTTTCACTGCCATTCATAAACGCGGCACCAAAGCCTGCGCCAAACTCCACGCCGCGAACAGCGGGAATAGAGAAAAGGAAGCTTGCGAGGCGTGACTCAACAGCGTTAAAAATAGGACTTCCGAGACCTGCAGGAGCGTTTAAAACAGCACATTCAACAACACCGCCGATGGAGTCGCCTTTTGACGCGGTTTCGCGGACAAGCTTGTCCATTGCATCAATGGCAAGAGGGTTAATTATAGGTGTGTCCTTGGTGCGAAGCTCGTCTAAAAGTTCTTCGTTCAAAAGTGACTGGGTAAACTGATCATCAAAAATATCGCCGACCTGAAGCAGGTGAGCACCAATTTTGATGTTGTCACAAGCGAGTGCGAGTTTGCACAAAGCACCGGCAAAAACAATAGGCGCGGTAAGGCGACCTGAAAAATGACCGCCGCCAGAAGGATCCTGATGACCGCCATAGCGGATGTTAGCGGAAAAATCAGCGTGCCCCGGGCGGGGAGTTGTGGCGAAAGGTGAATAGTCCCCGCTTTTTGCATCGGTGTTTTCAATAATCATTGTAATGGGTGCACCGGTAGTAACACCGTTTTTAACACCGGATAAGATTTTGGGGATGTCTTTTTCGCGACGAGCGGTGCTTGCGGGGGAATTTGACGGTGCACGACGCGCCATTTCCGCCATAATGAAATCCATATCCATCTTGACACCACACGGAAAGCCATCAATGGTAACGCCTATTGCAGGCCCGTGTGACTCGCCAAAAACAGATATTTTAAGTGCGTTTCCAAATGTTGAGCCCATTAATGCTCACTCCTTAAATAACATTAAAATTAACAACTTTCTTAGGATCGAAGGGAACTATTTCGCCACGACCTAATTTTGATATCAAAATCATATTTAACTTGCCGTTTCGCATCTTTTTATCATTAAGCATATGGTCTAAAATTGCTTTTTCCTCATATGGAAGCTCGGTGGGAAGTCCCACGGACTTTAGGATATTGATAAGACGATCAGCTGAGCCCTTTTCGGTGAAACCGATTTTCTCACCAAGACGGGTGGCATAAACCATACCCATAGCAACTGCAAAACCGTGAGTGTGTTCGGTGTAATTGCCTATGGCTTCGATCGAGTGTGCCGCGGTATGTCCGAAGTTTAAAAGCATCCGTTCACCGTTATCAAACTCATCGCGAACTACAACATCACGCTTGTGAGTAACACAGGCACGGATTATATCGGTTGATATTTTCTCCTTCTCAATTTTTGATAGAAGGGTCTCATCAAATATAGCGCCATATTTAATTACCTCGCCCATACCGTCTGCAAGAAAATGAGGGGTAAGGGTGCTTAGAAGGTCCGGATCAATTACTACACGGAGAGGTTGATGAAATGCACCGACCATATTTTTACCTGCAGGTAAATCTACACCACATTTACCGCCAACGGATGAGTCCACCTGAGCTAAAAGGGAGGTGGGGATCTGCATTGAAGCTATACCTCGGAGATAAGTTGCGGCCACAAATCCGGTAATATCACCGATTACACCACCGCCAAGCGCGACAATAGCGTCGGTTTTAATAAAGTTTTCCTTAGCCAGGAAGGTGTATATTTTCTCAACGGTTGCGAGGGTCTTACTGGCTTCGCCCGCGGGAACAATGTATGAAACAGGGTCAAAACCGGAAGACTTTAAAATAGCGCACAGCCTATCAAGATATAATGGCGCTACATTGGTGTCGGAAATTATGGCACAGCGATTTCCTTTTGTTATTTGTGAAAGAAGAACGCCGGCTTCCTCGATTGCACCGTTTCTGATTAATATTTCACTTTGTTTTAGCTTAAGCATAAAGCAAAACTCCTTATTTAAGCTTTCTGCCAACCGCTTCGGCAACAGGTTTGAGACGACTCATAATCTCGCCAAACATTGTGGGAGTAAGTGACTGAGCACCATCGCAAGCGGCGCATTTCGGCTGGGGATGAACCTCAATCATAAGACCGTCTGCGCCTGCAGCGATTGCCGCTTTTGCAAGAGGTTCTACCATCCAGGTGATACCGGACGCGTGGCTGGGATCAACAATGACCGGTAAATGGCTTTCAGCCTTGAGTGCGGGAATCGCGCTTATATCAAGTGTGTTGCGGGTAAATGTCTCAAAGGTGCGAATACCGCGCTCACATAAGATTACATTCTTGTTTCCGCCGGACATAATGTACTCGGCAGACATAAGAAGCTCTTCAATGGTATTTGAGAAGCCGCGCTTGAGCATTACCGGTTTATCTATATGGCCGAGCTCTTTCAAAAGCTCGAAGTTCTGCATATTACGGGCACCTACCTGAAGAATATCAACATATTCGATAAACATCTCAAGATAGAAGGGATTGGTAATTTCGGATATTACCGGCATACCGGTGCGATCTTTTGCTTGCTTCAAGAGGAGTAGGCCCTCACCACGAAGACCCTGGAAAGCGTAGGGAGAGGTGCGCGGCTTGAAGGCACCGCCGCGAAGGATCTGAGCGCCGTGTTTTTTTACATCATCTGCCGCGGAGAAAAGCTGGTCCTGAGACTCAATTGAGCAGGGACCCGCCATAACGCAGATTTCCTCGCCGCCGATGGTTGTGTCACCTATGGTGATAACCGTGTTTTCAGGATGGAACTTACGATTAGAAAGTTTAAAGGGCTCCTGCACCTTCATAACACGGGCGACGATGTCCTCGGTTTTGATTTGATCAAAATCCAAAACAGATGTGTCGCCAACAAGGCCTAAAATAGTGGTTTCGGCACCGGTAATGGTGTTTACCTTAATACCTTTTTCTTCTAACCGTTTGCAAAGCGGCTCGCGCTCCTCAGCGGTTATTCCTTGCTTGAGTACGATGATCATAATAAAAAACTCCTTTTTCTCGGAACGGATATAAAAAAAGCCTCCGTTCCCGTATAATTCGGGACGAAAGGCAAAATACTTTCCGCGTTACCACCCGTATTCGCTCCCATAAAGGGGCGCTCTCTTTTCGGATACATGAGCATTGCTCGGATATCCTGTCCCGATAACGGTGGACTCAAACCGCACCAGCCTACTTTTGTGTTCAGCCGATGTGCTCAGGAGGGAACTTCGGTGCAATATCCTTTAAGCCTGTTTCCAGTCGTGACAAGCTCTCCCTGAAAATTCAAAAAGCACTTACTTTTCTCCGTCACAGCATTTTATTATATGTAATTATTATAAACCTTTGAAATGATTTGTCAATACTTTATAAAACAAAAAATCTTGACGGTATATTGCGGCAATGATAAACTAAAAATATGTTAATTTGAGCATGGGAGTTATGTGTTATGAGTGAAAAAATTTTAGAACGCTCGGAGATACCTGAGGAGTATACTTGGAGATTATCCGATCTATTTGAAAATGAAAATCTGTGGGAAACTGCGCTCGCTGACAGTGAAAAACTATCTGACAGATTATGCGATAAAAAAGGAACTATATCAACTAAAGAGGCGTTGCTTGAGACACTTGAGCTAAGTCAACAAATATCCGAAAAGCTACTTAGAGTTTATGCTTATGCGAAAATGCATCGCGATGAGGACAATTCCGTTGGTAAATACCAGGCTATGACCGATCGCGCAATACGGGTTATGACCGCAGCTGCAGCAAAGGAAGCCTTTTTAGTACCCGAAATTGTGGCTATCGGAAAGGAAACCGTTATGTCGTGGATAGCGGCTAGCGAAGAATTATCTATTTATAAACACTACCTTGAAAATATATTTAGGGAAAGTGAGCATATCCTCAGCGCAAAAGAGGAAGCAATCTTAACGCACACTGCAGAGATCGGTGAGGCAGCGGGCGAAATTTTCGAAATGTGGAATCACGCTGATCTCAGCTTTGGCAGCATTAAGGATGAAAATAATAACGATGTAGAGCTTACTCACGGTCGTTTCTCGGGGTTTATGCAATCCTATGACAGACGAGTGAGAAAGGATGCCTTTGCCGCGGTTTACCGTGAATACAAGAAGTGGAAAAATACCTTGGCGGCAACAATGTCTGCAAATGTCAAAAAGACCTGCTTTTTTGCGAAGGTGCGCGGATATAACAGTGCGCTGGAAATGGCACTTCACGAGGATAATATCCCTGTCGATGTGTACGATAATCTGATTGAAAGTATCCGCAAAGGGATTCCGGCACTTAATGAATATCTGGAGCTTCGTAAAAAAATGCTTGGTGTTGAACAGCTTCACTTATATGATGTATATGTGCCGATAATCAGTACTGAAGAGAAAAAATACACCTATGATGAAGCGAAGACGCTTGTTTTAAAAGCGGTAGAACCGTTGGGGAACGAGTATGTATCCGCTATGAAGAAAGCCTTTGAAGAGCGCTGGATAGATGTATATGAAAATCGTGGAAAAACATCGGGTGCGTATTCATGGGGAAGTAACGATGTGCATCCCTATGTGCTTTTGAATTTTGAGGGCACATTAAATGATGTGTTCACTCTGGCTCACGAGATGGGTCACGCCATGCATTCCTATTATACCAACAAGACACAGCCTTCGGTTTATAAAAACTATAAGATTTTTGTTGCAGAGGTGGCAAGTACGGTAAACGAGAATCTTCTTATGAATCACCTTTTAAATACAACAGATGATAATAACTTGCGCGCGTATTTGGTCGGACATCGTCTTGAAGAGTTCAGAACGACCGTGTTCAGACAAACTATGTTTGCGGAATTTGAAAAGAAAACCCATAGCGCATACGAAAACGGGGAGTCACTCACTGCAGAGTTTTTAAGTGAACTTTATCGTAAGCTGAACAGCGACTATATGGGTGCGGTTGCGACAATTGACGATGAAATAGCAATGGAGTGGGCGAGAATACCTCATTTTTATTCAGATTTCTATGTATATCAGTACGCTACCGGTTATTCGGCAGCAATTGCCCTTGTAGATAAGATATTAAACACAGAAGATGGTGTGGAGCGTTATATGGAATTTTTAAAGGGTGGCGATTCTGAATATCCCATCGATCTACTTGCGAAAGCGGGCGCGGATTTAAGGACTGCTAAGCCGATTATGAAGGCGGTGGAATTCTTCAAAGAAGACCTGAAGATGCTGAGGGAATTAATATGAAGATCATTTCTTTTTTAAAGAGGGAGGCGGTACTGTGTATCGCCTTCGTTGTGGCGGTGATAAGTGCATTTTTTGTTCCACCCGACCGTGGATACATAGAGTATATTGATACCCATGTGTTAATACTGCTTTTTTGCCTTATGGCCGTGGTGGCAGGAGTGCAAAAATGCGGATTTTTAACAAAGTTTGCACATTTAATTTGCAAAGGTGAAAAGTCCCTTAAGACCATTGTTACAACGCTTGTTTTGCTTTGTTTTTTTACATCAATGCTCATAACAAACGATGTGGCACTTATCACCTTCGTGCCATTTGCAATTCTCGTATTGAAACTGATAGACAAGAAGAAATACATTGTTTTCACTGTAGTTATGCAGACTATAGCGGCAAATCTCGGTAGCATGGCAACACCGGTGGGCAACCCGCAAAATTTATTCCTATATAGTAAGTTTTCAATGACTGCCGGGGATTTCTTTTCTACTGTTATACCGATTTCACTTGTATCACTTGTTTTGGTCTGTACTTGTATGTTGTTTTTAAAAAGTGAAAAGGTGAGTGTAGCATTTAAAGAAAAGGCAAAAATAAATCAGCCGAGAAAACTGGTGCTTTGGGCAGTGTTGTTCTGCTTATGCTTGCTCTGCGTGTTCCATTTGATAAATGACTGGATATTGCTTGCGGTTACGGTCGTTTGTGTCCTGCTATTTGAACGGGAATTGCTCAGAAAGGTTGATTATTCACTTCTTGCTACCTTTGTTTTTTTCTTTATTTTTGCAGGAAATATTGCAAGAATTGATGCGGTGCGTTACTTTATAAGCGCACAAATGACTGAAAATGCAAAAATCACAGCGCTTGTTGTAAGTCAAGTAATAAGTAATGTGCCGGCAGCTGTAATGCTTGCTAATTTTACTGACAACGGGAAAGTTTTACTTGCATACACAAATATAGGTGGGTTGGGAACACTAATTGCATCCCTTGCAAGCCTTATCTCATTTAAAATATACGCGAAAACTGAGAATGCAAATACAGGTAAATATTTTGCGGTGTTTACAATTTTAAATGCTATCTTTTTAGTGGTTTTGTGTCTGCTGTTTTAGAATAAAATGTTTATTCTTTGCATAAATAATATCGGGTGATTTATATGAGCGGTACAAGAATTACTGATTTAAGTAATAAAGAGGTAATTAATTTATGCGATGGGGCACGACTTGGCTATGTAAACGATATTGAAATAGATTCCACCTGCGGTAAGGTCATTTCGATAATCGTGCCAAGCCCATGTGGCTGGAAATTCTGGCAACGGCAGGAGTATATAATACCGTGGGATTCAATAGAAACCATAGGTGATGACATTATTTTAGTGGACTATAATTTAAAAATATGTCATTGTCGCGAGAAAAAATCTTGGTTTTCGTAAAAAAACACTTGCATTTTGCTTTTAGTTGTGATAACATTATTCGGTAAAACACACATATCGTGATTGCGTGGTCGGTGCCGTAAGGTGGTCGCGTAAGTTTTAAGCGGTATGGAGGTTTAAACAAAAGGAGGAAAATTTTATGTCACAGGTAATCTCTATGAAACAGCTTCTGGAGGCCGGCGTTCACTTCGGTCACCAGACCCGTCGTTGGAACCCGAAGATGGCTCCGTACATCTTCACCGAGCGTAACGGTATCTACATCATCGATTTACAGAAGACCGTTAAGAAGCTCGAAGAGGCTTATTTCTTTGCACGCGATATCGTTGCAGAGGGTAAGAGCATCCTCTTTGTTGGTACAAAGAAGCAGGCTCAGGACGCTATCAAGGAAGAGGCAGAGCGCGTTGGTATGTACTATGTGAACGCTCGTTGGCTTGGTGGTATGCTCACCAACTTCAAGACTATGCGTCGTCGTATCGATCGTCTCAACCAGTTAAAGCGTATGGAGGCTGACGGTACATTTGATCTTCTCTTAAAGAAGGAAGTTATTAAGTTACAGGCTGAAATTGCTAAGCTTGAGAAGTATCTCGGCGGCGTTAAGGAGATGGACAAGCTTCCGGGCGCACTCTTTATCGTTGACCCCCGCAAGGAGCGCAATGCAATTGCAGAAGCTCGCAAGTTAGGTATTCCGATAATCGCTATCGTTGACACCAACTGTGATCCGGAAGAGATTGATTATGTAATTCCGGGTAATGATGATGCTATCCGCGCAATTAAGCTCATTTCCGAGACAATCGCAAATGCAGCTATCGAAGCTCGCCAGGGTGAGCAGGTTGCTGCTGAGGAAGCAGCTGAAGAAGCAGCTGAGTAATTTATATACAGGAGGATAACTACAATGGCATTTACAGCAAAAGATGTACAGGCGCTGCGTGAGAAGACCGGCGTTGGTATGATGGATTGTAAGAAAGCGCTCGCAGCATCCGACGGTGATATGGATAAGGCAATCGAGTTCCTTCGTGAGAAGGGTCTTGCAGCTTCTGAGAAGAAGGCTGGCCGTATCGCAGCTGAAGGTATGGTTTATGCAGGCGTTATCAATAACATGGGTGTTGCTGTTGAGGTTAACAGCGAGACCGACTTCGTTGCAAAGAACACTGATTTCCAGAAGTTTGTTGAGGATGTTGCTGTTGCAGTAGCTACCAACAAGCCTGCTGATGTTGAGGCTCTTTTTGCTTGCAAGTATCCGAACAGCGATTTAACCGTTGAGGATATGCAGCGTGAGAAGGTTCTTACCATCGGTGAGAACATCAAGGTTCGTCGTTTCGCTCTTTATGAGAACAATGTAAGCGTACCCTACATCCATATGGGTGGTAAGATCGGCGTTCTCGTTAATATGGAAATTTCCGACGACCTTAAGGGTAATGATGCTGTTACCGCACTTGGTCGCGATGTAGCTATGCAGATCGCAGCTATGAACCCCGGTTACCTTGCTAAGGATGATGTTGATCCGTCCGTTTTAGAGAAAGAGAAGGAGATCCTTCTTGCTCAGGCTCTCAATGAGGGCAAGCCCCAGCAGATTGCTGAGAAGATGGTTATGGGTCGTATCGGCAAGTTCTATGCTGAAAACTGCTTACTTGAGCAGGCATTCGTTAAGGACGACAAGGTTTCCGTTGCAAAGCATGTTGATGCAGTTGCTAAGGAACTTGGCGGTTCTATTAAGGTTGTTGCATTCACTCGTTTTGAGAAGGGTGAAGGCATTGAGAAGCGTGTTGACAACTTCGCAGAAGAAGTTGCAAGCATGGCTAAGTAAGTTAAAACTTATATTAAAGGACGGAGCTGACTCCGTCCTTTTTCTTTTGTCATAAACGGATTTTTTCGCTCATATACTTAAACAGAAAAGAACTGCGAAAGGAGCGAAAAAATATGGAGCTGGAGCTGAATAAACGCAAAATTAATTTTTATGACAATGTATATGAATCAGGGGTAATTCATGAAGAAAACGGTGAGCTTATTGTACCCGACGCAAGCCCTGATATGGAGAGAATTATATTCTCCGGAGGTAGGGTGTATATCAAAGAAAAGAATATTCACGATGGCAGTGTAACGCTTAGTGGCATGGTTGAGGGCTGTGTTTTATACATTGCAGACGGCGAAACCGGTATTCGCAAGTTAGATATACATATGCCGATAAGCCACAGCTTTGAATCACCGTCAATATCCAGCGATTTACAATGTGTAGCATGTTCGGAACTTACATCATTGGAGGCAAGAGAAATTAATTCTCGAAAAATCGCTATCCGTGCCCATATTGCGATTGATGTAAAATGCTATGCGGCTCAAAATATGGAGATAACACAAGGCATTGAAAACAGAGAAGAATTTTCTGTGGAAGTACGAAATGATAAGGAGAATTTTTATGTCCCTGCACTCATAAAAGAGCGAAGCTTTACTATTATTGATGATATTGAAATTCCTAAAGGTAGTCCTAATTTCCACACCATGCTTAACAATGATGTCACACTTACTTGTACTGATATGAAGCTCATAGGGAACAAGGCTATTATAAAGGGTGTTGCAGGTATCAAATACACTTATTGTGACAAAGACGGAATCGTGAATGTCGCGTCGCATAATTTGCCGTATTCCCAGATTATGGATATTGAAGATTTTGAAGAAGAATGCGACTTGAATGTAAAAATGAATATACGAGCTCTTAATATAGAACCGGCACACGATATGACCGGTGATATCAGATATATATCCGTTAATATTCTCGTTGACACAACGCTTATGGCATATCTCAAAGAAAATGTCTCGCTTATAGAAGACTTATACAGCACAGCGTATGTGTTAAATGCACAGTTTGAAGAGCTGCCGGCACATAAAATGAGTGAGCATATTAATAAGCGCGTTGCGGTTAATGAAAATATCGAAACGGCAAATCTGGTGCAAAAAGTACTCGATACAAAGATTGTTCTTGAACCTATGCACCAAAACGGCGATAAAATCCAAAATGATGCACAGATCCAGATTTTGTATCTTGGAGATGACGGAGAGATTTATTGCGTTCAACGCAGATGCAGTGCAGAGTGTATGGTCAGCATACCTACTGGTGCAAAAATTCTTTGCGATACAAGCGTTACAGGAGAAACTGCAACGGGAAGCGGAAATCAAATTGCTGTGCATTTCTTTGTAGATTATGATGTTAAACTTCTTAGTAAAGATAAAATTCGAAACTTAAGATGTTTAAGTTCGGGTGAAGAGCGTACGGGAAATACAGACGAGGCTTATGTTATTGTAAAACATATTTACAGCGACCAACCTATATGGAATATTGCCAAGAAATACAATACCACGGTCGATGAGATTGCTGCTGCAAACGGACTTGATTTTTATGAAACCGTTGAGGCGGGAAGTATGCTCCTTATTCCTTGCGGGAAATAGAGGTGGCGCGTCATAATTGCTACTTTTTTTAGCGTTCTGATTTCTGTATGTATAGCTGAAATGGGGGACAAAACCCAGCTTTTTGTCATCGGGCTGTCAGCTAAACACAAAACAAGAGATGTGCTTTTGGGAATTGGTATAGCAACCGTGCTTTTAAATGCAATGGGTGTTTTTATGGGCAGTGTATTGGCGAAAATGTTCCCATTTGAATATGTCAGTCTTGCTGCAGGGTTTTTCTTTTTGGTTTTTGCACTGCTCACCTTAGGTAAAGACGAAAAAAATAAGATTGCAAACCGTTCATCGGTGTTAGGTATTGCTGTGGCATTCTTTTTGGCGGAACTGGGAGACAAAACCCAACTTTCGGCAATAGCCTTTTCAGCGAGTAATCCGAATGAAATATGGAGCGTGTTTATTGGAGCAACCTGCGGAATGCTAATTGCAGATGGAGTAGGAATATTAATTGCCAAAATCATGGGCAAACAGATACCTGAGAAATTTATGAAAGCAGCGGCATATCTGATTTTTACATTCTATGGCTTTAAAACTATTTTTGATCATTTTTACTTGTTTTTGCCCGGAAAAAGCGTGCCGCTTACATTAACTATTGCCATACTCTATGCATTTTTTAGCTTTATACTCCTTAAAGGACGCAAAAGAGAATGTTAATTATAAAAAATGGGTGTTTCGTCGAAATGCCCATTTTTTGTTTTTTAGCAAAAATTTTAAAAAAACCTGTGGACAATTTGTCTAAAAACCATTATGATATATATAAGTGAAAAATAAATATTTTATATATGGAGGAAAGTTATGCAAAAGCCATTATACAAGCGTATCTTACTCAAAATAAGCGGTGAGGCACTTGCCGGCGAAAAGAAGTCCGGTCTTGATTTTACCGTTATTGATTCTGTATGTGATGCAGTAAAGGAATGTGTTGAATTAGGCGTTGAAATAGGTATAGTAATCGGCGGCGGTAATTTCTGGCGCGGTGCTAAGGACGGCGGAGATCATATGGATCGTACTCGCGCTGACCATATGGGAATGCTTGCTACCACCATTAACTCTCTTGCTGTTGCCGATGTTCTTGAACAGAAAGGTGTTAATGTCCGCGTTCAGACTGCTATCGAAATGCGCGCCTTTGCGGAGCCTTATGTTAGAAATCGTGCTGTTCGCCACCTTGAAAAGGGCAGAGTAGTTATCTTTGCTTGCGGTACAGGTAATCCGTTCTTCTCCACTGATACTGCTGCGGTTTTACGCGCTGCGGAAATCGATGCCAATGTTATTATGAAGGCTACAAATGTTGATGGTGTTTACGATTCCGACCCGAAGAAGAATCCGGAAGCAAAGAAATTCGACACTCTTACATACAACGAAGTTCTTGCCCGACATCTCGCGGTTATGGACAGCACAGCAACCTCGCTCTCTATGGACAATAATATTCCCATTATCGTATTTGCTCTGCGCGACAGAGACAATATTCGCCGCGTTATTATGGGCGAAAAAATCGGTACAATTGTTAAGGAGGACTAAAATATTATGAATGCACAGGTTAAAGATTTTGATGTTAAAATGACAAAAACCATTGATGTTGTTGCAGGTGATCTTGGCGCTGTTCGTGCAGGACGCGCGAATCCTGCGGTTTTGGAAAAGATTTCCGTTGATTATTACGGAACAGCTACCCCGATAAACCAGGTAGGCTCAGTTTCTGTTCCGGAACCCAGAAGCCTTGTTATCCAACCTTGGGACGCTTCCATTCTTAAGGCTATTGAAAAGGCTATTCAGTCATCTGATCTTGGTATTAATCCGCAGAATGACGGCAAGGTTATCCGCCTTAACTTCCCACAGCTTACCGAGGAGCGCCGTCACGACCTCATTAAGCAGGTTAAGAAAATCGGTGAAGACGGTAAGGTTGCTATCCGCAATATTCGCCGTGATGCAATGGATTTCTTCAAGGATCTGAAAAAGAAATCCGAGATTACCGAGGATGATTTAAAGGGCATCGAAAAGGATGTACAGAATATCACCGATGCTCATTGTAAAGAAATTGACACTATGGTTGCAAAGAAGGAAAAGGAGCTTCTTGAAGTTTAAAAAATTATAGCTTAAAAAAGAACATAAGGGCATTTTGCCCTTATGTTCATTTTACAATGAGGGGATTAATAGCGATGAATTTGTTTAAATTTAAGAAGAAACCCGCGCAAGAGCTTGATATGACACGACTTCCGCGTCATATAGCAATTATTATGGACGGCAACGGCCGTTGGGCGAAAAAAAGAGGTTTGCCGCGTACGGCAGGCCACAAGGTGGGCAGTGAGACCTTCCGTACAATCGCAACCTACTGTAATGATATTGGTATTAAATATCTTACAGTATATGCTTTTTCTACCGAAAATTGGAAACGACCTCAAGAAGAGGTTGATGCAATAATGAAGCTTTTGGAAGAGTATATTTTAGAAGCTTTTGAAAAAGTGCGTAAGGATAACATAAAGCTTACATTTTGGGGTGAGCGTAGCAGACTTTCCCCCAAACTTCAGCAGATGATGGCGGAGGTTGAGGAAAAAAGTCGCGATATGACCGGAATTCATGTCAATGTGTGCTTGAATTACGGTGGACGCGATGAGCTTGCCAGAGCGACAAGAGATATAGCGCAGGCGGTTAAAAACGGTGAAATCGACATAGATAACATAAATGAAGAATTGATATCAAGGTCTATATACTCCAAGGATGTTCCGGATCCTGAACTTATTATTCGTCCAAGTGGTGAGATACGCACATCGAACTTCCTGCTTTGGCAGTCAGCATATTCGGAATATTACTTTACCGATGTTCTGTGGCCGGATTTTAAGCCACATGAGCTTGATCGTGCAATAATTGCTTATCAAAACAGATCTCGAAGATTTGGAGGGGTGTAAGATATGCTTATTCGTACTATTTCCGCGTTTGTTTGCTTGCCTTTGTTTTTCGCTGTAATTTATTTTTTGCCACCGGTATGTCTTACTGTTTCTCTTGCCATCATTGCTGTCGTTGCAGTGTATGAACTTTTATGGAGAAGTAAGATCGTAACCAATAAAGCATTGGTTTGTGTCGGATATATAATGGCGCTTGCTGTTGTTGTTTGGGCGCATTTTGGATATAATGGGGCATATATTTTACCGGCTGCGTTTGCGCTTACTTTATGTGTGTTTGTCATTTGGATGACAAATCAAAAGAATATTGAGTTTAAGCAGGTTACAGCTACTGTTTTTGGTGCTACCATTATTCCGTTTTTTCTTTCTTCAATATTGGGAATAATGGCAATGGACAAAGCTAAGTTTATAATAATTCTCCCGTTTATGGCGGCTTGGCTTACCGATACCGGGGCTTATTATTCCGGATATTTTTTCGGAAAGCATAAACTTGCACCGACGATAAGCCCTAAAAAGACCGTTGAAGGAGCAGTTGGCGGCGTAATAACCTGTATAGTATCCTTTGTTGTCTACGGACTTATTATGGAGCAGTTCTTTAGCCTTGATGCAAACTACTTATTACTTGCGCTAACGGGTCTTGTACTATCTCCGATAGCACAGATAGGAGACCTATCATTATCTATTATTAAGAGGGAATATAATATTAAGGATTATGGTGTTATCTTCCCAGGACACGGTGGTATTTTAGATCGCTTTGATAGCGTTCTGTTCACTGCACCGTCAACTTTAATTATTTTGAATTTTCTTACACTTATAGCTTAAGAGGTGGAAAACCGTATGGTTTCAAATATTTCGGTTCTTGGTTCTACCGGCTCTATCGGTCAACAGACGATGGATATATTGCGAACCTATAATATAAAGGCATCGGCGCTCACTACAAATCGCAATATAAAGCTGCTGGAAACTCAGGCGCGTGAATTTAAACCTAAACTTGTTGCTGCTATGGATGAAGTTGCATATCGCGATTTAAAGATAGCTCTTGCGGATACCGATATAAAGGTATATTGCGGTATGGATGGTCTTGTTGCGGCGGCAGAAGTAGAAGATGCTGAGTGCGTGCTTACCGCTGTTGTCGGAATGGTTGGACTTATCCCAACTTTGGCCGCAATCGAGGCGGGGCGCAATATTGCACTTGCAAACAAGGAAACCCTTGTTTGTGCAGGTTCTATTGTCACAGAAAAAGCGAAGAAAAAGGGCGTTTCGCTCCTTCCGGTAGATTCAGAGCATTCGGCAATTTTCCAATGTTTGGAAGCGAGCAGGGATAGGGGCGAGCTTAAAAAAATACTTCTTACCGCATCCGGTGGACCTTTTTTTGGTAAAAGTAAAAATGAACTTGAAAAGGTCACTGTAGGCGATGCTTTGAAACATCCGAATTGGAGTATGGGCAGCAAAATAACTATAGATTCTGCCACGCTTATGAATAAGGGCCTTGAATTTATTGAGGCTATGTGGCTTTTTGGTGTTACACCTGAGCAAATAGAAGTTGTGGTACACAGAGAAAGCATCATTCATTCTATGGTGGAATTTTGCGACGGCGCGGTTCTTGCACAGCTTGGTGCTCCAGATATGCGCCTTCCGATAGCTTACGCGCTGACATACCCAAGTCGTGTTGATTTTAATGGCCCTGTGCTGGACTTTAAGACACTAAAAAGCCTCTCTTTTGCTACACCTGATACAGATACATTCTCTTGCCTAAAACTTGCTATGAAGGCGGCTAAAGCAAAGGATGCAACTGCTGCGGTGTTAAACGGCGCAAACGAAGCGGCAGTATCAATGTTTTTAGAAGAAAAATGCGGTTTTTTACAAATTGCTGAATTAGTTGAAGAGGCTATGGAAAAAGTAAAGACGAGTGAAAAACCGAGTCTTGATGACATTCTTCAGGCGGATATTTTAGCACGCGAATGCGTATTCAAACATTTTAAGTAGGTGGTTACTATTTATATTATCTTAGTAGTTATTCTCTTTGGTGCGCTCATTGCGATACATGAGTTCGGGCACTTTATTGCTGCGAAAATTTCCGGCGTTCGGGTAAATGAGTTTGCGATAGGCATGGGCCCGGCTATATTTAAGAAGAAGATCGGCGAGACTCTGTATGCTCTGAGATTGCTGCCTCTTGGCGGTTATTGTGCTATGGAGGGCGAGGATGAGGAAAGTGAAGATGTTGAGCATGCATTCCACTCCAAGCCAATACTCAGCAGGATTTTAATTGTTGCCTCAGGACCGATTATGAACCTCATTGTTGGTGTTCTGGTGCTCGCTTTTGTGTTTCTGCCGGTAACCGGATGGACAACACCCACTTTAACCCAGGTGGATGCGCGGATAAACGGACTTCAGGCGGGCGACACGATAGTTGAAATTGACGGCTATGATGTTGTTCTGTTTTCTGATTTTCATATCGGTCTTGACAGAGCAAAAGATGCACCCTATTACGACATTAAGGTTGAGCGTGACGGCGAGAAGATTTTGCTTGAGAATGTTAAGCTTGAACTTCGTGAGTTTGATGACAATGGCGAAAAAGTTATGCGCTACGGACTTACTTTTAATGTAGAACAAACGAGTTTCTGGAATAAAACTAAATTTGTATTCAAGAACTCTTACAACTTAGTTCGGCTTGTTATCGTTGGCCTCGGCGATCTATTGACAGGCAACGCTGGCCTTGACGATATGGCAGGACCAATTGGAATAAGCTCGGTAATGGTGGATACCGCGAAGGAATCCATGACATCTCTTTGGTATTTACTGGCTCTTGTGTCCATTAACCTGGGAATTATGAATCTGCTTCCCATCCCGGCACTTGACGGTGGAAGATTGTTCTTTATGATCATCGAGCTTATCAGAAGAAAACCGATACCGCAGAAATATGAAGGCTGGGTTCACGCTGCAGGCTTTGCGATCTTAATTCTTCTTATGATTTTAGTTGCCTTTAATGATATTTTTAAGCTTTTTACAGGTGGTTAATATGAAAAAGACAAAGCAAATAAAAGTGGGAAATTTAACAATAGGCGGGGGAAATCAGGTTATTGTTCAGTCAATGTGTAATACGGATACCCGTGATGTAGTGGCAACAGTGCAGCAGATCAATTCCCTTGCCGAAGTTGGTTGTGAGCTTATTCGTGTTGCAGTTGTTGATGAGGCGGCGGCAAGAGCGATTTATGACATCAAGAAGCAGATAAATATCCCGCTTGTTGCGGATATTCATTTCGATTATCGTCTTGCCATAGAGGCGGTAAATGCCGGCGCGGACAAAATTCGTCTTAATCCCGGTAACATCGGCGGTGAAGATAGGGTTAAAAAAGTGGTTGAAGCTTGCCGCGCAAAGAATATACCCATAAGAATCGGTGTGAATGGCGGATCTCTTGATAAAGAACTTCTTGCTAAGTATGGTGTGACACCTGATGCGATGGTTGCAAGTGCTATGTCACATGTTGAAATATTAAATCGCTTTGACTTTGATGACATTGCGATTTCTATTAAAGCATCGGATGTAAACAAGACAATTGCGGCTTATCGTTTGCTGTCCCAAAAAACCGATTATCCGTTGCATCTGGGCGTTACTGAAACCGGAACCGCATTTATGGGCTCTATCAAATCTGCTATTGGTATAGGCAGCCTTCTTTGTGACGGCATAGGTGATACCATTCGTGTGTCTCTTACTGCAGATCCTAAGGAAGAGATTAAAACCGCATACGCGATTTTAAAAGCATGCGGCAAAAGAGAAAGTGGTGCTAATTTGGTTTCATGTCCCACTTGCGGAAGATGCAGAATTAATTTGATTGATATAGCATCTCAGGTAGAAGAGCGTCTGCAGACGGAGAAAAGACCGATTACCGTTGCGGTTATGGGCTGCGCCGTAAATGGTCCCGGCGAAGCACGCGAGGCTGATGTGGGAATTGCGGGCGGAGACGGCGAAGGCCTTTTATTTAAAAAGGGAGAAATTGTTAAAAAAGTGCCTATGGATCAGATAGTAGATGCACTTATGGAATTAATTGAACAGTTACCGTGATTTATTAAGGGGAATACATAAAGTGAAAGAAAAAACTACTTTAGGTCAGATGTTTGAGATATCAAGCTCAGACGAGGCCATTGGTGAAATTTTGAATAAATATATCGACGATGCTACTGTTGAGGTTAAAAACAAGAGTATCTGCGTTGCCATTTCCTGTGAAAAATTGTGTGATATAAATGCAATTTCTGCTGTGGAAGATCAAATTGCTGCCAAGTATCAGCTGAACAAAATGCAAATCATCACAAAGTATCCCGCTTCGTTATTAAATGAAGAGTACTTCAATGCCATAGTTGAAAAAATCAAGAGAAACTATCCGGCGGTAAATGGATATTTGCATAATGCTGAGTTTAAATTAACTGACAACCTTTTAACAGTAAAGCTGTCAGGAGAAGGCGAGAAGTTTGTATCTACATGCATTCCGTGGCTGAAAAGAGAAATTTACGACAGCTTTGGAATAATTGTTGAAATTCGCATTATTGAGGGAAAGTTTGACGCGCAAGAGGTGGAAGAAATCCGTCAGAAAATGCTCGCAGAGATGCCGACACAGCCCCTGGCTGTACCTAAAAAAGTTACATCAACCCCCAAAAAAGATAAGAGTTTTGTGAAGCATAACAAGCTAAAAGAAACAAAGGGTGAGGTACTGCTTGGCAAGCCGCTTATGGATGTAATTACACCGATGAGCGAACTTGATGATGAATTTGGCAAGGTAACGGTTGAAGGCGATGTTTTCTTTACCGATCATAAGGAGAATTTAGAGCGCGGAACTATGCGCCTAAAATTTGATATAACCGACTATACCGGATCAATTAAGGTCACAAAGTCGTTGCCCATTGATGAGGGAAAAGCGCTTGCAAAGACAATGAAACCCGGTACTCATGTTATGGTCTACGGTATCACTGCTTATGATATGTATGTTCAGGATACTGTTTTAAAAGCGCAAAACATCGTTAAATGCGACAAGAAGATAAGAGCAGATAAAGCAGAGAAAAAGCGTGTAGAGTTGCATATGCATACCAATATGTCCTCGATGGATGGCACTGCATCGGCAGAGAGCTTAATTGCTCGTGCAAAAATGTGGGGACATCCCGCTGTTGCAATTACTGACCACGGCGTTGTTCAGGCATATCCTGAGGCAATGAAGGCAGCTAAAGACGGTGGCATTAAGGTTATATACGGTGTTGAGGCATATTTTATAAACGATGATGCCAGTATTGCCGCGCTTAAAGGCACATCAAACGAACCGCTTGACGGTGAGTTCGTCTGCTTTGATATTGAAACTACGGGACTAAATGTGGGTGTAGACGGTATTACTGAAATTGCGGCCACGGTCATCCGTAATGGCGAGTTGGCTGAAGAATACCACACATATGTTAATCCGGAGCAAAAGATTTCTGCAAAAATAACCGAACTTACAGGTATATCAAACGAAACTGTCAAGGATGCACCGCTTACCGAGGCAGCGCTGCGCGACTTTTTAAACTTTGCAAACGGTCGTGTTCTGGTTGCTCACAATGCGGACTTCGACATCGGATTTTTGCGCGAAGGATGCAGAAAATACGGTATTGAATATAACTTTGTATCTCTTGACACCCTGGCAATGGCTCGTATATTGTTGCCAAATTTGGAAAGACACAGACTTAATATCGTTGCAAATGCGCTGTCCCTGCCTAAGTTCCAGCATCACAGAGCAGGGGATGATGCTGCAACGGTTGCACATATGCTTATCAAGTTTTTCGATATGCTTAAAAACTCTCCCGCTAAAACAAAAAATGTGGGTGAGATAAACCTCGATTTATCCGGTATGAATACCGGCAAGATTGCAAAGGTCAAGCCATATCATCTGATTATTCTCGTAAAGAACTATGTGGGACTTAAAAATTTGTATAAGCTTGTTTCCTTGGCACATTTAAAATACTATCAGAGACGCCCGATAATCCCGCGCTCGGTTCTTGATGAATACAGAGAGGGATTAATTATCGGTTCCGCTTGTGAGGCGGGCGAACTATACGGTGCGATTGTGTCTAAGAAACCCGATGAAGAAATTGAGGAAATAGCGCGTTATTACGATTTTCTGGAAATTCAGCCGCTGGGCAATAATGAGTTTATGCTTGAGGCGGGAATAGTGAAATCATTAGATGACATTCGTGATTTTAACCGCTATGTGGTAACATTGGGCGAGCGCTTGAATATTCCGGTTGCAGCAACCGGCGATGTTCATTTCCTCGAGCCTCACGACGAGGTGTATCGTCGTATTCTTATGGCGGGTATGGGCTTTAATGATGCTGACAATCAGGCGCCGCTATACCTTAAAACAACGGATGAAATGCTTGAAGAATTCTCTTATTTGGGTGAAGCAAAGGCATATGAAGTTGTTGTTGAAAACACAAATAAAATTGCCGATTGGTGTGAGGAAATAAGACCTATACCGAAGGATAATTATCCGCCGTCTATTGAAGGCTCAAAAGAAGACTTAATCAATATGTGTAACAAAAAAGCGAGAGAGCTTTACGGCGACCCGCTGCCTGAAATTATAAAAGAGCGACTTGAATATGAGCTTGGAAAGATAACTTCTCAGGGCTATGATGTTATGTATATGATAGCGCAGAAGCTGGTTCAGCGTTCAAATGAAGAGGGGTATCTTGTCGGTTCTCGAGGTTCTGTAGGATCTTCCGTTGTTGCATATTTTGCTGGTATTACAGAGGTTAACGCATTCCCGCCACATTACCGTTGCGAGAAGTGTAAATATTCGGAGTTTATGGAGGGTATGGGTTATAGTACCGGTGCGGATATGCCGGACAAAGTTTGTCCTAAATGCGGAAGCAAATTAGGTAAGGATGGCTTTGATATTCCGTTCGCTACATTCTTGGGCTTTAATGCGGACAAAATTCCGGATATCGACCTTAATTTCTCCGGCGAATACCAGGCGCGTGCACATCGTCACACTATTGAAATTTTCGGTGAGGATCATGTGTTCCGTGCTGGTACTATCGGTACTATCGCAGAAAAAACCGCGTTCGGTTTTGTTAAAAAATATTTGGACGAGCGCAACGAACACAAGTCCAAGGCTGAAGAAAATCGATTAACCGTCGGGTGTACCGGAATTAAGCGTACTACCGGTCAGCATCCGGGTGGCGTTATGATTGTTCCCATGGATAAGGAGATATACGATTTCACACCGGTACAGCATCCGGCAGATGATAAGAACAGTGACATTATAACAACACACTTCGATTATCATTCTATTCACGATAATATTCTTAAGCTTGACCTTCTTGGCCATGATGACCCGTCTATGATTCGTATGCTTGAAGACATTACCGGGGTTGATGCTAAGAAAATTCCTCTTGACGATCCGGATACTATGAGCATATTTACCGCATGCAAGGCGCTGGGTATCGAGGAGGATCCGATCTTAGGAAAGACCGGAGCTACAGCTATCCCTGAATTTGGTACAAAATTCGTTCGCGAAATGCTGCTTGATACCAAGCCTACGACATTTGACGAGCTTGTTCGTATTTCGGGTCTGTCCCACGGTACCGATGTTTGGATAAATAATGCACAAACATTGGTAAAAGAGGGGACTGCTACTCTTAAGGAAGCGATCTGCTGTCGTGATGATATTATGTTGTATCTGATTTCGATGGGTATGGAATCCAAAACTTCGTTTACAATAATGGAGAGCGTGCGTAAAGGTAAGGGATTGACTCCAGAGTGGGAAGAGGATATGCGAGCGCACAATGTGCCGGAGTGGTATATTGACTCTTGTAAAAAGATAAAATATATGTTCCCAAAAGCTCACGCGGTGGCTTATGTTATGATGGCATTCAGAATTGCTTGGTTTAAGGTACACAAACCGCTGGCGTTCTATGCGGCATATTTCTCAATCCGTGCAAAGGCATTCGATGCCTCTGTTATGATAAACGGTGATGATATGGTTCTTTCACAGATGGACACAATTTCAAAGAAAGAGAAAGCATCAGCCGTTGAGAAGGAAATGCTTGTTACCCTTGAGGTGTGTCACGAGTTTTACACCCGCGGCTTTAAGTTTGCACCGGTTGATCTCTATAAATCCGACGCGGTCAATTTTGAAATTACCGAGGATGGTATGCTAAGACCTCCGTTTACCGCAATTCCGGGACTGGGTGAGGTTGCGGCGCGCAGTATTATTGCGGAACGAGAGAAGAGTAAGTTCCTTTCTATGGATGAAATTCAGTCGCGATGCAATAAGGTTTCAAAATCCGTAATTGATCTTTTGGAGAAAAACGGGGCATTGGGTGATATTCCCAGAAGCAGTCAGATATCGTTTTTCTGATGCCTCTGCAAAAAAACGGGAATAATATAAAAAAACTCTTGATTTTAACACATAATGTGGTAAAATATATTGTATATGAAATGATGAAAAGGAGATGTCATTATGCCAATAGTTACTTCAACTGAAATGTTCAAAAAAGCTTATGAAGGCGGTTATGCTATCGGTGCGTTCAATGTTAACAACATGGAGATCGTACAGGGTATTACCGAAGCTGCTAAGGAGGTTAATTCCCCCCTTATTCTTCAGGTTTCTGCAGGTGCTCGTAAGTATGCGAAGCATGTTTACCTCATGAAGCTCATTGAGGCTGCAGTAGAGGATACCAACCTCCCGATCTGTGTTCATCTTGACCACGGTGATAGTTTTGACATTTGTAAGTCTTGTATCGACGGTGGCTTTACCTCCGTTATGATCGACGGTTCTAAGTACTCTTTCGAGGAGAACATTGAACTTACAAAGAAGGTTGTTGACTACGCTCATGCACGCGGCGTTGTTGTTGAGGGTGAGCTTGGTAAGCTCGCCGGTATTGAGGACGATGTTAATGTATCCGATGAGGATGCTCAGTTTACCAACCCTGCTGAGGTTGAGGAGTTCGTTACCCGTACCGGTGTTGACTCTCTTGCTATTGCAATTGGTACCAGCCACGGTGCATTTAAGTTCAAGGGCGAGCCGCGCCTTCGCTTTGATATCTTAGAAGAAGTTTCAAAGCGTCTTCCCAACTTCCCGATCGTTTTACACGGTGCTTCTTCCGTTATTCCGAAGTATGTTGAAATGATCAACGCTAACGGCGGTAATATGCCCGGTGCACAGGGCGTTCCGGAGGATATGCTCCGCAAGGCTGCTTCTATGGCTGTTTGTAAGATCAACATTGACTCTGACCTTCGTCTTGCAATGACCGGCAGCATCCGTGAGTACTTCAATCAGAATCCGGCGCACTTTGACCCGCGTCAGTACCTCTCACCGGCACGCGCTAACATTAAAGAGCTTGTTAAGCATAAGATTGTTAACGTTCTCGGTAGCGACAACAAAATCTAACAACTATGAAACGAGGGGAGCGAATTTTCTCCCCTCGTTTTTCTATTAAGGGGGCAGGGATATGAACCAGAGATTTGCGTTTTTCGCATTAAGCTTTGCAATTACATTATTACTGCTCCAAACTATAACTGGGTTGCAGTCAGCTGCGCTTGCAGCTATTGTTGTAACTACGGGAATTGCACTTTTTCTTTTATTAAAGAAAAAGAAAACACAAGCTGCATTTCTCATAAGCGGAACGATTTTTGCAATTTTATTATTTTTTATTTACCCACTTTTTGATACTGTGCCGGAGGTTTCATATAAACAAACTGATTTTAATGCTACAGTGGTAGGGTACTCCTATGATAACCACACCCAAAAGGGTATTGTGTGTGATGTTGAAGTTACTGCGCTTGAGAATGAGCCGCTTAAAGACAGTTTTACTGCACGAATGTATTTCAATGATACCGGATTAACTCTCACGCCGGGCAGCGAAATTTCCGGTGTTGCTTTGTTCGAACTTCCTGAGAATACTCGTGACTTTAAGTCATTTACATATTTTAAAACCCGAGGGATAGAGGCAATAGCATTTTGCGAACAGCCACTGACTAAACATGATCTGGGTGAAATAACGCTTAAATATGTACCACAATGGATAGCTCACAATATAAGTGTTAAATTAGCTGAACTATTGCCATCAAGAGTAGCGGGATTAATATCTGCTATTTTAATTGGAGACAAGACTGACTTTGCAACTAAAGATCGGGAAAGCTTTACCGCAGTTGGCCTTGCTCATGTTGTGGCTGTGTCCGGCATGCATTTATCATTTCTGTCGGGATTTATAATTTTCTTTTTAGGGCGACGGAAAACAGCTGTATTAATTATACCGATTCTTATCTTGTTCACTTTAGTTGTTGGTGCGCCGCCATCTGTTGTGCGAGCGCTTATTATGCAGATAATTCTCATAATGGCACCGATATTAAGGGGCGAGGCAGACAGCATTAATTCATTATCGGTGGCGTTAGTGTTAATCTTATTATTCAATCCTTACGCTGTTATGGATGTGGGATTACAGCTATCATTTCTGTCCACGCTTGGAATAATTACGCTGGGTAGTCGCGCTAATAACATAATAAAAAGCAAGGTAAGTATTAAAAACAAATTGTTGCGCTATGTTGTAAATTTTTCTATTTCGACATTGTGCATATCTATATCAGCTATTATATTTACAACACCGATCACGGTTTGGAATTTCCACACTATTTCGGTCGTGGCTCCAATAACGAATTTATTATTACTTTGGATCATTAATTTTATCTTTATTGTATCACTCATTGTAGTTGCAATTGCTTTTGTTTATATGCCCATTGCTAAGATTATTATGATGCTCATTGCATTTATTTCAGAGTTGGTTTTGGATGCGGCAGTTTTCATTGCAGAAATTCCATTTGCAAATATAAGTATTGATCGAATGTTTCAGGTAATAGTGCTTGTGTACTTATATTTTGTCTTGTTCGTATTTGTAAAAGACAAGAAAAAACGATTTGGTATACCGGTGGCGTGCGTATCCACAGTGCTTGTAATTTCAATACTTGTGAGTTTTATTCCCTGCAGAAAAGAAGAGTATGCGGGGATAAGGTTTTCTGTTTTGGATGTAGCACAGGGGTCTGCTATGTTAGCGGACTATAATGGCGCCGCGGTGCTCGTTGATTGTGGCGGGAGCCGAACAAAAAGTGCCGGTGATATTGCAAATGAATATCTAACTGAAATAGGAGAAGATTCGCTGGATGCGCTGATAATAACTCACTTTGACTCCGATCATATGAATGGGGCAAAGCGACTGATAGAGAAAACCAAGGTTTCAGAGTTATATGTACCCGTGGGTGCGAAGAACGAAGAGCGCGCAAACGCTTTGTTGGAGTCAGCGCAAAAACACGGAACAAAAATTTACAAAGTATCCGAAAAGACTTTTGTTTCAAAAGATGGACTTGATTTTACCATTTATCCTACCGGATGGTTTTCTGACAGCAATGAAAACGGACTTGTCATTATTTTTGATAAAGACGATTTTGAACTTGTTATTACCGGCGATTTGAGTCGTAAATCGGAAAAGATACTCGGCGAAAAATATAATTTGCCGGACGCTGAAGCGTATATTGTAGGACATCACGGCTCTAAATCGTCTTCATCTATTGAGCTGATGAACGAGATACGGCCGGAATTCGCGGTAATTTCCGTGGGTGCTGATAATAATTATAAGCATCCGCACCAAGAGACCCTTTCGCTGCTGGAAAATATGGGAATTACTGTAAGGCGCACAGACATTAATGGTAATATAGTCTTCTATTCCGATGAATTGTTAAAGGGGGCGGCTTAGATTATGGCAGCAATAAAAGAACCTGCATGGAAAAAACTAAAGAATGATATTTCAAACGGAATTCCCGGGCGATTTTACCTGTTTTTTGGCGAAGAAAGGTATCTTTTGAGCTTTTATAAAAATGAGTTGATTAAGGCTCTTGTAGACGACTCTATGCGGGAATTCAACTTAATAGAGTTTAATGAAAAACTTTCGGCAAACGATCTTGTTGAAGCGATAGATTCATATCCGGTAATGAGCGAGAGAAAACTTGTTATTGTCAGCGATTTTGATTTTTTCAAGGCTGATGAGGAATTCAAAAAGAAGTTTACCGAGTTGCTATCCGACATTCCTGAATATTGCACGCTTCTTTTAATCTATCCCGCTGAATTCAAGCCGGATAAGAGACAAAAACTGTACACAGCTATGGCGAAAGCCGGTGAGATAATCGAATTTGAACGGGCGGGAAGATCTGATTTGATTGAATGGATCAAGCGGCGCTTTAAATCTCAAAACAAAACGATTACCAATGATCTTTGCGAATATCTTATATTCTACTGCGGCTCATTGATGCAGGCGTTAATTCCTGAAATCGACAAGATTGCGGCATATGCATCCGGCGATGCGATTTTAAGAGCGAACATTGACGCGGTTGCAACGCCTAATGCCGAAGCAGTTGTATTTGATCTTACCGATGCAATTGTTGCACGAAAATATCCCTTGGCGCTTGAACTTTTAGAAAAGCTTATGTCGTTAGGCGAGGAGCCGATTTCGCTTCTTGCGCTTATCGGTCGTCAAATGCGGCAAATATATGCGGCGTGCCTTCTTCGTGGAAATAGCGGTACTTCACAGCTTATGCAAATGTGGGGCATGAAATCCGAATATCCCGCAAAAATCATCTTCAATGCGGCGCGTGGTGTCAGCCTTGAATGGGCAAGAAACAGTGTTCTCTTGTGTGCTGAGACCGATGCAAAGCTGAAACTAGGGGCAAAAGAAGAGGCTCTTCGCGAGCTTATTGCGCGTCTGGCGTCATTTGGCGGTGATTACAATGGTCAAAATTAAAGAAGCGATCATCGTAGAGGGGCGTTATGATAAAAACAAACTCTCCCAAATTGTTGACACTTTAATTCTCGAAACCTCAGGCTTTGGTGTGTTCAACGACAAAGAAAAACGCGCTCTTTTCAAAAGAATTTCCGAGCAGAAGGGTGTAATCATTTTAACAGACAGCGATGGTGCCGGATTTGTAATACGAAATCATCTAAAAGGCATTTTACCAAAGGATAAAGTAAAGCATGCATATATCCCGCAAATAGAAGGTAAAGAAAAACGAAAAACCACCGCGTCTAAAGAGGGTTTTCTCGGCGTTGAAGGGATAGATGACTCTGTTATCATCCAATCTTTAAAAAAGGCAGGAGCGACCTTTTTAGAGGGCGAGAGTAGTATTTCAATTAACAAACGAATAACAAAGACGGATTTTTATGAAGATGGCTTGTCCGGAGGAGAAAATAGTGCCGCGTTGAGACAAATCATCCTCAAAAAATGCGAGTTACCGAGTCATATGACAACTAATGCAATGCTGGATGCATTTAACATACTCTTTACCTACGAAGAATACAAGAATATTGTAAGCGATGCAAAAACATCTTGCAATTTATAGGGAAAATGGTAAACTATAATTAGCGAAAAATAATAGATTATGTGAGATTTTTATATGAGTAAGGATGTTATTATCATAGGCGGTGGAGCTGCAGGTATGCTTTCTGCCGTAATTGCCGCACGCAAGGGTGCAAGAGTAACTATATTTGAAAAAAATCAAAAACTCGGCAAAAAGCTTGCTATAACCGGCAAGGGAAGATGCAATATAACCAATAACTGTGACAGAGATACGCTTATTGCAAATGTTCCGCAAAACCCACGCTTTCTGTATGGCGCTTTTTCCAGATTTACACCTCAGGATGTAATGAGTTTTTTTGAACAGTTAGGTGTTCGACTTAAGACCGAGCGCGGAGCCAGAGTTTTTCCTGTTTCTGACCAGGCACAAGAGGTTATCTTTGCGCTTTCCTCAGAGTTAAAAAGATTAGGCGTTAAAATCAAAAATACTACTGTTGAGAAGATAGTTTCCAAAGACGGAAGTGTTTGTGGTATTGTTGCTGATGGTACTGAATATACAGCGAGTGCGGTTGTTCTTGCTACCGGCGGTGTATCTTATCCGGGTACCGGCTCGACCGGAGACGGGTACAGAATGGCAGAAGAGCTTGGACATACTATAGTTACACCGCGTGCATCTCTTGTTCCGTTAGTGGCAGAGCGCGATATCTGTGCAAGTATGCAGGGACTTACACTTAAAAATGTTACTGTAAGCGTATACAACAAGAATAAAAAGTGTGTATTTGAAGAGTTGGGTGAAATGTTGTTTACTCATTTCGGGATGTCCGGACCGCTTATTTTATCCGCAAGCGCACATATGCGCGATATGGAAAATGACAGCTATACGGTAAAAATCGATCTTAAACCTGCATTGGATAGAGAAAAGCTTAATGCAAGAATTCTTCGTGATTTTGATGAACGAAAAAATCAAGATATATCAAATGCGCTAAGGGGATTGCTTCCGGCAAAAATGATACCGGTAGTGTTAAGAAAAGCAAAAATACCGGGAGATATAAAGGTTCATTCCATTGAAAAAGCATCCAGAACTCGGCTTATTGATGTGCTGAAAGGGCTTGAAATTAAAGTTGAGTCTTTTCGGCCTATATCCGAGGCGATTATCACTTCAGGTGGCATCAAGGTTTCTGAGATCGATCCGAAAACAATGATGTCAAAATTAGTGCAAAATCTTTATTTTGCCGGAGAAATAATCGATTCTGATGCATATACAGGTGGATTTAATCTGCAAATTGCGTGGTCTACCGCATATGTTGCGGCATCGGCCATCGTATAATTAGGAGGGGAATATGAAAAAGGTTGCTATTGCCATAGACGGGCCATCCGGTGCGGGAAAAAGCACGATCGCAAAGCTTCTTGCTAAGGAGTTCGGTTTTTTATATGTTGATACCGGCGCTATTTATCGAACAGTTGGGCTTTATGTGTACAGAATGGGTCTCGATCCTGCAAATGAGGCGCAAGTTGTATCAATTTTACCCGATCTCAATATTGAAATTTGTTATAAGGACGGACTACAGTGTATGTTCTTAAATGGCGAAGATGTTACAAAAGCCATTCGCGAGCACGAGATTTCAGCGTATGCCTCAACCGTTTCTGCACATCCGCCGGTTCGTGCATTTCTGCTTGAAACACAACGAGGTTATGCGG
Organism: Eubacteriales bacterium; assembly: GCA_045580305.1. Taxonomy (GTDB): domain Bacteria; phylum Bacillota; class Clostridia; order Oscillospirales; family JAAYXM01; genus RGIG7332. The sequence continues at coordinate 134,505 of JAZNNQ010000003.1, forward strand.
AAAAACACAGCGTCATTATGGATGGCCGTGATATCGGAACGGTTGTACTTCCCAATGCTGAAATCAAAATCTTCCTTACCGCTACATGCGAGGACAGAGCGCAGCGCCGCTATTTGGAATTGAAGGAAAAGGGTCAGTGTGTTGATTTTGAAACCGTGCTCCGTGATATTAAACAACGCGATTTTAACGATGCTAATCGTGCTGCGGCACCTCTTAAGGCAGCGGATGACGCGATTTTAGTGGACACAAGCGGAAATGAACTTGAAAAGAGCGTTGAGCTTTTACGCAATATCATCAAAGAGAGGCTTTAAAGTTAATGTTTTACAAAGTTATAATTGCAATTCTAAAACCGATTTTCTACTTTTTATTCAGAATCAAAGTGGTAAATAGAGAGAATATACCTGAAGGTGCGGCGGTAGTTTGTGTTAATCACACATCTATGATGGATGTAGTTTTTATTGCGGTAGCTTTCGGCGTTAAAGAAACTTTCGCGTTTATGGGTAAGAAGGAACTATTTAAAAATCCAATACTAAGATGGTTATTTAAAGCTGTCGGTGCCTTCCCGGTAGACAGAGGGACAGCAGATCTCGGCACTATAAGAAATAGCATTACGGCACTTAAGGATGGAAAAAAACTCCTTATTTTTCCGGAAGGAACCCGTGTTAAGGGTGGGGCAGAGAACAGCGATGATGTAAAAAGCGGCATAGCAATGATTGCACTCCGTGCATCAGCGCCTATGCTTCCGGTATACTTGAGTACCAAAAAGCGACTTTTTAGAAGGACATATGTAATTATTGGCGAACCCGTAATTCCGGAAAAACGAGAAGGTACAAGTGCCGAAAACTACAGGCGTATTTCTACAGAGGTTTTTGATTATATTCTTGCTTTGGGAGAGAGCGGTATATGAAAACGGTGACAAGAGCAGCATCTTCCGGCTTTTGCTTTGGCGTAAGACGCGCGGTGGAACTTGCGGAAAAATTGGGCCACGATGGTGTAAATGCGGTCACATTGGGACCTATCATACACAATACTCATGTGGTTGAACACTTAAAATCACTGGGTGTTTCTTGCGTTAATTCTGTTGAAGAAATTCCGGAAGGTGCAACGGCAATTATTCGTTCTCACGGAGTGGCGGCATCGGTAATTAACGAGCTTAAAGCGCGAAATATATCGTTTGTTGATGCAACTTGTCCGTATGTTGAAAAAATTCATAAAATTGTTCGTGAAAATGAAAACGAGGGCAGACAGGTAGTTGTTATTGGAAACAAAACCCACCCGGAAGTTTGCGGAATTGCAGGACAATGCAAAAACGCCTTGGTTTTCGAAAGCGAAAAAGACATAAATGACTATATTTTAGAAAATCCTACTTTGTCTGAAAAGGCGATTTCGGTAGTTGCACAAACAACTATTGGAAGAAATTTTTGGAATAATTGTATTGAAATTTTAAAAAAACAATGTACAAATTGCAAAATATTTGATACAATATGTTTTGCTACCGGTAAACGCCAGACCGAGGCGGGAAAACTCGCTGAGGTTTCGGATGCCATGGTAGTCATCGGGGACAGGACAAGCTCCAACACCAAAGGGCTGGTACATATCTGTCAGAACGGGTGTCAGAATGTATATCATATCGAGCACTTGGGTGAGCTTCCTGTTGATGAAATTTGCGGTTTTGACCATATTGGTATTACTGCAGGTGCATCGACACCCGATTGGATAATTAAGGAGGTTGAAAACAAGATGAGTGAACAGATCACAAACGAAAACATCAATGCTGAAGGAATGTCCTTTGCTGAAATGCTGGAGGCTTCTTTCAAAACTTTAAATACAGGAGAGAAGGTCACGGGCGTCGTTACCGGGATTACACCCACTGAGGTTTATGTTGACCTTGGGGCTAAACAAGCTGGTTTCATTCCCGTTACTGAAATCAGTGATGATCCCACTGTAAAGGCTGAGGATGTCTTTAAAATCGGTGACGAGGTTGAGGTGTATGTTGTCCGCGTTAACGATGTAGAGGGTGTTGTAACCCTTTCTAAGCGCCGTTTAGACGCTATGAAGAGCTGGGATGATATCGAGGCTGCTCGTCAGGATGAGACCGTTGTTGAAGGTATCGTTGTTGACGAGAACAAGGGCGGTATTATCGTATCCGTTAAGGGTGCTCGCGTATTCGTTCCCGCTTCTCAGACCGGTCTTCCCCGCGATGCTGAGCTTTCTCAGATGATGAAGAAGAAGGTTAACCTTCGCATTACCGAGGTTAATCGTCCCCGCAAGCGCATTGTAGGTTCTATTTCCAAGGTTCTCCGTGCAGAGCGTCACGCGGCTGCTGAGAAGGTTTGGAGCGAGATCGAAGTTGGTAAGGCATACAAGGGCGTTGTTAAGTCCCTTACTTCTTACGGTGCATTCGTTGACATCGGTGGCGTAGACGGTATGGTTCATGTTTCCGAGATGTCCTGGAGCAGAATCGGACATCCGTCTGAAATGTTTAAGGTTGGAGACATCGTTGATGTATTTGTCCTTGCTTTAGATACCGAGAAAAAGAAAATTTCTCTTGGTTACAAGAAGGCTGAGGACAATCCGTGGGTTAAGTTTACAACTACCTGCAAGTTAGACGATGTTGTTGACGCTAAGATCGTTAAGCTTATGCCTTTCGGCGCGTTTGCTGAAATTCTTCCCGGCGTTGACGGTTTAATCCATATTTCCCAGATCAGCAATACCAGAATTGCTAGCCCGAAGGATGTATTAAGCGAGGGTCAGTCTGTTCAGGTTAAGATCATCGGCATCGACGAAGAGAACAAGAAGATCTCTCTTTCCATGCGCGCTTTAATTGAGGGCGAGGAAGTTGCTGCTGAGACCGAGGTTGCTACCGGCGAAGATGAAATCGTTGCTTCTGTTGGTGACGGTGAGACTATTCTCCCGGCTGAGGACGCTGAATAATTAAAGTTTAATAAAAGAAACAGGGGAGCTCGGTGCGCCGGGCTGAGAGGAAGTCAAGAAGCTTCGACCCTTTAACCTGATGCGGATAATGCCGCCGTAGGAAGCCACAGTAAAACTAAACGGATAATCCATCAGGATTATCCGTTTTTTATTTGGAAAGGAATGAGAAAAAATGACACAAATGGAAGCTGCAAGAAAAGGTATTATTACTCCTGAAATGGAAACTGTTGCAAAAAAAGAACACCGCACTGCAGAGGAGATAAGAAATCTTGTTGCTTGCGGGCAGGTTGTTATATGTGCAAATAAGCAGCACAAATGCATAGAACCATGTGGTGTAGGATCTATGTTGAAAACAAAAATAAATGTCAATCTTGGTGTGTCAAAAGACTGCAAGGACTATACTGTTGAAATGGAAAAAGTAACTGCGGCTATAAAAATGGGTGCAGATGCCATTATGGATCTATCATCGCACGGTAATACACGGCCATTTAGAAAAAAACTTACATCAGAATGTCCGGCGATGATAGGCACAGTTCCGGTGTATGATAGTGTTATACATTATCAACGGGATTTGGAAACATTAACGGCAAAAGATTTTATTGATGTTGTGCGCATGCATGCAGAAGACGGCGTTGATTTTGTTACGCTGCATTGCGGAATAACACGAAAAACCATTGAGCAAATTAGAAGCAATAATCGTAAAATGAATATAGTATCCCGGGGTGGATCACTTGTTTTTGCCTGGATGAGTATGACAGGAGAGGAAAATCCGTTTTATCAGTATTACGACGAGATCTTGGATATATGCCGTGAATACGATGTTACAATTTCTTTGGGAGATGCTTGCCGTCCGGGGTGTCTTGCCGATGCAAGCGATGTGTGCCAAATCGATGAGCTTGTCCGTTTGGGCGAGCTTACAAAAAGAGCTTGGGACAAGAATGTTCAGGTTATGGTTGAAGGTCCGGGGCATATGCCTATTGACCAAATAGAGGCGAATATGAGGATACAGCAAAGTATTTGTAATGGCGCGCCATTCTATGTTCTTGGCCCTCTTGTAACAGACATAGCGCCCGGATACGACCATATCACGGCTGCAATAGGTGGTGCGATTGCAGCGGCGAGCGGTGCGGCATTTTTATGCTATGTGACACCCGCAGAGCATTTGGCGCTTCCCGATGTAGATGATGTAAAGCAGGGAATAATTGCATCTAAAATTGCAGCGCATGCAGCAGATATAGCTAAGAAAATTCCGCACGCAAGAGAGAACGATGATGCTATGAGTGATGCACGACGCGCATTTGATTGGGATAAGCAGTTTGCCATTGCTATTGATCCGGACACTGCTCGCAAAATAAGAAACGACAGAGCGCCGGAGATTAACGAAAGCTGTTCTATGTGCGGTAAATTCTGTGCAGTGCGGAGTATGAATAAGGCTCTAAATGGTGAAAAAATAGATATTTTATAATTTCACTTGATACATTGCATACTTTGGTTATATAATATAAACAGCAAAACACAAAGGAGTATTCACATGAAAAACAGAGTTGAAAAAATGGTAATTGCTGCAATGATGGCATCTCTTATTTGCGTTGCTACCATGATTATAAAAATTCCGTCGCCGCTTCAGGGATATATAAATTTAGGAGATTGTTTTGTTCTGCTCGCAGGATGGGTATTGTCACCTTTATATGGTTTTTTGGCAGCGGCGGTTGGTTCGGCACTTGCGGACATTTTTGCCGGATATGCACTTTATGCACCGATAACTTTTATTATCAAAGGACTTATGGCGCTCATTGCATATTACGGATTTAAAGTATTACATAAAAAGTGCGGAAACTTAGTTTCTGAGATTTTATGCGGCGGAGTTGCTGAGATTATTATGATTTCAGGATACTTCGTTTTTGAAGGTTTTTTATACGGCTTTATACCTTCATTGGTTAACATTCCGGCAAATGCTGTGCAGGGCGCGGTTGGACTGGTGCTTGGAATTTTAATTGTAAAAATATTTAGAAAAAACAATTTTTTAGGCGGTTAAAAACGACTAATTTCGTATTTTTCACTTGAAAACACCATATATTTATGTTATACTTTGTGTGTGGTGATAAGTTTGAAAATTTACGAATCTGCTGAAAATTATTTAGAAACTATATACATACTGCAAAATCGTAATGGTAGTGTTAGGTCTATCGACATTGCCTCAGAGCTTGGCTATTCCAAGCCCAGTGTCAGTGTTGCTATGAAGAATCTACGGGCAAACGATTTTATAGAGGTCAGTGCCGACGGAAACATTACTCTTTTGCAAAAAGGGCTCGAAGTGGCTGAGCGAATGTATGAAAGACATACTATTCTTTCTGATTTTCTTGTCTCTATTGGTGTTGATGAGAAAATAGCGGCTGAGGATGCTTGTCGTGTTGAACATGTACTGAGCCATGATAGTTTTAATGCAATTAAAAAATATATGGAAAAGAAATAAAAAAACCGAAGTGATCACGCCACAGCCAGATAAGGAAGCATTGGTTTTGATACCATATTTTCCGTAAATAGTGCATCAAAAATTCCGGTAATACGCCAGTATTACCGAAATTTTATTCTTTCTCTTTACAAAAAATCTTGCTTTCAAAACTGCCTTGCATCCTGAAAAGATGAATTTTGGATGAAGTTCAAGCTAAAAACGCCCCATAATCCTGACGGATATGGGGCGTTTTTGGTGTAGAAATTCGCCAAAAGGCGCTTTTTCAGGACAATACTTCCTTGCCTGGCTGTGGCGAAT
>JAZNNQ010000004.1:0-5607 GCA_045580305.1 Eubacteriales bacterium
CAGTCAGGACAGGTTACCTTATAGGGCTTGTTGATCGGATCAAGCATCCAACCGTAGGAGCCCCATGAAGAGTTTGCAAGGTCGATTCCGCAGGAACGGCAATGATAGTTGTTCGGGTCCCAACGGAAGCCGACTGTTGCAGAACGCGGAAGTTCCTGAGTGGTTACAAGGCTGTAGAAGTCAGGAACGTTATCAATAAGCCAATCTGCGCGCTTAATGGTTGCAACAGATGTATCAAGTGCCCAATCGTAATTCTTGCGGTTTTCACGGAGAGCCTCAACGCGAGTGCCTGTGTAGTAGGACGCTGCACTCTTGCCCTCGGTGATGTTAAACGGAACGGTTAAGTTATAAGTAGCACCCCTGTAGCTTGCAGTAACGTTGATGGATGCACGGCCAACAGCAACAGGTGTTACATGACCGTATGCATCAACCTTGATTACATTTTCATTGGTGCTCTTATATGTTACGCCGTTGTTAATGAGCTCGAGTGAGCTGTTTGCAACACGAACCTGTGTTCCCTCAGTATCGGTGGGAGCAAGTGCGGTTCTGTCTGCATAAGCGTAAAGCTTAATACCGTCGTTTGCGATTGAGATTTCACCGGACGCGGTCTTGGTTACACCGTTAAATGTAACAGATGTTGTAATTGTGGATGAACCACGGCCAACGCCGAAGAGAACACCATCACGAACGATAACAGATGATGTGTTGGAAGAAGTAAATTCCGGCTCGTAAGAGAGCGGGTTAATTACTCTGCCACCAACAGTCTTTGCAACAACCTCAATGCGGAGCTGTTCACCATTGTTGATGGAGCTCTTGAAGTTTGCTTCAATGCTTGCAAGCGGATCACTTACAACAGTGATTGTGATGTCCTTGTTGGTGGGCACGCCGCCCTTCACGCCTGCGACGGAAAGCTTAGCTGAACCCGCCTTAAGAGCGGTGAGAACACCGTTCTCGTAGGAAACAACACTGCTGTCGGAATTGGTGAACACATATGAGTTCTGAGTGTCATCTGCATTGCCTGCGAAGAGTTTGCCGAAGTAGTAGGGTGAGCCATCAGAGGTCTTGGGACCAATGGTAGCCGAAACCTTCTCACCTACAACAAGCTCGGTCTCGTCAGCCTCAGCAACGAAGCCTAAGAATTCGGGCATCTCAGCTACCGGAGTAAGTCTGATAGAGCCGAGGCAAAGGAGATTTCTTGCACTCTCTTCATTGATTCTACGGAATGTGATCTGATGTACGCCAACGCCGAGGTTTACAGTATTAAGCTGTTTTTCACCTTGGCTTACGATGTTCTCAGTTCCGTAGAAGTCGTACTCTCCGACATACTGCTTATCAACGTAAACTGCAACCTTAGCACCACTTGTGTACTTGCCGCCGTCGATGCGGAGCTCGTAGGGGCTTGCTGCAAGTACGTCTACGTCGAAGGTGATGTCAGAGGAAAGCTCGGTATTTGTATTAGCCTGATAGCTACCTGCAATACCGTATGCCTGATAACGGAAATGCTTGGGGTTTGCCGGGCTGTAGATTTCAGCCGGAGTCATGGTCTTGTTAAGTGCCCAACCATGTTCTGCAATGGTCTTCTCAAGGATCGGAATATCCTGCTTCTTGGTGAAGTCAATAAAGATTTCCTCAGACTTGTCAGACGGTGCAACGACCTTAACTGTTCTTGTAATCTTAACCGGCTTGCCGTCAACGGTAGCGGTAATGGTAAGAACTGTCTGGCCTGCTGTAAGGCCCTTAACGGTAAGGGATGCATCCTTGTTATCGTTAGTTCTGTTAATGGTAGCCTCAACGATACCAGCCTCGGAAGATGCAACAGTGATGTCGCTTGCAATGGAGAAGTCCTTTGCAATGCTGTTGACCGCGATGGACATGGGAGCGGTAGCGCTCTCGCCTACCATTACGCGATCAAGTTCACCGAGAGTCATAACCGCCTCGTCGCCCTGGCTCGGAAGGAGTAAGATACCGCCAACCGGGAAGCGCATTGCGATACCGGAGGGGTTCTTTCCTGCCAGACGGTAGGTTACCTGATAGTCACCTGCCGCAGGAACTGTTATGTTGCGGATATGGGTTCTGGTGTTCCAGTCCTCTAACTGATAGTCAGCCTTGTAAGTGTTGAGCTGACCTGCATAGTACTGGGGCTGCATGGTGTTTGTTACACCGTCCGGTGCGAAGTAAACGTCAACAAGCGCACCGCCGTTGTACATACCGTGATGTGTGGTAAGGCTGTAAGTACCGCCCTGACCTACACGGATCTTAAGAGTTACTGCAGCACCGATACCACCGTCGAGCATTGCTGCATAGGTAGAGTCGGTAATTGCAAACTTAGCGTCATTCTCGGTCTTAACGAAAATGAACGGATCTGTGTAATCACAGTAAGTGGTTGTCTTATGAATTTCTTTCGCATGACCCATAGTGGTGTATGCAAAATCGGTAAGAGATGTAAATGTGTAGAATGACTTAGAACCCTGAATGAGCTTCTTGAAGTCATACTCGTAAGAGTTCTTAGCGTTTGCAGCACTTACATCAACCGGGATGGTTGCGTCGTACTCCTTACCGTCGTAAGTAACCTTTACGTCAATTGTAGTTGTACCAACCGCAATCGGAGTTACCTTAAGGGTACGGTCAGCATTAACCTCAACGGTTGCAACAGAGGTTGCATTAGATGTTGCGGTCATTGCGGTTACCTTTGCATCATTAAGGTTTACCGCCTCGCCGTTTCTCTTCAAGGTAACAGCTACATTGGTAGAAGCGCCGCCTGCAAGACCTGCATAATTTCCTGCTGTAAGCTCAATGAATGCTTCGCCGGTGAGCGGACCTCTGTAATATAATGTAATTCTGTTGAAGATGTTGTTACCTGCAGTGGTCTTGTTAAATTTAACAAGATAGTCGCCTGCTTCAAGTGCAACAGGTGCATCAGCGATATCAACCTCGCCTGCATCGGTGCCCTGACTGAATGACTTGGAGGACAGATATTGATCTGCGCCTACCTTCCAGATGGAGATAGTCTCAGAGGTAGCTGATGCTGCGTTAAGCTGTACAGTCGGGAGATAGTAGCCGTCTACAGGTACGCGGATACGAACAACTGCGGTACCGGTAGAGTTGTGTATGAAACCGTAGTCCTGATAAACACGAGCGAAGTAGAATTTGGGATCAAGCTGACCTGCTGTATTGTAGCAGCCCTCGATACCCCAGGGAGATGATTCAAAACCCGGATGATATACTTCACCGTAAGCACCGCTTGTGCTGTGCTGTAAAAGCATATTCTTGGAGTAAAGGAGGTTAACCTCGGACTGAACGCCACTGGGCATAGACTTAATAAAGTTGTAAGTCAGATCAGTCGGGGTCTTTACATAACCTGTGGGCTGAACCTTTACATTGAAGCTTGCCATAGCATCGCCGTATTTTGCGGTAATGGTTACAGTGCCCTCAGCTACCGGAGTAACCTTGATTGCGCCGTTTTCGGTAGTTGCTGTTGCAACGCCTGACGCACTGTAGCTAAATGTCATCTTCGAAAGATCAGCATTGCCTGATGCCATCTTAACTTCAACCGGAACATTCACGGTCTTGCCGAGAGCAACCTCTGCGTAACCGGAGTTGTTGTCGATGATGATTTCAGCAGGGGTGTTTTCCTTAACCGGAACAAGCTTAAATCCGTCAAATATGAACTTACCGTTTAACTTCTCCATAGCAAACTTGAGCTGGTACTCGCCGTTTGCGGTGAGGGTTACCGGAGTGGTGGTAAGCGGAACGAACGTAGTGGTGTTATAGCTTGCACCGTTGATTCCTCGTGATGCGTAAGTGGTCTCGCCGTCGAGAGAATTAAAGCTAAACTCAACGAAACCAACTTCGCTCCAGTTGCTCATACCGTGGATTTCAACCATCGGGATATAGGAGCCAGCTTCAGGCACCTTAATCTTTACGGAACCGTAGGTCTCGGTATTTCTTACACCGTTTGCGAAGTAGAAGCCTACGTTCTTTGCAGCGTAGATGAAGTAGGTGTTACCACTTGAGCCGCCGGTGGTGGTGTAGCTGTCAAACGCCCAGGGCTGGCTTCCGCCAAAACCTGCAATTGTATCGTAGGTAAGGCTCTGAATATATGCGTTGTTATGACTTCCTGCGGTATTTGCAACTCTGAAGTCATAGTATAAGCCATTATCGGTAGAAGGCTTAGCGTTAACGGTTACAGCAATTGTTGTTGTGTAATCCTGTCCGTCATAGGTAACATTTACGTCAATTGTTGTATTACCTGCAGCCACCGGAGTAATTGCGATGGTGCGGTCAGCGTTAACGGTTGCGGTAGCAACAGCTGAGCTCTTGGAGGTCGCGGTCATTGCGGTAACAAGAGCGTCGGTAAGAGAAACGTTTGAACCGTTCTTCTTAAGAGTTACGGAAACGTTCTTTGCAGCGTTGCCCTCGGTATCAGCATAGGTGGTACCGGTAAGAGCAACAACGTCCTCGCCGCCTTCAAGGGGACCCTTAAAGTCAAGAGACAGACCGTTCATAATTACTGAACCGGAGGATGTCTTATTAAACTTAACTAAGTAATCACCTGCAGTGAGTGCGATATCGGAAGTGGAGATTGAGTTCTCACCTGCTGACATAGATGTATCAAGTACACCCACAGAGATGTAAGAGCTCTCGCCCGGCTTCCAGATGGAAACGGTTTCTGCGCAAGCCGGAGCACCATGTAAGTTAATAGCCGGTGCGTACATACCGTCAGCCGGTACGCGGATGCGCATGGTTACGGTACCTGTATCATAATGTAAGAAACCGTAGTCCTTATAAAGACGTGAGAAGTAGAAATTATCTACGGGATTATTACTCTTGTCAACACGACTTACGATGCCGAAAGGATCAGAGGTCGTATTGGGAGTTCCTGCCTGTCCGTAAGCACCCTCGGTAGAGTTGGACATCTGGAAGGAAGCAGAGTAATAATGGTTAACTTCACTCTGTACGTAATCGGGCATACAGTCAATGAAGTTATAGTAAAGGTCACGCGCGGTAACGGTTGTTCCTGCAGCGTTTACCTTAATATTGGTACGAGCCATTGCATCACCGTAGCGAACGGTAAGAGTGGTTGTACCTTCTGCAATCGGAGTTACCTTAATGTTAGTACCGTCGATGGTTGCAGCTGCAATATCAGCAGCACTATATTCAAAGGTTACCTTGGAAAGATCAGCAGTACCTGCAGCCATGGTAACGTCAAGGGGTACACTCTTGGTCTCGCCCATGTTAACCTCGATAAGACCGGAGTTATAGTCGATTACCATACCGGAGGCGGTATTCTCTGAAACCTTAGCAAGCTTTAAGCCGTCGAACACGAACTTACTCTTAATGAGGTTGGACTCAACAACAAGTAAGTACTCGGAGTTAGCGGCAAAAGCAACGGGCGTATCGGAAAGTGCAACAAAGTGGTTCTTGCCGCCGATACTTGCCATATTGATACCCTTTGATGCTAAAGTGGTAGAGCCGTCAGCGGTCTTAACGCTAACTATTGCAAAACCTGATTCACTCCAGTTGTTGGAGCCTGCCATATTGATCATCGGGATATATGATCCTGCATCGGTAGTCTTAAACTTAATTGTACCTGCAAGGTTCTTATTA
>JAZNNQ010000005.1:0-7190 GCA_045580305.1 Eubacteriales bacterium
CCGCTTACCACAACTCCCGTTGATCTTGCAGAAGGCGAGTACGTTCTCAAATTCAATGCTCCCAAGATCTACGGCGTTACCATCGTTGACGGTTTTAAGCTGGTTGCGGCAGATGCTGCTGTTCCGGCTGACGTTAAAATCGGATCCGAGGAAGGTCTTTACGAGGTAGTAAAGGACAGCAGCATTTCTGTTCCGCTTACAGTTACTATGTCCGACGGAAGTGCGGCAGACCTTTCCAAAGCAACATTTGAGTACAGTGCTGCTGACATTGCAACCGCTGAAATTGCAGACGGCGCATTAAAACTTACCGGTGTTGCTGCAGGTAAGACCACTCTTACCGTAAGAGTAGGCTCTGCTATGGCGAGAACCAACATTAACGTTGTTGAGACCGCTACCGAGGTTACCGCTCGTGACCTTGTCTTCAACTTCTTAAAGAGTATGCCGAGAAGCGTTACCGCTGAGGGCGCTTACGGCTATACCTACACCCATAACTATGCACATTCAACAAATGGTGCATACGGTGAGGTTAACGGACAGCTTACCTCCGATCCTTACGCAGTATATAGCAAAAAGGATGCAGATGGTAACGAGAACCCGAATATGTACTTTGCAAGATTCTACCAGAACTACGGCTACGTATTCTATGATAAGGGTACTGTAACTATCAGATTTAAAGTTCCGGTAGACGGTATGTATGCTCCTACTTTCAATCTTCTGGATGCATCCAGATCCGACACATTAGTCACAATTAAAAAGGTAGGAAGCGCAACTCCTGCGTCCACCTATACTCTCACCACCTCTGCAGGTGCGGGCGACAATCCTATTTCCGACGGAAATATCCCGCTTACCGCAGGTGAGTATGAGCTTATCATGGTAAAGACCAAGGCAGGTCAGACCTACCTTAACAACTTAACTCTTGCTTATAAGGGCGAGCTGGGCGCTGTTTCTCTAAATGCGACAGCAGTTGCTACCGCTACCGTTGAGACCGGTAAGACCGTAGACGTTCCCCTTACTATTGGTCTTTCCGATAACTCCCCTGTAGACTTTAACAAGATTACCGTTTCAACTACTTTCGGCACAGCAGACGTTGCATCCGCTGATTCTACTGTTGGTGCAAGCTCTGCAAAGGTTACCTTTACCGGTCTTAAGCCGGGTACAACCAAGGCAACCATTACCGTAACATACAACGACAGCCTTACAAAGTCTGTTGACGTTAATGTTACTGTTGTTGCTCCTCTTGGTAAGACCCTTGAGGCATCAACCTCCGAAGGTCTTGCAAAGATGGAGGTAGGCGGCAGCAAATCCATTCCGCTTACCCTTTCTCTCAAAGACGGTAGTGCGATTGACTTTAGCACAATTACCGGCTCGGTTACATTCGGCGCAAACGGCATTGCTACCGGTACTTTTGAGAAGACCGCAAACAGCGCATCCGTTAAGTTTACCGGTGTTGCGGCAGGTAAGACCACTGCAACCATTACGGTTTCAAACGGCACTACAAACGCTACTGTTACCTGCAATATCGAGGTAACAGAAGCAGGCGCGACCGCTACCGTTACCGACTTAATTTACGACTTCAAGAAGGGCTGGATTGACTCAACTTCCAACACGGTTGATCACTTAAGATCCATTACCTATGCTATGACCGAAACCGGTTCAAGCAGTGAAATCAACGTCAGCAAACCCTCTGCAGCATGGGCATTCCTTGATGATGAATCCTCAGGCGGCAACAACTACTTTAAGTATAACTACGCATCTTACGGTATCTGTAAATCCCAGGTTGGTACAGGTACATTAAAGATTAAAGTTCCGGTAGCGGGTGATTACATCCCCTACGCTACCCTGTATAATGCGGCAACAGGTGTTGCTAACATCACCCTTTGCAAGTATGATCCCGCAACAGGTGAGGTTGGTGCGACAGTCGCACAGCTTAAAGACGCAACCGTTGATACAACCCGTACCAAGGACTATCAGCTGGGTACCGGCAAGGTACACCTTGAAGCAGGCGAGTACGCACTTAAGGTTACCGCTTCTAACGTTTCCGGCAGCTTCGTAATTATTGATGCATTTAAGCTTATCAGTGCTGAGAACTTCCTTGTTGTGACTTCAAGTGAGGAGACTCTTACTTCCGTTACCTCCGGTACCGGCAGCGTTACCCTCACCGTTAAGGATAGCAAGGGGGCAGAGGTTAAGGCTTCCGATTTAGAGATTACACTTTCCGGCAACGATACCTCTATCGCTACCGTGGCATCAAGTGTAAGCGGCGATAAGTTTGTTATCACAGCTACCTCCGTTAAGAAGGGAAATACCCTTGTTACTGCTGAGATCCAAAAGGCAGACGGTAAGAGTGGTAGCATTACCATTCCGGTTGCCGTTGTAAACGAATTTGAAATCGACGCTAAACTCTTAAACTTCGACAATACCGTTGAGGTTGGAAAGAGCGTTACCGTTGACCTTAGCGCAAAGATCATCCGCCCCGGTCAGACCACCGGCGATGAAGGCGCTGTTACCGTTACCGCAGTAAGCAAGAACACATCAAATCTTGCAGTTACAGTTACACCCGGTGAAGGTAACAAGAACAACAAGATTACCTTTGAAGGCAAGGCTATCGGCAACACAATGGTAACAATCACCATTTCCACCGGTGGCGTCGAAAAGGTACTTGATCTTCCGATTCTCACATATTCCAAGACTCGCAACACAACCAAGAACTACCAGTATATGGTTAAGTTAAACGTTGGTCGCGGTCGTGAGATCAGCGAGATTAAAAACTTCCTCTACACTATGCCGGGTACAGGCTATCAGATTCGTGCAGGTATGCCTACCGACATTTGGTGCTACGGCGGCCAGTCTGAGGGTTCTGTATTTAAGAACTACTACGACAGCTACGGCTTCGCTCTTGAGCACGGAGTAGGCATGTGGGCAGCTATCAATATCCGTCTCCCCGAGAGCGGAACATACCAGGTAGTTAACCAGGGTACAACCTACTGTATGTCCGGTATCGTAAGACCCTACATCGCATCGGTTGATGCTGAGAATCCCATGGATCCCAAGTGGGCAGTAGGTTCCGAGGACCGTTACCTTGCAGAAGACCAGTCTATAAGTGTTGATGAGGTTAAGAACACTCTCCGTACCGTTGATTTAGAAGCAGGCGACTACATCGTTACTTGGGAAATCGCAGGCAAGAACTCACTTTGTGAGGCATCTCCCAGAATTTACATCGACGGTCTTTACCTCAATGCAGTATCGACAAAACCCACTCTTACTGTAACTCCGGATGCTTCATACATCGTTGTTCCCCAGTACGGTACTACTGACATTCCGCTTACAGCAACCACTTCCGATGGTTCTCTTGAAGACCTTTATGGTGCTACTTTCAGCATTGAGAACGAGACATCTGCAGGCGTTGCAAAGATTGAGAGCGCAATTGACAAGAAGGGCGCAACCGTTCTCCGTGTTATCGGTCAGAAAAAGGGCTCAACCAAGCTCACCATTGGCGTTACTTTAAGCGGTGAGAAGCGTGCAAGCTTTGATATTGAAGTAGGCGTTGCTGAACCCAGCGTGCTTACCAAGGTTGAGCTTGGACTCCAGGCTAACACCTATGCAAATGAGATCAGCATGCATGCAACTGATTCCACCAAGAACGTTGATGACGTTGCAGTTAAACTTATTGACCAGAATAATCTTGAAATTTCAGAGGCATCCATTGCACTTCAGGATTATGAAGTTTCATACCTGTCCTCTGATACATCTGTTGCAACCGTTGACGATAAGGGTCACATCGTGGCTCTTAAGGCGGGAACAACAACCATTACCGTTACTGCAAAACTCTCCGGCGTTACCAAGACCGGAACCATGGAATTGAGAGTAACCGCAGGCGGTAAGGTAAGAAGCTCTTACTATACTGCAGATAAAGTTGCGGCTATGCGTGAGAATGCTAAGAACTATGATTGGGCTAACTCCGCTATGCTTTCCGCTGTAAATAGTGCTGAGAAATATGTTGGCGAGCACGAAAGACTCTGGAGCGCCATCACTTCTCAGGAGCTTCCGCGAAGCTACTACGTAGGCTATCGTGCTGACCCTGAATATGGCAACTGCCGTTACTGTGGCGTTGACTTAATCGGCGAGTACGGTTCACCTTACTATGCTTGGATTATGGATGCATGGAACAAACCTTGGAAGGTTACTTGTCCTGACTGTCGTGAGTCCTTCCCGACCAACGACTTCGAGAAGTTCTATGCGCTCGGTATCGGTGATGACGGCTTCTGGCATTACGATCTTGCGAAGCAGAAGAACGCTGAGCTTGTTGCTGCAGGTCAGAAGGGCTATCTCGTAAATGAGAGCCTGCCGGATATGGGTCTTACATGGGGTGTTGATGATGGTTATGGTTACGTTTCCGACAAGACCTTTAACGACTCCAACTCCAACGGCTCATACAATGAAACCATCCCGTCCGTTCATACCTACATTTCATTCTACAATCATTGGGGCTTATGGCATAGTAGCCTTATTCTCAATTCCGTGACAGCACTTACCGATGCTTATCTCTACACCGGCGATATTAAGTACGGCCGTGTAGGTGCTATCATGATTGACCGTATTGCTGACGTTTATCCGGACATGACAACTGAGCCTTATCGCTACCAGATGGCAAGCGGTGCTTACTACAACCCACGTGGTAAGGTTACAGACTACGTTTGGGAGAATCAGCTTGCTGAACAGTGGGCACTTTCCTACGACGCATTCTGGCCCGCATATGAGGATCCCACAGTAGTTAACTTCCTCTCCGAGAAGGCAGCACAGTACAACATGCCCAACCCGAAGACCAACGCAACCCTCATCCGTACAAACATTGAGGATGGACTCTTGCGTGAAATTTTCGAGGCTTGCAAGACCGGTCATATCTGGGGTAACTTTGGTATGTCACAGTCTACTTTGACTGCAGCTGCTATCGTACTTGACACCATGCCGGATACAAAGGAAATGCTTGACTTCGTATTCCAGGACGGTGAATCCCTCTACTTAAACGGTTCACTTCAGGTTAACAAAGTTACCGGCGGTAACGTTTACCGTCAGCTTGTTAACGCGGTCGACTCAAACGGTGTATCCGATGAGGTATCTCCCAACTACTCCGACTTATGGCTTGGCGGTCTTAAGGACATCGCAAAATACACTGCAGGCTATGACAAGTACCCCTCTGCTGACTTATATAACAATCCTCGTTATGTAAAGATGCATACATGGCAGGTTGACACCTTCCTCCGCCGTGCTAAGATGCCGGCTATCGGTGACAGTGGTGCAACCGCTATGAACGCGTTCCAGATAAGCACATTCCGTTTGATTCCTGCCTTTGAGAACACAAAGGACATCAGTATTGCACAGATGATCTACCACTTGAACGGCAGAAAGGTTGAGGGTCTCCACTATGACGCTACAACCAAGGATCCGGAAAGCTTACAGACCGAGATTATGGATATTATCAAGAGCTACGGTGAGTACAACTTTGATAAGTCCACACATCTTACAGACTACGGCTTCGCAGCTCTCCGCGGAGGTTCACTCTACGGCAGCGGCATTAACGAGCTTGACACACAGCGCGTATTCTGGATGTACTACGGCCGATATGCAGGTCATGGTCATCGCGACGCACTCAACCTCGGTTTCGAGGCATTCAAGCTTGACCTTGCACCGGACCTCGGATATCCGACTACATCAAGTGGCCCTGAGGATGTTGAGTGGGCTAAGACAACAGTTTCCCACAACACGGTTGTTGTTAATAATGCGAGCCAGAAGGGTGTACGCACCACGGGTGTTCCGTATCACTTCGACGATGCCGGAAGAGTTAAACTTATGGATGCCGATGCATCCCATCAGTACGGCATTGATGCTTACCGCAGAACCCTTGTTACCATTGACATTGACGAAGAAAACACATATGCTGTTGACTTCTTCCACGTAAACGGCGGTGATGAGCATCTCTACTCCTTCCATGCATTGTCCAACGAGATTACAGAGACCACAGGACTTAACCTCGTTCCCCAGAAGAAGAACGGCGAGTACGTTGGCTCTTACATGGGTGCTAACTGGCCCTATGCACAGACCGATGCTAACAGAACCGGTTTCAACTACCTCTATAATGTAGATCGTGCAGCAAATGTTACCGGTGGCAACTTCTCCGTTGACTTCAAGATTATGAATGTACGTAATACCTACGCTCAGGACCCCAACATCCATCTTAAGATGACTATGGTTAACGGCTTTGATCTTTCTGAGGTTGCTATCGCTACCGGCACACCGCCGAGACGCGATTACAACCCCGAGGCGCTCAAATACGTTCTTGCTCGTCGCTCAGGTTCTAACCTGAACACACTCTTTACTACCGTATTTGAACCCTACAAGGCAGAGAGCAATATTGCTTCTATTGTAGATGTTCCGGTGGTTCGCGCAGACGGCCAGGCACTTACCGCAAATGATAACGTTAAGGCTGTTAAGGTAACCTTGAATGATGGCCGAATTGACTACGTTGTATTCACCAGAAGAACCAGTGTTGAGTATCGTGTAGATGACCTCTTTAACGTAAAGGGCTTCGTTGCTGTTTACTCACTTAAGGACGGCAAGAATATCTACTCCTACATCAACGACGGTAGCAAGGTTGGCGACGTAGAAGGTACAGCAAACGTAACCGGCAAGATCGTTGACTTTACAAAGGGTCTCCAGTTTGACAACTCTATTACAATTTCTCTCGACAATACCGTTCCCGCAAAGGACCTTGTCGGCAGATACATCTATGTAAACAGAGTTGGTAGCGGCAACGCTACATTTGAGATTCTTGGTGCATACCAGGATAACAACAACTACGTACTCGATATCGGCGATGTATCCCTTGTTGATAAAGTCGGCGATGACGGCGAATACGTATATCACATCATGAAGGATCAGACCTACAGAATTCCGCTTAACCTTGAGAAAGATGCATCACCGCAGATCACTCCGATTCCGGATCAGGAGACCGAGGCAGGCGCAGAATTCAAGCTTACTATCAAAGCAGAAAGCATTCTGTCCGATCCCATTAAGTACTCACTTGTAAGTGGTCCGTCAGGTATCACTGTAGATGAAATCACCGGTGAGCTTTCTTGGGTACCCCAGAGCTCACATCGTGGTACACATGCAGTGGTTGTTAAGGCATCCAACGG
>JAZNNQ010000006.1:0-20182 GCA_045580305.1 Eubacteriales bacterium
ACAATATTATGTACACATTCCGAAACGACAAGGAAAACAAGGATGTGTATATGGTGGCGCTCCGTGATGAAGACAGCACTTTAATCGGATATTACGAAAAGCACGAGTACAGAAACCGCGAGACGGTTGGACTCTACGAGAGAAAAAGATGACCAGACAAGAGATAGAAAAGTACATACTTAAAACTTACGGTAGTGTGGCTGAATATCCTTGGATTACTGCACCCAAATACGCTGTGTATCGCCACGCAGAAAACCGAAAGTGGTTTGCCGTGGTTATGGATATATCCAAGCGAAAGCTCGGTATAGATTCTGATGAGATTGTGGATATTATGAATGTAAAGTGCGATCCGATTCTTGTCGCATCGCTCATTAACGAGAATGGTTTCTTCCCTGCATATCATATGGTTAAAGGAAAGTGGATAACGATTATTCTCGATAGCGTAGACGACGAGCGAATCAAATGGCTACTTGGAACGAGCTTTGAACTTACTATGAAAAGGTGAATCAATGAACATATTTTATACAAGTGAGCGAGGCGTATGGCGAAGCTGGCTTGCGGAGCACTTTGAAACTGAAAATGAAATATGGTTTGTGTTTCCAATGAAGGAATCGGGCGACAAATCTCTTTCGTATAACGATGCAGTAGAAGAAGCGCTTTGCTTCGGTTGGATAGACAGCACCATTAAGCACATAGACCCTACGCATCGCGCACAGCGGTTTACACCGAGAAAGAGAGGCAGTCCGTATTCACGCCCGAATATAGAACGGCTGATTTGGCTTGATAAGCAAGGGCTGATTCATCCAAAGGTGATAGATGATGTATTGCCCATCATTCGTGCGCCGTATGTTTTCCCGAGCGATATACTCGATGCCATAAAAGCAGATGCGCTTGTATGGGAAAACTACATGAAGTTATCAGAGCCGTATAAGCGTATTCGCATCGCCTATATAGATGCGGCGAGAAAACGCCCCGATGAGTTCAAAAAACGCCTTGCGAGTTTTATGAGCAAGACCCGCAGAGGGAAGTTGATTGTCGGCTTCGGTGGGATAGACAAGTATTACGGATAAATGATCATTATTTTAAAGGTGAACTTATGAGCACATTTGAAAAGATTTATGAGGTTGTTCGAAATATCCCCAAAGGCAAGGTTGCAACTTACGGACAAGTTGCACTTCTTGCAGGTAATCCCCGCTGGGCAAGGGTTGTGGGCTATGCTCTGCATGTTAATCCCGAGCCGGGTGTTATTCCTTGTCACAGAGTGGTAAACCGCGAGGGTAAGGTAGCTCCTGCTTTTGCATTTGGCGGCGCTGGAGTTCAAAGAGGACTGCTTGAATCCGAAGGAATTGTTTTTGAACCAGACGGAACAATTGATTTAGAAAAATATGGGATGTAAGCTTATGAAAAAACTATTGTTTATACTTCCGATTCTGCTTTGCATACTGCTTGCATCTTGCGGAAACGATACTGATAATACTACCAAAGGAGAAAACGCTATGTACGAGCAGATTACGGCAGAAGAGGCGAAAAAGATAATTGACTCGGGTGAGGAACATATCATCCTCGATGTGCGTGAGCAGGACGAATTTGATGCAGGGCATATTCCTAGTGCAATACTTCTTCCTTACACCGAGATTGAGAGCAAAGCAGGAGAAATGCTTCCTGATAAGGATAAGCAGATTTTAGTATATTGCCGCAGCGGCAGACGAAGTAAAATTGCAGCCGAGGCTCTTGCAAGACTTGGCTACACAAACATAAAAGAATTCGGCGGCATCATCGACTGGCCGTATGAGATAGAGCAGTAGAAAGAGGTAAAGTTATGATTGTTCTAACAGAAAGGCAAATTAAACTAGCAGAACAGCTTTTGATATCTGTAATAAAAAAAGAACCAGTTGTAGTTTATAGCGAACTTGCAGAAAGAATTTCTCCTCCTATGCATCACAGGCAAGTTGGAAAAGACATAGGCGAAATTTCGAAACTATGTCATCAACTAGGTTTGCCACTACTTTCAGCAAAAGTCGTTAATAAGCAATCACAAAATGTAGGAATAGGTTTTTTTGAACTTTGTAAAGAAATTGGAATTGATGTTTGTAAATGCCCCGAGCGAGAACTTTTGAAGAATGAACTAAAGAAAATACGGGAATGTACAGAGTGGTATAAATTATCGTCATATTTGAATTTGGATTTGCACTTTGAAAGCGAATTGTCAGAAGTTTTCCCTGATGAAATATCTCCAAAGGAAGAAAAACAATTACACGAAGGAGCAAAGAAGCAAGTTAACATTAATGCCTATGAACGAAATTCTGAAGCAAGAAAAATCTGCATTAAAAAACACGGTTGCAGATGCATAGTGTGCGGAATCGATTTTGGAGAAGTTTACGGAGATTTAGGAAAAGGATTTATTCATGTTCATCACATCGTTCCATTACATAATATCAAGTCGGATTACATTGTCAATGCAGAAACAGATTTGATACCAGTCTGCCCCAACTGTCATGCAATGCTACACAAAACCATAAACGGGAGAAATTTAAGTGTGACAGAGCTGAAAACAATAATTGATAAAAACAAAAGGTGAGGTTGCTATGATTACATTTATTTGTTACCCGAAATGCACGACTTGCCAGAAGGCGAAAAAGTGGCTTGATGACAACAAGGTTGAATATAACTTACGCGATATAAAAGAGGATAATCCGAGCTATGAGGAACTAACCGCTTGGTATAAGATGAGCGGACTCCCTCTTAAGAAATTCTTCAACACATCCGGGCTGTTGTATAAGTCAATGGTACTTCGCGACAAGCTTCCCACAATGAGTGATGATGAGCAGTTAAAACTCCTTGCAACAGACGGAATGCTCGTAAAATGCCCGCTCGTGATTGGTGAAAACTTTGTATTAGTCGGTTTTAAAGAAAGCGAATGGAGCGAGAAAATATGAGGAAGAATTTTGGTGCAAAGGCGATTTTATATCCGATGCCGGTGCTGATTATCGGTACATATGATGAGGACGGAAAGCCTAATGCGATGAATGCCGCTTGGGGTGGCATCAGCGAGGAAAAGGAGATTTCTATCTGCGTTGATGACGGCCACAAGACCGCAAAGAATGTTGTTGCTAGCGGGGCGTTTACCGTGAGTATCGCAGATGCCGAGAATGTTGTCGCTTGCGATTATGTCGGCATCGTTTCGGGTAACAACGAGCCTGATAAAATTGAAAAAGCAGGTTGGCATGTAACGAAGAGTGAGTTTGTAGATGCGCCGCTTTTTGATGAACTGCCGATGACACTTGAATGTAAGCTCATCAGCTATGATGAAGAAACCTGCCGTCTTGTCGGTGAAATCGTAAATGTCTGTGCAGACGAAAGAATTCTTGACGAAAATGGTAAGATTGACTTGAATAAATTCAACCCCATCACCTACGACCCGGTACACCACACCTACCGCAAACTCGGCGAAGTCGTTGGCCAAGCATTCAGCGACGGGAAAAGAATATAAAATATAAAGAACACGCGAAAGCAGCTGACGAAAGTCAGCCGCTTTTTTTAAGACCGTTTTATTTCAAGCCTTTTTACTTATCAAATGCAGGGTTAAAGGCGAAGAAGTTTTTGGAGTCCAAGTGCTCTCTTACTTGACCCAATGCTTCACCAAAACGCTGATAGTGGACGATCTCACGCTCTCTTAAAAACTTAATCGGGTCGCGAACATCCGGATCATCAATTAAGCGGAGCAGGTTATCATAGGTTGTGCGTGCTTTCATCTCTGCTGCTAAATCCTCATTTAAGTCGGTAATAGGGTCTCCGGTGGACTGCAGCGTGTTGGTGCTGAAAGGAACACCGCTTGCAGCAGAGGGCCATACGCCTGTCGTATGATCTACAAAATAGGCATCAAAACCGGAATTTTTAATTTCATCAATGCTAAGATTGCGGGTAAGCTGATGGATAATGGTGCCCACCATCTCCATATGCGCAAGTTCTTCCGTACCTACATCGGTCAGGGTGCCTTGTACCTCGCGGTAGGGCATACTGTAACGCTGGTTGAGGTAGCGGGTGGAGGCGCCGAGCTCACCATCGGGGCCACCGAGCTGTGACATAATAAGGCGCGCAAGGTTGGCGTTGGGGCGCTTTATCTTAATCGGGTATTCAAGTTTTTTCTCATAAATCCACATAAGTTAATCCTCCATTTCCCAGGGCCAGGGGGTCTTGACCCAGTCCCATGAGGACATAGTATTGTCGTCAAAGAGTGTCAAGGGGCCGCAATGCTCGGTATAGTCATCGTAAGCAGCTTTGCGCTCCTCATTTAATTTATTAAAATAAGCAAGAGCCTTGGCATCTGTGGGATGTGTGTTTAAAAACAGGCCGGTTTCGATAATCGCGAAATCCAGCGCTTTGAGGCGCTTGCAGGTTGAGGGTTTATTGTTGTTCATTTCCATGACATAGCCTCCCCGATAAAGGGCTTATCAAGTCCTGGGAAAAGTGTTCCGCGTGAAAGTGCCATCTGGGGCTCGTAGGTGTCGGCCCAGACCTGGTCGAGGATATAAGCCATAGCAAGAACCATATGAGGGCAACCGGAAGGTGTGCCTTGAGTCTGGTTATTCATTCATATAACTCCTTTCTGAGCGTGCGCTCATACCATCATATGAAAGGTCGGGACAATCCGTGTGTCGTATTTTGGGACTTTAATGTGGTTGCTTTTTAGATGTAAATACTGTATAATATTACTTACACTCTAAAAGAAAGGAGTATTGGTGATGGCAGGAAATAATCCTTTTACCGAAATCACTCAGGAAATATTGAATTTAACCGAGTTATGTTATAAAAACAATAACATTGACCCGAATCTTTATAATAAGTACGAAGTTAAGCGCGGCCTTCGCGATTTAAACGGCAAGGGCGTGCTTACAGGTCTTACCGAAATATCTGAAATTCGCTCATCCACAAAGGATGCTGAGGGCAATGATGTCCCCTGCGAGGGCAAACTTTTTTATCGCGGCTACGATGTTGAGGAGCTTGTTGCGGGTTTTGTTCGTGATAAACGCTTTGGCTTCGAAGAGGTTGCATATCTCCTCATGATGGGCGAGCTTCCCGATGAAAAAGCACTTTCTGACTTTAATGCCCAGCTTGCACAGTACCGCTCACTTCCCACGAGCTTTGTGCGCGATATTATTTTAAAAGCACCCAGCCAGGATATGATGAACACTTTAGCACGCAGCGTGCTGACTCTTTATTCCTATGACGATCAAGCAGACGATGTATCCGTGCCCAATGTTTTACGCCAGTCGTTGCAGTTAGTCGCGCTGTTTCCTATGCTCTCGGTCTACGGCTATCAGGCATACCGCCATTTCCACGACGGGCAGAGCTTGTTTATCCATCGTCCGGAGCCTAACCTTTCCACCGCTGAGAATATTTTACATATCCTTCGCGCTGACAGTAAATATACCGAGCTTGAGGCGCGCATCTTAGATATCGCGTTAGTTCTCCACGCGGAACACGGCGGCGGTAACAACTCCACCTTTACAAACCATGTAGTAACCTCATCGGGTACCGATACATACTCGGCAACCGCTGCATCACTCGGCTCACTTAAGGGCCCTAAGCACGGCGGCGCAAACATCAAGGTAGTCCGTATGTTTGAGGATTTAAAGCAGGTTGTCCGTGACTGGAAGGACGAGGATGAGATAAAGGCATATTTAAACTCCCTTTTAAATAAAGAGGGCTTTGACAAGTCCGGCCTTATCTACGGTGTGGGTCACGCGGTGTATTCGCTTTCCGATCCCCGTGCAAATATTTTCAAGAGTTATACACAAAGACTCTCCGAAGAAAAGGGCAGAAATGAGGAGTTTGAGCTTTATTCACTTGTCGAGCGTCTCGCTCCCGAGCTTATCGCATCAAAGCGCAAGATGTACAAGGGTGTAAGCTGTAATATCGACTTTTACAGCGGCTTTGTTTATAGTATGTTAGACCTTCCGCTGGAACTTTACACCCCCATTTTTGCAATCGCGCGAATTGCGGGCTGGAGCGCGCATCGTATTGAGGAACTTACCAATGCAAGTAAAATAATCCGCCCCTCGTATATGAATGTCCAGGAAGTAAGAGAATACAAAGCATTAAAAGACAGATAAAAAGAAGCGACAGTCTAAACGACTGTCGCTTCTTTTGTGCATATTGATATTACATAGCCATCAACTATTTCCATGTGCATATTGGGCACATCAAAAACATTAAAGGAAAGATCCTTTGAAATACCTGTACCGAGGCACTTGAGATATGCCTCCTTCATCGTCCAGATTTTAAAGAATTCAAGATCCTTATCCTCGGAATTTTCGATAGCAGCTATCTCTTCGGGGTGGAATTTCTCTGCCACCCGTTTGCGGTATTCCCTTATTTTTTCAATATCAACGCCTACCTCACTATCGGCAAAGGCGCAGACCACATATTCACCTGAGTGTGAAATGTTGAAATGGAGCCCGTCGATATAGGGTTTTCCGTTTTCTCCGATATGTATTTCCGGTGCATAGCCAAGCTTTTCTTCCGCTATTTTCAAAGCCAGTTTCCGTCCTGCAAGATGTGCATCCTTCGGAGAGGACACCTTTTCTGAATACAACTCAACCATAGCGCCACCTCAGTTTGAAATCGCATCCACAAGGGACGCGCCCTCGATGGTGATAACGATCTTGTTGGGCACACAGACGATAGACTCGCCCTCCCGGGAGATGGCACCGGTTTTAACACACACCTGATCGGGACATTCAGCGCTTGAAATGGCGATGGCACCGTCTTTGACGATAACCGTGGCATTTTCTATCTGGAGGGTGGTATCGGTGCCAAGGGGCAACTTATGTACATTCCCCATCTGCTGAATTTCAGCATAAGTGCCGGTTGAAGACATAGCGGGATACAGCCAGATGCCAAGCGCGCAAATGAGCACCACAGCAATTACTATAAAATCAGCGCATCGCCACTTCATATGTATACCCCTCATTTGTCAGATTAAAATTCATCACACCTTCGGTAACAATAACCTTATCATCGAAAACGAAAATCGCTTCAAAATCATCACTTTCACGCCAGAATTCAAGGGCACGATCATAACCCATTACAAAAAGTGCGGTGGAATAGGCATCGGCAAGTGCGCCGTTATCCGAAATAATGGTGACACCGCGGAGACCGTTTGATGCGGGGAAACCCGTTTTAGCATCTAAAATATGGTGATAGCGAACGCCGTTTTCCTCAAAATACCGCTCATAATCACCGGAAGAAACCACGAATTTATCTGTCACACCGACAGTGGCAAGGTAGGAATTACTGTCACCCTCGGGGTCACGGATACCCACGACCCAAGGTGAGCCGTCGGGCTTTGAGCCAAAGGCAATAATGTTGCCGCCAAGAGAGATAATAGCACTGCTTGAGGACGAGCGGTTAAGGCGCGCCACAAGCTCGTCACTTAAAGCGCCCTTTGCAATGGCGCTGAGGTTTAACTTGCTACCGGTCAGCGCTTCTGCTATTTCCGAATCGGTTGGGATCTTACCCTTATTCCACAAATCAATCAAATCACCCAGCGTAGGATCAAAGGCACCGTCTGTTTTTTCCTTATAGGAAAGGGCGGCGTTTAAAACCTTAGAAAAGGTTTCGCTCTCGGATGTTGCGCCGTTATTTACAGCGTTTAGATCGCTATCCTCGCGGGTGGGGGAAAAGAGTGCATCGTATTCATTTACCGCTTCGACAAGGGGTGCAATTTCACCGTCGTATACGGTGAAATCCATAACCGTATCCATGGCGAAGGTGGTTTGCTTTGCAGGAGTAGGCGCGCAAGAGCAAAGCAGTAGCAATATTGGAATTAAAAGAAATTTTCTCATTAAAAGCAACACCTGTTTTTTCTTTTATGGTAACATATAGCCGCGAAAAACACAAGTTATCTTTTCCTCTTGCGGAAAAACTCGTTTATTCCGATGATAATGAGAAAACCTCCGAAAATCCTGCGGGAAAGACCCTGATCAAAGCGGGAAAGAATGAGCGAGCTTGCAATCGTGGCAACGAGGCCGGGAATGGCGGTCCACAAAAATGTCTTAAAATCAACCAGGTGATTTTTAATATGCCCGAAAAGCGAAGACCCGGCAGTGGGGATAAAGTAGAGCAGATTTATACCCTGGGCCTGAAGCTGAGGGATGCCGAGAAAATTAGTCATAACTATAATGAGCAGAGTGCCGCCGCCAATACCGAAGCCTGAGAGAACACCGGTCAGTAACGCAAAGATAAAGCTCAAAAGAATAAACTCCTGACTCCACCGTAAATTATAAAGGCACCGAGGATCTTGTGTAAAAGTCCGGTGGGAACTTTTTTGAAAATAAACCCGCTTATTATACCGCCCAAAAGTCCACCTGCAAGATAGGGAAGTGCGGTCATAAGGGACAGATCGTACTTCAGCAGATATATAATTGCAGAGGCTATGCTCATTGGTAAAATCACCGCAACCGAGGTGGCAAAGGCGGTCTTGTCGTTAAGCTTTAGCCATTTGCAGAAAAGCGGGACTAAGATCATACCGCCGCCCGCCCCGAAAAAGCCGTTCGGGATACCGGCAAGCAGACCGCAGGTTATGCATTTAAAATTCTTTTTCATAGCCCCTCCCGTAAAGCAGAATAATAATTAAGAGCATTACACCCGACCCTGCAAGAAAAAAAGATAAACTACCAAGATCAAGCTCGCGGCACTTTGCGGGCAATACCTCCATGGTCTTTGACACGGTAGTGTTGTCCAATGTGGCAAAAACCGTCACCGTGCCCTCCTTTTTCGGACTGATTTTGCAAAGATTACCGCCAAAGGAAAACTGTGAGCTGTCCAGACCCACCACCCGCCAGGAAACCGTGTCACCGCTTGACGGACGCGCGTAAATCACGGCACTTTCGCCGGATTTCACCGTGTCCTCGCCTTCAAGTAATATTTCACGGGCAGGCGGTATTACTTTGATTTTTATACTGCAGGTTACGCCATTTTCCGCGGTTGCGGTAAGGGTTGCATCGCCACATTCACGCGCCTTTAAGGTGCATTTTGTATTGCGTGGTGACAGAGTGGCAATAGCGGGGGAAATCTGCCACTCAATATCACAGCGGGAGGTAGTGGGTATAAGGTCAACAAATACGCTGCGCTCCTCATTCTGCGGTATGCTGACCGACAGGGTATCGGGCAGCAACTTTTCCGGCAGGGTTTTGGTTTTTAAGTAAAAATCGCTCCAGAATGCCGCGGAATTCACAGAAAGAGAAAAAGCAAGGAGAGCAGTTATAAAAAGACGCTTCAAAGCGTGACACCACCTTTTCCTGTCTTTACCTGATTATTTTACCTATCTTTGAGGGAAAATAATCAGCAAGTGGGAAAATTTTTAAAAATAGGTGTTGACAAAAGAGAAGTTTTATATTAAAATAACTTTTGCCTTATGGCGAAATGGCGGCATAGCTCAGCTGGCTAGAGCACTCGGTTCATACCCGAGCGGTCGTGGGTTCAAGTCCAACTGCCGCTACCAATCAAAGATTGGGAGCGTATTTTCAAATTTACGCTCCCACAATTTTGGCCCGTTGGTCAAGCGGTTAAGACACCGCCCTTTCACGGCGGTAACAGGAGTTCGATTCTCCTACGGGTCACCAAGTTTTACCTGCAAGGAGTTTTCCTTGCAGGTAATTTTTTTGAGGTTTTGCATATGGATCTGAATAACATTAAAACTATCAGGGAAATATTAGAAAGACACGGCTTCCATTTTTCAAAGGCGCTGGGTCAAAATTTTCTTACCGCTGCATGGGTGCCTCGCGAAATCGTTGCACAGTCGGAAATAGACGAGAGCGTCGGCGTGCTGGAAATCGGCCCGGGTATCGGCTGTCTTACCCGCGAGTTATCTTATAAGGCAAAAAAGGTTATAGCCGTTGAAATCGATAAGGCTTTAATGCCCGTACTTGAGGAGACCCTTGAAGGTTGTGACAATATCAGCGTTATAAACGAGGATATTCTTAAGGTTGATATTGAAGAAGTACTGAAGGAATTTGACGGTCTTAAAAAATATGTGTGTGCAAATCTTCCATATTATATAACAACGCCGATTTTATCCCATCTGCTCGAGAGTCGAAATTTCGAGTCGATCACCGTAATGATGCAAAAAGAGGTGGCGCACCGTCTGTGTGCCCGCCCGGCAACATCCGATTACGGTGCATTTACGGTTTTTGTGCAGTACTATTCAGAGCCGGAGATATTATTTGATGTACCAAAGGGCTGTTTTGTGCCCCAGCCGAAAATTGACAGCGCGGTGGTGCGGCTTCATGTGAGAAAAGAACCGCCGGTGCAGTTGTGTGACGAAAAACTTTTCTTCCGCGTGGTGCGCGCATCCTTCGCGCAAAGAAGGAAACAGCTTATAAACGGAATGACTTCTGCCTTCGGAAGCGATTTCACAAAAACAGAGCTTTCGGAAATTCTTGAGGAAGCGGGAATCAAACCCAGCGTAAGAGGCGAGACTTTATCTATTTCGCAGTTTGCGGATATAGCTAATTTGTTGTATAAAAAGCTCCAAAAACAGGAAATATGATAATAAATTAACAATTTTTAAATTTTAGGCATTTTTCTATTGCAAAATTGTCAAAAAGAAAATATAATAGTATTTGTAGAAAGCTACGAAAGGAGCAAATTAAAATGAGTTTAACTAAGAACCAGGCAGTAAACAGCTGGGTTGAAGAAATGATTCAGCTTACTACTCCGGACAATGTCGTTTGGATTGACGGCTCTGAGGCACAGCTTGATGCTCTCCGCGCTGAGGCTGTTGCAAGCGGCGAAATGATTAAATTAAATGAGGAAAAGCTTCCGGGCTGCTACCTGCACAGAACTGCAGTTAACGATGTAGCTCGTGTTGAGGGCAGAACCTTTATCTGCGCTCCCACCAAGGAAGAAGCTGGCCCCACTAACAACTGGATGGATCCCAAGGAAGCATACGAGATGCTCGGCAAGCTCTATGAGGGTTGCATGAAGGGCAGAACCATGTATGTTATCCCCTTCAGCATGGGTCCTGTTGGTAGCCCGTTCTCCAAGGTTGGTATCGAGCTTACCGATTCTATCTATGTTGTTCTCAACATGGTTATTATGACCCGCGTTGGTAAGAATGTTCTCGATGTTCTCGGTGACAGCACCGACTTCGTACACGGTTTACATGCTAAGGCTGACCTTGACGAAGAGAAGCGTTATATTGTTCAGTTCCCCCAGGATAACACTATCTGGAGTATCAACTCCGGTTACGGTGGTAATGTTCTTCTCGGTAAGAAGTGCTTCGCACTTCGTATCGCTTCCTACCAGGGTAAGAACGAAGGCTGGATGGCAGAGCATATGCTCATCCTCGGTCTTGAGAAGCCCAATGGCGAGACCAAGTATGTTGCTGCTGCATTCCCGTCCGCTTGCGGTAAGACCAACCTTGCAATGCTTATCCCGCCGGAAGGCTACAAGGCTAAGGGCTACAAGGTATGGTGTGTTGGTGACGATATCGCTTGGATGCGCGTTGGTGAAAACGGCGAACTCCGTGCAATCAACCCTGAGGCAGGCTTCTTCGGCGTTGCTCCGGGTACCAACATGAAGTCTAATCCCAACGCTCTCCTTACCTGCCAGAAGAACACCATCTTCACCAACGTTGTTCACAACTTAGATGACAACACCGTATGGTGGGAGAAGTTAGACAAGAACCCGCCCAAGAACGCTATGACTTGGACAGGTATTCCTTGGGACGGTACCGGCAACGGTGCACATCCCAACAGCCGTTTCACCGCACCGGCTTGCCAGTGCCCCTGTATCTCCGATCATTTCGAGGATCCGAACGGCGTAGAGATTTCTGCTATTATCTTCGGTGGCCGTCGTGCAAAGACTGCTCCGCTCGTATATCAGTCATTTGACTGGAACCACGGTGTATTCGTTGGTTCTGCTATGGCTAGTGAGACCACTGCTGCTGCAAGCGGCGCTGTAGGTGTAGTTCGTCGTGACCCGATGGCTATGCTTCCGTTCTGTGGTTACAACATGGCTGACTACTTCGGTCACTGGCTCGAGATGGGCAAGAAGATCAAGAAGCAGCCCAAGATCTTCCACACCAACTGGTTCCGTCTTGATGACGAGGGCAACTTCATGTGGCCGGGTTACGGTGACAACATGCGCGTTCTCGAGTGGATCATCGCTCGTTGCGAGGATAAGCTCGACGCTGATGTTACTCCGATCGGTTATGTTCCGAAGCCTGAGGATATCAACCTTGCAGGTATCGAGGATGAAGTTAGCATCGACACATTAAAGGCTCTCCTTACCGTTGATCCGGCTCTCTGGGAAGAGGATGCTAAGGGTCTTGAGGAGTTCTATGCTAAGTTTGACAGAATGCCGGCAGAGATGACCAACCAGCTTAACGCATTAAAGGACAGACTTGCAAAGGCTAAGTAATTAATCCTTAAATATTAAAAGAGCGAATGGATTTTCCATTCGCTCTTTTTGCATAAAGAAGAAACCGTCAATTGACGGTTTCTTCTATTCTTACCTCAATATCTTCAATTTCAAGTTGATAAACAATGTCGGAATTCGTGTTGTTGTTTGCAATGAGCCCAACCTTGTACCAAGCGCCTTTTATAACCTCGAACTCAACGGGAAATCCCGGAGTAAGATACTGGGATTTATGTGTCGTGATTCTATCCTTCGCCTCAACGGGGATTAAAGCCACCGTCATATCGGGAGCAGGGGAAGGGAGAGTTACGGTTATCTTATCGTCAAGCGGGCAAATCTCCTCGCTTGAAAAGCAGTACTGCACATAACTGAGCATAGGATTGTGATAAGTTCCGGCAGGTACTCTTATATTTATCATATAGCTGTCTTTACCACATCCTGCGAGAATAGCAAGAAGTAAGGGAATAATAAGCAAAATTCTTTTCATCAGTCCACCTGCTTCCTATTGGTGCTAAGAGTGTCGTAAAAGCGCGCCATTGATGCGGAAATATACGGCTCGATAAAGAACATACCGGGCGCATTGAGTCCGAACAGCAAACGCCACAGAATAAAGCTAAGGTTGAACACTAAAAATTCGCACTTTTTGCCGCGAAGTCGCTTCATAGCAAGAAGAACGCTCTTGAATGCGCCGCGCTCGGGATTTTCCGCCAGCGCGAAGGGCGCTAAAATAAAAGGCGTGCAAAGAACAAGTAAAAGGAAAAGCGCTGAAAAATAGAGAATATATCCTGCTATTCGTGCGAGAGGCCCCAGTGTGGGGGAGAAAACGAAAAGTGCAACCGGCACAATAAATAACACAACGGCATAAAAAAGCATCCATAAACCTGATAATATCACCAGCATACAGGAGGAAAAAACCTCTTTGAGATTGGTGAACGAGGTTAAAATCGTACTGAATTTAACTTTTTTACCGCGTACGGCTAAAAGAT
This sequence comes from Eubacteriales bacterium, assembly GCA_045580305.1. Lineage (GTDB taxonomy): Bacteria > Bacillota > Clostridia > Oscillospirales > JAAYXM01 > RGIG7332. The sequence continues at coordinate 13,410 of JAZNNQ010000006.1, forward strand.
AAAATCTATGTTTACCGATTCTAAGGGGTGCGGTAAGCAGTAAATACAAAACCACGGATATTGCAAGCAACATAAGGATGGTTTTCAAATCGCCATCCGGCAGCATTGACAGAAAAAGCTCCCGTAGAGAGGTTGTCTGCATTAAATCTGAAGTTTCAGGCACCTTAATGGGCGCAAAGGAAAGTGCAAATAATGACAGCGTAAAGGAAATAAGAGAAGCAAAAACGCCCTTTAAAAAATTCCCTGCAAGTGACTGTCTGGCGTGCAGCTTAATTTCATGGCGGCGCGCTGACCAAGTTTTCATATGGAATTACTCCTCGCTTGATGTGTTTTCTTCTTCGGTGGACTCCTCTGACTTGTCCTCGGTGTTATCCTCGGTCTGATCTCCGCTCTCCGGCGGGGTAGTATCATCCTCACCATCGGCAGGTGTGGACTCCTCGGGAGTTTCGGGTGTTACCGGGGTTTCCGGGGTAGTTGGAGTCTCTGGGACAACAGGTGCTACCGGAGCTTCCGGCTGTGTGGGAGTTTCGGGAACAGTAGGAGCTACCGGGGTTGTGGGAGTCTGAGGTGTTGTAGGTGCAACGGGCGCTACCGGAGCGACCGCCTCAGCAGGGCCTACATGCACAATCTCAGTCATAGGTACATAACGGGTCTTATTCTCGTAATTCTTGCTTATAAGATTACCCTTGCCGTCGTAAACATAGCGGTAGACATCCATAGTGTAACCGTACTGACCTGCCTGCTTAACAACCTTTTCACCGGGCTTGAGTGACGAATCGACGATGGTTTTGGTTGTGTAAGCGGTAGAGCCTAAGGTGTTTGATCTGAACTGTACGGTTTTTTCCTGGGTCTTGGTGCCTTTAATGGTAACCGTGATAAAATTATCCCGAGCATATGCTACGATTTTAATGGGATATTCGGAAGTGTTTTCAAACTTAAAGTCAATGGAGCCGTAAACAACGGTTGCATCCTGTCCCTTGGGCGCGTAGTCTACATAGAAGGAGTGGTTTTTACGCTCTACGGTTTTCATATCTGCATAAACCGCAGCCATATAAAGGGTGCTGGATACCTGACAGATACCGCCGCCGAGACCGTCCACAACCTCGCCCTGAGAGAAGATAGCCGCATCGCGGAAGCCGCGCGCATAGGTACGGGGGCCTACAACCTTGTTATAAGAAAATACCTCGCCCGGATTTAATATAGTGCCGTTAATAAGATTTGCCGCAAGGCGCACATTATGGCAACGGTTAATTTTTCTCGGGCTGTAATATGTGGTTTTGCTGGAAAGTGTATCCTGGAAAAGAGTGGACTGAATCATAAGAGTGGTAACCTTAGGCTGTACCAAGGTAAGGGGGATAACGACCTCTTTATCGGGAGATGCTGCAAGCGCTTCTTTAGCCGCCTTAAGGTCAAAGTCGGTGCCGACAACATGGGGGGTTACGATCTGCTTGCCGTCAATGGTTTCAAGCTTCGCATCGGCAACCACGGCATAGACCTCTTCGTAAACCGCGTCTAAATCAAGAGGCTTTGCCTCAGCGTGTTCAAGGTCAATTGTTATCTCATCATATGAGAAGGTGGCGAACTTTTCACGCAGGGTTTTGGCAAAAGACTCTTCATTGAGCATCATACCGTCAACCGGCGGGGTAAGGGTCATCTTGTCGCCATCGATAACATATGCCGCATCCACCGGCGGAATGTTAGCCGCGGTAAATTCAGCGGTTAAATGTCCCAGCAATTCTTCATCCAAAGTTACCGGGGTTGTAATAATATGGTCAACGAAAAGTGCCTTGATATAGCGAAGGGGATTAGTGAAGAAATTGCCGTTTCTGCCGCGGGACATAGCAATCTTTACCGCGGTGTCAATGTCGATCTCAACGGACAGGTCGGAGGCGAGTACGGTTCTTGTTACTTGACCAACCGTGACATCAAAGGATACCGCGCCGTATTCCTTTTCGCCGGCGCTTTTAAGAAGCTCTATAACCTCGGCTTCACTTTTGCCCGATACATCAACACCGTCGATATATGTATTCGGGAACACTGTATCCAAACTATTTACATATGCGCCGAAAGCCACGAAAAGAGCGATACATACCGCCAATGCAATTGATGCGATGATTATTATCTTTTTCGTGTCAAAAGTTACCTTTTTCTCACTCATAAAAAATACCACCCACTCTAACTAAACTAATTATAATAAGTATAAACTTATTTTATGCAAATTTCAATTACAGTTTGGTTACTATTTTATTCCATATGCGGGAAATTTTAAAAATATATGTGACAAATTTGGTAAAGTGTGGTATACTACTTGAGTATATAAACTCAGGAGGAGTGATTTCACTATGGAATCAAATAAATTTTATATCACTACGCCGATTTACTACCCGTCAGATAAGCTGCATATAGGCCACGCTTACTGTACGGTTTCTACCGATATGATGGCGCGCTATAAGCGAATGCGCGGCTTTGATGTTATGTTCCTCACTGGCACCGATGAGCACGGTCAGAAGATCGCTCGCATCGCCGAAGAGAAGGGCGTTACACCTCAGGAATATGTCGATAAGATTGTTGCAGGTGTTAAGGACTTGTGGAAATTACTCAACATTTCCAACGACCGCTTCATCCGCACCACCGACGAACAGCACAAAAAGGCTGTTCAGAAGATTTTTAAGAAGCTCTACGACAAGGGCGATATTTACAAGAGCACCTACGAGGGCTGGTACTGCACCCCCTGTGAGTCCTTCTGGACCGACCGTCAGTTGGTTGACGGCAAGTGCCCCGACTGCGGCAGACCGGTTGAGCTTTCTCACGAGGAAAATTACTTCTTCAGATTATCAAAGTATCAGGATCGCCTTGTTGAGTATTTGGAACAGAACCCCGAGTTCTGCGCGCCCAAGAGCAGACTTAACGAGATGATGAATAACTTCATTAAACCCGGCCTTGAAGATCTGTGTATTTCCCGCACCACCTTCGATTGGGGCGTTAAGGTGCCGATCGATGAAAAGCATGTTGTCTATGTCTGGCTTGATGCTCTTTCAAACTATATTACCGCAATGGGTTACGGCTCCGATAATGAGGCTGACTTTAACAAATACTGGCCGGCTGATCTCCATATGGTTGGTAAGGAAATCGTCCGTTTCCACACCATTATCTGGCCTATTATGCTTATGGCACTTGATCTTCCGCTTCCCAAAAAGGTATTTGGTCACGGTTGGTTACTTCTTGAGGGCGGTAAGATGTCAAAATCCAAGGGCAATGTTGTTGACCCGGTTGTCCTTTGCGAAAAGTACAGCGTCGACGCTATCCGTTACTTCTTGCTCCGTGAAGTGCCCTTTGGCTCCGACGGTGTGTTCTCAAACGAGTCTTTATTCAATCGCATAAACTCCGACCTTGCAAACGATCTGGGTAACCTCTTATCCCGCACGGTTGCAATGACTGAAAAGTATTTCGAGGGTAAAATCCCTGCAGAGCGCGAGGCAGATGCTCTTGATGACGAGCTTAAAAACCTTGCAAAAGAAGTGGTTGCAAAATACGAGGAGAATATGGAAAACCTCCTGTTCCCCAATGCGCTTACCGAGGCGTGGAGACTTATCTCCAGAGCAAATAAGTATATCGACGAAACAATGCCGTGGGTTCTTATTAAGGACGAGGCAAAGAAACCCCGTCTTGCCGAGGTGCTCTATAACTTATTAGAGGCTCTTCGCATTGCCGCAATCCTTATCACCCCTGCAATGCCCGATACTGCAGAGAAAATGTTCGAACAGTTAGGTGTTTGTGATGCTTCTCTTAAGACATGGGATGCCCTTGCTTGGGGTGCTTGCAAGGACTACTCTGTCAAGAAGGGTGAGGCGCTGTTCCCGAGAATCGATATTAATGCAGAGCTTGAAAAACTCGCTAAGGAAGCAGAGGAGCGCGAGGCAGCGGTTGCTAAGGCTGCAAAGGCTATTGAGGTCGAGCCTTTTAAAGATGAAATCAAGTTCGATGATTTTATGAATGTTGATCTCCGTGTTGCAAAGGTTCTCTCCTGTGAGCCTGTGCCCAAGTCCAAGAAGCTTCTTAAGATGCAGGTTGACTTAGGATCTGAGACCCGCCAGGTAGTTTCCGGTATAGCTCAGTGGTATAAGCCCGAGGATATGATCGGAAAGAGCGTAATTTTCGTTGCAAACTTAGCACCGGCTAAGCTTTGCGGCGTTGAAAGTCAGGGTATGATACTCGCCGCTGACGACGGTGACGATGCAAAGGTACTCTTTGTTGATGGTCTTAACCCCGGCTCCACAATTAGATAAATCAAAAAGCGATGCACATTGTGCATCGCTTTTTATTTCTTGTAGGGGACGATGCCCGTCAAGCGTCCCGTGGAAATTATAGTTGATTTCTGTCGAGTGTCCTATACTGCAGAGCTTCGGAAATATGCAGCGGCTGTATGTTCTCGCTTTCTGCCATATCTGCAATGGTGCGGGCGAGTTTTAACACTTTGGCGTGAGATCTGGCGGTCATACCGAACTTTTCAAAGGCGTTGCGGAGAAGGGTGTCCGCGGTTTTATCCAGAGTGCAATATTTTTCAAGCATAGGCGCTGTCATATTGGCATTGCAGGTAATACCTGTGCCGTAAAAACGCTCCTGCTGAATGGCGCGGCCGCGATTAACGCGCTCTCGTATCGCGCTTGACGGCTCGCCTCGTTTTTTATCGGACAGCTCATCGTAATTAACCGAGGGTACTTCAATATGCATATCAATTCGGTCTAAAAGCGGGCCTGAAATGCGGTGCATATAGCGGTCAATCTCCGCCTGAGAGCAGGTGCAGCGGGCAGAGGGATGACCGTGCCAGCCGCATTTACAAGGGTTCATAGCACCCACAAACATTACAGATGCGGGGAAGGTGAAGCTGCCGGATGCGCGGGACACGGTAATCTCACAATCCTCCAATGGCTGGCGCATAGCTTCTAAGGCATCTCGGGAGAACTCGGGCAGCTCGTCCAAAAACAGCACACCGTTGTGAGAGAGTGATATCTCACCCGGATGCAGGGGCACGCCGCCGCCGGCAAGAGCCACGGTTGAAACCGTGTGATGGGGCGAGCGGAAAGGCCGCTCAAAAATAAAGGGGTTTTCTTGAGATGTAAGTCCGCAAACCGAATGTATTTCCGTGGTCTGGATAGACTCTTCATAGGTCATATCCGGCAAAATCGACGGAATTCTGCGGGCGAGCATACTTTTACCGCTTCCGGGAGGGCCAAGCATCAAAATATTGTGGCCACCGGTTGCCGCGATCTCCAACGCGCGCTTCGCATTTTCCTGCCCCTTGACATCTGCAAAATCAAGGGTAAGGTTGTGCGCGGGAACAGGCTCCCAAAGGGGAGCGGGGGAGATCTCAGTTTCACCGCGGAGGTGGGATACAAGCTGTGTAATACTGTCCACCGGGTAGACGGTGATACCCTTTGCAAGGGTCGCCTCGTTTGCATTTTCGGAGGGGACATAAAGCTTATCAATTCCCACCCTTACCGCAGAAATCGCCATAGGCAGCACGCCATTTACAGGGCGCAGCTTGCCGTCGAGAGACAGCTCACCTAAAAAGGCGCTTTTCTTATCGGGACAATTTATCTGATTGGTTGAGGAAAGGATGCCGAGAAGAATGGGCAGATCGTAAAGAGAGCCTTCCTTCTTTAAATCGGCGGGCGCTAAATTCACCGTAATACGGCGGAGTGGGAACTCAAAGTCGCAATTTTTAATGGCGCTTCGCACGCGGCCGCGGGACTCTTTTACAACCGCATCGGGCAGGCCCACCACATCGAAATTGGGCAGACCGCTTGATAAATCACACTCAACATGAACGGTATAGCCCGAAATTCCGGCGATACCAAGGGAAGTAATCACGGAAAGCATTAATAATCACCTCATTTTCTCCATTTTAATATAAAAGTGTCGATAATTCAATATCCATCCTGCTGTTCCATAAAATTGAAGAAAAATTCAAAATAATAACAATAAATTTATGTAGATTTTTTGCAAAAAGAGGTTTACACCGAGGGAAAAAGATGTTAAAATGAGTGGTACGGTACAATATAGCAGTATTTTCTGCTTTAATAAAAAGGAGGAAAACAAAACATGGCAAGAAGAAAAGTTTCCATGGACGGTAATACCGCTGCCGCTCACGTAAGTTATGCGTTTACTGAAGTTGCTGCGATTTACCCGATCACACCGTCAAGCCCGATGGCTGAGGTTACAGACACTTGGTCTGCAACAGACAAAAACATTTTCGGAGAACCGGCTCGCAACATCTTTGGCGATCGCGTAAAGATGGTTGAGATGCAGTCCGAGGCAGGTGCTGCAGGTGCAGTACACGGCTCCCTCGCTGCAGGTGCGCTTACCACCACCTACACTGCTTCACAGGGTCTTCTCCTTATGATTCCGAATATGTACAAGATCGCAGGTGAGTTACTCCCGAGCGTTATTCATGTTTCCGCTCGTTGTGTAGCTTCACACGCGCTCAACATTTTCGGTGACCATTCCGATGTTTACGCTTGCCGTCAGACCGGTTACGCCATGCTGGCAGAAAGCAACGCTCAGGAGGTTATGGACCTGGGTGCCGTTGCTCACCTTTCCACCATCAAGGGCCGCGTTCCCTTCCTGAACTTCTTCGACGGATTCCGTACTTCTCACGAAATTCAGAAGATCGAGGTCTGGGATTTCGACACCCTCGGCAAAATGGTGGACAAGGACGCCATCGCCGAATTCCGTGCCCGTGCCCTGAATCCCGAACATCCCGTTCTCCGCGG
>JAZNNQ010000007.1:0-4452 GCA_045580305.1 Eubacteriales bacterium
ACTTGTTATCTTAACAAGTGTTGCGGAATTTTCGGAAATCTGTCCGTTGTAGCAATATCCATCGTAGTTCTTCGGTGTGCCGACAACGGTCGCACCGATTTCACCGCCGAGGATTTCTTTATCGGTAGGTTCGGTCGGATAGTTGCCTTCTGCATCTGCCTTGTAATGCTCAACAATGTAATTTACTACATTACCCGGTACAATAGGTGTTGTTGAGCGGTCAAATTTGGGGTATAGAACCATATCTTCTGTAACCGGAGTACCCTCTACGGCTGGAATAGTTAATTCCTCATCGGTATACCAGCCCTCAAAAATATATCCATCCTCAGCAGGAGGTGCGGACGGAAGAACTAACGCCTGGCCGTCCTCATATGTATCCGTAAAGGTGTCGCCGTTTACTTCGTATCTAACATCGTATGTATTTTTTATAAAGGTGCCCGTAATTTCAATATTTTCATTGGGCATTGTAAATTTATTGTCGGAAACGGTAATGCTATCCGGGTATGCCCAGCCGCTGAAGACATAACCTGTCTTAGTAGGCGCTGTATCAACGGTTACATCGGAGCCGGTAAATCTTCCGTATGCAGCATATTCCTCGCCATCGACCTTATATACCACTTTGTTTAAAGGAAGTTCGGGACTTTCTACTTTGGAGACAAGAAGTGCTTCGCTATTTACGATGGTAGCCGAGCCTTCATTTGTGGGAACGATGCCCGAGGTCAATATACTCGGGTCCGCATCGATAGCAGTATAATCCGGAGTTACGGTAAAGGTTATCTCTAATCTCTTTCCGTAGAAATCCTCGTCATCACCGCGCCCGGTCTCAGAGATGAAATTTTCATCGAAATCAAAGCCGTGAACGATGAGTTTATCGCCGTTAATTTCGCAAGAAAGACTTGCGTCATTCACGGGAGCCGCCCATGTACCGTCCGCCATTTTTTCGCTTGTCTGTAATTTTATATCGGTAACCGTTCCTTCAAAATCGAAGTACTTGGAAACCGTGTCAATCATCAACGCCTGATCGCCAAGCGCAATTGTGGGACTTGCAATATTTTCAAGAATAGCGGTAAATATCTTTTCAAGGGTCACATCCGCTTTCGGAGTCATATAATATCCGGCAGTAATATCACAACCGCTTGTTGATGAACTCATATTGATAGCATTCGGATAGTTAGAGGAGATATAGTGCATAAACTTGTTGATATTTGCGGTAATATCTTCCTCGTTTGCATTGGAGTCTACAGAAACGCCGTAAATGGTAATTCCATCGTTTGTTTTCATATCGTTTGCGGTTTCGATTGCCGCGTTTGCAACGCTTTCGTCAAATCCGCTGAAATAGTTCGGTTCACCATCGGTAAATACAATCGTGATCGCTTCACGACTCTTATCACTACGCTCCTCAAAAATCTTCCGCGCAAGCGCAAGACCTTTGTCAACCGCGGTGGAGCCTGCAGGATCAAGCGCGCCGATTGCGGTTTTAAGGTTTTCAGAGCCGGTATCGTTTACTTCTGTGAGACCCTTGACCACCTGGGAGTAGTTAAATGTATAACTGTCTGTATATGTACCGTTACCCTCTGTGGTTACGGGTGTGTTGGTTGTGTTGTTTGAATATTTCTCACCTGCAAATTTAACGATTGACACTCGATGCATATTACCCGCTTCAGCGTCACTATTCATACTTAAAACCGTATCAATAAAGGAGTACGCCGCATCTTTAAGGGCATCTATTCTGGTAAGGTTTGAGAAAAACTGTACCTTATTGTAGTTTTTTGCATGATTGGCGGCTACGCCGTCTTCAAGCAGCGGGTAAACATAAGTATTGGCCTTACCGCTAACGGCAAAATACTCGTACCCCTTGTTGTCACGATTTGTATAGGTTACCTTGGTATATGTCGGCTCCGCTTCGGTGCCGGTATTTATATAATAGGTAGTACCGTTTTTGCTGTTAAAGCCGTAGTAGTTACCGTTTTTACTGCCCAATACTTCTTTATATACAGCAGAAGCATTGTCCATCGAACCCGACATATCGAGTACGAGTACAATGTCAGTCGGCTTGACCTTTGAAGTGGTCTGCTTGACATCACCCAAGGTATGGGCGGTAAGCTTCATATCCACCGTACCATCCGACATGGCGGCGGCCTCCTTGGTGAATATAACACCGTCCTCTTGATTTAAATTTTCCTTTGCATCACGGTTTATAACGATAGCATCCGCCGCAAAAGCATTGAAACCTATTGCAGGACAACAGCTGATAAGGAGCGCAAGCGTAAGAAATGCACTTAGCATTTGTTTACCGATGTGCTTCATAAATTTATCCTCCTTGGGGACATTTTTCTTATTTTCATTTTTTCGGCATATTTCCGCAAAATACCATCGTTGATTATAGCATAGGCATTTTGCAAATGCAAGCATAAATTATGTAAACTGCGAAACTATTTTCAAACCCCATTTCCTGCAATATTTTCAGTATATAACCGACTATTTTAATTTTATTTACAAAAATTATGTAACCGTATTTCCTCACTATACTAAAAAAGAGTTTGGTCAGCCGACCAAACTCTTTTTATTATTCACCTTCGGTTAGTACGCGTATCGCATAATCCGCATAGGGTGTGCGATACTGCCCGCGCCGCGTTACAATAGCCGGCTGACGGGAATATATACTGTTCTTTACAATATATAAAGACAAGTTACTGTCGAATTGCTGATTATGCACAAACTGAAGCGGCAACAATGTAGCGCCCACACCCGCCTGAGCCATTGCCCAAGCCGAAGTAACACCCATTACCTCCGCGGCGATGGTGGGATAGAAATCCGATGCGGCACACAGTCCGTTAAACAGCTGTCGCAGCTCCTGACCCTCGCTCAAAACAACGAATGGCAAGTGTGCAGCCTCGCTAAAATCCACGGTGAGGAATTCGCCATCACCCGTGACAGGCAATTTCTCGGCCATACTGTTGTGCACCGCCAGCACCAAAGTGTCCTGCTCTAACGGTGTCACCTCCAGCAAGGATGTGTCTACCGGCAGATTGACAATGGCAAAATCATATTTGCCCTCTGCTGCATCTTTTCGCAATTGCTGACTGGGCACCTCCTGCAGGCACACTCGTACACCGGGATAACGCGCCCTTATCTTTTTCACCAGTCCCGGCATAAGGTACAGACTTCTAAATGGCGTTACACCGATAACAAGACAGCCGCTTTCTCCGGTCCGGAACTGCTCCAGTGCCTGGTGCAACTGATCCTCTTTATATACCAGTTCCCGCGCGTTGCGGACAAAATACTCACCCGCAGGTGTCAGCTTAAGCGGGCTGTGATTTCGGTCAAACAGCTTTACGCCAAAGTCCTTTTCTATATATTGTATCTGCTTGCTGAGCGCGGGCTGGGATATGCCCATTCGCTCTGCCGCTTGGGAAAAATTCAGGGTTTCCGACAGCGCCAGTACATATTGAATTTGCTTTGTATTCATACTCTGCACCACCTCTATTTTTAAGATACCCTCTCAGACTGCAAAAGTCAACACATTATTCCAAAATCTTATGATTTCTATTGACAAAAATATATAACGGTGCTATTATATTCCATAAAGGTAATAGTTGTTATAACCATTTTATAATGAAAGGGGCATTTGCCATGGAGTCTTTACTGTACTTGGGCATTATGCTGGTGGTCATATGTATATGGTTTTTAGGATTTAAGCGCCCTGTTTATGAGGCTGTCTTACTTGCTTTTATCATATTGCTTACGGTTACCGGCACTTGGGACAATGTACTGCTCTATATTAACGAGGGTTTATCTACATCATTGCTTTATTCAATGGTCGCCTTCGTTGCTATGTCTATTATATTGACAAAAACAAAAATCGTGGACAGCTGTATCGCGGTTATCCTTACCTTTATCGGCCGTATCAGAGGCGGTGCCGGCTATACCGCGGTTATTGCGAGTTCTTTTATGGGCGCTCTTTCCGGCTCCGGTCCCGGAAACGTTATGGCAACCGGTACACTTACCATCCCCGCTATGAAACGCACCGGTTTCCCTGCGGAACTGGCGGCTAATATCGAGTCAAACGCCAGTTACTTGGGAAATATGATTCCCCCGTCCTCCAATATCGTTGCGGCTATGGCGGCATTTACCACCTTTGCGCAGGGAGCAGGCATTGCCGATGTATCCCAAGGTCAGTTCTGGATAGTTTTGTGGGGTGTCTCTCTGTGGTTTATTGCACAGCGTCTGTTTATGGTATGGGCATTTTGTCGACACTATAAGGTACAGCCCATGAGCAAGGAAGAATTGCCAAGTATGAAAGAGACCCTTAAAAAAGGCTGGCAGGCAATGCTTCTGCCCGTTGTTATTCTTCTTCCTTTTATACTGGATGCGGCTTTTGCCGACAATTTCTTTGTTGCGCGACTTGGTGCAGATGGTGCCAAATATCTTTCCAAATCGGTACTTCTTTTT
>JAZNNQ010000008.1:0-18296 GCA_045580305.1 Eubacteriales bacterium
CCGTTGTTTTGGGTCTTTTCACAATAGGCGATCTTATACTTACTCTCCTCGGCATTATTGCAGCCTGGATCGGAGCAATGGTTATTGACAGGATCTTTATCGGTCGAGGACAGGCCTTTACTGCGCAGATCGTTTCGGATAAGTACGAGGAGATAAATCTTGCTATAAGAGAAGAGGTTAGACGTACTACAACTATGTTCGTTGCAACCGGTGGATACTCCGGTCAATCTAAAACCGTTCTTTCCGTAACGTTTACAATGCGTCAGTACGCAGATCTGATGAACGTTATTAAGCGCATAGACAAGACTGCGTTTGTCAGCATTACGCGTGCGCACGAGATAAACGGAGAGGGATGGACTTACGGCGAGCACGATTAATTTTATTGCTTCGCAGATTAAAAAAACTGGAATTGTGCGAAATTAACAATTTATATTTGCATATTTTATTCATTTTAGCATAAAAAGGCATTGCAATTTGTCGCAATTTGTGTTAAAATATTAAGGTTGAAATTTTTTACTTTGAAAGGTTACGAAAAATGAAGCGTACCGATTTAAGAAATATTGCTATTATTGCTCACGTTGACCACGGAAAGACTACTCTTGTTGACGAAATGCTGCGCCAGGGCGGAATTTATCGCGAAAACCAGGAGACTGAGGATCGCGTTATGGACTCAAATGACCTGGAGCGTGAGCGCGGAATTACTATTCTCGCAAAGAACACTGCCATTCATTACAAGGACGTTAAGATAAACGTTATTGATACTCCCGGCCACGCGGATTTTGGCGGTGAGGTTGAGCGTATACTCAAAATGGTAGACGGCGTTATCCTTCTTGTTGACGCGGCTGAAGGCCCTATGCCCCAGACCCGCTTCGTACTGCAAAAAGCGTTGGAATTAGGACACCGTGTAATCGTTGTTGTCAATAAAATTGACCGTCAGGATGCCCGTCTTGACGAAATTGAGGACGAGGTTTTAGAGCTTCTGTTAGAGCTTGATGCAAATGAAGAGCAACTTGACTCACCTATTCTCTACTGTTCTGCCCGTGCGGGCATCGCAAGCGAGGACCCCAATGTACAAGGTGTTGACTTAAAGCCACTTCTGGACAAAATCGTGGACTATATCCCCGCACCGATTGCCGATAAAGAGGCACCCCTTTCAATGCTGGTTTCCTCTATCGACTATAACGATTATGTGGGAAGAATAGGTATCGGTCGTATCGAAACCGGTGTTCTCAAATTAAATCAGGAGATTATGGTTTGCGACTACCACGGTCTTAGAGAGGCAAAAAAATCAAAAATCACCGCAATTTATGAATTTGAAGGACTGGAGAGAGTACCGGTTACCGAAGCCTCTGCCGGAAGCATCGTTGCCTTTTCCGGTATGAGTGAGATAACCATCGGCGACACGGTGTGCGATCCCACATCCCCCAATCCCCTTCCTTTTGTTAAAATCTCAGAGCCTACCGTGGAAATGACCTTCTCGGTAAATGACTCACCCTTTGCCGGTCGCGAGGGTAAATTCGTTACCACTCGAAACCTGCGTGACCGCCTGCAGCGCGAGCTGTTAAAGGATGTTTCTCTTCGTGTATCCGATGTTGAAGGATCTATGGACTCTTTCTCTGTTGCAGGCCGCGGTGAAATGCATCTTTCCATTTTAATCGAAACCATGCGCCGTGAGGGTTATGAGTTTCAGGTGAGCACTCCCCGCGTTTTATACAAAGAGATCGACGGTGTTATGTGTGAGCCTATCGAACAGCTTACAATTGATGTTCCTGAGGAGTCTCTCGGCTCGGTTATGGAAAAGATGGGCACACGAAAGGCAGAACTTACCCATATGACACCCTTTGGAAGTCGTATGCGCGTTGAATTTTTAATCCCCTCCCGTGGTCTTTTCGGCTACAGAAACGAATTTTTAACCGACACCAAGGGTGAAGGTGTACTCAACGCGGTGTTCCATAACTATGCGCCCTTCAAAGGTGACATTCCCCGTCGCACCACCGGTTCTCTCATCGCATTTGAAACCGGCGATGCCGTTGCTTACGGTCTGTTTAACGCTCAAGAGCGCGGTGCTCTGTTTATCGATGCTGGCACTCCTGTTTACGAGGGAATGGTTGTAGGTGTATCACCGAAACCCGACGATATTACAGTAAATGTTTGCAAACGCAAGCAACTTACCAATATGCGCGCCTCCGGTAGTGACGATGCTCTTCGTCTTATCCCCCCGCGCAGAATGAGTTTAGAGCAGATGCTTGAATTCTTAGCAGATGATGAACTTCTCGAGGTAACTCCGGAAAACCTCAGAATTCGCAAGAGAATTTTAGACCACGCGAACAGAATGAAAGCGCTCAAAGGAAACAAATAATAAAAAGCGGGTAATCCCCGCTTTTTTTATTGTATTTTTCGCGATTTTAGTTTAGAATATAAATATTGTGCAAGTGAGGTGATTAATATGCCCTTTATCGAAAACAAAAGTGGTGATTTTTTATATTTGACAATACCCTCTTTTACCAAAACCGGGCTTGTTAATCACGGCTTCACCACCCGCCTTGGCGGTGTGAGCAAGCCACCGCTTCACTCTATGAATTTAGGCATAAGTCGCGGTGATGATCCCGCGGCGGTTATTGAAAACTACAAAATCGCAGGGCGCGCCATCGGCTTTGATCCCGACCGTATTGTATTCTTCCCCCAAGTACATAAAAACGATATATATGTAGCCCGTGAAGAGGATGCAGGTATGGGTTTTCGCGATAACCGCCCCGAATATGACGGGATTATAACCAATGTAAAAAATCTTCCCCTTGCCACCTTTCACGCAGACTGCACACCGATTTTCCTGCTTGACCCGATAAAAGAGGTGGCAGGCGTTGTGCACGCCGGCTGGCGCGGCACGGCTTTGGAGACCGCCGGCAAGGCGGTTTTGAAAATGCAGGAGGTCTTTTCCTGCAAGCCCGAGAATATTTTGGCGGGCATCGGACCCTGCGGCGGCAAATGCTGTTTTGAGACCCACAACGATGTGCCCGAGGCTATGATTGAGGCTCTCGGTAAGGATGCAGAAAGATATTTTACACCCATAGGTGAAAAGTACCTCATTGACCTTGCGGGACTCAATAAATTCGTGTTGACCCGCCACGGTGTTTTAAGCGAAAATATTACGATGAGCGGTATTTGCACCCGCTGCAATTCAGATACCTATTGGTCGCATCGCGCCACAGGCGGTGTTCGCGGTGCAATGGCTGCAATAATTATGCTGAGGTGATTAATTTGAAAAGAATCCTCGCGCTTATGCTTTCTCTTATTTTCCTTTGTTCCTGCGGTGATTCGGGCGACGGTGAAATAACGGAAGGCTCTGAAAATACAAATACAGAATTCGGTGTTGCTCTGGTGCCGGAGGCTACAGTTAATCCGCTTGCCAGTAAAAACAAAGAAAATTTAGAGCTTTTCGGCCTTGTTTATGAAGGCCTTTTTGAATTGGACGAAAAATTTGACGCGATCGCGGTGCTTTGCGATAAATATTCAAAGCAGGACACGATTTATAGATTTACCGTAAAAAGCAACATCCGTTTTAGTGACGGAACGCCCCTTACTGCTGAGGATGTGGCCTATTCAATCAATCTTGCAAAGAACGAAGTTTCCTATTTCGCCACCCGTCTTTCAAATATTTCCACCGCTGTGGCTCAAGGAAATGATGTGGTCATCACCCTGCTTAATCCTAATTCAAAACTTGCAAATCTCCTTGATGTACCTGTTATTAAAAAAGGCAGTGAACAAAGCGCTATCGCCATTGGCACCGGTCCTTACTATCTTTCCTACAACGCTGATAAAAAGGAATACACACTTCTTAAAAACCCTCACTGGCATGGCAAAGATACTCTGCCCTTTGACAGCATAAAGGTCGTAGGTGTTTCAGGTGTTGATGAACTTATCTGGGGTTTTGAGTCTATGAATATAGACTTGATAACCCTTGATCCAACCGGTGCAACTCCTTATCAGTTCCGCGGTGACTATCACTCCACCGATATTGCAAGCACATCCCTTGTACATCTTGGCTTTAATTACAATGTCCGCGCGTTCCAGAATGCAAGTGTTCGCCGTGCCATCTCCTGTGCAATAGACCGTAAAAGTGCTACCGAGCAGGACTTTGCCCTTATGGGACATCCTACCACTCTGCCCTTGCATCCATCCTGCCGCGCATTTAATAAGGATGTTGCCGCGACTATAGATTACTCTAAAGAAAACGCCCTCGCCCTCTTTAACGAAGCGGGCTTCAAGGATACCAACAGTGATGGAAAGTTAGATAATTCCTACCGCTCATACACCCTTTTGGTAAACAGCGAAAATAAAAGTCGTGTGGCGCTCGCCCGCAGAATTGCCGAAACCCTTACCAACCTCGGCTTTATCGTAAACATCCGCGAGGAAAAGTGGTCATCTTATACCCGCTCGCTGATTAACGGTGACTTTGATATGTACATTACCGAGGTAAATATGCGGGCGGATTTCAACCTTGATTCTCTTATAAGATCGGGCAGCGCGCTCAATTACGGCGGCTATTCATCGTCAGAGACCGACAATCGCCTTGCCGCTTATAACAAGCTTAAATTTGCAGAGGGCAATGAGATGACGGATTTCCTCCGCCATCTTGCGGATACCTGCCCCATCGTACCGATTCTATTTAAAAAACATTCGGCGGTAACTCATAAAGAATTTTTTGAGTCTCTTACCCCGATGACGCATAATGCATATTATAAATTTAACTCTTGGAAGGTTGTGGAATAAAAAAATGCGTAAAGCAGGTGTTCTTTTACACATAAGCTCCCTGCCCGGCCGTTTCGGCATCGGAACATTGGGTGAGTGTGCTCGTAATTTTGTTGATTTTCTTAGTGCTGCAGGTTTTACCGCCTGGCAGGTACTTCCCATCACCCCGGTGGGTGCTTCTTACTCACCCTATCAATCGCCGTCATCTTTTCGCGGCAACTCTCTTTTTATTGACCCCGACATTCTCGTGGAAAAAGGACTCTTAAGGGAAAACGAGCTTCCGCCCGTATCTACTCTTAACTATGTTGATTATCCGACTGTTGTAGCACACAACGAGAGAATACTATCTATCGCGGCAACGCGCTCGGGCGAAGATGATTTTATTGAATGTGAATTCTCCCGTCAATGGGATGATCTTTTAAATTATGCACACTCCAAAGGCATTGAAATTATTGGCGATCTTCCAATTTATGTTGCGCCGGACAGCGACGGATACAATATGCATCCCGAACTGTTTTTAGAGGATGCGGTTGCAGGCTGCCCACCCGATAATTTCTCGGCTACAGGTCAATGCTGGAACAACCCTCTCTATGACTGGGATGCTCTTAAAAAAACCGGTTATGATTTCTGGATAAAGCGCATGGAATCAACTTTTAAAAGATTTGACCGCGTGCGCCTTGATCATTTCAGAGGTTTTGCAGGCTATTGGGCCATTCCGAAGGATGCGCCTGATGCAAGTTACGGTGAATGGCGAAAAGGCCCGGGTATCGAACTTTTTGAGGCGCTTGAAAAAAAGCTTGGTAAACTCAATCTCATTGCTGAGGATTTAGGTACAATTACCGAGGATGTCAACGAACTGCGCCGCGCACTTAAAATTCCCGGTATGGCGGTATTGCAATTTGCTTTTTACGATGCCAACAACCCATACCTCCCCGAAAATATCAAGGAAGACTGCGTTTGCTATACAGGCACACACGATAACAATACTACCCTCGGTTGGATTCAGGAGGGCGGCTGGCATGTGGATACCGCAAGATTCCTTTTAGGCGCAAATAGTGACGACGAGCTGTTGGATGCTATGATAAACGCCTGCCTCAATTCCAAGGCAGAGCTTGCCGTACTTCCAATTCAGGACATCCTGCGCCAAGGCAAGCTTGCCCGTATGAATGTACCGGGTGTTGCCGAGGGCAACTGGATATACCGCCTAAACGGCGATCTTTTAACCCCTTGGCTTGCCGAGGAATACAGAAACCGTCTCGCCGCAGCAAACAGAATTTAAGTACATATAAAAAGGGACAGTCGTATGACTGTCCCTTTTCTTTTGGTGGAGATAAGCGGGATCGCTTTTCTGCGGAAAAGCCACGGCGGTTACGACGTGCCACCGGCACCCCGTCAAGTGCCGCCTTTCGATCCTTTTAAAATGGAAAGAGACAGTCGTATGACCGTCCCTGTTCTTTTGGTGGAGATAAGCGGGATCGAACCGCTGGCCTCTTGAATGCCATTCAAGCGCTCTCCCAGCTGAGCTATACCCCCGAGATGTTTTAATTATATCTTATTATATCAAATGGTGTCAATATGCTTTATTTTTCTACTTTAGGATTATTTGTACGCTCCAAAAGGTAATCGATGGAAACATCAAAATAATCCGCTATTTTAATAAGTTCCACTATCCCCGGCTCTCTCTCGCCTGTCTCGTATCTGCTTATTGTATTTTGATTTGTATTTAAGTCAAGAGCTAACTTAAGCTGAGATATTCCCCGCGCTTTGCGAATTTCTTTAAGTCTCATCAAATTCACCCCTTGACATAATTATCCCATATCGGCATAATATAAATATCCCGATTTGGGATATTTATATTGAGGAGGTATATATATGAGAAAAAAACTTGGTTTAATGCTGGCGCTTATCAGTCTTCTTTCGCTGTGTGCATGTGGGTCCGCTAATGTCGAGAACACACCTGCCGAAGAAGAGTCGCCAACAAGCCACTATGTTATTCAAACCGACGAGGCCTTAGAGGCAGCGATAAGACAAGCAGCCGTTAACAAATGTTGCGAGGAGACTTATGTTGAAAAATTAGGCGGATTTGAAATCGGAACATCAGAGGGAGATTTCATTCGTGGAGAACCTGTTCACAGAGTTACTGTTTCAGGTAGTTTCTATCCCATAGATAAATATGGTGATTATGGAGATTATTACCTTTTCGATCTCACACTAGAAATCAACCTTGAAACCGGCTATTCAACCTGCACCAAGGATTATGTCAGACGAAAATATTAACCATTAAGAAAGCAGGTTAAAACCTGCTTTCTTTTTTATACACCCTTGCATATCGTCCCCTAAAATGGTACAATATAGATACTTATATTATATTGGGGTTTTGTGTTGTATGATTAAATATATTGATAACGACAACTTTTCCATATATGAAGAATATGTCCGCAAACATCATCGTGGCCACTTCCTGCAGTCCTTCCATTGGGCGCGCTTTAAGGCTGAGAGAACTTCTTATCCCCTGCTGTCTCTTGATGATGACGGAAAGCCTCGCGGTGCTATGCTTATTCTGGTGCACGAAGAGCCGATTTTAAAAACCTGCATCCTCTATTCCCCCCGCGGCCCTATCGCCGATAATAAATACGCGGTTCGGGAACTTATTTGTGAGGCTGGTAAAATCGCCAAAAAGCACAATGCCTATATGCTAACCGTTGACCCGGATATCACGGTAAGTGATGATCTTTTCACCCATCTTACTGATGCAGGCTTCAAGGTTGGTGCACCAAAGGACGAAATGGGAATACTGCAGCCTCTGGCTGTTTTCCGCATTGATATTAAGGATAAAAGCGACGATGAATTACTCGCTATGTTCCATTCCAAAGCGCGGTACAGCGTGCGCGCATCTCTCAAGACCGGCGCGGTTTGCCGTATAGGAACAAAGGATGAGCTCCCCGCTTTCCAAAAGCTTCTGGTTGAGACCGCGGCAAGAGATAATTTTACCGCGCGAGGTATCAGATATTTCGAAAATATGTTTAATACCCTGCCCGAGGATGATTGTAAATTATTCGTGGTTGAGTATGAGGGCGAAATAATAGCAGGCTCTGTACTTATTGTACACGGCGATAAGGCTTGGCATCTGTATGGCGCAAGTAGTGATGCCTACCGCGATAAGCTGCCCAATTTCCTTATGCAATGGGAGATGATTCGCTATTCCATATCCCGCGGATGCCGCTACTATGATATGCGCGGTGTGGCGGGCGAAAAGGATAAAACCAAGCCGCTCGAGGGCCTTTTCCGCTTTAAAAAGCGCTTTGGCGGCGAATTAATCACCTTTGTGGGCAGACTTGACATTATCTATAAGCCCTTTATCAAAAAGACACTTGATACCGCGCGCAGGGCGAAAAAAATTGCCCGCAAAATATTAGGGAGGTAGAACGGAATGATTAAGTATTTAACACCCGATTTATACAATGAATATGAGGCTTTTATAAGTAATCACCCTAAGGGACATTTTGTTAAGTCCCTTAAGTGGGCGGAGTTTAAAAAGCCTTGGAAATTTGAGGGTTTTCTCTCTGTTGATGATGAGGGTAAAATCCGCGGCAGTATGCTTATCTTTTTAAGTAAAGTTCCCCACACCAAGTACACTCATATGTACTGTCCCCGCGGTCCGGTAGTTGACGACGGTGATGTGGCAACGCTTAAGGAGCTTTGCGATGAAGCTCGCGCACTGGCTAAGAAATACAATTCCTACGAGCTTTCTATCGACCCGGACATCACAGATGAAGACGAGGCATATTTAGCTGATCTTAAAAACGCCGGTTTCGTCATTAATAACACAAAAAACCGTCCCGAATATCTTCAGGCGCGCTATGTTTTCCGCCTTTACTTAGACGGTAAGACTCAGGACGAAATTTTCGCAGAGTTCCATTCCAAAACCCGTTACAATGTTCGCTTAAGTGAGCGCAAAGGTGTCACCTGCCGAATCGGCACAAAAGAAGACTTACCCGCTTTCCGCGATATTATGGTAGAAACCGCGGTACGCGACGGCTTTATGGCGCGCAGTCTTAAGTATTTTGAGGAAATGTACGACATCCTCTCCCCCGACAATCTCCGCCTTTACTTAATCGAGTATGAAGGCCAGGCGATTGCAGGCGCAATCGCTATCTACTATGGCGACAAGCTCTGGTATTTATACGGCGCAAGCTCTAACCGCGAGCGCAACCGTATGCCCAATTATATGATGCAGTGGGAAATGATAAAATGGGCAATCGAAAAGGGTTGCAGCATCTATGATTTCCGCGGTGTTACCGGTGATATGGAAAAGACCTTCCTTGAAGGACTTATACGCTTTAAGCAGGGTTTTGGCGGCGTACAGGTTGACTTTGTGGGCAAGCTTGATATGCTGTTTATGCCGAAAATGGCAAAAATAATCGAAGATACACAGTCCGCTTATCGCGCACTTGTTCGTAAAATCGGTGTTTGGAAAAGTAGAATTAAGAAATAAAAAAGAAGGCTTGATAAACTCAAGCCTTCCTTTTTATTTACCTACGCAAAAGCGTTCAAATATTCTTGCGAGTATCTGCTCACCTGCGGTCTCGCCGGTTATTTCGCCCAGCGCGTTTACGCTGTTTTCAAGATCAGCAATTGCCACATCGGGAGTAAATCCCGCTTGTAGTGCACAGAGTGCACTCTGTGCATTCTCCCTCGCTTTTTCGAGAGCGGCCGCATGGCGAGCATTGGTTACCGTATCACCGCTTGTGTTAAATTCCACATTGGAAAAGATTTTCGCAATTTTACCGTTTAATTCATCCATTCCCTTTTCCTCACGGGCGGATATAACACAAACATTCTCGCCAAATTCCGCTTCAATTTTTGTCATATCAATGCGCTGTTGCAAATCGTCTTTATTTACGATTGCAATGGCGTTTTTATTTTTGCAAGCGGCAAAAATATCATCATCCTCAGTGGTAAGTTCTTGTGACCCGTCAAATACCGCCAACACAAGCTGTGCCTCTTCTACCGCGCTATTTGTGCGCTCAATTCCTATTTTCTCAATAGCGTCACTTGCGCATCTGATACCCGCTGTATCAATAAGTCGCAGGGACACACCGCCAAGTCGCACCCGCTCCTCAACTGTGTCTCGGGTAGTACCCGGAATATCGGATACAATGCTTCTGTCAAAGCCGAGGATAGCATTAAGAAGCGATGATTTACCCGCATTGGGCTTTCCGATTATGGCACATCTCACACCGTCTTTAATGATCTTGCCATCTTCAAAGCTGTCTATCATTTTGGTAAGGCTTTCTATTCCCTTTTGCAGACTATCACACATTTCCGCAATTTGGGTGTCTTCAATATCTTCGTCGGGATAATCCACATAAGCATAGAAGGATGATATTAAATCCAAAAGCACAAATCTTATGGAGTTGATTTTCTCGCCCATTCTTCCCGCCATTTGCGCAGCGGCACTTTTAGCACCTTCAATGGTTTCCGCATCGATCAAATCAATTACCGCCTCTGCCTGAGAAAGCTCTAACTTTCCGTTTAAAAAAGCTCGGCGGGTAAATTCACCGGGTTGTGCAGGGCGGGCGCCCGCCTTATAAAGCTCGTCTAAAATTGCGCGGGCAACAATAAGTGAGCCGTGGCAGAAAAGTTCTACCGTGTCCTCACCGGTATAGCTGTTGGGCGCCTTCATATATACCGCAAGGCCGTTATCTATAACGCTTCCCGATACAATAAATTCGCCGTAATGCATCATACGGTCACGAAGTTCTTTGCCTTTAAAAACCGCTTTTACAGTAGATAAGGCTCCTTCACCGCTAAGTCTTATAATCGCAATTGCACCCGGAGCGGGCGCGGTTGCGATTGCCGCAATGGTATCTGCCATACTATCCACCGATTTTCTTTGCGCAAGCGGCGCAAATATTTTTATCCATATAGGTTGTTAAATCCTTGGTACTGCCGCAAAAAATACAAGCCGGCTGATACTTTTTAAGAATAATGGAATCCCCGTCAACATAAATTTCAAGAGAATCACGAACCTCTATATCCATATTACGACGAAGCTCGATGGGCAAAACCACGCGGCCTAATTCATCTACTTTTCGTACAATTCCGGTTGTTTTCATATCTATCTCTCCTCCACTAATTTACAAAAAATGTCAATTTTTACTGTTTTAGTATAGCAAACACGCAGTAATTTGTCAATTACTGGAAATTGATTTTAGCTAATATTTTTGTGCCAATTTATACCAATTTTCTCTGTTTCGTGTCATATCTTGTCGAATTTCAGGAGTTGTTGTCTTATGATGGGTAAGCTTTGGTGCGCTATGTTGTGCCTTTCTTTTATCTGTGCAATTTTTACCGGCAATATCGATGCACTCACTGCCTCTGCCCTGAGCGGTGCTGAGGCGAGCATTGAACTTTGCCTTTCAATTGCGGGACTTATCCTTCTTTGGAGCGGCATTATGGAAATAATGAAGCGCTCGGGCCTTATGGATGGGCTTTCAAAGGTAATCACGCCCGTAATCGGCTCCCTTTTCCCAAAAGCGAAAAAGAATGAAACGGTAATGTCGGATATCGCCGCCAATGTATCTGCAAATCTTTTGGGCCTCGGCAACGCCGCCACACCTGCGGGTATTCGAGCGGCAGAGGGACTCCACCGTTTAAGCAGCGGGCATGCTGCATCCGATGATATGTGTATGCTGGTAGTGATAAATACCGCCTCTCTTCAGCTTATTCCCACCACAATCGGTGCAATTCGCGCATCCTGCGGTGCGGATACTCCCTTTGATATAATCCCCGCGGTGTGGATTGCCTCAATTATATCCCTTGCCGCCGGAGTTATTGCATCAAAGCTGCTAAAAAAGTTGTATAGGGGGTAGAATGTGGATATTTCTTCACTTTCAAAGCTGATTGTGCCCGCCATTATCGTTTTTGTATGCCTTTACGGAGTTTTTAAAAAATGCGATATCTGGAACGCGTTTTTAGACGGTGCTATTAGTGGCGTAAAGATTTTATACAAGATACTCCCCTCTTTAGTAGCACTTTTAACCGCGGTACATATGCTACGGGCGTCCGGTGCGATGGATATACTCACTCGCCTTTTATCCCCTGTTACCACTCTTCTCGGCATCCCCGCAGAGTGTGTTCCGTTAGGTGTTTTGCGACCCTTCTCCGGTTCAGCTGCCCTGGCGCTGGGTACTGATGTAATCAAAAGCTACGGCGCAGACTCAGAAATTGGCAGGATCGCCGCGGTAATGCTTGGTTCAGCGGAAACTACCTTCTATACAATCGCTGTGTATTTCGGCGCACTAAAGCTAAATAAAACCCGCTACGCTATCCCCGCCGCCCTCATCGCCGATCTCGCCGGATATATAGGCTCGGTAATAGCGGTTAAGTTGTTGTTTTAGAAAAATAAAAAGCGAGGAGTATACACTCCTCGCTTTTTTGTTAGTTGTTTAAGTAAGCCGCATTAGCATATGCTCCCGTATATGGATTTATGCCTTCTGCTATTATTTTCACCAATGCCGCGGATGATGTGAGTTCCGCCCCCGCCACATCTTGTCTTAGATTAAGATATACGCTTTTTGTTTCGTATGAGCGGGATGTATCAGCAAGTATTTTATAATATGTACTCGGATTTTCGATTACTTGTCCTGTCGGTATGATATGAAGGAATGTTTCGGTATGCACATTAATAATTCTGTACTGTATAGTTACCAATATACAAAGCTGATCATATGAATTAGTATATGCATAGACATAAGCATTAGTTCCTTTTGCTGTGGAATATTTGCTTCTAATTCTTGTCATATCTGTTCTTGCAAGTGACTTGTACTGCTCAGAAAGTGACGGGGTTACAGTTACGGTAACCGTCTTTTTAACACCATTAACTGCTGTTGCAGTAATGTTAGCCTTACCCGGCTTAACACCAACTATTGTTCCGGTCTTATCAACCGTAGCAACGCCGGGATTGCCCGAAGACCACGATACCCACTGATTAGCACTTGCAGGCGCAACTGTTGCGGTCCATTTTGTGCTTGTGCGCACCTCAATACTGGTTTTTCCTGCCAATGTTACTGTGGTCGGTGTAGCATATGCAACCGTTACTAAAAGTGTATTTTTCATTCCGTTTGCAGCTGTTGCAGTAATGTTGCTTTGACCCGGTTTCAATGCTGTAACATTACCTGCCTGGTCAACCGTTGCAACTCCCGGATTACCGGATGCCCAAGAAACATTCGGCACTGCACCTTCCGGTGTTACTGTAGCTGTATATTTCACTTTTTGTCCTACATAAATTGTTGAACTACCATTTACTTTCACACCTTGAATTGCAGGTCTTTTTTCAATAACGAATGTTTTTCTTAAGGACTTATCAACAATTCGCGTTGCGATAGTTGCAACTTCACTACGCTTAATATTGGTGTAGGGATTAAATGTGCCATATTTGTCACTTCCGGTAATTATGCCGGCATTGTAAAGTTTGTATACATTATTGGAAAAAGAGAGACTGCTCGAAACATCAGGAATAGCTGTAATATTATTTATACTGTTCAGTTCGCTATTCGGAAGAACCTTAGAAAAAATTGTTGCGAATTGTGCACGATTAATAGGCTTAGTATAATCTGCAAAATCACTTTTTGCTGTGAGAATTCCATTTGTTATGGCATATGAAATATACACATCATACCAAGGTTCTCCTTGTGTGAAATCAGCCTTACCGGTATTATAAATTCTATGAATTCGAGCCGCTAAAGCGAGAGCTTCAGCAATTGTCATATTGCCATCAGGACTGAATTTTCTGTTTGCGCCACCTTTTACCAGGTTTAATTCGTATGATTTTTTTACACTGCCAGCATACCATGCTGTCTGAGGGACATCAACAAACTTATCACTCAGATATGTATTGACCTTAGTAAAATTTAAGATACTTGGTGTTGTTTCGGCTTTCTCCTGTACATTAAATACATCATCGTCAGTGATATAGTTTAATTCGATGTCATTCATTACTGAATAATAAAATGCCTCAGAGCAGTCATCTTCATAGCAATTGATGATAAATGAACTCGAGCTTTTATAAAAAGCTTGATCGTTAATTTTACCACGAGAGCTGCTTATGCTTCTTGCTAAAGTGACTGTTTTCAAGCGCGGGCACTCTGCAAAGGATCCATGTGATATTTCTGTAACACCTTCACATATTACTATATCAGTTAACATTGGGCATCCCTGAAATGCTCTGGCTCCTACTTCTGTTATTCCTGTTTTTATCACGACTTTTTTAATGTTTCCTTTTACATTTTCCCACGGCGGAGTCTTTTCTTTATATAAATCTCCATAACCATCTATTGCGCCGGAGCCACTTACAGTTAATGTTCCTTCATCATCAAGAACCCAAATGATTTTCTTGTTTACTGTACCTCCTGCCAATGCGCTGGCTGTCAATACTGTTTGCGGCAACAATGTAACCATTATTGCGACACACATAATCAATGACAAAATTCTTTTCTTCATAATATCCTCTCCTTAGTCTTAATATTGCACTCGACATTGTGCAATATATTTTCATAACTTACAGATAGTATACTATATCTAACAATTAATGTCAATTAGTTTTATATCTTGTTAAAATAGTATTTGAGAGGTGATTATATGAAGGCTGCACACGAAGCGAAGTATTTACAGGTTGGACTTAAAATTGCATACTATCGTAAATTACGCGGACTTACACAAGAACAACTTGCAGAAAAAATAGGTAAATCCGCCGCCTTTATAGGTCATATAGAAGCACCAAATGTCAACAAGGGAATATCTATGGACACTCTTTTTGATATTGCATCAGTATTGGACATTCCCGCATATAAGTTTTTGATTTTTGAAGAATGAAAAAAGGGCGAGAAGCTTACGCTACTCGCCCTTTTTCTATTTTAGTCGCACAAGCTGCATCCGCAGGTGGTTTCCTCTACCTCTTCGCAGTCGCAGTCGGATGTGGTCACATACTGGCACGGACCGCAATTACGGCAGTTATTTACTCCACCGACATTACTGTTGTTACAGCCACAGCCACAATTGTTACAGCAGTTGCAGCCACAATTACAGCCACAGCCGTTATTTTCATCATTTGCACCTCTTACCACATTCATACGAATGTTGCAGCCGTCGTTATCATTTGCACTAGAGCGTCTTCCTGAGCAAGCCATAAATAATTCCTCCTCAATTTTCGGCAACACCCCTATTGGAGTATTACCTATATCATTCTATGGACTTGCCTTTCATTATGTTACAAAAAAAGGCGAGGAATAATTCCTCGCCTTTAATTTTTATTGACCTACAAGCATTCTGTTATCGCCGTCTAAATCCATACGGTAAAGACGGTCATTGTCAAGCTCGTTATAGTAATATACATACTCGCCCTTGACATATATGCCCTTTGCCATATCCTCGGATACAAGTTCAAGTGTTCCGTCCTTTATGTTCTTACGATAAATATGCTGGTCCTCGACCCAATCAACATAATATACCCAATCGCCGTAAAGGTTGATATATCCAACCTTGGATTCGGAGAGAGGCTCGGGATCTTCGCTCATATCGTTTTTGCAACGGTAAAGCTTGCCTGCATCGCCCCAGTTTGCATAATAAATATACTCACCGGCACCATTTACAAATAAGCAGTTGACCTCATTGAGCATGGTGTCTTCGGTACCGTCGATCTTAACCTTTGAAATAGCCTCCATCTGGTCACGGTTCTGGTAGTATATCCATGATCCGGAAAGGGAAACCTGGTCAGCGGATACATTGATGGACATCTTATGATCGCTACCGTCGAAATTTGCGCTGTAAATCTTACAACCGTCGCCCCAGTTTACATAGTAAATTCGGTTTCCTAACACGAAAAGACGCTGTCCAAAAGTGTCAAGGAACAATTTGTGGTCGCTGCCATCCTTCTTTACACTGTAAAGTTTGTATTCCTTACTATCCACAAAGTAAATAGTGTCGCCAACAACATTTATATCCTGTGCCGGATGGTCGGACAACTTAACCTTGTTGCCACCGTCCAAATCAGCGCGATAAAGCGCCTGACCGTCCATTTTTTCGCTGTAATAAATAGCGTCGTCCTCAATGCACACCCAACCGTAGTTTGTCAGGTTACCCGAGGTGTTGGCAAAGCCTGCATATAAACCATGGCCTCTCTTGCGGAGTTCATCTTCATACCTGCTTTTGTAATCAAGACTGATTGTTTCGATAAAAAGCGCGGCAGAAATATAATCGTTCTTTTCGGCGTAAATGTCCAGCATGGTATCGTAAATTTTAAATTCAGAGGGTACCAGGCCCATAATTCTGTCAATTGCGGCACGAGCAGAGGCAATATCACCCTTCTGGGCATATGCTTTTGCCAAAAGGAGGCTTGCTTCCACATTTTGCGGCTCGGTAAGAATGATCTGTTTATTTTCCTCGATAATGCTGTCCACCTTATCATCAGCGATAACGACATCGGTTTCTGACGGTGCGGGGGTCTCCTCTTGATTCGAAGTAAAGAGATAAATACCGCCACCTATAAGGCCGAGAACAACAACGGTAATTACTATCCAAAGTATTATTTTCTTCATGATTTCCTGCTCCTTAATTTAGTCTGATACCATTTTACATTATTTTCATCATTTAGTCCATAATTTTTTAATATAATTTACAATTTACTAACAGTTTTTAGATAAGGCCAAAAAGTTGTACTATAAACGGTGCCACAATTACGGTGACAACACCCGCTATTGCTATGGAAAGGCTGGACATCGCCCCCACCTTTTCGCCCATTTCAATAGCCTTTGTTGTGCCGAGAACATGGGAGCTTGTACCAATCGCGAGGCCAAGAGCGATGTCATTTTTAACGCGAAACACCTTCGCCATAATCGGCGAGAAAATAGCACCCAAAAGCCCGGTAAAAGCAACTGCGATAACTGTTATGCCTGTTATTCCTCCAAATTGTTCGGTTACTTCTACAGCAATTGCAGTGGTTATTGATTTGGAAATCAGAGATGCGAACACCGTGTTTTCCATTGGGAAGAAGGTCTGATATGTACAAATACCCACAACGGACGCCACAGCACCGAAAAATATTGCGGTAAGGATAATTCCCGCATTTTCGCGCAGGGCGTTTATCTGCATATAAAGCGGTACTGCCAGCACCACGGTAATAGGTGAAATAAACATAGTAAGGAACTTACCGCCGATATTGTATGTATCATACGGAATGTCAAACACAAGAAGAATAGCTATAACTAAAGTCACCGAAACGAGAAGCGGGTTCAGAAGCACAAAATTATTGCTCTTTTTATAGATTAAAACCGCAACCGTATAAGCAAGTAGGCTCAGAATTATGCCAAAAAGGGGATTTTCATAAATTACATTAAGAATTTCCATTTCTATTCCCCTTTCTCTTATTTTTTAGGCGCAGAAGCCATTCAGCCGTAAGTCCTGTTACAAGAAAAACCAGAATATTGGTGAGAACGATGGCTATAAGTGCACCCACAATGGAATTTTGAATAACTTTATAGTTAACCATAAGTGCAACTGTGGATGGAATAAAAAACAGCGATATATTTTGTGTGAAGAAATCACTCACTTGTTTTATTTTTTCCACCTTGATTATCTTAAGTATAAGGAATACAAGCATAAGTAACATTCCCAATACATTCCCGGGTATGGGAATCATTAAAACCTTAGCAATGGTTTCGCCCAGGAGCCAAACTAAAAGTATCTGTAAAAGCTGACTTAAAATTATCAATTTGATATTCACTTCCTTTTGTGTTATAATGATGATATAATTGTAGCAGCAAATTTACCCGGAGGTAATTTATGGAACGACACGGCTTTATACGAAGCGAGCTTGAGCTTAAAACACTTATTTTATTTGCCTTGAAGTGTGCTGCAACCCCGGTTGCTTTTGACCATTTAAGCGATATGGTGCTCCGCGACGAGGCGATAGATTATTTTGAATATGTAAACGCGATAAATGACCTGGTTAAAACCGAACACATTTATCGCGAGGCCAAACCCGATGCAGAGCTTTATTTCATAAGCAAAAAGGGTCTCAAAAACCTTGAGAGTTATGAGGGTAATCTCCCCGCATCCGTCCGCGAGCACACAAAAAAGGCGGTAAAAACCATATTGCGCAAGGTTCGCCGCCAAGCAGATGTCAGCGCCCAGATTGTCGAGCGGGATAACGGAACATTTTCCGTTCTCTGCAAGCTCCGCGACGATAGCGGCGAGCTCTTATCAATGGAGTTGACCGCCATTACCGACGAACAGGCACAGGCGATCTCCAATGGTTTTAAAGATAAGGCAGAAAAAATTTATAATGTACTGCTTTCAGAGATGCTTTAATTATACACCACAACTTTAAAAAAGAAAAGAGCAGATGCATTCGCCACAGCCAGGCAAGGAAGTATTGTCCTGAAAAAGCGCCTTTTGGCGAATTTCTACACCAAAAACGCCCCATATCCGTCAGGATTATGGGGCGTTTTTAGCTTGAACTTCATCCAAAATTCATCTTTTCAGGATGC
>JAZNNQ010000009.1:0-3259 GCA_045580305.1 Eubacteriales bacterium
ACTGCTCGTTCTTTGTTTATTTGTGGGACTTTTACCGCAAATAGCACCCGAGCAGGAAATAGTCGCGCAAGCTGCGGCTACAACCTTGTACTATGACTTTACAAAGGCTAATACAGGTTCATATGGTGCTGACGGTACGGCAAAACGTGCTGCTTTTGCGGCTCTTACATACGATGCTGTGGCAGCGCTTAATACGTCTATTGCGTCAGCCCCCTGGGCATACCACAGTTATACATATGACTGTACCGACTCGAGTTACGATGCTTGCGTTGCTGCAGCATATGCGGGCTATGGCTATTCAGGCGTAGGTCTTGTTATGGTTCCACCTACCCGTAAAGGTGTTATGAAAGCGGCTGTTAAGGTTAAGGTCGCAAGTGCGGGAAATTACGTTCCCTTCATTAATCTTCACGGCGGATATTTTAAAAATTATGCGGGTGTAATCACCGCTAATTTCCGCGCGCTCAATTCCGACGGATCTCTGGGCACAACACTTGCTTCAAAGCAGATCCACCTTGCGGCATATCCGGAGGTTGACTCCTACGTTCCTTTGTGTACTTCTGCGGTTTCTTTGAGTGCAACCGAGTATGCTCTCGAAATTATTGTTGACAACGAGCGTACAATCCCTGCTATCGACGGTTTTAAACTTACCGCTGCAGATAGTGCTATTCCGGTTTCCTTTGAGCTTGGAAATGGTGAGGGATATTATGAAGTTAAGGTTGGACAGACCATCTCTGTTCCGATGAAGGTTATGATGTCCAACGGTAACGAACTTAACTACTCATCCTCCAGCGGTTGGGGATGGAACGGTAATTCACAGGTTACTCTTAATGTAAACAAGAGCGCCAAGGCGGTTACAATTACCGGCGTTTCAGAGACTACTACCGTTGCTCCCGGCACTGTATATTTCTCTTTTGGCGGAGTTACAAAGAAAATAAACGTAAGAGTACGACCGGCAAACTATTCCATTACACCGGGCGACCTCTATTATGATTTCAAAAAGGTACTTCCCGATTCCGTTACCGTAAACCATGTGCACAATATGGCGCAGCATATTACCTATGCAATGACAACCGTGGGCGGTTATGGAGAAATCAACGCATGGAACGGTACCGCGAGTGATACATCTATTTATTCTTCTCCCTGGAAGATGTCAAGCATTGCGAGCACTGTTACCTTCTCGCCACTTTTCCACAACTACGGTATTCAGAGTAAAAACTACGGTATTACCGACATCAAAATAAAAGTTCCGGCAGACGGTATGTACTTGCCTCAGCTTAATCTTTTCCAGGCTCTTAGCACACCGATTACCATGTCGGTACTCAACAGTTCAGGCACAGTGCTCAGCACAAAGACCCTTGCGGCAGGTACCAGTGGTACCAAGACAAGCATTGCAGACAATGCTCTTGCCCTTACCGCAGGAGAGTACACCATCCGTTTTAACAAGCTTGAAACCGGTTCATCTGCTGATGCAGGTGCAAACTACTACGATGGTCTTTATCTTACCTATAAGGGCACATTTAACACTATGTCTATGAACGCCACCCAGAATGTCACGCTGACAGCGGGCGGAAATGTCAACGTTCCGCTTAATTTAAAGATGGCAAGTGGCTCTGTTGATTATACAAACGGAAAAATTACCGTTACTTACGGCAACAACAATATTGTAAGCCATACAGCAACTGTAAATGGATCTTCAACAGCGGTTAAGTTTACCAGCAAAGGTGTGGGCAGAACCTCTGCTACAATAACCTTTACAAACGGAGTTTATACCGCAACCCAAACGATCGTAATTACGGTTTCGTCTTCAACCAAACTCTATATGAGCGCAACAAAAACCGCGTTCAAGCCCACAGACACTGCAGGATCTCAGATTACCGTTGAAACTGCAGACGGTGCTGTGATTAATTCATCTGCAATAACTTACAAAAGTGAAAATACAGCGGTTGCTACCGTAAGTTCAACCGGACTTATTAAGCCGGCAGGCATCGGTACGACAAACATTACTGCTACAACCACTTACGGTGGTACAACTTATAATTTATATATCGCAGTTAAAGTAACAGAGGGTAAGACAAGCTCAAGCTGGTATACACCTGCGCGTCGTACCGGCAGTAGTAGCAATGTTACAAAGGCAAATACTTATTTAAATGGCATTCCCGATCTTTGGTCCATTGTTACCACTCAGGAGCTTCCCCGAGGGGCAGCGGTAGGACACCGTTACGACCCGGAGATGTTTAAATGCCGATACTGTGGCCTTGACTTTGCAACTTCACAGTGGGGCAGTTACGCATACAGATTAGACCCTGTCAATGATCCATGGACGCTTAAGTGCCCTTCATGTACCCGCACTTTCCCGTCAAACGATTTCGAGAGCTTCTATAAGCTCGGTATCGGTGCAGACAGTATGTGGGATTACGAGCTTGCAAAGAGCGAAAATGCAAAGCTTGTGGCTCAAGGTAAGACCGGATATCTTACCAATACCCGCAATCCGGAAATGGGAGAAGGCTGGGGTGTTGATGACGGTTACGGCTACCACTCAGGAAATATGATTGTAAACGGTAAGGGCGAAACTGCAGAGCAGGTCTATACCTATATCGCATACTACAATCACTGGGGTATATGGTACAAGATGGACTCTAACCCCAATGACGGTATTATCCAGCGTCTTTTAGAAACTTTACCTTCAGCATATTTCTACAGCAAAGACATAAAGTACGGTAAAGCAGCGGCAATTCTTGTTGACCGTATTGCGGACGTTTATCCCACACTTTATATGGAGCCGTACTTCCCATTGTTCTTCAACTCCGACTCAACACAGCCTAAGGGTAAAATGGTCGGTTCTATCTGGCAGCACACTATAAGCCGTGTTGCTATGAAGGCATACGATGCGGTTTACGATGTTTACGAGGACCCCACTGTTGTCGAGGCGATTTCCGAGAAAGCGCTTCAGTACAACTTAGGTTCTGCCAAGCTCACCACCGTTGAGATTCGCGATCGAATTGACGAGAGACTTGTTCTGCAGACCTATAAGGACATCCGAAGCGGTGATATCCATGGTAACTTCGGTATGCATCAGTCCTGTGCTGCATATGCAGGCGTGATATACGATACTCTGCCCAAAACCAAGGAAATTTTAGACTGGGTATATGCAAGCTCAAGTGATACTTACGGTTCTGCAGATATAAGCGGCGGTAACGTATCCGCACAGCTTATTAACCTGGTTGACCGTGACGGTCACGGTGCGGAATCAGCACCTAAC
>JAZNNQ010000010.1:0-32307 GCA_045580305.1 Eubacteriales bacterium
TCTCGATAACTTCATCGCCGAGAATAAGAGTGACCGTGGCGTTCTTCGCAGTATGTGGGATGCGGTTCGCGATGTTGCCAATGAATTTACCGGACGGCAGAGGGAACAAGCGCGTATTGCAGAAACCAAACTTACCGATGCCATCAATGATGTGAACCTTGAAAATGAAAACACCGCCCGGATGGACGGTGAGAGGTATGCTATTGCACCAACATTGAAAGACGATATTAGTGCTGTTCGTAACGGAAACTTCCCCAAAGATGCGGGTGAGGTTGTAATAGGGACTACATCGGACTTCCTTGTTGACAAATTGAAGTTGAATCCGCTTACGGTTTCAATGCCGCAAAATAAGATGTACGCTGCTATGGTAACGGAAGATGTTGCCATAGCTGAAGGTAATTACGACGAGACATTACATTATCATAATTTAGGTGAAGACTTGTTGTTTGAAGTACTCGAAGCATCAGAACACCCGATTGCGGCTTTCGTAGATGAGAACGGCATTGATAAAAATGGTAATATTCAAGATCGAAGCGATCGAATTGTTTTAGTTACCGACAAAACCAAAGATGGAAAAAACATAGTGGTCGTTATGCAGGTAGATGCTCCGGGCATCGTAAAGACAGGTAGAGTTACAGTAAATAAAGATATTACCATATTTGATAAAGATTATGTGTTTAATGCCATAGAAAAAGCAGCGGCAGAAGGGAGATTGCTTGATTTTGACAAAAAAAGAAGTCAAACAATATCTGCTGGGGTCAAGGCAGCAAATCTGCCAAGAGCCATACAGAATGTTGACTTCGATGCTAATATAGCACATTTTTGGGATAATGTCAACTGGAAAAGATCTGGCGGAAAAACAAATTTTGATGGAGACACTCCCAATAAGGGCGTACTCGCACTTGCCTTGGAAAAGGCAGGGTATACGCCTGATGGAGAATTGAAAGAGCAGTTCTCCATCAAGCGGGATTCTACTGGGCGCACATTAAGTGATGGTCAGCAGGAGTATTTCGGGAACTCGAAAGTTCGAGATGAAGCGGGAAACTTGCTTGTAATGTATCATGGTACAAGCAACAGCGGCTTTACCGTATTCGACACTTACGGTGGGAAATTCGGTCTGTTTGGAATGGGCAGTTATTTTACCGCCGATAAATCCGTTGCGGAGTCTTACACCCAGAAAGGAAAGGGCACTACACCGGGAGTGTATGAGGTGTACCTGGATGTAAAAAATCCGCTGGATATGGATGCCCCTGCAGACATTGACAAGTGGAAAACTGCATTTGAGAATTTTGACCTTGATGCGAGCTATCTTGAGGATGCAAAAACCAATGAGGATGCTTTTCGAGCCCTTGCAGAAAATCTCTACGAGGAAGAGTATGTGAGATGGGAAGCGGAGGACATTGTGACGACATTAATCACAAATATGGGTTATGACGGAATAACACATATCGGTGGTGGCAGATTTAACGCTAAGGATGGCACGCAACACAGAGTGTACATTATCTTTGAAGCTGAGCAGGCAAAGCTTACAAGTAATAAGAACCCCTCAAACAATCCCGATGTGCGATATAGTATTAAAAATTCATCCTTAAGCGGGATGTTTGATGGCGTGAACCTTGAAAACAAAAACACCGCCCGGACGGACGGTGAGAGGTATTATGTTGGAGCAAATAATGACGATAATTCTATGGGAGAATTGCCTCAAAAGAAAAATAAACAATCTAATGAATTGTTGACAAAATTAAGAGGAAGCATTCCTGAACTTCAAACTGAAAGTGTTGTTTATGTGGCTGAAGGAAATGAGTTTTCTTCGTCGGAAAAGAAACTTTCAGAGCAAGTCAATGATTTTTTTGATGAAATAGGAAATCTTGTGCATCGCGACGGATTCGGAGATGTTGTATTAGACAAGAAGGGCGTGAAAGCAAGTATTGCCCATGGAATAGGACGGGCAAAAGCAATAGCATTTGCGAGTGTTCCTGATGTTATAAAGTATGGAAAACAGATCGATTATGCGCCTAAATGGAAAGGAAGAAATTACGATTCTTATGTTTTTGCGGCGCCGGTTCAAATAAATACAACGAGGGGATATGTAGCGGTTGTTGTTACTAAAAGCGATTTGGATAACAGATATTATGTTCATGAGATAGTTGATGATGAGGGAAACATTATTGCAATAAAAAAAGATGATGCTTCCTTCAAGACCAAGTCAGAGATCGCCAAAGACGATCCGCTTGGAGAAACATCATCTAATGAAAGTGTACCACAACCCGACCCGGATGTCAAGGAACAGTTCTCCATCAAAATGCCCGAAGCTGAAACGAATACACTTAATGCTGACATTGCGGAGCTGCTTAATATGCTGGATACCGAAGAAGCATCTGAGGCGACCAAGCTTAAACTTGCGGAGCTTCGTGAAAAGTACGGTGTTATTCCTGCCGGTGAGAAGCCGTACCGTGATGTAGAACTGCCGAAAAAGACCGCGAAGGATAAATATGTATCCCAAACCGTTCGCACGATTTTAGAGGCAAAGGCAACGCCGAATGAGGTGCTGCCGACTATTGAAAAGCTTATTGCTGAGGGTGAGTTTTCCTACGACCGATACACGGATGATGCGGCTATAGCAGATGCAAATGCTACCATAAAAAACAAAAAATGGCACAACGCTTATGCGGATTGGAAAATGAATCCGAAAATGGCAGTATTTCCAAGAAAAACACTGCTATCGGATGGGCGTTGTACAACGATGCAGTGAAATCCGGTAATATGGAAACCGCCATTCATATACTCAGCACCATTGCAGATAATCAGCGCAGTGCGGCTCAGGCTTTGCAGGCCACACGAAAGCACAGATAAAAGGATGTAACATTCCGTACGCTGTACGAGGTAAAAACATATTGCTCTTAAAAATATTTCATTACAATGCCCCTTTATGGTATAATACACTCGCAAAAATTCATAATTTATTCACAGCCAGTTAATCCATTTGTCAACTTTTTGGTGTTTAATAGTATGGTAAAATGCGAAATTTATATAAGGAGTCGTTGTTATGGACAAGAAAAATATAAAAGGGAAGGGCAAACTTAAAAAATGGATACTTATTGCCATTCCCGTGGTTATCGTGGTTGCGATTATAGCGGGTTTGCTCTCCGGTGGCGGAGATACACAAACAATGGCTGTTCAGTACACCACCGCAAAGGCTGAGCGCAGGACTATTGTCAGCGCCCTGAGCGGAAGCGGTGCGCTGCAGCCTGCCAACTCCTACACGGTGACCACCCTTGTCGAGGGCGAGGTGCTCTCAGCAAGTTTCGAGGAGGGTGACATTGTTGAAAAGGACACGGTGCTTTACCGGATCGACAGTTCTGATGTGTCCAACAATATTGAAAAATCTCAGATATCCTTAAATCAGGCACAGAGAAATTACAACGACAGTCTGGAGAAAAAATACATAAAATCAACCATCGCCGGCAAGGTGTTCAGCCTTGAGGTGGATGTGGGCGACGAGGTTAAACAGGGTCAGGCAATCGCGGTAATCCGCGATAGTGACACTATGGATCTGACCGTTCCGTTCCCCAGCGACGATGCCAAGAAAATAACCGTTGGACAGAGCGCGGTAGTTACTTTGGATAATTCCTTTGAAACCTTGAGCGGTACAGTCAAGAGCGTTTCTGGCAGCGATATTGTGGGTACGGGCAATATGATTACCCGTAATGTCAAGATTTCGGTTAAAAATCCGGGCGGTTTGGGCCTCGACCAGGCGGCAACCGCAAGCGTTGGCGGTGTAAATTGTGCAGCCCCCGGCAAGTTCGAATACAAGGCGGAGAGCACGGTAAATGCGGAGAGTAGCGGCACGGTTGTTTCCCTACAGGTAAATGAAGGTGCATTTGTTTCAAAGGATCAGGTGCTTGTCACACTTGGCGGCTCCTCCATTGACAATTCTATACAGAGTGCAAAGGACAGCCTTCGCAATGCACAGCTTTCTATGGACGGAACACAAAATCAGCTTGACAACTACACCATTAAATCCCCAATAAGCGGTACAATTGTAGATAAGCAGTATAAAGCGGGCGACACCATTGAGGGCGGAAAAACCCTTTGCACCATATACGATTTAAGCTATCTTGAAATGAATATGAGCATCGACGAACTTGACATCAGCAAGGTATCCGTCGGTCAGAGCGTTCAAATCACGGCAGAGGCGGTGGAGGGCAAGGTATACACCGGCACTATCACTAAAGTATCTGTTGTAAGTGAGAGCACAAATATGGGTGCAACCTCATATCCGGTAACAGTGCGAATTGACGAGACCGAGGGTCTGCGCCCGGGTATGAATGTGGATGCGGAAATCGTACTTCAGCAGGCAGAGAATGCAATTGCAATACCCAATGGCGCGGTTAATCGCGGAAATGTTGTGCTTGTGACTGCGGACTCCCCAAGCGCTGCCAATAAAATAGAGCAGAAAGCCCCCGAGGGTTATGTATATGTTCGGGTAGAGACCGGTGTCAGCGACGACAATTATATCGAGATCACCTCGGGTATTACTGAAGAAGACACGATCGCATATATCGCCGTACAGACAGGCAATAATTCAATGTTCCCCATGGGAGGAATGCCGATGGGCGGAGGTGGTATGCCCGGAGGTGGAATGACCGGCGGTATGCAGGGCGGCGGAATGAATAGCGGAAATCGTGGCGGCAATATGGGAGGACCCAGACAATGAGCGCGCTTATAGAATTCCGCGATGTGTGTAAATACTATCAGATGGGTGATGAAACCGTTGCGGCGGCAGACCATATTTCGATGAAAATAGAAAAGGGCGAATTTGTCGCCATTGTGGGACAGTCCGGCTCGGGTAAGTCTACCTGTATGAACATAATCGGCTGTCTGGATGTCCCCACTTCGGGCACATATCTGCTTGACGGTCGTGATGTTGGCGAGATGAACAGAAATGAGCTTGCGGAGATAAGAAATGAAATGCTCGGTTTTATTTTCCAGCAGTATAACCTGCTTCCCAAGCTTAATTTAATAGAAAATGTCGAGGTTCCCCTTATGTATGCGGGAATGTCAAGGTCCGAGCGAAGAGCACGGGCAAAAGAGGTGCTTGAGTCGGTTGGTCTTGGTGACAAGCTTAGAAATAAGCCTAATCAGCTCTCCGGCGGCCAGCAACAGCGTGTGTCCATCGCGCGGGCACTTGTGGGTCGCCCTGCAGTGATTTTAGCAGATGAGCCGACGGGCGCACTGGATTCCCGAACAGGTCGGGAGGTACTTGCACTTTTGCAGAAGCTCCACCGCGACGGAAATACGGTGGTACTCATTACCCACGACAACTCAATCGCTCAGCAGGCGGAGCGTATAATCCGTTTAGAGGATGGCAAGGTGGTATACGACGGTGATGCAAAAGCACCTGAGGCCACCGGGCAGCACAGAAAAGCGCGAGAGGAGGGGGACGAATGAGCTTATATGAAACCTTCCGACTTGCCGTCAAAAATATTTGGGGCAGCAAGATGCGAACCTTTCTTACAATGCTGGGCATCATTATCGGTATCACCGCGGTAATCGTAATAGTGGGACTCGGTAACGGTATGCAGAATTATATGGAAGAGAGTTTTGCCTCCATGGGTACAAACAGCCTTACGGTT
Organism: Eubacteriales bacterium; assembly: GCA_045580305.1. Classification (GTDB taxonomy): domain Bacteria; phylum Bacillota; class Clostridia; order Oscillospirales; family JAAYXM01; genus RGIG7332. Next base: position 5,637 of record JAZNNQ010000010.1, read on the forward strand.
ATGGTTGGCGGACGCGGCACTTCCAGAAGCGTATCGGTTGACGATATGTATGAAATGGTAGAGGACAACAGCGCCCTTTTAGACAAGATTTCCCCCACGGTCACAATGTCCGGACAGGTAAAGGTGGGCACAGACACATTAAGCTCATCGGTTACCGGTGTCAGTGAGGATTATTTTGACATAAAGGACTATGAAATCGCTCAGGGCAGAGGCCTGCAATACATAGATATAGCAGAGCGCAAGCGGGTCTGCATAGTTGGAAATTATATAAACCAGACCTACTACGCGGGCAGAGCGGTTGGCGATACGATCAAGATAAACGGCAACAAGCTGACCATTGTAGGCGTTATGGCACAAGAGGTAGACGAAATGGAAGAGGGCGGCACAGATGATGCGGTATTCCTTCCCTATTCCACCGCGGCGCGACTTTCCGGTACGGGCACAATAAACAGCTTTACGATTACCATTCGTGATGAAGAGCAGGCAAGTGCCTGTAAGAGTCTTGTTGAAGACGAGCTTTTTAAAACCTTTCAGGACTCCGACGCCTACACGGTAATCAGTATGTCGGAAATACTGGACACAATGAACAGTATGATAAATGTTATGATTACAATTCTTGCGATTATCGCAGGTATATCACTTTTGGTTGGCGGTATCGGTATTATGAATATTATGCTGGTATCCGTTACCGAGCGCACAAGAGAAATCGGTATCCGCAAGGCACTTGGCGCAAAGGAAAGCGTCATTTTACGCCAATTCGTAATAGAAGCGGGCACCACATCGGCAATAGGCGGAATATTGGGCATCATATTGGGTTATTTATTATCAAGCGTTGCTACGGTCGTGGTTACCGCACTGCTTGATACCGCACTTACGGTCACACCCAGTGTCGGCTCGGTAATTATGGCATTTGGCGTGTCCGCGGCGGTAGGTATTATCTTCGGATATCTGCCCGCCCGAAAGGCAGCGCATCTCAACCCGATAGATGCTTTGCGTTACGACTAAGGAGGGAATAGAATGAAAAGGATATTATCTTTAATACTGGCGTTGTGTATGCTATGCTCGTTTACCGTTTTCGCAGCTGACGAGGTAAGTGAAGAAAGCGTTGTACAAACCATAAAGGCGCTCGGCATTATGCGAGGCGACCAGTACGGAAATATGGACCTCGGGCGCGATATATCCCGTGCGGAATTTGTTAAAATGATGGTTGCCGCCTCAAGTTTTAAGGACAGCGTAAGCGAAGAGGGAAGCGGCTTTTCACTGTTCACCGATGTTAAGAGCAACCACTGGGCAAGCGAGCTTATCCGCGTTGCGGTAAATGAAAAATGGGTTGTCGGCTACACCGACGGAAGCTTCAGACCAAGTAAGACCATAACACTTGAGGAGGCGTGCACCGCACTGCTGCGTCTTTTAGGATATAATTCTGAAAATCTTGCAGGCTCCTTCCCCTATGCTCAGTTGAGCAAAGCGGACTCTTTGGGGCTTCGTGATATGGTGACGGCAAAGCGTGGCGAGGAGCTTACCCGTCGCGACTGTATGTATCTTTTCTATAATTTACTCACTGCCAAAAATGCAAACGGGCAGGTTTATGCAAATACTTTAGGTTATACGGTCACCAACAACAAAGTCGATTATATGAGTGTTATCACCGAGGGTATAAGCGGGCCTTATGTGGCTGATGGTGCGGTGAGCGTGCCCTTTGACACTACCTATGCAACCGTGTACCGCGACGGCAAAACATCAAGCCTATCCTCAATTGCAACATATGATGTATATTACTACAACACTGATATGAATACGGTATGGGTCTATACAGACCGTGTATCCGGAAGCATATCCGCCCTTTCGCCCAATGCCACGAGTCCCACGGCGATCACTGTTGGTGGCAGGGAATATAAGATCGAGACCCCCGAGGCTCAGTATAAGCTTTCTGCACTTAGCGGCGTAAAAACCGGAGATGTTACAACTCTTCTCTTAGGTATGAACGGTACGGTCGTTAATGTTTTAAGCGGAGATGCAGTGGACACCGTATATTACGGAGTTGTACAGGCGAGCGTGCAGGAACTTAATGACGACAATAGTGCATCTGTGCAGACTAAGGTAACTGTGGCTTGCACAAACGGCAGTGTACAGAACTTCGTTCTCAATAAAGAGGTTGAATTTTCACCGGGTAAGCTGGTAAGCATTTCGGTTTCCGGCGGCAATGTGAAGGTCAGCGGTATCGGCGAGAGGTCGCTTAGCGGTACCGTTAGCAAAACCGGCAAAACCATAGGTAGTTACAGCTTTGCCGAGGGCGTGCAGATCATAGATGTTTCCAAGGAAGGTGACTTTGCAACCATTGACACAGAGCGCCTGGCAGGTTGTACACTAACCGGATCCGCAGTGCGTTACTATGCAATGAATACAAAGGGCGAAATCAGTCACCTTATCTTAAATGATGTGACCGGTGATACCTGGACTTACGGATATTTAACCGATATCAACAATATGGAAGCGCTCGGCGGCAATGTGACCACCACCTACACCTATATGATAAACGGAAACACCACAAGCTTAAGAAACAGCGCGATAAAGTTTGCGGTGACAAACGGCGGTATTGCAATACGCTATGGCACCGACGGCAGCGTTAAGGATATGAAAAACATCTCTTATGCAAAGCTTGTTGACTTGAATGCCGCTACCGCGCGAAGCAATAACAAAACCTTTGCGATAGCCGACAATGTTCAGGTTTATTTAAAGCAGGACGACACCTATTACAGCACTGACATGAATTCCATAAACGCGGAAGATTATGAGCTGGTAGGCCATTACGACAACATCGGCGGTCTTATAAGAATTATTATCGCAACCGCAAAATAAATAAAACCGGCTGATTATTCAGCCGGTTTTTTAAATGTATATATCCAGTTGCAGGTATTGCTTGCCCTTTTAAAGGGGATACCCGTTGTGAGATAACACAGCGGCTTTATGGTAGCAAGGGTTTTTGTGACGATAAAGCAAACCGCGTAGATCGCAAGGGAATTGATAAGTGTTTCACCGAAGGTTTTTGCGATAATCTCCTCGCGCTCCATGGCATAGAGCAGGATATTGTGCATCATATAAATGGCGAGGGACAAGGGAATAAGAGGCAAGCGGGATAAAATTTTGCTTTTCTTGTTTGCAACCTGCTTAAACAGCAGGAAAATTGCAGCGGCAAGGAAAATTTCCCAGCCTGCACTTTGATTTTGGAAGGTTTGATTGTACTCACTGATACTTAATTTATATGTTCCGAAAGAGATTATTGCAAGAAGCGCCGCTATTGTAAAAATTAAAAGGGAATTTGGCACTTTCTTTTTTAATTTACCTAAATAAAAACCCAAAATAAAGGTGCAAAGGTGATTTCCTAAAAATCCCATCTGGGTTATAAATTTAATTTCTAAAAAGCGGTCAAGATTTGCGGGTAACACCGCTTGCAGTGCGGGTTTTAAGGAAACAAGTGCAATAATGGAGAGCACCAGTATATGGCCGCCACGGCTTAAATTTTTAAGTCCGCCATAGAGTATGGGTGAGATCAAATAAAGGGCGACTAATGTGTACACATACCACAGGTGCACCGCGGCAGGGGATGCGAGCGCCGATACACAAGTATCAAAAATATTCTCTGCACTCAATGAATTTGTATAATAAAGGCGGGTAATGATCGCAACCAGTGACCAGAAGATAAGCGGCACAATAAGCTTTGGTAAACGACGCTTTAAGAGGGATTTTATATCTGTGCTCTTTTCGTCGCTTAAAAGCAGATATCCGCTCATCATAAAAAACAGCGGTACAGCGGTAAAACCGAGGCTGACAAGGACATTTATAAAGTGCCAGTCGGCATTTATCCCTGCTCTCAGAGGGAAGGCCGACACATGCATATAGATAACGAAAAATGCGGCTATTGCACGAAGATAGTCAAAATAATGAACATGCTCGCGCTCTTTGTATTGCATAGTAAATCCCTCCTTCGGAAGTAAGTATAACAGAGAGAAAATGAAAAGTAAAGTTTATACAATTTTTACATTTTGTTCTTCAATTTTATTTTTTTGAGGAGTATAATTGTCTTGTATAGAAACTTGTGTTTTCACAGAAAGAATGGGATTTATGAAGAGATATCGCGCGGGAATAGACATAGGCTCAACCACGGTTAAGCTTGTGCTTCTCGATGAAAATGACAATATTATATACGGCAAATATCGCCGACATAGCGCCAAGACGCAGGAAACGCTTTTGGGTCTTTTGATGGATGTGCGCTCTCTTTACGGCGATTGTGAGATCAAGGTAAGCATTACCGGCTCGGGTTGTATCAATTTGTGCAAGGTTTTGGACATACCCTTTGTTCAAGAGGTGGTCGCGGTGGCAGACGCGCTGAAAAGCGTTGCGCCGCAGACCGATGTTGCAATCGAGCTTGGTGGAGAGGATGCAAAGATTATCTATTTTGACGGCGGAATTGAGGAGCGTATGAACGGCGTTTGCGCCGGCGGAACAGGCTCCTTTATCGACCAGATGGCATCGCTCCTGCAGACCGATGCCGAGGGTCTTAACGAAGCGGCTAAAGAATATAAGCAGATATATCCGATTGCCGCCCGCTGCGGCGTTTTTGCTAAGACCGACATTCAGCCGCTTATAAATGAAGGTGCGACCAAGGCAGACCTTGCCGCGTCCATTTACCAGGCGGTGGTCAATCAGACCATATCAGGTCTTGCTTGCGGTAAGCCCATCCGCGGCTGTGTTGCTTTTTTGGGTGGCCCGCTCCACTTTATGACCGAACTTAAGGCGGCGTTTATCCGCACCCTTAAATTAACCGATGAAAACATTGTTGACCCCGAAAATTCCCACCTTTTTGCCGCCCTTGGTGCGGCGCTCAGCAACGGGGGAAAGGTGGTTTCTGTTGCTGAAATAGCAGATAAAATCAAGGCGGGTGTCAAGATAGAATTTGAGATGCCGCGCCTGCCCGCGCTCTTTGAAGGCGAGCGCGAGTATAACGAATTCTGTATTCGTCACGCGAAGGCGGTGGTGCCTCGCGCACCTATAGGTACATATTCGGGCAATTGCTATTTAGGCATCGATGCCGGATCCACCACCACAAAAATTGCTCTTATCGGCGAAGATGGCGAGCTGTTATATTCCTTCTATGCCAACAATGAGGGTAATCCAATTGAGACCACAAGACGGGCACTTATAGAAATGCTTGGTAAAATTCCCGAGGGAGCGAAAATCGCGTCGTCTTGCTCCACGGGTTATGGTGAGGCGCTTTTGAAATCCGCTTTTTCTTTGGATTTCGGAGAGGTTGAGACCATTGCCCACTGCACCGCCGCGACATTTTTTGACAAGGATGTTGACTGTGTGCTCGATATAGGCGGGCAGGATATGAAGTGCATCCGCCTTAAAGACGGCGTTGTGGATAATATTATGCTCAACGAGGCGTGCTCCTCCGGCTGTGGTTCTTTTATTGAAAATTTTGCAACCTCTCTCGGCTATACTGCGGCAGAATTCAGCGAAGAGGCACTTTTTGCTGAAAATCCCGTTGACCTGGGCACCCGTTGTACCGTATTTATGAATTCAAATGTCAAGCAGGCACAAAAGGAAGGTGCCCATGTTTCCGACATTTCAGCAGGTCTTGCATATTCGGTAATTAAAAATGCACTGCACAAGGTAATCAAACTTGCAGATGCCCGTGATCTGGGTGTACATATAGTTGTGCAGGGCGGCACCTTTTATAATAAAGCCGTACTGCGCGCCTTTGAAAAAATTTCCGGCGTAGAGGCGGTGTGTCCCGACATTTCGGGCATTATGGGCGCATTCGGCGCCGCCCTCGTCGCAAAGGCGAATTCTAATGGCGAAGATAGCACAATGCTGTCTGTTGATGAAATAAAAAACCTTGAATATACTACGACGACACGCCGTTGCGGCGGATGTAACAATAAATGTATGCTTACCTTCAACAAATTTTCATCGGGTAAGGTGCATATTTCCGGTAACCGCTGTGAAAAGGGAATTGGTGCAAAGGGTGAAAAATCCGCACCCAATATGTACAAATTCAAGATAGATACCATATTCGGCTACGAGCCGCTGGGCGATGATGCACCCCGCGGTGTTATCGGTATACCCAGAGTGCTGAATATTTACGAAAATTATCCCTTCTGGGCGACTTTCTTTAAGGAACTTGGCTTTAAGGTGGTTTTATCCCCACTTTCCAGCCGTAAGATTTATGAGCTGGGTATGGAGTCTATTCCCTCGGAGTCTGAGTGTTATCCTGCAAAGCTTTCACACGGTCATGTTGAATGGCTCGTGCAAAATGGCGTTAAAACCATATTCCACCCCTGCGTTTTCTATGAGAAACAGGAAACGAAGGGCGCGCAGAACCATTTTAACTGTCCCATCGTTGTGTCCTATGCGGAGAACATTAAAAACAATGTTGAAGCGGTCACCAACGGCGATGTCAGATACATTCGTCCCTTTATAGCGCTTACCGATGAAAAAACCGCGGCAGGCCGACTTGTTGAGGTGTGTGCCGAGGAATGGGGCATTGCCGAAAAAGAGGTAAGAGCGGCGGTGAAGTGCGCTTGGCGTGAGCAGGGAAGGACAAAAGAAAAAATCCGCGCAGAAGGTACGCGCCTTATTGCCGAGATGGAACGCGAGGGCGGTCGCGGAATTGTTCTTGCGGGCAGACCCTATCACATTGACCCGGAGATAAACCACGGTATCCCAGAGCTTATCGCATCCTTCGGCCTATATGTTTTCAGCGAGGACAGTTTACCGACAGACCACAATACCAACCGAAATATCCGCGTGGTTGACCAATGGGTTTATCATTCGCGCTTATACAGCGCGGCGGAATTTATCCGTACACGCGATGATATGGAGCTTTTACAGCTCAATTCTTTCGGTTGTGGTTTGGACGCGGTGACTTCCGACCAGGTAAGCGAAATTCTGGAAGACAGCAACAAGCTCTATACGCTCATTAAAATCGACGAGGTAAATAATTTAGGCGCTGTGAGAATTCGTATCCGAAGCCTTCTGTCCGCAATGAAGATGCGCGAGCGGCAAGGAGTTGCAGCGCAGCCCCAAGAGGTGGCTTACCGGCCCGAAAAGTTTACCGAGGCTATGAAAAAAGCGGGTTATACTATTTTAGCGCCCCAGATGAGTCCTATCCACTTTGATATTTTAGAGCCGGTATTTAAAAAACACGGCTATAATGTTGTGGTGCTATCCAATGACGACCGCGGCGCAATTGATACCGGACTTAAATATGTAAATAACGACGCCTGTTTCCCGTCGATAACCGTTGTGGGACAGATTATGCAGGCGGTGCTGTCGGGTAAGTATGACACAAACTCTCTTGCAATTATGATGACCCAGACCGGCGGCTGCTGTCGTGCCAGCAACTATGTGGCATTTATCCGCCGCGCCCTTGCAAAAGCGGGCCTTTCGCACATTCCGGTAATTTCACTCAATGCAAACGGAATGGAGAAAAATCCGGGCTTTAGCTGGAGTGCGGGACTTTTAGAGGATGCCATTCATGCTCTGGTCTACGGTGACCTGTTTATGCGCTGCCTTTACAAGGTGCGCCCCTATGAGAAGGTGGGCGGCAGTGCAAATGCCCTGCACGAAAAGTGGAAGAAGATATGTATCGACTCGCTAATTAATCCCAAGAGCAAGTATAAATACAAAAAGGTCTGTCAGGGTATTGTTTCGGATTTTGACAATTTCCCGATTGATGAAACAATAAAGAAGCCGAAAGTGGGCGTAGTAGGCGAAATTTTGGTTAAATATATGCCTCTTGCCAATAATCATATTGTGGAGCTTCTTGAAAAAGAGGGCGCCGAGGCGGTTGTGCCGGATATGATAGACTTTTTCAACTACAGCGTCTTCGGCGCGCAGTATAAGAGCAGATATTTAGGCGCAACACGAATGGGAGCACTGGTTTCCAAAATCGCCATAAAGCTCATTCGTACCATAAGAAAACCCGCTATTCGTGCCCTGAAGAAGAGCAGGCGCTTCGCACCGCCGATCGAAATAGAGAAAGTGGCGGAGATCACACGCCCCTTCCTGTCCCTCGGTAATCAATACGGCGAGGGCTGGTTCTTAACCGGCGAAATGGTGGAACTTATAAGTCACGGAACACCAAACATCGTCTGTATTCAGCCTTTTGCCTGCCTTCCGAACCATGTAGTGGGGAAAGGTGTAATAAAATCCATTAAAAAAGCGTATCCCCAGGCTAATATCGTTGCTCTGGATTATGATCCGGGCGCAAGTGAGGTAAATCAGCTTAACCGAATTAAGCTCATGCTCTCCGCCGCGAAAAATGCGACGGATTGATTTCGAAAGGAGAAAATATGAAAAAATTCATACTTTTACTAACGGCTGCTATTCTGATGGTTTCTATCACCGCGTGTGGCGAAAACGCGGGAATAAATATGCAGGACGCTGTTGAAATTTCTCTTAGTGATACGGGAATTAAAGTGGCAGGCGCAGATGCATCACGCGATGCAACACAAGCGGTTTATGTTGCAAACGACATAGTTTACTATGAGTCAGGCAAGGATTTCACCTACGGTGAGGGCGAAGAAAAGGATGCCCACACAGCGGAAGAAGCGGCAGCTCATACTGTAGTTAAAATTACAAAGCCCGGCACTTACAGTTTATCCGGCAAACTCTCCAAGGGTCAGATCGCGGTTGATCTTGGCGAGGAAGCAGAGGACGATAAAAGCGCGGTTGTAAATCTTGTTTTAAACGGGGTTGATATCACCTGCGATGTAGCACCTGCGGTCATTTTCTACAATGTTTACGAATGTGGCGATGATGAAGAAGAGAGGGCGACAAAGGATGTCGACACATCTAAAGCGGGTGCTAATGTATATATTGCGAATGACACTGTAAATACAGTAAACGGAGCATATGTTGCCCGCATTTACGAACCGGGAACGGTTAAACTCGGCGATGACGGCAAGACGGTTGAGGATGCGGATAAGCTTCACAAATACGACGGCGCATTTTACTCCAAAATGTCTATGAATATAAACGGTGACAGCGGCGTTTTAAATATAAACGCGGCAAATGAAGGCTTAGACAGTGAACTGCACCTTACCATCAACGGTGGCAATATCAATATCAACTCGGGTAACGACGGCATAAACACCAACGAGGACAATGTTTCCGTAACCACCATAAACGGCGGCAATCTCAAAATAAATGTAAACGGTTCAACCGGTGAGGGCGACGGTATCGACTCTAACGGCTGGCTTGTTATAAACGGCGGTACGGTAACTGCTGAGGCTTGCTCTTTCAGTGGAGATGCGGGAATCGACTCCGACAAGGGAATTCACATCAACGGCGGCACGGTAGTTGCAACCGGAAATATGCTCGACCGAATAGAAGATGGCGGCGCAACATATGCTACATTTAATTTTGCAGAAAAACAAAAGGGAAATGTATCTGCTATCATTATGAAAGATAAAGACGGCGAAGAGATCTTTAAGATAACCCCTGCGAATGACTATTCAATACTGATTTATTCAAGCCCGGACCTGGTTGAAGGAACATATACCCTGTGGAGCGATGGCACACAGCTTGCAGGTGCGGCTATGATGTTCGGGGGTCGCGGTGACAGAGGCCCGGGCGGTGCGCGACCGGAGATGCCGGATGGTATGGAAAGACCTGAAGGAATGGAAAAACCGGAGGATTTTGACCCGGAAAAAATGAAGCCAAACTTCAACCCGGAAAATGCGCACCAAGACTTCCCAGACGGCGAAAGACCGCAAATGCCGGAAGGTGAAATGGGAAGAGGCGGATTTGCCGCAAGAGAAAATGCCAATATTGAGTTAAGCCCCGAATTTGTAATTAAAAAGGGCGCAAATATGTTCTCTATGATAGGGAAAATGCAGTAAAAAACATCGAAAATAATACTTAAGCACCCCCTTTTGTCCATTGACACAAGGGAGTGCTTTTTGTTATACTTTATAATACGACTATTGTGGAAATTTATAACTTGAAATAAAGGATAGGAGAAGGTTTATGACAAAGGGAATTTTAAAGAAAACAATATCGTTTATTCTTGCATTTTGTTTGGTAGTGGGCGTAATTCCTGCGATGGCAAGTGCTGCGGAAACCGGAGATAATATCAGCGATGAGTCCATCGAGGATGAAACTATGCTCATTATTCCCGTTACATCCGAGGCACCTGCAGAGGATACTGATGCTGCAGCTTCCGGCGACGAGCCTGCGACGGTTGCAGAAACTACTACCGATCCGGATATCGTTACCGGAAAGACAAGGCGATCTTTCTACCGTGATGACAAGGTTGCGGCACTCAGAAGCAATATCGAGAAGTACACCTGGGCGCAGGGTAGCCGCGACTATTACACTAAAAATGCGGAGAAATTTCTTGGTAATGAGGAAAAACTCTGGAACTCTGTTACCACACAGGAGCTTCCCCGAAGCTATATGACGGGTTTTCGTGCAGACCCCAAGGCGGCATTCTGCCGTTATTGCGGAGTCGATATGAATGCGGAATACGGCACTCCCTATTATGCATGGATAATTGATGCGTGGACAACTCCGTGGAAAATTCAGTGTCCCTCCTGCCGCAAGTCCTTCCCCACAAATGATTTCGGAAGTTTTTATGAACTTGGTATCGGCGAGGACGGTAAATGGTCATACGAGCTTGCAAAGAGTGAAAATGCAAAGCTTGTTGCCGCAGGTGAGGAAGGCTATCTTGTAAATAATTCACTTCCCGAAAAAGGTTCAACCTGGGGCGTTGACGACGGTTGGGGATATGTTGACCCTAACTCTACCTTTACCGATGCAAGGGGCAATGTTTTAAATTCTACACATACATATATTTCTTTCTATAACCATTGGGGTATCTGGCATACAAGCCTTCTTTACGATGCGGCTGACTGGCTGGGTAACGCATATCTTTACACAGGGGACGAGCGTTACGGCAATGCGGGCGCTATCCTTATGGACCGTATTGCGGATGTTTACCCCGACCTTACCACCGAGCCTTTCCGCCATCAGCTTACCGACGGCGGTCACTATGCACCTAAAGGAAAAGCGTCCGACCTTATCTGGGAAAATCAGCTTGCTAAAAAATGGTGCGAAACCTATGACGCTGTGTGGCCGGCTTATGAGAATGAGGAGGTAATTACTTTCTTATCCGGTAAGGCCTCCCAGTATAAAATGGAAAATGACAAGACCACTCCTGCGAAAATCCGTCAGAACTGTGAGGACGGTATCCTTCGTGAAATTTACAGAAGCTATCAGTGCGGTCTTATTCAGGGCAATTTCGGTATGCCTCAGTCAACACTTGCAATTGCAGCGGTAGTTCTTGATACCATGCCCGAGACCAAGGAAATGATAGACTTCATTTACCGGGACGGTGAGACCCTGTCCACCGACGGTTCAGCACAGGGTAACCTTATTACCGGCGGTAACGTTAACCGTCAGATTTTCGACTACGTTGACGCAAACGGCGTTACCGACGAGGTTGCGCCCAACTATTCCGACCTTTGGGTTGGCGGTCTTAACGGCATTATCAATTACCTTGAGGGTTATGATAAGTATGAGGCTGCCGATTTCTATAAAAACCCCCGATATGTAAAGATGTTTACCCACCAGCTGCCCACACTCCTGCGCCGTAAGGCAACCGTGCAGATCGGTGACAGCGGTGCTACTGCAAAGGATTCTTTCATCGGCATTGGAAGATGCTTAAAGCTTTACGAGAATACAAAATTGCCGATTTTTGCCCAGGCGCTTTACCACAATAACGGCAGAAGCACCAAGGGTTTAGTGTACGGTGTATATCACAGCGATCCGGAAAGTCTTGCAACCGATATTCAGAATGTAATTGACACCTATGGTGAGTACGATTTCGATAAGTCGGTAAATCTTACCGACTACGGCTTTGCACATATCAAGAGCGTATCACATGAGAATGTTTACAGCAAATATGAGGAGTCCGAGCGCAGCTTCTGGATGTACTACGGAAGATATGCAGGTCACGGACACCGCGACGCATTAAACCTTGGTATTGAGGCGAAGGGCCTTTCCGTTGCGCCGGAACTCGGCTATCCCGACGGCACTACCGGTGACCGTTACGACGGATGGGGTAAAACTACCGTTACTCACAATACGGTTATGGTAAATGACGGAAGACAGTTTGGTAATCGTACTACCGGTGTTCCTTACCACTTTGACGGTACGGAAAAGGTAAAGGTAATGGATGCCTCTGCAAAACAGCAGTACAGTGTGGATGAGTACTGCAGAACGGTTATTTCGGTTGACATTGACGATGAAAATTCATATGCTGTTGACCTTTTCCATATCAAGGGCGGAAGGCAGCATTTATATACCTTCCATGCACTTTCCGATACTATTGCGGAGACTGAAAACCTTAATTTAGTACCCCAGACCGATTCAAGCGGAAATTATGTGGGTACATATACAGGTGCAAGCTATACCTACGGCCAGTACGATTCTGCTAAACGCGGCTTTAACTATCTTTACAATGTGGATCGTGCTAAGAATGTATCCGGCGGAAACTTTATGGTAGACTTCAAGATTACCGACTTCCGCGAGGTTCGCACCAATCCCAACCAGGATACACATCTTCGTATGACTATGATTAACGGCTTTGACCTTGCTGAGGTTGCCATTACTGACGGTAACCCGCCGAATAAGGAGTTTAACCCGGAAAAACTTAAATTCGTCCTTGCCCGTCGTAGCGGTACTAACTTAAACACTCTCTTTACCACAGTGTTTGAGCCGTACAATGACGAAAGTGCTATTAAGAGTATTGAAAATGCAGATATCCAACGCGTTGACGGAAAAACTATCGGCGAGTCAGAGGTTCGCTCACTTAAAATTACTTTAAAGAACGGCCGTGTTGACTATGTTACCATGGCAAAGGATTCCTCCATTGAATATATTGTTGACGATTTCCTCAATGTAAAGGGATTTGTGACTGTATATTCTGTTAAGGAAGGCAAGAATGTTTATTCCTATGTAAATGACGGTACAAAGGTTGGCGATCTTACCGCGCAGGCTGCCTACAACGGTAGTATTGTTGATTTTACAAAGGAAAATGCATTTGAAAATACCATCACTGTCACCTTCGATGAAGCAGAAGTTGATACAGAAGACCTTATCGGCCGCTTTATGTATGTAAATCACGGTGGAGACGGTAACGCTACCTATGAAATTTTAGATGTCACCAAGGATGGGGATAATTACATCCTCGACATCGGCGATATTACCTTGATAGATAAATTAGACGATGATGGTAATTATGTTTACAAAATTGCGGCAGGTAATACCTTCAGAATTCCGCTTTCCAAGGTAAAAGAGCCGGAAAGTGATATTTACTACAATTTCTTAAAGGCATACAACTATAATGCAACCAATTACATAAGCAACGGTTATGCCCAGACAATAACTTATGGTAAGACAACTGCGGGCAGTGAGTACGAGCTTAACCGTCGTATTTCATCCGCACCCTGGGCGTTCCATTCATATATTCAGGGTGGCACCAACGGCAACGACTACTACAAGTATAACGAGTCTACATATGGTATTACACTTGCCCATATGACTCGTGAAAAATGTGCGACTGCAGCTCTTAAGATAAAGGTGGAGAGCACCGGCAAGTATGTGCCCATGGTGAATATCAATGGCGGCAAGAACTATGACCGCGCGGCATTTGCAAAGATGAGTTTATGCAAGCTCAATACTGACGGAAGTATTGGAGATGCCATTGCATCTCGCCATATAAATACGGCAAACTACACTGCGGATGACCACTATGTTGCACTTACCGATACACCGGTAAATATTGCGGCGGGCGAGTATGTATTCGTTATCAATCAGGATTATGTAAGCGGTGTAACCGTTGTTGACGGCCTAAGCTTAGTCAAGGCAGAAAAGGCGGTTGCAACCGATATTAAGTTGGGCTATGAGGAAGGCCTCGTTGAGGTAAATGTCGGTGATACCACTTCTACACCTGTTGCAATTACTATGTCAGACGGCTCAACGGCTAAACTTTCAGACCTTGAGGTGGAATTTACCGATGACAGCATAGTTGATTATTCCATTTATGACAATAAGGTGCAGTTTACCGGCCTTAAAGAGGGAAGCACCCAGATGACCATCCGCCACGGTAAGGCAATGGTGAGAACCAATGTAAAGGTAAATGCAAAGGATACAACCGTAGCACCGGCCGATTTACACTATAACTTCTATAAGAGTATGCCTGAAAAGGTAAACAGCGTAGTTAACCATTACTATTCCAATACCTATAACTATGCACTTACCACAAACGGCGCATATGGCGAGGTAAGGGAGGACTTAACCTCTGATCCTTGGGCGGTTGTTTCAAAGAAGGACACAAAAGGGAACGATGATCCGGACCTTTATTTCTCGCGCCTTTACACAAGCTATGCATTCTTATACCATGGCGCAGGTACGGTAACTCTTCGACTCAAAGTTCCGGTAGACGGTATGTATTCACCGGCAATGATTATCGGTGTCAACAACCACAAGGTAGCTGCCACCTATTCACTTACCAGCCTCGACGGAAGCAAAACCTATACAACCAAAACCATTCCGGCAGGCACTACAGGCGGCGAGGTTGCTATTTCCGATGCACCGATAGCGCTTAAAGCAGGTGATTATCTGCTTAATATGAGCAAAACGACAACCGGCAATAACTTCCTCGACGGCGTTTCTCTGGATTACGAGGGTGAGTATGTAGCACCGTCAATCTTTGGCGATAAGAATGCATTCATCAGAAATATTGCATTTACCGCAGAGGATAACTCTACAAGATATCGTGCATATCTGTTCGCAGGAATTGATAGTCTCGATTATCAAGAGGTTGGTTTTGAGGTAAGCGCAAACGGAAAGACTACAAAAATCGGAACAAGAACCGTTTTCTCCAAATTCCAGGCATCTAATGTGACCGTAACAGCTGCAACACTGGGCACAGGATGCACTCGCATTTTTGCTGAGTCTGTAACCTTCAGTACCGCATATAAGGATGCGACGGTTACATACAGACCGTATGCGCTGGACTTTGACGGCAACTATATTTACGGCAAGGAAACAACAATAAACGGCGTGTACACAGCACAAACCGCAATGTTATCTTTGAATCCGGAATACGAACTTGAGTTGGATTAATTCAAAAATACAGCGATACCACAGTATCGCTGTATTTTTTATAATTTTGAACAAATACCCCTTTAAAAATACAAAAATATGGTGTATAATGAAAATAATATTAACTTGGAGGAGCGGAAAATATGAAAAATGGGAAAATAAAAAGAATACTCTCAGCACTTCTTACCCTATGTCTCTTTGTGGGGCTTATGCCGCAAATTTCATTGGGTAATGTAGCCAGCGCGGCAGCGTCAGATGTGTATTACAACTTTACCAAAGCAAATACCGGCACTTATGGCGCTACTGCTGCAGACAAAAGAGAACTCTTTGCAGGACTCACCTACGCTGCGGTTGCGGCGTGCAATCCGAACGCAACATCCGGCGAGTGGGCATACCACAGCTATAATTGCACCTCAACGGATAGCACGGACGGATCTTCTTATGCCGGATACGGTTACGAAACCGGTCTCGGTTTTATTATGGCTACGGCATCAAGAAGAAACGAGATGCACACAGCAGTCAAGATGAAAGTTCCCAATGCAGGTAAATATGTACCTTTTATCAATATCCACGGTGGATATTTCCCGGCTTATGCGGGCGTTATTACCGCAAATTTCCGCGAAATTAATTCCGACGGATCTCTTGGCACCACTCTTGTAAGTAAGAAAATACATACAGCGGGAATTGCTGCCGCAAATGATTTTACTGCACTTTCCGATGTAGCGATAGAACTGGAGGCAAAAGAATACGCTCTTGAGGTGGTTATCGACAACGAGCGTAGTATGGTAATTGTAAGCGGACTTCGTTTAAGAGCGGCAACCAATACCACCACCGTAAGCTTTACCGTTGACGACAATGTTGGATATGTTGAAGTGAATGTGGGCGAAACCGTCACTTTACCTATGGTTGTTATGGGTTCAAACGGCGTTAAGTATCCCTGCTCCCAAAGCACCAACTGGGGTCATACCGAAAATAACCCCTATGTCTCTCTTTCGATAGATAAATATGCAGAAACCGTATCTTTTACCGGCGTTGCAGAAACCGCTACTCCGCAAATGGTAGAATTTACAAACGGCTATGCACAGGCAAGAGTCAATGTTGTCGTAAAGCCGACAGGTTATATTAAGCCGTTGGAAACACTTTATTATGACTTCACCAAAATTCTTCCGGATTATGTAACGGTTAACCATGTGCATAATATGGCTCCTCTTCTCACTTATGCAATGAGCACACCCGGCGCTTATGGTGAAATTAATAAATGGACAGGGAATGCAAGTAATACCTCTGTTGATTCAGACCCGTGGGCTATTGCGGCAATCGATAGCGGTGTTATTTTCTCACCTCTGTTCCACAACTATGGTATTGCCAATAAAAAGCAGGGTATTGCCGATGTTAAAATCAGAGTTCCGGTAAGTGGTGTATACACTCCATATCTTAATGTTCCCACCGCATACCCTATGAATACGCCTCTTACAATATCCATTATCAACAGTTCAGGCACAACACTCACTACAAAGACCATTGCTGCGGGCACATCAGGTGTGCAGACCGCAATGTCTGATACTGCAATTGCACTTCCCAAGGGCGAGTATATTGTTCGCTTCAACAAGACCGAAGCGGGCAGCAGTGATGATGCAGGTGCAAACTTCTACGATGGTATTGAGCTTGTTCCCCAGACTCTTAAATACGACTTTGAAAAGGCAAATACCGGCACATATGCAAGTGGTGCAGAAGCAATAGAGGAAGAGTTCAAAACTCTTACCTACGACAAGGTTGCAAGTCTTAATAGCTCTGTTGCGTCCGAACCTTGGGCGTACTATAACTATACATTCAACTGTAGCGAAACTGACCCCACTT
Organism: Eubacteriales bacterium; assembly: GCA_045580305.1. GTDB lineage: Bacteria > Bacillota > Clostridia > Oscillospirales > JAAYXM01 > RGIG7332. The sequence goes on from JAZNNQ010000010.1 coordinate 22,671, forward strand.
CTCATATTACGGCGTCTTTTGCAGGATACAACTACAAAGATGCGGGTTTTGCGCTGGTTACCAGCACAAGAAAACAGGAATCTGCAGTAGCCGTTAAATTAAAGGCTGCGGCAAAAGGCGATTTCATTCCCGTATTAAATGTTAATGGGGCCAATTTCCCCAATTATGCAGGCGTAATCACCGCTAATCTTTACAAGTTGGATAATGGCGAGCTTTCAACAAAGCTTGCATCCAAGCAGTTCCACCTGGGCGCATATCCCGGAAAGGACAACTATGTGGCCATTTCCGACACCGCGGTTTCAATAGACGGCGGTGAGTATGTTTTAGAGATCGTTATTGACAATGAGCGCACAATTGCGATTATTGATGATTTCGAATTCGTTCCGGCAGGAGCAAAGACTCCGGTAAGCATTACCATTGGAAATAATGAAGGTTTGGTAGAGGTTAACGCGGGCGGCACAGTAAGTGTACCTGCAACCGTTCTTACCGCCGACGGTAGTGAGCTCGATTTTGCAGACAGCAACGACTGGGAATACACCACGGGAAATACATATGTAACCGTAGGCGTTGACAAGGCAAACGGTAAGTTTACTTTCAAAGGAACTACCGCAACCAGTGAACCCCAGACCGTGTACTTTAAAAACGGCGGTGCTATTGCCAAGATTAATGTTAAAGTAAATGCCGCAGGCACCACAAAGGCTGCCGAGGATTTATATTACGACTTCACAAAGGTTCTTCCGGACAGTATAACCGCAAATAATGTTTACAATATGGGTAAATACCTTACCTATGCGATGAGCACACCGGGAGCATTCGGCGAAATCAATAAGTGGACAGGAACAGCAAGCAATACTTCCGTTGATTCCGATCCATGGATGGTTGCAAGCTTGGATAGCACAATCAAGTTCAGCCCTTGCTTCCACAACTACGGTATCAAGAGCGTAAATACAGGTATTGCGGATGTTAAAATCAAGGTGCCGGTATCAGGCGCATATCGTCCCTATTTAAGCATCGGCTCTGCATACCCCACAGGATCTGCTCTTACTATGTCATTGCTTGACAGTGACGGTACCGTACTTTCAACCCGTGAAATTACCAAGGGCAGTACAGGTGACCTGTCACTTTCTGATACACCTCTTGACCTTACAGCGGGCGAGTACATAGTTCGTTTCAACAAGACCGAGGTTGGTGCGAGTGTTGATGACGGAGCTAACCTTTATGACGGTATTCACCTTTACAACATTACAGAAGGTGGCAACGAAGATATAGTCTATGACTTTATGAAGGGCTGGAACGGCGATACAACCGCGGACTATGTAAAGACTATTACATATGATATGACAGAGACCGGCGGTGCAAACGAGCTTAATACTAACAGACCCTCTGCTCCCTGGGCATTCTTAAGTGATGACTCTACAGGTGGTAACAGCTATTTTAAGTATAACTATGCATCCTACGGTTTATGTAAGTCTTTAAAGGGTACCGCAACACTTAAAATCAAGGTACCCGCAACCGGTTACTATATCCCATCTGCTACTCTTTATTACAGCACTACCGGCGATGCGACCATAACACTTAAGCGTTTCGATGCATCCACCAACACGGTCGGTGATAAGATTGCGCAATTAGTCACTCCGGTTTCCGCAACCGAGACCAAGGACTACTCCTTTGGCAGTAAGGTGTTCCTTGCAAAGGGCGAGTATGCACTGGAGATTACCGCGGCAAATGTTTCTAAGAGCGCCGTTATCATTAACGCGTTAAAACTTGCCGCTACCGACTCTGACGAGCTCGGCTCCATTGAAGTTGACCTTAAGGCAAACTATTATAACGACACCATCGGTTACTATGCAGATTACCCCGAAATGAATACCGATGAGGTTAAGGTAACCCTTTACAGCACGACCGGTGAGGATATTACAGAAAGTGCGGTGTTAGGTGATAACTATTCCGCTACTTATTCCTCATCCGATACTTCCGTTGCAACCATTGATGCAAACGGTAAGATAACCGCACATAAGCTTGGTAAAACCACAATCAGCGTTACTGCAAAGCTTTATGGCATCACAAAGACCGCGACCTATACCTTCGAAGTAGTTACCGGTGGCAAGAATCGCCGCAGCTACTACCGTGAGGATAAGGTAGAGGCTATGCGATTAAACGCTACCAAGTACTCATTTGCAAAGAATACAATGAACAGCGCGGTTAAAAATTCCGCAAAATATCTTGAAAACCCCGAAAAACTCTGGGATTCCGTTACATCTCAGGAACTTCCCCGAAGCTACTATACAACTTACCGTGCAGACCCGGCATACAGCAAGTGTCACTACTGCGGAGCTGATTTGGTAGATAAGTACGGAAGCCCGTATTATGCATGGATAATTGATGCATGGGAGAACCCCTGGAAGATTACCTGCCCGGATTGTTCGCGTGATTTCCCGTCTAATGACTTCGGTAGCTTCTATGAGCTTGGCATCAATCCGGACGGCGGACAGTGGAGCTATGAGCTTGCAAAGAGCGAGAATGCAAAACTTGTTGCAGCAGGTGAGACCGGCTATCTTGTCAATACCGCATACCCAGAAAAGGGTACCGGTTGGGGCGTTGATGACGGCTACGGCTATGTTTCCGGCACAACCTTCACGGCTCCCAACGGAGATACAGTAAATTCAACTCATACATACATTTCCTTCTACAACCATTGGGGTGTATGGCATACAAGCCTTTTATACAATGCGATTGGCAATTTGAGAGATGCATATCTGTACACCGGTGATATAAAATACGGTCGTGTAGGTGCGATTCTTATTGACCGAATTGCGGATGTGTATCCGAATATGACCACCTCTCCCTACCGTTACCAGTTTACCGACAGTGCAAATTACGCACCCCAGGGTAAGGTTTCCGACTATATCTGGGAAAACCAGCTTGCTGAGCGTTGGGCGATTTGCTATGATGCATTCTGGCCGGCATATGAGGATGAAGAGGTAATTGCTACCGCTTCAGCCCATGCCGCAAAATACAATATGGCAAACGACAAAACAACAGCTGCTAAAATCCGTAAGAACTGTGAAGACGGTATCCTGCGCGAGATTTACAGGTGTGTACAGATTGGTAAAATCGGCGGTAACTTCGGCATGTACCAGTCCACCCTTGCGATTGCAGCGGTAGCGCTTGACACAGAACCCGAAACAATTGAGATGCTCGACTGGATTTTCCGTGACGGCGAGCAGTTAATGGTTGACGGTGCTATCCAAGTGAATAAAATAACCGGCGGTAATGTTAACCGCCAGTTATTCGATGCGGTTGACGCAAACGGTATTCCGGACGAGGTTGCACCCAACTACAACCAGCTTTGGGTAGAGAGCTTGTATGAGCTTGTTGACTATCTCGCAGGTTATGACAAATACCCCGAGTGTGACCTTTACAATAATCCCAAGTACATGAAGATGAACACGGTTGTTCCCGAAATGCTTATCCGCCGCTGGGCAATGCCGCAGATCGGTGACTCAGGCGCAACCGCAAAAGACGCAATCACTATGCTCAAGGACAATAACCGCTATGTTCACGGCTTTATGTACACAAAGGATCCGATTTATGCACAGGTTCTTTATATGTACAACGGATTCTCATCAGAGAATCTCCACTATCCGGCAACTCATCCGGATCCCATGTCACTCGCTACCGAGGTTCAGGAAATCATCGACCGTGACGGACTTTTTGACTACGGCAAGTCCCGCAACTTAACCGACTATGGTTATGCGGCTATGAGATATCCTATGGAAGGCGAGAACACCGAAACCGAAACAACCTATTGGATGTTCTATGGTCGCGGTGCAGGTCACGGACACCGTGATGCTCTTAACTTAGGTATTGATGCTAAGGGCCTTGCGGTAGCACCTGATTTAGGCTATCCCACAAGCACAACGGGCTATGAATATGCGAGCTGGGGCCAGACAACAACATCACACAATACGGTTGTTGTAGATGATGGTCGTCAGTTCAGATTACGCACAACCGGCTTCCCGCACCATTTTGATGACTCCGGTCGCGTTAAGGTTATGGATGCATCAGCTGAGCATCAGTATGCCGTTGATGATTATCGCAGAACCGTGGTTTCCGTTGGAATTGATGAGGATGACACCTATGCGGTTGACTTCTTCCACATAAACGGAGGAAGCGAGCATCTTTACTCGTTCCACGCGCTTGCGGATACTGTAACCACAAGCGGACTTACCTTAGTACCCCAGACCGATTCGAGCGGCAACTATGTAGGTACATATTCGGGCGCAAATGTTCCCTTTGCTACCTACGAAACCCGACAGATAGGTTATAGCTATCTTTACAATGTAGACCGTGATGCAACCGTTACAGACGGTAACTTCTCGGTTGACTTCCAGATTGAGGACTACCGTGGCGTAAGAGAAACCGAGCAGGACACACATCTTAAGATGACAATGCTCAACGGCTTTGATCTTAATGAGGTAGCACTGGCTGACGGCAATGCACCCAAGCGTGACTTGAACCCCGAAAAACTCAAGTTCGTTCTTGCGCGCAGAAGCGGTACTAACTTAAACACTCTCTTTACCACCGTGTTCGAGACCTACAACGACAACAGTAACATTTCGTCTATGACTGCAGTTGATATGGTCCGTGCAGACGGCGCAGCCCTCGGAACAAATGAAAAGGTTCGCGCTGTTAAGGTTACTTTAAAGAGTGGCAGAATTGACTATATCACCTTTGCAAACAATACAGATGTTGAGTATAAGGTTGATAATCTGTTTAATGTAAAGGGCTTTGTCACCGTATATTCTTTAGAGGACGGTGTAAACACCTACTCATATGTAAATGACGGTACAAAGGTTGGAAATCTCACCGCTACCGCTGCATACACAGGTAAGATAAAAGATTTCACCAAGGGCAGCAAGTTTGAGAACTCAATTACCGTGGCCTTTGACAGCACAGTAGATGCGGAAGAGCTTATCGGCCGTTATCTCTATGTTGACGAAACCTCTATTGAAAACGGCAATGCAACTTATGAGATTTTAGATGTTACCAAGTCGGGCTCAAATTATGTGCTTGACATCGGCGATATCACTTTAATCGATAAGCTCGATGCAAACGGCGATTATGTTTATAAGATTGATGCAAACGACACCTTCAGAATCCCGCTTTCCAAGGTAAGTGCAGAATCTGTGGTAACAATCGATGCTGTTGCTGATCAGTCGCTGTATGCGGCAGAAAGCGTATCGTTTACACTTGATGCTACTTCAAGCATCGGCAACGATATTACTTATGCGGCAACAACACTTCCTCAGGGTGCAACCCTTAATGCTGAAACCGGTAAATTTAGCTGGACGCCGACCACTTCACAGATCGGTGAGCACACCGCGACATTTACCGCAAGTGACGGCATTGCAAGCGCGACCATTACGGTAAAGATTACCGTAAAAACACCCAGCTCCGTTGTAATTTTAGATAATGGTGGCGACAGTGATACCGTAACCGTAGCATACGGTTCGGCAATGCCTGCAGTAGAAGTACCGGAGAAGGCAGGTTTCGTATTTGACGGCTACTATGACGGCGAAAACGGTACCGGCACACAGTACTACAAGGCAAACGGAAAGAGCGCCCGCACCTGGGATAAGACCGGAAATGTAACACTTTATGCTAAGTGGGTTGAAGGTAGCGATATCTTCGGTACAATGTCGGCATATATCAGAAACATTTCATTTGTTGATACTGACAACAGCACAAAGTACAGAATTTACCTGTTTGCGGGAGTAGATACTCTTGATTATCAAGAGGTCGGCTTTGAAGTAAGCGCCGGCGGCAAGACGCTGCACATAAAGACAAATGTAGTGTACAGCAGCTTCCAGGCGAGCAATGCTACGGTAACACCGGCAACACTCGGTAATAAGTGTACAAGAATTTTTGCTGAATCCGTGACCTTTAGTGAAGCCTTCAAGAGTGCGGATATTGTAGTTCGTCCGTATGCAATAGATTTCGACGGCAATTACATCTACGGCAAATATACAACTATCAACGGCGCATATACCAAGTAACTAAAAAAACGATGCAAAAGTAATTTTGCATCGTTTTTTGTTTGACATTAATTTATGTGTGTTATATAATTAATTAAATGGGAAAATGGAAGAAATTTTTAAAAAGGAGTTGTTTTTATGAGAAAACAGACCTTGAAAAATGTCGTTTTTGCGGTACTCACTTTCTGCCTTTTTGTAGGCATTATGCCGCAGATTTCGGCGGACTTCTTCACTGCAAAAGCTGCAGCAGCAGATGTTTATTACGACTTTAAGAAAGGACACCCGGGCACAGTTCCCAGCAGTGTTACCGAATTGCGTGCGGCTTTCTCCGGACTTTCATACAGCGTAGTAGCAGGTCGCAATGCAGATATTACTTCGGGCGAGTGGGCGTATAACGGATTTACCGCTACCGGAACTAGCAGCGAAACCACCTATGCATCCTACGTGTCCACAGCAACTAGCTATCGCGGTATCCTTATTACTACAGCAGATCGAGACAACGTTATTAAGACCTCATTTAAGTTTAAGGGTCTTACTGCTGGAAAATATATTCCCTATCTCAATATCGACGGAGACAATTATCCTGAAAAGGCAGGTATTATTACTGCGAGAATTTACGCATCGGGTTCAAGTACAGTAATGTTCGAAAAGGAGATATACCTCGCATCATACCCCGATAATGAAAACTATATTCCTCTTAGTAATACTGCGCAATCATTTGGAACCGGAGAATATATTCTTGAAATAGAAATCAATAAAGTAAGAACCTATGCAATGCTTAACGGTCTGCAGCTTGCTGCGGCGGATAGCAATATTGTAGTCTCAGTCGACCCCACAAACAACCTTGGTGTTTACGAAATAGAGGTTGGCGAAACTATGCAGATTCCTTTTACACAGATGTTGTCCAATGGTACGACCAGCACCGAAAAAATTACCGGTTGGAACTGGACCTCCGGCAACAGCTATGTAACAGCGGACGTTAACAACAGTTCACGCTACTTCACTATCAAAGGTGTAAAAGCAACGTCGACCCCTCAAACCATTGAGTTTAGCTTAGGCGCCTATGCAAAAACAAAAATCAATGTTATTGTTCGTGCCGCCGGCTACACCGATTCAAGTTCCGAATTTTATTACGATTTCGAAAAGGCACTACCAATTGATGTTTCTGCAGAATTTGTGTACCCGATAGGAAAGCATATTACCTACGGAAATACAGCGGTGGGCGGCTATGGTGAGATTAAAAAGTGGACAGGCACAGCAAGTACTGCCTCTGTGCACTCGTATCCCTGGAAGGTATCAAATATTGCAAACACGGCAACCTTTTCACCTATTTTCCAAGGCTACGGTGTTCGACATTTCGGAACAGGCAACGCTGAGATAAAAATCCAGGTGCCCGTGGGTACTACCTATATGCCTCAGTTGATACCTTACACAACTGATGGCGTTACTACACCTGTTACCGTCAGCATTATTAACTCTTCCGGTACTACCGTAAGTACAATGACCGTTCCGGCAGGAACAACAACCGCATACAACCTTGCGGACAAGGGCATCTCCTTATCGGCGACCGAGTATACCATCTGCTTTAACAAGACAGCAAGCGGAACTAACTTCTACGACGGTATCAAGCTTGTTAAGACAAACAATACAACCGTAACATTAGATGTTAACGGAGGTACTGCGACAGGCAATAAGCCAACCGTTGTTGCAACCAATGGCTTCGCTATGCCCCCAGTCGATGATGCTATCCCCACCAGAACAGGATATACATTTGCCGGCTATTATGACGCAACAAGTGGCGGTACAAGATACTATAATCAAAACGGTAAAAGTTCGCATGTCTGGGACAAGACAGCATCCACCGCAACCCTTTATGCACGCTGGACCGCAAATACATATACCATTGCATATGACGCAAACGGCGGCAGCGGTACGATGGAAAGCTCAACTCATACCTACGATACCGCAAAGACTTTAACCGCAAATGCGTTCACAAGAGAAGGCTATACCTTCCTTGGTTGGGATACAAGCTCCGCCGGAACTACTGTGGTACATACGGATGAAAAGAGTGTAAGTAACCTTACATCAACAAACGGCGGAACTGTAACCCTTTACGCTGTATGGAAAGCAAACGAATATACCGTAACCTTAAATGGTCAGAGCGCAACCAGCGCAGGCACAACGAGCGTAACCGCAACTTATGGCTCTGCAATGCCTGCAATAGAGGTACCCACAAAGACCGGATATGTTTTTGCAGGTTACTTTGATGCAGAAAACGGTGAAGGTACACAGTATTACAGTGCAGACGGAACTTCTGCCAAGGCTTGGAATATAGCTGAGGCAACCACTCTTTATGCACACTGGATTCAGGGTGAGGTAACAATTACCCAGATCGAGGATAAGATAGTAGATGTTGAGCAAGAGCTCACCTTTACGGTAGAGGCATCCTCAACCGCACCGGGTGATATTACCTACACTGCTGAAAATCTCCCCGAGGGCGCAACCTTTAATGAGGCAACCGGCGAATTTAGCTGGACGCCCGCTATTGACCAGGTAGGCGAGTACACAATCGTTTTTAGAGGCAGCGATGGACTTAATTACGCTGAAGTTATCGTTAAGGTTGAGGTTGCTGAAATCAACACCTCCGTTACTTTAGATGATGGTACAAATACCACGGAGATTACCGCAACCTATGGCAGCGCAATGCCGAAGCTTGCTACTACTCCTACTAAGAGCGGCTATATTTTCGACGGTTATTTTGACGGCGAAAACGGCACTGGCACTAGATATTACAAGGCAGACGGCACGAGTGCAAGAGCCTGGGATAAAAAAGACAGTACAGTAACCCTTTACGCTAAGTGGGTTGAGGGTGATGACCGCTTCGGAACAAGAATTGGCGGATTTAAGAATATGACCTTCAAGAATAACGCTGGTGAAACTATGTTCCGTATGTACTTGTTCGCAGGTATCGATTCTTTAAATTACGATGAGGTCGGCTTTGAGGTAACAGTGGACGGCGTGACAAAGAAATTCAGCACAAGAACCGTATTTTCAAAAATATACAGAACAGACGGTAGCTATATAAGTGCGGCCACCTTCGGACCGAAGTGTATTCGCGGTATTGTTATTTCGACTACATTCAGTCTCGCTTATAAGGACAAGGTTGTCACCGTTCGCCCCTATGCTCTGGACTTCGAAGGTAATTATATCTACGGCAAATCACTTACTATTAACGGCGTTTATGATTATGCCCTGGGGTAAGATACTTTAGAAGTTGCCGATAAGTAGAACCTAAGCTGGGAGGCGCATGGCAATGTACATTAAACCCGAGCTTGATATTACAGAACTCTCCGATGAGGATGTAATTTCTACATCAAACGGACTCGCTGATGACGGAGAGTATAAGCTGCCGGAAGGTGGCGACGAGTTCTGGGGCTAATAAGAATAAAAGGAGTGGCATTCGCCACAGCCAGGTAAGGAAGTATTGTCCTGAAAAAGCGCCTTTTGGCGAATTTCTGCACCAAAAACGCCCCATATCCGTCAGGATTATGGGGCGTTTTTAGCTTGAACTTCATCCAAAATTCATCTTTTCAGGATGC
>JAZNNQ010000011.1:0-21226 GCA_045580305.1 Eubacteriales bacterium
GCTCCCGATGCAGCTCCTGCTCCGGCTACCGGCAAGCGCCAGGATCTCGTTGATTTCGTTAACAACATCGTTGAGCCTGTTTCCCGTATGCAGGGTGATTCTCTCCCGGTTTCCGCATTCAAGAACATGGCTGACGGTACCTTCCCCCAGGGCTCCGCTGCTTACGAGAAGCGCGGCGTTGCAGTTAATGTTCCGGTATGGCATGAAGAGAACTGTATCCAGTGTAACAACTGTGCATTCGTTTGTCCCCATGCTACCATCCGTCCGTTTGCTCTTACCGCTGAGGAAGCTGCAAACGCTCCGGCTAACACCAAGTACACCGCAAAGCCGGTTATCAAGACCGACTACAAGTTCACCATGGCAATAAGCCCGATGGATTGTATGGGATGTACTCTCTGTGTTAAGGCTTGTCCTGTAACTGCTAAGGCAGAGCGTGATGGCACTCCGGAGAAGAAGGCAATCGAAATGACCACTCAGGCTTCCCAGCTCGATCAGCAGCCGGTATTCGACTACTGCGTAGCAAATGTTTCCGAGAAGCCCGAGCTTATCAATAAGACCGTTAAGGGCAGCCAGTTCAAGCAGCCCCTCCTCGAGTTCTCAGGCTCCTGTGCAGGCTGTGCTGAGACCTCTTATGCTCGTCTTATCACACAGCTCTTCGGTGAGAGAATGTACATCTCCAACGCTACCGGTTGTTCATCCATCTGGGGTGGCTCCGCTCCTGCAACTCCGTACACCGTTAATAAGGAAAGCGGTTGTGGTCCTGCTTGGGCTAACTCCCTCTTTGAGGATAATGCTGAGCACGGTCTCGGTATGTACCTCGGTCAGAAGACCATCCGTGAGCGCTTAATCGCAGCTGTTGAAGAGATGGCTAAGTCTGACAAGGCTTCCGATGCATTCAAGGCAGCAGCTAAGGAATACATCGACACCAAGGACAACGGCGAGGCTAACACCCCGGCTACCAAGGCTCTTATCGCAGAGCTTGAGAAGGCAGCTGCAGAGGGTTGCCCGACAGCTCCGGCTATCCTTGCTGAGAAGGATTACCTCTCCAAGAAGTCCGTATGGATCTTCGGTGGTGACGGTTGGGCATACGATATCGGCTTCGGCGGTTTAGACCATGTTCTTGCTTCCGGCGAAGATGTAAATGTAATGGTATTCGATACCGAGGTTTACTCCAACACCGGCGGTCAGGCTTCCAAGTCCTCCAACATCGGTCAGGTTGCTCAGTTCGCTGCAGCTGGTAAGAACATCAAGAAGAAGAGTCTTGCTGATATCGCAATGTCTTACGGCTATGTATATGTTGCGCAGATCGCTATGGGCTCCGATATGAACCAGACCCTCAAGGCTCTTGCAGAGGCTGAGGCTTATCCGGGTCCGTCACTCATCATCGGCTACGCTCCTTGCGAAATGCACGGTATTAAGGGCGGTATGGTTAACTGCCAGGCTGAGATGAAGAAGGCTGTTGAAGCTGGTTACTGGCAGATGTTCAGATACAACCCGGCTCTCGTTGCAGAGGGTAAGGACGGCTTCTCTCTTGACTCCAAGGAGCCGACCGGCAGCTATGTTGACTTCATTAAGAGCGAGACCCGTTATGCTCGTCTTGCACAGCAGTTCCCGGAGAGAGCTGAAGAGCTCTTCGCTAAGGCTGAGGCTGCTGCAAAGGATAAGTATGCACACTATGTCAAGCTCCAGGATATGTACAAGGCTGACAAGTAAGCTTTAAACCTTAAATAATAAACGGCCCGAGAATTATTTCTCGGGCCGTTTTTTTGTCGAAATACCCTTTACATTTAAGCGAAAATTGTATAAAATAAAGAGAATAGGGTAACTATGCCCAATTAAGTAGTATAATGACCGTGTAGACGGTATTGCAGAAAGGTAGATGACACTATGTATTTCCAGAAGGAACTCGAAACTATGCCGAGAGCCGAGCTCGAAAAACTTCAGTTAGAGCGACTTAAAAACTCTGTCGCTCGCGCGGCAACAGTTCCGGTTTATGAGAAAAAATTTAAAGAGGCGGATATCTCACCCTCCGACATCAAGAGTTTAGATGATTTACAGAAGCTTCCTTTTACATATAAGGCGGACTTCCGCGACAATTATCCCTTTGGTATGTATGCTGTTCCTATGAAGGATATTGTTCGCGTGCATGCATCTTCCGGTACAACAGGTAAGCCCACCGTTGTAGGCTATACCAAGAACGATCTCGATATGTGGAGTGACCTTGTTGCCCGCGTTGCGGTTGCTGCAGGTGTCACCAATGAAGATGTCGTTCATATTGCATTCGGCTACGGCCTTTTTACCGGTGCATTCGGTCTCCACTATGCAAACGAGAAAATCGGCGCTACCGTTGTTCCTATGTCCAGCGGTAATACCGAAAAGCAGCTTATGCTCCTTCAGGACTTCGGCGCTACCGTTTTAGTCGCAACTCCTACCTATGCGCTCTATTTAAGTGAAGCGGCAAAGGAAAAGGGTATCGTTGATAAATTAAAACTCAAAATCGGTCTCTTCGGTGCAGAGGGTTGTAGCGCAGGTATGCGTGAGCAGATCGAGCGCAACTTCGGCATTGTCGCTACCGACAACTACGGTATGAGCGAGCTTATCGGCCCGGGCGTATCAGGTGAGTGTAAGTATCGTTGCGGCCTTCATATTGCAGAAGACCACTTTATTCCCGAAATTATCGATCCCAAGACCGGTGAGGTACTCCCTGCAGGTGAAGAGGGTGAGCTTGTTGTCACTTCTCTTACCAAGGAAGCACTTCCGGTTATCCGTTATCGTACGGGTGACATTACAAAGCTTAATTACGAGGTTTGTGAGTGCGGCAGAACCCATGTCCGTATGGATAAGGTTCGCGGCAGAAGTGACGATATGCTTATTATCAAGGGCGTTAATGTATTCCCATCACAGATCGAGGGCGTCCTTATGAATATCGATCATATCAGCCCCCACTATATGCTCGAGGTAAGACGCGAGAACTTCTCCGATTCACTTACCGTTATTGTTGAGCTTGTTGATGAGAAACTTCTCGAGCGTTTCCAGGAACTTGACGCGCTGAGAAATGAAATCCGTGCAAAGCTTCGTACCGTACTTGGCATTGATGCAAAGATTAAGCTTGTATCTCCCAACACGGTTGAGCGTTTCCAGGGCAAGGCTAAGCGTGTAATCGACCTGAGAGATAAGACTTAGGAGGATAAAGATATGGAAAAGAAAATGATGATAGGTAATGCGGCGGTTGCTCGTGGCCTTTATGAGGCAGGATGCCATTTCGTATCCAGCTATCCGGGCACACCTTCCACCGAAATTACCGAGCATGTTGCTAAATATGATGAAGTTTATGCTGAGTGGGCACCCAATGAGAAGGTTGCAGTTGAAGCAGCAATGGGCGCATCCATCGGCGGCGGCAGAGCATTTGCCGCTATGAAGCATGTCGGACTTAATGTTGCGGCTGACCCCTTATTTACCGCGGCATACACCGGTGTTAACGGCGGTGTTGTTATTGCGGTTGCCGACGATATGGGTATGCACTCATCTCAGAATGAGCAGGATTCCCGCCATTATGCAAGAGCATCCAAGATGCCAATGCTTGAGCCGTCAGACTCTCAGGAGTGTAAGGATTTCGCGATTTTGGCGTATGAAATGTCCGAAAAGTACGACACTCCCGTTTATCTCCGTTTATCCACCCGTGTTGCTCACTCACAGAGCGTTGTTACTTTGGGCAAGAGGGCGGATGTTCCGGTAAAGCCCTATGACAAGAACATTTCAAAATATGTTATGATGCCTGCTAAGGCAAAAGCGCGCCATGTTGTCGTTGAGAAGCGTGAACTTGATCTTCGTGCATGGGCGGAAGAGGCAGAGATCAACAAGGTAATAATGGGAGATACCAAAATCGGTATTATCGCGTCCGGTATAGCATTCCAGTATGCCCGCGAGGCGTTTGGAGATAAGGCATCATACCTTAAATTGGGTATGGTTTATCCGCTCCCGGTTGAGCTTATCCGCGATTTCGCTGCTAAGGTTGACAAGTTATATGTGATTGAAGAATTAGACGATATTTTCGAGACCCACTGCTTAAAACACGGCATTAAGGTAGAGGGTAAGGCGCTCTTTAGTAAGATGGGTGAGTACACACCTGAAATGCTTCGCCATAAGATCCTTGGTACTGCACTTCCGGAAGGGAATAAAGAAGAAGCTCCCGTTCGTCCTCCGGTGCTTTGCCCGGGTTGCCCCCACCGCGGAATTTTCTATGTGCTTAACAAGTTAAAACTTGTTGTTTCCGGCGACATCGGTTGCTATACACTGGGCGCTCAGCCGCCTCTTGAGGCTGTGGATACAACCCTTTGTATGGGTGCTTCCATTTCCGGCCTCCACGGTATGAATATGGCAAATGATCCGGAATTTGCAAAGAAGAGTGTCGCGGTTATCGGTGACTCAACCTTTATCCATTCCGGTATGACAGGCCTTACCAATATTGTTTATAACCAGAGCCCGTCAACCGTAATTATTTTAGATAACTCCATTACCGGTATGACAGGCCATCAGCAGAACCCGGCAACAGGTCTTACCCTTAAGGGCAGACCCGCACCGATGCTGAATTTAGAGGCTGTATGCCGCGCTATCGGTGTTAACCGCGTTACAGTGGTTGATCCCTACGATATGAAGGAATGTGAGCGCGTTCTTAAGGAAGAACTCAACACTCCCGAGCCGTCGGTTATCATCGCGCGCCGTCCTTGTGCGCTTCTTAAGTCGGTTAAGCACAAACCCGCACTTAAGGTAAATCGTGATAAGTGTGTTGGCTGTAAGATGTGCCTTAAGATCGGCTGCCCCGCAATCAGTATGCAGGACGGTAAGGCGGTTGTGGATGCATCTATCTGTGTCGGCTGCGGACTTTGCGCTGATATGTGCAAGCTCGGTTGTTTTGAAGGAGGGGAAAACTAATGGTTAATGTTTTAATTGTCGGTGTTGGCGGACAAGGCTCCCTTCTTGCCTCCCGCATTTTAGGTACACTTTATTTAAATGAAGGTTTGGATGTTAAGGTCTCCGAGGTACACGGTATGAGCCAGCGCGGCGGTAGCGTTGTTACCTATGTAAGAGCGGGTGAGGAGATCGCGTCTCCCATTATCCCGGTTGGCGAGGCTGATGTTATCATCTCCTTTGAGCAGTTAGAGGCTCTCCGTTGGATCCACTATTTAAAGAAAGACGGCGCGGTAATCTACTCAAAGCAGGAGATCGCTCCTATGCCGGTAATCACCGGTGCCGCAAAGTATCCCGAGAATATTTACGATAAAATCGCTAAGTATCCGGTACGCCAGGTTGCAATTGATGCTGATAAGTTAGCGCTTGAGGCAGGCAATGTCAAGGCGGCAAATGTGGTACTTATGGGTGCTGCATCCAAGATTCTCGGCGGTGACGAGGCTCTTTGGCAGGACGCCCTTCTGGCAAATGTACCCGCAAAGTTCTTAGAACTTAATAAAAAGGCCTTTGAGCTTGGCAAAAACGCTCAGTAATTTGCCCATAATACAAAATGGAGGGTTTTAATAATGACTATTTATCAGATTTCCGTTTTTATTGAAAATAAGCCCGGTCGTCTTACAGAAATCGTAAAGACCTTATCTACAAACGGTATCGATATCCGCGCGCTTTCTGTGGCAGACACTACCGACTTCGGCATTCTGCGTATTATCGTGAATGACCCCGAGGCGGCAATCAAGGTTCTTAAGGCAGAAGGTGTTACCGTATCAAAAACCAAGGTTATCGGTGTATCCTTTGACGATAAGACAGGTGCACTTGCAAATGTTCTTGAAATTTTAAGTGGTGCAGGTATCGCGGTCGAGTATGCTTATGCTTTTATGACACACACCACCAACCGCTCAAGTGTTATTCTCCGCGTTGAGGACAATGAAAAGGCGGTTGAGGTTTTAACCGACGCCGGCATTACTCTTATTGACAGTATTGAATAATAGAAAATAGGGGCAAAATAACTTTGCCCCTATTTTAACGAAATGGAGAAGTGAATTTTATGTCAGAGCTTAAGCCAAATGAATTGAAAAACCAGAATATTGAAGTAGACGGCAAAGTTTTTGCGCGTTTTCCAATTAAGACTCATGTAATCGTCAAGGGTGAGAGTATCCCCGAGGTTGCGGAAAAATATGCAAAGGGTCATATGATCGAGGGCGATATGCTCTTTATTTCAGAGAAGTGCGTTGCCTGCGCACAGAGCAGAGCTATTCCTATGAGCGAGATTAAGCCCCGTCCCCTTGCAAAATTCCTTGTTAAATTCGTTTACAAATCCCCCTACGGCATCGGCCTCGGCATCCCCGAAACTATGGAAATGGCTATCCGCGAGTGTGGCACATTCCGCCTTTTATTCGCGGCAGCGTGCAGCGCTGTTGGAAAGCTCCTTGGCAAGCGCGGCTGGTTCTATAAGATTGCAGGATATAAGGCAGAGTCCATTGATGGTCCTTGCTCTTACACTCTTCCGCCCTATAATCAGTATGTTGTTTTAGGTCCGGAAAATCCCGATAAGGTTGCGCGTGATGTTGCAAGCCATATCGGTTTTAAGTGTGCTATCGTTGATGTTAACGACTTAAACGCAAAGATTCTCGGTATATCACATGATGATATGGACCGTGATTATATCGCTCGTATTTTAAAGGATAATCCGCTCGGACAGAGTGCTCAGCAGACTCCTATGGGCATTATCCGCGAGGTGAAAAATGCTTAATTTAGACGCGCTCACACAAAAGGTCGAGGGCAAACTGGCAGAACAATTTGCGAAAATCGACCGTGTTGCACATATAAACTCACAAAAGGTGCTGTCCGCATTTCAAAAATACCGCGTGTCCGACACTATGTTTGCCGGAACAACCGGCTACGGCTACGACGATGTGGGAAGAGACACCTTGGATAAAATTTACGCTGAGGTATTCGGCGCTGAGGACGCGCTTGTTAGACTGCAGTTCGTAAATGGTACACACACCATCGCTTGCGCGCTTTTCGGCGCACTGCGCCCGGGAGATACTCTTTTCTCGGTGACCGGTGCACCTTATGATACACTGCAGAGCACGATCGGTATTACCGGAAATTATCCGGGCTCTTTAAAGGATTTTGGCATTAACTACCGTCAGCACGATTTGCTTCCAAACGGTGAGGCTGACCTTGAGGGAATTGTTAAGACCATAAACGAGGATAAGACGATTTCAACCGTACTTATCCAGCGCTCCCGCGGATACAGCACCCGCGCGGCATTATCGGTCTCCAAAATCGGTGAGATTTGCAAGGCGGTACACGAGGCAAATGAGAATATCTGCGTTATTGTTGATAACTGCTACGGCGAGTTTGTAGAAGAAAGTGAGCCGACAGCATTTGGTGCAGACCTTATTGTTGGTTCTCTCATTAAAAATCCGGGCGGCGGACTTGCACCCACCGGCGGATATATTGCAGGAAAAAGCGAATATGTGGAAAAAGCCGCAATGCGATTAACTGCACCGGGTATCGGCCGTGAATGCGGCTCGACTTTGGGCAATAACCGCCTTTTATATCAGGGCTTTTTCAATGCGCCCCATGTTACCGCCCAGGCGGTGAAGACCGCGGTTTTCTGCGCGGGACTCTTTGAGGAATTAGGCTATAATGTCTCCCCAAAGGCAAATGAGATTCGCCACGATATTATCCAGACAATCGAGCTTCAGAATGAAGCCAATGTCCGCAAATTCTGCAAAGGTATCCAGATGGGTGCTCCGGTTGACAGTTTTGTTACACCCGAGCCTTGGGATATGCCCGGCTACGACTGTCAGGTAATTATGGCGGCAGGTGCCTTTATTCAGGGCGCTACAACTGAGCTTTCCGCAGATGCCCCCATGCGTGAGCCATACCTTGTATACTTACAGGGCGGTCTTACCTATGAAACCGGCAGAGCCGGAATACTACTTGCTGCAAAATGTATGAATGAATAAAAAAACACCGAATCGCGAAAGCGATTCGGTGTTTTTACAACACATTGTGATAAAAAAGAATTTATGGTGGTAATACGATGAAGGTAGTAAAATTGTCAGTAAATGATTTATACATTTTGACGGAGTTGTTTGAGTATAATAATGTCGAACAAATGGTATCCAAGTGCAGGAATGATATTCAAAATGGTATTATCGATATTTTCGTTTTGTATGATAAAGATGCTTTAATAGGTGAACTTCGCGTAATGTATGAACATGAGGATGAAAATTATGCTGTACGAGGCAGACGGGCGTATATGTTTGCATTCAGAGTCCGTAAAGATTTTCAAAATAAAGGATACGGCACATATCTCTTTAAAACAGTTCTGTCTATATTAAAAGAAAAGGGATATTATGAATTTACCGTTGGTGTGGAAGATGATAACCTTAAAGCAATTCATATGTATCAAGCTTTGGGATTTAATGAATTTATACTTAGAAAGCAAGAAGAGTATCAGGGCGACGCGTATGAATATAATTTATACCTAAAAAAGCAGGTTCCAAGTTGCTAAACTAAAGGGTATTAAAAAGGAGCAAGGTTTTAACCTTGCTCCTTTTTAATTTTTATGTTTAGCCCTCGTAATTGTAGCCCATTTCAACAGCCTTGATGTTCTTTTCTAACATCTCAGCCTTACGAGCGGGAACAACCTTCTTGATAGCCGCGATAATTGACTCAAGCTCAAAGCCGGGGAGCTCGCGGATAACCTTACCCAGCATAATCATATTAGCAAGGCCGGTCATACCGTTATCATTAGCCATCTGGGTTGAGGGGATGTAGAATGCCTTAACATCCTCACGCGCTACCTTGCGGGTGATAAGGGTGCTGTCGATAAATGCGATACCGTTCGGTAAAATTGCATCCTCGAACTTATCTAAGGACGGTAAGTTCATTGCAATTAAAACCTCAGGATCGTTAATGATGGGGCAACCGATAGCGTCGTCGCTTACGATAACGCTACAGTTAGCGGTACCGCCGCGCATCTCCGGGCCGTAGGAGGGAAGCCAGCTTACCTGGTGACCGTCCATCATACCTGCATAAACCATAACCTTACCGGAGAAAAGGATACCCTGACCGCCGAAACCGGCAATAACAATTTCGTGTTTCATTACTTACTCTCCTCCTCACCGATATCTTTGTAAACGCCGAGGGGGTAGTAGGGAAGCATATTGTTCTCTAACCACTCAAGCGCCTTAACAGGGGAGAGACCCCAGTTGGTAGGACAGCTGGAAACAACCTCAACAATTGAGAAGCCCTTGCCCTGTGTCTGGTAGGTAAATGCCTTCTTGATAGCCTTCTTGGCAGCATTTACATTTTTAACATTGTTAACCGCAACACGCTCTGCATATGCAGTACCGGAAAGGGTAGAGAGCATTTCGCAAACGCGTACCGGATAACCGTCAAGATTAACATCACGACCAAAAGGTGTGGTCTGAGTAATCTGGTTGGGAAGAGTGGTAGGAGCCATCTGACCGCCGGTCATACCGTAAATCGCATTGTTAACGAAGATAACGGTGATGTTCTCGCCTCTTGTTGCTGCGTGAACGGTCTCAGCAGTACCGATAGCAGCGAGGTCACCGTCGCCCTGGTAGGTAAACACGATGTTCTCGGGGAGAGCACGGCGAAGACCGGTAGCAACAGCCGGTGCACGACCGTGGGGTGCCTCTACCATATCGCACTCAAAATAATTATAAGCAAGAACGCTACAGCCAACGGGTGCGACGCCAACTGTGCGGTCGGTTAAATTAAGCTCATCTAAGACTTCAGCAACTAAGCGGTGGATAATACCGTGGGTACAACCCGGGCAATAGTGTGTTGAGACCTTGGATAATGCCTTTGGTCTATCAAATACAACAGCCATTATTTAAGACCTCCTGAAATTTCTTTGATTTTTGCGAGAACCTCATCCGGCTTCATAACCATACCGCCTGTGCGGTTGCAAAGGTAAACCGGCTTTGCACAGTCGATAGAGAGTTTGATATCCTCAATCATCTGACCCATGGAAAGCTCAACACTTAAGAACGCCTTTGCGGTCTTGGAAACCTCTTTTAAGGTATCGGTGGGGAAGGGCCAAAGGGTGATGGGACGAACGATACCAACCTTAATGCCCGCCTCTCTTGCTGCAAGAACTGCATTCTTCGCAACACGAGCAGCAGCACCGTATGCAACAACAACGATGTCAGCATCCTCGGTCATAAAGCACTCAGCCTTCTGCTCGGTGGCTTTAATCTTCTCATAGCGCTCGTAACGCTCAAAGTTTGTGCGCTCAAGCTCTTCGGGAACGAGGTAGAGAGAATTTACGATATTTTTCTTGCGCTCGCCCTTGGTACCGGTGGTAGCCCAGTCCTTGGGAGGAAGCTTACGGCTGCTCTCGGTGGGGAACTCTGCAGGCTCCATCATCTGGCCTAAGATACCGTCACCTAAAATCATAACCGGCATACGGTAAAGATCAGCCATATCGAATGCATCATATGTAAGGTTAACCATTTCCTGAACGGTGCTGGGTGCAACAA
Organism: Eubacteriales bacterium; assembly: GCA_045580305.1. Classification (GTDB taxonomy): domain Bacteria; phylum Bacillota; class Clostridia; order Oscillospirales; family JAAYXM01; genus RGIG7332. Next base: position 10,497 of record JAZNNQ010000011.1, read on the forward strand.
CGATAACATGGAAGTCACCGTGACCGAGACCGCGGGTAGCCTGGAAATAGTCGGACTGTGACGGCTGAATACCGCCGAGACCCGGTCCGCCGCGCTGAATATTGATGATTACAGCGGGAAGATCACTACCTGCAAGGTAAGAAATACCCTCGCTCTTGAGGGAAATTCCCGGGCTGGAGCTGGAGGTGAGTACGCGCTGGCCGGCAGATGCTGCGCCGAGTACCATATTGATTGCCGCAATCTCACTCTCAGCCTGTAAATATGTACCGCCGCGCTTACGCATATGTTTTGCCATATAAGCGGCAACCTCAGTCTGAGGGGTAATGGGGTAGCCGAAGAAGAAACGACAGCCGGCACGCATAGCGGCCTCAGCGAGTGCTTCGTTACCCTTCATTAAAACTTTCTCTGACATGAAATAACGCCCTACCTTTCTACTGTGATTACAACATCGGGACACATGGTAGCACACATAGCGCAACCGATACAAGCGTCCTGATTTGTGATTTGTGCGGGATTATAGCCCTTTTTGTTAATTCTGTCCTGAGCCATCTCCAAGATGTTCTTCGGGCAAGCATGAACACAAAGTCCACAACCCTTACATTCGTCTTCACGGAATGTAACTTTTGCCATAAAAAAGACCTCCTTATGTATGTCTGTTTTTTACTGTATCTTTTAAACCTGCCAGATATCCTTTTCCATAATATCTATTGCAAAAGGATTTGGCATATTCGGTTTTTCAAGCTTACTGTCATATGTGGTCATCACCAGGGGAAGACCTAAAAGTTTTGAGCACTCCTCAGCAAAATCGCGGGTACTCTCAATTATTTTAGTAGTGGTTTCTTTTCCCAAATTGCTGTTATTTACAATGCCTGTAAATTTAACATGGCAGGCATCCTCGATTTCCTGCTTAATCTCCAACACCTGCTGAGCAGTGCGGGTATCGGGGCGGTATTGATTTATTACCATAAGCATATCGTAGGTAGCGGGATCGGTTAAATACTCCGAAAAACGACCTAATGCATAAGAACCTCTGTCATCACCGCCCAAATCTATTACCGAGTAGGTATCACTCTTCGCAAAAACCGAGTACGCCTCCGCCGGAATTGATGGCAGATCTACATTGGAATTTGCAAAGGGTGAGGATATAAAGCGGATACCCGCTTTAATAAAGTCCTGCTCGCTGTCTTTGGAGCGGAAATAGGGATTTACAATATCAAGATCACAAATTGTGCAATCGCGACCCTGCGCCTTGTGGTGGAAAGCGAGGCTTACCGCAAGGTTTGTCTTCCCGCTGCCGTAATGACCCGCAAAAATTGTTATCTTTTTAAAGTTCATTAAAACAGCGCCTCCTTGCCTTGTGGATTACTCTTTATTTTATCACTTATTTCGACAATTGACAAGAGAAAATCCCCTGCAATTAATAGAAAAAATGGCAATTTTGCCCCGCTCTTTTGTTATCATTGTAAAAAAACGCCTCTGCCATAAAGGCAGAGGCGAAAAATATCGTTTACTTTTGGAAGTTTCCAAGGAAAGTGCGGATACGCTCGTTCTGTGAATTTACAAGAACCTCCTCGGGATTGCCGTCGGCTAAGACCACACCTTCGTCCATAAAGATAACGCGGTCGGAAACATCCTTTGCAAAGTTCATCTCGTGAGTAACGATCACCATTGTCATATTGGTATCCGCAAGCTCGCGAATAACCTTTAAGACCTCAAAGGTAAGTTCCGGGTCAAGTGCCGATGTTGGCTCGTCAAAGAAGAGTACCTTGGGGGACAGCGCAAGAGCACGGGCTATTGCCACACGCTGCTGCTGACCGCCGGAAAGTTCACAAGGATAATTCTTTTCCTTATCGGAAAGGCCAACTCGCGCAAGAAGCGCGTGTGCCTGCTCTAAAAGTTCCTCTTGAATTTGCTTTTTATTGGTACGGTAGTCTTCCCGTTCCTTTGCAAGAAGAGAGGGCGCCAGCATTACATTATCAAGAGCAGAATACTGTGGGAACAGATTAAAGGATTGAAATACCAGACCGCAGGAAAGCTGCCAACGGCGCTGGTCCTCTTTGGAAGGTTTCTTCTGCCGCTCTGAGTTGTAAACCTCGTCACCTGCAACTATAATTTTACCGCTTGTGGGAACCTCAAGTGCATTAAGACAGCGGAGAAGGGTGGTTTTACCACTACCGGAGGAGCCGATGATAGACAGCACCTCGCCCTGCTCCATGGAAAAGTTAATACCGCGAAGCACCTCGGTTTTTCCAAAGCTTTTACATAGATTATTAACTTCTAAAATAGCCATAGTTCTATCAACCTTTATAATAATCTAATTTTTTCTCAAGCCAACCGAAGAATAGTGTGAGCGCGCCGTTAAATACAAGGAAGTAGATACCGGTTGAGAAAAGCGGAGTGATAAGACCCTGCTTTGTAAAACGCTCGGCGCACATAATGATCTCGGTAACCGCAACAACGCGGGCAAGGGAAGTATCCTTTACAAGGGTAATGATTTCATTGCCCATGGGCGGGATAATTCGCTTTACAACCTGAGGTAAAACAACACGGAAGAACGCCTGGGATTTTTTCATACCCAGAACCTGGCATGCTTCGTGCTGACCTTTCGGGATACCCTCGATGCCGCCACGGAAAATCTCGGAAAAATATGCCGCATAATTTATACCGAAAGCGATAAATACGGCAAGCTCGCGCTGGCGCAGGGGCATATCAAAAAGCAGTCCCGGCGCGTATAATACCACAAAAATTTGGAGCATCAGGGGAGTACCCCTGATGATCCAAACGAAAGTGCGAGATATCCATCTTATGGGAGCGAATTTCGCAATTGCTCTAAGTATTTTGTTGGTGCTTATCCGCTCTAAAAATTTAAGAGGTCTGAACTTCGACATAGAGCCGAAGGATATTATAAGACCAAGCGGTATAGCGGTAATCAGCGTAACCGCAAAAATCATGCAGTTTAAGCCGAAGCCTTCAGTCAATGACTGAAAAACCACTTCAAAAGTTGACATATGTAATATTCCGCCTTTGATTACTTAATGAGAAGGTTCTCGAGCTTGTAGTTCTTAGCGATGGTGTCTAAAGTACCGTCAGCGATGAGAGCAGCGATAGCGTCGTTAACAGCAGCTGCTGTGTCGCTACCCTTGCGGAATGCGATACCGTATTCCTCGGGTGAGAACTCAAGAGCCTCAACAGCAACTAAATCAGCAAAGTCAGTGCCTTCGCCGATAGAACCGATAGAGGTTACATAGTCAACGATAGCAACATCGGAAGTGCCTGCCTTAACATCCATAAGAGCCTTAGCCATGGAGTCAACCGGAGTGAAGGTAGCATCCTTGAAGAACTCGTTAGCACCTGCAAGCTCCTCACCTGCACTACCTGCCTCAGCAACAACGGTAGCACCTGCAACGGAAGTTGTGAACTTCTCAAGGTTTTCAGCCTTAACAACCATTACCTGACGGTTCTTCATGTAGGGGGTGGAGATCTCCATATTTGCCTTTCTCTCGTCGGTAATTGTCATACCGTTCCAGATACAGTCAATGTTCTTAGCATTAAGCTCGATCTCCTTGGAGTTCCAGTCGATCTCAACGAACTTGGGGGTAACACCGAGCTTTTCACAAACAGCCTTAGCAAACTCGGTCTCGAAACCGATAAGGGTGTTGCTGTCATCGTAGTAGTTCATGGGAGCAAAAAGGGTCATACCGATGACCATTTCACCCTTGCCGGTGATGTAGGAAAGGTCGCCGTCAGCAGCGGTGTCAGCACCACAGCCTGCGAATAAGGTTGCGCACATTGCAACACAAAGGATAAGAGATAAGATTTTTTTCATTTTAAATTCCTCCTGAAAAAATAGTGTAAACACAGTATAACACGACTTTTTTTATTTTGGAAGTCTTTTTTCAAAATTTTACTTTATTTTTTTAGCAAATTAAAGTATTATAGTGTTAAGAGGCTAAAAAACCGGCTCCGAGGAGATGAAATAAAATGAAAAAAATGCTTGCAATCCTTTTAGTTGCAATGCTTTCACTGTGTTCCTGCAGCGAACAGGAACAAGAAATAACGAAAATAACGGTTATGACCGAGGGCGAGACCCTTTACTGGAACGAAATTAAAATAGACAATGTGGAGATCCGCGTTGAGATAGTACCGCAGGGCACCATTGCGGAAAAGGTGCTGAACGCCGAAAAAAAGCCGGACATTGTATATCTTAAATCAAAAGAGGATATGGAAAAACTATCTACCGTGCTGAAGGATATAAGCGATTTGGAGCTTGACGGCTATGACAGGGCGAAATTCGCCTGCAGCGATTACGACGAGACCGAAAGGCGACACGCATCTTCAACGGGTGAGCACTATGTGCTGCCGGATTACACGGCAAATCGCAACGGTGTGGAGCGGGCATGGCTTTATCGTGCGGATATTTTTCAAGCTGCAGGCATTACACCGCCCGAAACTATGAGTGAGCTTGCGGCGGCTTGTACAAAACTGAAGGGTGAATACCCTGAAAGCACCCCACTTGTTATCCGCGACGGTTACTACGGCCTTGACCTGCTTGCGCCCGCGTGGAAAAACAATGCATCCCTGGGCGCATATTACGATTTTGATGAGGAAAAGTGGTGCTATGGCTTAAATGAGCCTTGGGCGGGCAATTTTGTGTCCTACTGGTCGACTATGGTTCAAAGCGGTCTTGTTCCGCAGAATTATCTCACTATGACCGCCTCAGAGGTCGATGCGCTTATCAAGTCAGGCAGTGCCTTTATCGTGCCCGATTATGTGTGGCGACTTGAAGAATACAATAAAAGAGGGGAGATATGGCGCATTATGGCGGCGCCCCGCGCGGATATTGAAGGCGGGCAGAATAAGATCGCAAAGCGGGAGGGCGCCTTCGCGGGCGTTGCGATTTGCAATGAGGGCGAGGCCACCCTTGAGGTCGTAAATATGTTCTTCTTAAATTCCTGCCTGCGAGATGTGCCAAAGGCTGACCCTGTGCGCCTCGCGCAGATATATACCGAAAACAATATAAATCCCGCCAGATATATACCAACTATCAATACTCAGGAGAAAAAGCGAATCAATACCCATCTGGAGGGAATGCTCCCCGCGTTTTTGACGGGCGAAATTCCGATGACCCGCTGGGCGAGCTTCGCCGCACAGCTTGAGGATGTCGGGTTAAAGGAGTTTCTGAGCCAATACAAAAGGGCATACAATTCTGCCAAAAAGTAGTTAAAATATGCCGTAAAAAAGACTTGTGTTGCACGATTATGTATGATATAATATACTATATATAAATGTATGTTGCTCCCGATATGCGGGTGTAAGAACGATACAAGACGAAAGGAAGCGTTTTTTATGAAAAGAGTATTGGCACTTGTCCTGGTTATGGCTTCGCTTATCGCAACCGCATTTGCCATTGTTCCCGTTAAGGTAATTGTCGGTAATTCTGTACTCACTACCCCTGCAGGTGATGTTCAGGCTCAGATTATCAATAACAGCACGCTCATTCCCATGCGTGCGATTTTTGAGTCACTCAATGCTAAGGTTGAGTGGATTCCTTCCTCGCAGACAATTATGGCTACCAAAGGCTCAAAGGTAATCGTTATGAAAATCGGCTCTCTTGAGATGACGGTTTCAGATGCAAGTACCGGTGGGTCCAAGAACATCAAACTTCCGGTTGCGCCCCGTATGATAAACGCGACCGACAAGAAGTACGGTGCTCGTACAATGGTGCCCCTTCGCGCGGTTTCCGAAAGCCTTGATATGAATGTGGGCTGGGACGGAAAAACCTATACCGTAACGGTAACTGTCAAGAAGTAAAGGAGAGGGGTTCATATGCCCAGACTTTTTGAACGCAACGAATTATCAAGGCGTTGGGATAGTCTTCCTATCTCACCTCTTGGTAAAAAAATGATAGAAATATATTCCGTAAGCTTTGCATCTTCGGCGCTGTTTACCTCTCTGTTCATTGTCGGCGTCGTGCCGCAGTCTTATTTAGGCTGCGTATTCTGCTCTGCGGCTTGTATATTCTTGAACTTTATCTGGCTTGCATACCGTACAAAGCGCTCGATTGACAGCGGTATGGATGTTACGGATTGCCGCTCGCTTTATCTTCGCGTTTTCGCGGTGCAGGCGGTACTCAATATGATTATGGCGATACTTGAGGCGGAACCGGTTTATACCTGGATGTTCCTTACATACAAGCTTTTCGGATTCGGAAGGCTTGACCGCTGGGCATCCGCTATGATTATCAACTTTGTTATGCTTGCCGCCAACTATTACTTCCCGGCGGTGCCCTTCTGGCTTGAGCGTTTCCAAAAGAAGCCTCTTAAGAAAAGTGCTATGAAGGTGCGCAAGATAAAGAAAATGACTCTGAAGAAAAAGAACAATAGCAACAAGATAAAAAGGCGCACGGTTAAATTCAGCAGAAAAGGTGGCAAAAAACGATGAAACCTATGATGAGACTTTCAATAGAAGCGATACTTATTTTTGCTTTGGAGATAGTCCTTTCCGTTGTCAGCACCATTATGTTCACCACGGGAGTGCTCCCCCAGACATATACCGTTTGTGTGCTTTTGGCCTTGGTATGCCTCGGTGTGACCCTGTTGCTTCTGGTGCTGAGCATGATACATAAGGCGAATGTCGGCTATCCGCCATCGGATATAGCGGCGTCTTACATTTGTGTATTCGCTTTTTTTGCCGTGGTAACATTGTTTATGTCCGCAACCGGGCTGGAGCCGTATTTTACATTTTTATTCTTAGGCTACAAGGTCTTCGCATTTGGCTATCTCGGTCAATTTTTATCCGCACTTATCATAAATGTGATTATTTGTGCTGTAAGTGTGGTAACGCCTATTCTTTGCAATAAGCAGTTTGAGGCGGAAAGAATAAGGAGCTACTTAAAGGATGATAACGGTATCGATAGCTGATCTGACGATTGAAATTAAAAATAAATATGATTATATAGAAAAGCAGGCTAAGGATTATATCGTTTCCGACAAGACGGTTGATTTTACCGTCTCGGTGACCGAGGAGGAGATTTTAGCTGAAGGCGATGCAACGAAGTTTTCGTTAGGGTATCTTGAATACCTTGCGGTATATCGCAAAATAGCCGAAGAAATCCTCAAATATGACGGTCTGCTTTTACATGGTGTCCTGATGGAATGTGAGGGCAGAGGTATACTTTTCGGCGCGAAAAGTGGTGTGGGTAAGTCTACACATGCGGCCCTCTGGAAAAAACTGTTGGGGGACAAATGCGCGATTATAAACGGTGATAAGCCGCTTATCCGTATTATTGACGGGCGCATTTTCGCCTATGGTACACCTTGGAACGGGAAAGAGGGCTTGCATCAAAATAAAAAGTGCGAGCTCTTTTCATTGTGTTTTATAGCGCGTGGCGAGCAGAACAGTATCCGTGAAATTAAGGACGGTGTACTGCCGCTTCTCTTGACCCAGACCTACTTGCCAAAAAATGACGGGGCAAAAATGGTTGCCACAATGGACATCCTGGATAAAATCCTTCGTAATGTAAAGTGCTACAAGCTGATTTGCAACAAGGATATAAGTGCGGCGGAGGTCGCTTATAAGGAGCTAATGAAATGATACCCATTGAGGAAGAGCTTAAGGCTCACGGGAAATACATTTGCAAAACCGAGGGGACAAGTATGATGCCTATGCTTAAGCAGGGCCGGGACAGGGTGATAATCGTTCCGCCGACATTTCCTCTCAAAAAGTACGATATTCCCGTGTACCGTCGCGACGACCACTATACAATGCACCGCATAATCAAGATTAAAAAAGACGGCAGATATATTATCTGCGGCGACAATCGTGTCAATTTCGAGTATGATATTATCGAAAAACAGGTTATTGGCGTGCTGGCGGCATATATGCGCGGCGACGAATATATTGAGTTAAATGACGAAAAATATCTGCACTATGTAAAAAAATTAGGCCGCAGATACCCTATCAGATGGATAAAGAATTTTTTGTTTCGCCTTAAGCGAAAACTTGGAATGTGAGGCTATTTAATTATGAAGATTAAGGACGGATTTATAGTTCGCGAGGTTGCGGGATCCTTTGTGGCGATGCCTATAGGCGAGCGCGCTGAGGAGTTAAACGGCGTTATCGAGCTTACACAGGGTGGCGTAATTCTGTGGGAGAAGTTGAGCACTGACACCACCGAAGACGCGCTCGTGGCAGAACTTCTTTCCCGTTTCGAGGTTGATGAGGAAACCGCAAGGCGTGACACACGCGCCTTTGTCGAGGGCTTAAGAAAAAACAATCTTCTTGAGGATTAATTTATGTGGCAAAAGATAAAGGAACTTTTTGGTGACAGAAAAAACCAGATGAAATATTTTCGCTGGCTTATATCGCTTTCCAAGCCCTTCGGCTGGCAAATTCTGTTTATAATTCTTCTGCGTTGCTTCATCGCGGGTATCGGAATTGTGTCCGCGGTCATCAACCAGAACATTGTGGACAGGGCAAGCTCCGCCTTTGAGTTTAAGATGTTTGTGGGCATCTCCATCGCCTGCACGGTGCTGTCTCTTGGCGCCAGCGTGTTTTTCAGCATTCTTTCCACCTATGTTTCCGAAAAATATTCCTGCTATGTGCGTACAAGGCTTTATAACCATATTTTAAAATCCCTGTGGGTTGAGCGCGGCGCACATCACAGCGAGGATTTTATGACCCGTCTGACCAATGACATATCGGTTGTGGCAAACGGAATTATGGACATTGTCGCAACGGCGATCGCCACTATTTTACAGTTTATTATGGCATTTGCGGTGTTGTGGAATTACGAGTCATCTCTTGCTATCGTGGGTATCGCTACCGCACCGGTTATTGTGGTTGTGGCGGTGGTACTTGCGGGCAAACTCGGCACACTGCACAAGCAAATCCAGGAGGCGGAGGCAAAATACCGCATCTTCCTGCAGGAGCAGTTTAATCTGACCGATACCGTGAAGGTTTTCGAACAGGAGAAATTCGGGGAGGAGACCTTTGGCGAGCTGCAGGAAAAGCGAATGAAGCTTATCCGCAAGCGCAACTACACGAAGGTCACCGCCAGCGCCATTATAAGCGCGGTATTTTCGGGCACTTATCTTTTCGCTTTTTGTGTGGGCGCCCTTAAGGTCAGCAGTGATGCTATCAGTATAGGTGCGATGACCGCATTTCTCTCACTTATCCATCAGGTACAGACACCTATGTACCGCTTGGCAAATCTTCTGCCCCAGATGGTGGCAATTCTCGCTTCCTCCGGCAGACTTATGAAGATAACCACTATGAAAACCGAGGAAAAGAAACCTATTGAAAATGGACTTAGCGGCAAGGTTGGCATAAAGGCAGAGGGCCTTTGCCTTTCCTATGGCGATAAAAACATTGTAGAGAGTCTTGAAATAGACATTAAACCGGGCGAGCTTGCTATGGTCAAAGGTTCCTCCGGTGTGGGCAAAACAACGCTGCTCAGATGCATTTTGGGCTTTATTTCACCTGCTGAGGGGCAAATTTATTTCTATGATAATGACGGTAGGGAGGCTCCTTGCTCGCCCTCTACCCGTGAGTACATAAGCTATGTGCCCCAGGGCAATACGCTCTTTAGCGGCACGATCGCCGACAACCTGCGGGTGGGTAAGCGTGACGCAACCGAAGAGGAAATGAAGACAGCGCTTCAGGTGGCATCCGCTTGGGATTTTGTAAGCTCACTGCCGCAAGGCCTTGATACGCCTATCGGTGAGCGGGGCCTTGGCTTTTCCGAGGGTCAGGCACAGCGTATAGCAATTGCCAGAGCGCTGCTGAAGCCTGCGGGCATTATAATTATGGACGAGGCTACAAGCGCACTTGATATTACGACCGAGGAAAAGATCTTAAGCGTATTAAAGGACAATCTTTTCGGCAAAAGCTGTCTTTTCGTAAGTCATAGAGAGTCGGTTGCAAAAATCGCCGACAAGATCATAACAGTAAAAAATAAAGTTGAAGATTAAAAATAGCACACAATTTGCAAACTCAAATTGTGTGCTATTTCTTTTCAAATTTTATTATATCACTAACCTCGCAATCAAGAGCGAAGCAAAGAGCGTCTAAGGTCTTTGTACTTATCGCCTCGCCCTTTTTTATTCTGTGTATAGTGTTGGCAGAAAAACCTTGTTTGAAAATCAAGTAATATTCGGTCAAACCTTTTTTGAAAAGTGTTTCATAAAAGGGCTTGTAACTTATCATTTCTATCACCAAAATGATTTTATCATACTCAAATGCTTGACAATACTCAATATATTGACTATAATAGTATTATTACAGAAAGGGGATAAAATAGAAATGGCAATTAATAGAAAATGCCCGAAATGCGGCAGTTACAAAGTTCAATTATCGAATGAAAACAGCAAGCACGGTTGCTTATGGACAGTTTTATTTGGATTTTTCTACATATTCTGGATTATGATGAAGTGGATGATAGGTTTATGCCTGCTCTGTTTAGTCGATTGGTGGATGGCAATAATCAAGGCAACACAGGGCAAAGGATATGTGTGGCAGTCTAAGAGATGGTTCTCAGGTAGGAGTAAGATTTATTATTGCCACGATTGCGGACACAATTTTAGAGCATAAAAAACGCCCCATATCCGTCAGGATTATGGGGCGTTTTTAGCTTAAACTTCATCCAAAATTCATCTTTTCAGGATGCAAGGCAGTTTTGAAAGCAAGATTTTTTGTAAAGAGAAAGAATAAAATTCCGGTAATACTGGCGT
>JAZNNQ010000012.1:0-33829 GCA_045580305.1 Eubacteriales bacterium
GGTTTGACAAAATGACAAAAGAGGACTTTCTTGAAAGGTACGGAGATATTGAGGAGGTTTCAGAGAATTTGTTAGAATTGGAAACATATGCTCTTGACAAATGATCATATACCGGAAAGTAGTACAGAGTTGGGTTGCAAAAAAGTACTCGTAAGACTTGATTAACCATAAAAAAGAGGCGGGATATCCCGCCTCTTTTAAATTTGCCAAAAGTTTAGTAATGGGGTATACTGGTAAAAGTAGAAAGGGGTGTGCTTTATGATTACGGATATAGGCGGGGTCATTATATGTATTGCATTTATCGCGATCTATTTTGTGGCGAGGCGTAAAATGTTAAATAACGGAGTACTATTTGCCAGCACACCGGAGTATGATATGGAAAATGTAAAATTCAAGCATTCAATATTGCGAAGGATTTTATTTTTGGCAACTTTTTTGCCGTATATCATATTATACATATTGAAAATGCAGATATTGGCATATGCAAGCTATGAAATGGGGCAGGCGATAAAAAATGCAGTGCAACAGATCTATAGTGTAGGAATTGTGATGATTTCTGCTTTTGTTTTTGGCTCAAAAGAAGGTACGAGTACTTTTCGTGCAAGATGCTTCGAGGAACCGTATATTCTGACCCGGTATATGATTTATCCCAAACTATCGGTAAGTGCAGGTGTGCTTACATTTATAGTTTATTCTGTAACAGGTGGAATTGCAGGCTTTGTCTATTCCTTTTATGAGAACAACATAACCATTCAAAACGGGATGGATTTTCCGTTTGGTATAATTTGCTTTATTTTAGAACTAGCGCTGGTTTACTTTTCGAATTACACCATAATCGGGTGGTATGACAGCACATCAAATGATTTTTTGTTTGACAAGGTTGAAGATGAGGCCTACGACGCGGTTGCAAAGCGATACTATGGTATATGGCGAAATCGGTTGATTGTGGCAAATCTCGTAACGGGTGCACAGCTGATACTTGGCGGACTTGTGACGCTGACGAACGGTGCGGAGCACCTTATGGGAATCCGCATTTTAGGTCTTGTAGTACTTGTCATCGTGTTTAGCTACATACTTATCCAAAGCCGAAACTTTGACGACCCGGTTGTTGTAAATGGTATGGTATACCCGTCGGAGAAAAAGCGAGTAATGACAAAATGGGTTATTGGCATCGCGATTATCGTATATATCCTCGGCGTAATTATTTTATTGTAAAACAAAAATCCCCGTGTCGTACGACACGGGGATTTGGTTTGCCAAATTATTCGGTTAGATAGCGCGCTCTACCTTACCGGAACGGAGGCAGCGAGTGCAAACATAGATATGACGGGGAGAGCCGTCAACGATAGCCTTTACACGCTTAACATTCGGCTTCCAAGTTCTGTTGGATCGTCTGTGGGAGTGAGATACCTTAATACCAAAAGCCACACCCTTGTTGCAAATTTCACACTTAGCCATTTGCGCACCTCCTTACTGTATCTGAAAGTAATCATAATCAAAAAAATAAGCACCGCACACGACGGTAATATATATAATAACAGAAATAAATTAAAATTGCAAGAGGAAATTTTAAAAATCCCAAATTTCTTTTTACATTGCAATTCATACCATAATCGTATATAATAAATATGTATGAAATTAAGGGAGGTTTCCTGACAATGGATGCAAACAATAAATATTCGGTTACCCTTTCTCAGATAGTTGAGGAGTTCCATTTGCAGATCATGTATGCGCCGGAAAACTACGGTGAGCGCACCATTAGCTCATCCGACCTTACCCGTCCGGGTCTGCAGCTTGCGGAATTTTACGATTATTTCGACAACAAGCGTGTTATGCTTATAGGCAGACTTGAGATGACATATCTCAATACACTTCAGCCCGAGGAGCGCGTCAAACGCTTTGAAAAGTTACTGGCTTCCGATATTCCGGTTATCATTGTAACCCGCGGTATGGGTCTGCCCGAGAGCTTCTTAGCACTTGCTGAGCAGTATGATATTCCCATTCTCCGCACTCTTGAGGAGACCTCGAACTTTATGGCGGCGCTTATTGCATATCTCAATGTGCAGCTGGCACCCCGTATTACCCGTCACGGCGTACTGGTTGAGGTTTACGGCGAGGGTATGCTGCTTCTTGGCGAGAGCGGTGTCGGTAAGAGCGAGACCGCGATAGAGCTTGTTAAGCGCGGACACCGCCTTATTGCAGATGATGCGGTTGAGCTTAAAAAGGTTTCTGCTAAATCCATCGTAGGCTCTGCTCCCGAGATTATCCGCCATTTTATCGAGCTTCGCGGTATCGGCGTTGTTGATGTAAGGCGAATTTTCGGTATGGGTTCTGTCAAGCTTACCGAAAAGGTCGATATTATCATAAATCTTGAGGCTTGGCGGGATAATAAGCAGTATGACCGCCTTGGTATGGACAACGAATATACCGAGATTTTGGGCATTAAGATTCCGTCTCTTACCGTGCCGGTAAAGCCGGGTAGAAACCTTGCGGTTATTCTCGAGGTTGCGGCTATGAACAACCGCCACAAAAAGATGGGCTATAACGCGGCTCTTGAGCTTACAGAGCGCATCAACGCGCATTTTGACCAGGCAAGCCGGTAAGAAGCTGTTTTAGGAGGAATATCCTTTGAAAATCGTTGCCGATTTACACACACATTCCATCGTAAGCTCACACGCTTACAGCACCATACTTGAAAACTGCAGGGCGGCACACGACCGAGGACTTTTTTTGATCGCCACTACCGACCACGGCCCGCAAATTGAAGACGGTGCTCACGCATACTTCTTCCGCGGTCTTGCAAATATTCTGCCCAGATATGTGGGCGGTGTATACCTTATCCGCGGTATTGAGGCGAACATTTTAAACGAAGCGGGCGAAGTTGACATCGCGCCCGAGTGGAGTCATGTGTTCGACTTCGGCATTGCATCCATTCACGAGGCGAGCTTCGGACAATCGGATTACGACCGTACCACGAATGCATATTTAAATGTACTGGACAACCCAAATATTGACCTGTTAGGCCATCCGGGCACCCTTCAGTACACCTGTGATTTTGAAAAGGTAATTAAAAAATGTGCAGACCTCGGCAAGCTGATGGAGATAAATGCGGCTACTTTCCGTTACCGTCAGACAAGCCTTAAGAATTGCGCGGAGATAGCGCGACTTTGTGCAAAGCACGGGGTAGGGGTTATGGTAAATTCAGACTCGCACATCTGCGAAACCGTAGGTGTGGTGGATGCTCCCCTTAAGATGCTCGAGGAGATAAATTTCCCCGAGGAGCTTGTAATTAACGGCTCCAAGGAGCGGCTTGCGAAATACTTTATGGATAAAAAAGGACTTAATATTTTAGAATAAAGGGGTAGGAAAATATGAAAATTGGTATAGATTTAGGCGGAATGAGCATTAAAGCGGGACTTATTGACGATAACTACAACATCGTTTACAAGGAAACCGCGCCTACCGATATTGAAAACGGTATGGAAAAATTAGCGTCCGATATTATCGGTCTTATTGAGAGAGTATGCGGCCACGCCGAGGGCAAGGTGGAGTCTATTGGCATCGGCATTCCCGGTGATGTGGATAAATACACCGGCCGCGTTGTATACTGCAACAACATCCCCCTTGCTGACATCGACATCAAGGGCGAGATCGAGAAGGCTACCGGCATTCCCACATTTATAAATAATGACGCTAATGTTGCGGCTCTGGGCGAGGTGCTTGCAGGTGCGGCGAAGGATTATAAGGACGCGGTTATGATTACCATTGGCACCGGTGTTGGCTGTGGTATTGTAATGAATAACGAGATATATCTCGGCACAAACGGCGCGGCAGGTGAAATCGGTCACCACTGTATAGAAGTTGACGGTCTTAAGTGTGCTTGTGGCCGTCAGGGCTGCTATGAGCTTTACGCTTCCGCTACCGCGCTTATCCGTATGACACGAGAGGCGATGGAGAAGAACCCCGACTCTAAAATGTGGGAGATTGCGGGCAGTATTGAGGGCGCAAACGGCAAAACCGCCTTTGATGCAAAGCGCGCAGGGGATGCGGCAGGCACAGAAGTTGTTGACAAATACATCCGCTACCTCGCTTCCGGCCTTGTAAATGTGGTTAATATTTTCCAGCCCGAGGCACTTATTATCGGCGGCGGTATTTCCAAGGAGGGCGAGTATCTGCTTGCACCCTTACGCGAGATTATCGAGCGTGAGCGCTATTCCAGAGGCAAAATTCAGTCCGACATCGTTATTGCAAAGCTTGGCAATGACGCGGGCATTATCGGAGCATCACAGTTATGTTAGAAACGGTTACCAAAGAACAATTTTTAGAACTTCGTAAAAAGCGAATAGAGCTTGAATATGCACATTTAAACGATATGCAGCGCCAGGCGGTCACGGCCACAAACGGGCCGCTCCTGCTTCTTGCAGGTGCGGGCAGCGGTAAGACCACCGTGCTTATAAACCGCATTGCAAACCTTATCCGCTTCGGCAGCGGTGCGGACAGCGATTATGTGCCCGATTACATAACCGATGTGGATGCGGCGCTTATTTACGAATATATTAATAATAAAAACCCCGAAATAGAGGAAATTGTCAATCGTGCATGTGCGGTAAATCCCGCCGCGCCCTGGTCGATTATCGCCATCACCTTTACAAACAAGGCGGCGAATGAACTTAAGGAGCGACTTTCCCGCGCTATCGGAGATGCGGCAAATGATGTGTGGGCGGCCACCTTCCATTCTGCCTGTGTGCGAATCTTACGCCGCAACATTGAAAAACTGGGCTTTGACAAGAACTTTACTATTTACGACACGCAGGACACCGAGCGCCTTATGAAGGAGATCATCGCATCTGAGGAGCTTAATGATAAAATGTTCACACCAAAGGCGGTGCTGGGTGAGATAAGCCGCGCAAAGGACAGGCTTATTACCCCGAAAATGTACCAGCGCGAGGTGGGTAGCGACTTCCGTCGCGAGAAGATAGCAACGCTGTACGCTAAATACCAGGCGCGTCTTAAGGCGGCATCTGCCTTGGATTTTGATGACATTATCTGCCATACGGTACAGCTTTTGCAGGAATTTGATGATGTGCGCGAGTATTATCAGAACAAGTTCCGCTATGTGCTCATTGACGAGTATCAGGACACCAACCACGCCCAGTATGTGTTGGCATCCCTTCTTGCAGGGGGACATGGCAATATCTGTGTTGTGGGTGATGACGACCAGAGTATTTACCGCTTTAGAGGCGCAACTATTGAGAATATTTTAGAGTTTGAAAACCAGTTTAAGAATACCCGCGTAATCCGCCTTGAGCAGAATTACCGCTCAACCAGCAGTATTTTAAATGTTGCAAACTCGGTTATCCACAACAATTTAGGTCGTAAGGACAAGGCGCTCTGGACCGATAACGGCGCGGGTGAGCTTCCCGTAGTCCGCCAGGTTTCAAATGAACAGTCCGAGGCGAAATTTATTACCGACACCATTCTTGCCGGCTATAAAGAGGGCAAAAAATGGAGCGATTTTGCCGTACTTTACCGCACCAATGCACAGTCTAATATTATAGAGCAGACTTTAGCGCGAAACGGTATTCCCTATAAGGTAATCGGCGGTCATCGCTTCTTCGATTATGCCGAGGTCAAGGATATGCTTGCATATCTTTGGGTACTGCAAAATCCCGGTGATACCCTGCGATTAAAGAGAATTATCAACACTCCCACCCGCAAAATCGGCGATAAACTGGTCGAAAAGGTTGAGCTTATTGCAAATGAGGAGAACATACCGATGTATTCCGTTCTGGAGCGCGCGGAGGAGTTTCCGGCACTTAAAACGGGCGCTGTATATATCAAACGCTTTGTTGATATGATGGCGCGACTTCGGGATATGATCGGCAAATGCTCTCTGGAAGAATTGTACGATGAGCTGGTAAATGACACCGGCTATGTGGATGCTCTTATCGCAAAAGCGGACGAGCGCAGTAAGACCCGAATTGAGAACATAAAAGAGCTTAAGTCCACCATTATGGAATACGAAAAAGCAAGCGATGAGCCGAGCCTTTTCGGATTTTTGGATGAGGTTGCTCTTTATACCGATCTTGAACAGATTGAGAGTGACGGTGATACCGTTATACTTATGACTATCCACAGTGCAAAGGGTCTGGAGTTCCCCACGGTATTTTTAACCGGCGTGGAGGAAGGACTCTTCCCCAGCTATCGCTCAATCGGCGCTGATGCTGAAATTGAGGAGGAGCGCCGCCTTTTCTATGTTGCGGCAACAAGGGCTAAAAAGACGCTGTACATTACTCACGCGTCAAGTCGCACTATTTTCGGTCAGACAAATTACAACCGCCCGTCGCGCTTTGTGGGCGAGATTCCCAAGGAGCAGTACAAGGCGGAGACCGAGGTTGTGCCCCAGACCTCATTCGGTGGTGGTGAGCCCCGCACCTTTGGTGGATACGGTGAGAGACCTCAGCGCACTGCTATACCGATGCAAAGGCAGACCATACCCAAGGCGGAAAAGCCAAAACTTTCCCTTGCAACAGGTGACAATGTACGGCATAAGAGTTTCGGCGAGGGTGTCGTGCTTTCCGTGCGCCCGATGGGAAATGACGCGCTGCTTGAAATTAAGTTTGAAGCGGGCCTTAAGCGCCTGATGCTCAACACCGCAGGACAATATATTGAGAAGATATAAGAAAAGGCATCTCGCAAGAGATGCCTTTTTTCTACTCTTTTATAATATATCGTCTTGTTTTCCAGGTGCCGGAGAGGTAGTACACGCCGCCGATGAAAAACGGGGTAAAGCCTGCCAGAGCGTCGCCGAGCCAGAAGCCGAGATATCCGTAGCCAAGCCACAGGCCAAACAGCACGGAAAGCCCTATTCGGAGTATTATTCCGTCAAAAAGTGCCATTGCGAAGTTGACCTTGTAATTGCCGCAGCCGTTAATCATAGCGTTTGCAGGTGTTCTGAAGGCCGAGCCGAAGAACATCAGTATTGCAATGGGAATATATTCGGGAACGAGCTTTAACACATCCGCATCATCCGAGAAAATTCCAAAAATCTGATCCGGGAAAATAAGAATGGATGCGGAGAGCAGAATGGAAATAACAAGGGTGAAGGCGAAGGAGTAGATCATAATCTTCGGTACTCTGTCGTACTTTTCAGCACCTACATTCTGTCCTACCATGGAAGCGCCAGCCGCATTCACCGAGTTTGAAATAAGGTTACTTACGCTGCTGAGTTTATTTGCAATGCCTGCAAGGGCGGAAACCGCAACGCCGTAAGAATTTATCCAGGAATTTACGAAAAGCTTTGAGAAATGAATAGCCGCACTCTTTATCGCCATTGGCAGACCCAATTTGGTAAGGGTGCCGAGAAGGGGAAAGTCCCAACGGAAAAAGTCGCGGGCGCTTATATCAAAACCGAAGCTATCCTTTTTCTTCCATAGGAAAACGCCACAGCTTATAAAGCTTATACATTGGCTGATTACGGTAGCGAGAGCGGCGCCACCCGCGCCCATATCAAAGCCGAGAACAAAAACAAGGTCTAAGATTACATTGAGTACCGCCGCGAGGGAGATGAAAATAAAGGGATGTTTTGAGTCGCCGAGGCCTCTGAGCACCGCGCTTATTATGTTATAGCCGTAGATTGCAACCATACCCGCGATACAGATTGAGGCGTAGTTCATTGCCTCACCCCAAGCCTCGGGCGGGGTGTTCATAAGATGCATAATTGGTGTGCGGAAGATAAAGCACACAACGGAGAGAACTGCCGCTAAAGTGAGCAAAAATGAGAACATCGTGCCGATGAATTTGCCGATTTTATCCTTCTGCTCCGCCCCGAGAAACTGGGAGATTATAACCTGGCCCGCAGAGGAAAATCCCATCGCGATAAAGGTTAAAAAGTTCGACACATCTCCGCCGACGGATACCGCGGAAATACCCACCTTGCCCTGAGCCTGACCTACGATTATCATATCAACCATATTGTAGGCAACCTGCAGGAGGTTTGACAAAAACAGGGGAGAGGCGAATTTTACAAGCTGTTTGGGCACGCTGCCCTGAGTGAAATCATTGATTAGCTGTTTTGACATTACAAGACCTTCTTTAATGGAATGAAGATATTATAGCACAAAAGTGCTCGAGCATCAATTATGTATTGCAAAATTTCGACAGAAGTGCTAAAATAGTGACAAATAAGGAATTCTGAAAAATAATGGAATTCTGGAAAACAGGAGTGAGTAAAAATGGCAAATCTCGTTTATGACATCCATGACAAACCTAAGTTTAGCAAGCTCATCGTATTCGCTATCCAGCAGTTACTTGCTATTATGGCGGCTACCATTGCGGTACCTGCTATTGTAGGTAACGGAATGTCCGCTTCCGCGGCCCTCTTTGGCGCAGGTGTGGGTACACTTGTTTATCAGTTATTTACTAAGTTTAAGAGCCCGGTGTTCCTCGGCTCGTCCTTTGCGTTCATCGGCTCAATGTGTGCGGCTTTTGCAGGTGCGGTATCCGTAAGCCTGGGTTATCTCGGACTTATAATCGGTGCGCTTTTCGCAGGTCTTGTATATGTTATTATCGCGGTTATCGTTAAGTTTGTAGGTGTTAAGTGGATTAATAAGCTTATGCCTGCTGTTGTTATCGGCCCCACCGTTGCACTTATCGGTTTATCCCTTGCAGGTGCGGCTATCAACGACGTTTTCTCATACGGTGCAAAGAACGCGGACGCAAGCGCATTTATCATGAACACAAACACATGGGTTTCCCTTATCTGTGCCCTTGTTACCTTCGTTGTAGTTGTTCTTTGCTCTACCTACGGTAAGAAGACCGCAAAGCTTATCCCGTTTATCATCGGTGTTCTTTCCGGCTATGCGGTTGCGCTTGTATTTACCGGTATCGGCTACGCAGTTGGTAACGACGCGCTTAAGATTATCGACGTTACTCCCTTTACTAACTTAGTTGCAGGTGGTGTAAGTCTCAGTACCTTCTTTGCAATCCCCGATTTCACTTTTGTTGAGGCAATTAAGGGTGTAGCTGATTTTGATTTAGGATACCTTGCTACCGTTGCGGTTGCATATGTTCCGGTTGCATTCGTTGTATTTGCAGAGCATATTGCAGACCATAAGAACCTCTCCACCATTATCGACAAGGAGCTTTTAGAGGAGCCGGGACTCCATCGCACATTGCTTGGTGACGGTATCGGTTCTGTTGCAGGCGCTATCTTCGGCGGCTGTCCCAACACCACCTACGGTGAGAGCGTTGGCTGTGTTGCTATTACTCGTAACGCTTCCGTTGCTACCATCACCGCTACCGCAATTCTTGCTATCCTTATTGCGTTCGTTTCTCCCTTTGTTGCATTCCTTGATTCCATTCCCGGTTGCGTAATGGGCGGCGTATGCATTACCCTTTACGGCTTTATTGCTGTCTCCGGTCTTAAGATGATTCAGAAGGTTGACCTTGAGGACCACGCAAACCTCTTTACCGTTTCCGCAATTCTTATCCCCGGTATCGGCGGTATGGCAATGCAGATCGGTGAGGTTAGAATCACCGCGATTGCTTGCGCGCTTATTATGGGTATAATTACAAATATCATCTTGCACAAGAAGAAACCCCAGTAAACCAGGAGATGAATTTAAATGAAAGACTATAAGAATGTTACCGTCTTTAACCATCCGCTTATTTCCCATAAGATCGCCATCCTCCGTGATGAGAAAACCAGTATGAAGGAGTTTCGCGAACTGGTTGAAGAAATTACCACTTTAATGACCTATGAAAGCCTCAAAAACGGCGTGCCTGCCGAGGAGGTTGATGTAAAGACACCGCTTGAAACCTGTACCCAGAAGATGATCCCTGACGATGCGGTGGTAATTGTGCCCATTCTTCGTGCGGGTCTCGGTATGGTAAACGGCGTGCACGCCCTTTTCCCGCTGGCAAAGGTGGGTCATATCGGTATGTTCCGCAACGAGGAAACATTAATTCCCGAGACCTACTACTGCAAACTGCCCGATGGTATTGAAGACAAGCTTGTTCTGGTGGTTGACCCGATGCTTGCTACCGGCGGCAGCGCGTGTGATGCTATCGACCATCTTAAGAAAATCGGCTGCAAGAACTTAAAGTTCATGGCGATAATCGCGGCTCCCAAGGGTCTTTCCAAGCTTGCTGAGGCACATCCGGATGTTGATATTTATGTTTCAACTTTAGACCGTTGCTTAAACGAGCACGGCTACATCCTCCCCGGTCTGGGCGACGCGGGCGATAGATTATTTGGCACAAAGTAAGAAAAATCCGGTAATACCGTTCGTGTTACCGGATTTTTTGATTTTTAAAAGGGAGAAGATTTGATGGTCTATATTACGGGCGATACACACGGCGAATTTGATCGAATTGCAGATTTCTGTGCTGAGTATTGTACAACTGAGGAAGATGTACTGATAATACTGGGTGATGTGGTGTTGAATTACTATTTGGACGAGCGGGATACAGAGCGCAAATATGAGGTAGCACAGCTTCCGATTACCTTGCTTTGTGTCCACGGAAACCACGAGGAGCGCCCCTATAACATTTCAGGCTATGAGGAAAAGAAATGGAACGGCGGTCGGGTCTGGTACGAAGAGGAATATCCGAACATACTTTTTGCTGAGGATGGCGAGATCTACGATTTAGAGGGAAACACAGTGATGGCCATAGGCGGTGCGTACAGCGTGGACAAGCATTACAGACTGTATTACGGTCTGCCCTGGTTTCCGTCTGAGCAGCCGGACAAGGCAACTAAAGAGTATGTTGAAAAGCAGCTTGAAAAAGTGAAGTGGAAGGTGGATTATATTGTTTCCCACACCTGCCCGGAGAAATATGAACCCACGGATTTTTTCCTGCCTACAATCGATCAAAGCACGGTGGATAAGTCAACCGAAAAGTGGCTTGATAAACTTGAAGAAAAACTGGACTACAAGAGATGGTATTTCGGCCATTTCCATTGCGACTGTGATATATGCAGTGCAACAGCAATGTTCAACGAAATAGTGGCACTGGAAGAGTGAACGGTGTGAGCCCCCACGACATTGGCGTGAATAAGTGATATATTCAGCGAACTGACTTGAATTAATACGCATATGCACTATATACTATACTTGTGCTTATCTTACAGTTTACATTATGGAGGAATGAAAAATGAGTCAATGTGTTAGCATAGGTTTCACCCAAATAGGAAAAAAGAAAATCACTCTTGATTTCTGGCCGAGTAATAACGATGGAGATGACGATGTTTGCGTAAACTTAATAAGTTCAGCTGATGAGTTCGCTGCCAGAATAAAAGATTGTAAAACAATAGAAGAGCTCAGACAGGAATTATTGAATGAATTAGATCTGTACAGCTTGTTTTCTTGTGATGTAGGTGACGAAGATATGCCTACCTCAGAATTTATTAATGAGTTAAAGAACGCGGATGACTACTATGAGGATTTAGCTGCTGAAGTTACAAGGAAATATAACGCGTTTAAGGCGGCGCTAAACGGCGTTACCAATCTTGATGAAATTGAATCCGTTTCCATTAACGAATTTTTCAGTGGTTGCGGAGAATTTATGATGGATGAATTCCTTGAATTCCATAATACCATCGTGCCGGATACATCTGAGTTCGAATATGAGGAAGATGACGAGATTATTGTCGATATAACTTCTGCGCTACTCGAAAAGTTTACAGAGGCAGAAGTAAAAAGCATGGATTTGATAGGAACAGGGGAAGCTTGCAACTTTGAAGCAAATATAAATACATCTATAAACATAAAAACTAAAGAAGTAACGAAGAACTATAGTTTTAGATGCGATTAATAAGGTGACTGCTTATTGATGAGTTAATGGCCAAGTCCATATCAATATAAAAAAGTAATAGGGGGATACCAAAAGGTATCCCCCTATTACTCTGGTGCCGTTACCGACATACGGGTGTAACATAGCGGTTTGCCGAATGGCATAAACCGCTTACATCTAAGGGGGTGACAGTAGATTTTCAGAGCTTAGCGGAGAAAATCTATGTCAAGAGGGGGGAAAATCCCCCTATGAAAAAATCGCGGGACACATTCTATCGAAAACGACAACATATATACCGCGATTTTGGTGCCGGTGATGGGACACGGGTGCTGTGCACCCTGCACCCTCGACGACCGCTGAAGCGGTGCCCGTCTTCGGGCATACTCGCTAAAAAGGATTATCAATCCTTTTCTTAACGCTCGTACCCTCTTAGGGTTCAAGTCCCTACTGATTAGAACAAAAAACAACCCCGACCAAAAGGTCGAGGTTGTTTTTGGTGCCGGTGATGGGACTTCTTTTCTGCGGAAAAGCCACGGCGGTTGCGGCGTGCCACCGGCACCCCGCCAAGAGCCACCTTTCAAGTCCCTACTGATCAAAAAAATAAAAGGAACACCCGAGTAGGGTATTCCTTTTATTTGGTGCCGGTGATGGGACTTGAACCCATACGCCATTACTGACAACAGATTTTGAGTCTGTCTCGTCTGCCGATTCCGACACACCGGCGCGGTACAAAAAGTATTATATACGAAATCGGCAGAAATTGCAATAAGAATTTTTATGTATTACAGCCCCATTAAAAAGTACAGCGCAAGTATTATAAGGCGCTCGTCGTCCTCGCAGTCTGAGAGCATATAGAAAAGAAGCAGAACAGTTATTAAATTACCATTTCCAAGGCCGGAAAACAACGATTTTATACCACCGAAGACCGGTGACGCCTTGTGCTCAGGTTGTGACGGCGGGGCAGGGGGAGAATCCTGCTCCTCTTCGGATACATCAACAAAAAGATCGGCAAAAGCCTCTTTGTCGTCGTATAAAAAGTTACTATACATTCGTACCACCTCCGAAATTATTGAACAGATGGCGGATAACGCGGCTGAGGCGCATAATCTGCACCGCCTTATCGATGTGCACACCGTTTCCCTCGCCCATATAGGGGCGCAGGGAATTTAAAAATTGAAAGCGGCGGTCGTCATCTCTGTTAAACTCCTGCATAACATTGCCCAAGGTCTGCAGAATGGCGGGGTCAAGTCCGTTTAAGGCATCCGGGGCAGGTGAGGCGGGCGCTTCTTCCTTGCCGCCCATAAGACTTTGGGCCATATCAAGCACCTTGCCGAGCGCCTCGGGGGAATTTAAAATTTCCTCTATTTTATCCATTTGCGCTACCTCCTAAGCTTGTAAGAAGCCGCGCGATAAGCGCCTTGCCATCGGGAGTGGCAACAAGTCGTTCCAAAAGTATCTGTGCAGCTCGCGTATCACCATTTTGCGCGTCGCTTAAAGCCTTTTTTGCATCCCCCTCGGATAATACCTGACTAAGCGCCCGTCGAGAGTCATCATTTGTCAAAATCCCCTTGAGCGCACCGATATTTTTACCCTTAAGCAAGTTTAAAATAGCATTGTAGTCCATAAAATGCACCTCCATATATACCCATTTTATGCAGAGTAAATAAAATTTGTGTCATCCAAAAAATTTTTTACAAAAAGGGGTTGACAATGGAATTTTATGCATATATAATATACGAGGTTAGCAAAGGCTAACTCTATTTTAAGAATTGCGGTTAGTGTAGACTAATAGGTGATGGATTATGACTTTAAAAGACGCCATTGAGGGCAGAGAATACATAATACAAACTATAGATACCGACGATGAGGAGTTAAATTCATTCCTCTTTTCTCTCGGTTGTTACAGCGGTGAGCCTATTTGCGTTGTATCCCGCAAAAAAAGCGGTATGGTGGTGTCCATTAAGGACGGCAGATACAGTATCGATAATCAGTTGGCGGAGGCCATTATTGTTTAATTCCCGGCTTCGCCAATTGTTTTTTGAAATGTGGTTAGTTGTTGCTAACCAAAGGAGGACATAAAATGAGAATAGCATTAACAGGTAACCCGAACTCGGGTAAGACCACTATGTACAACGCCCTGACCGGCAGAAACGAAAAGGTCGGCAACTGGGCGGGTGTTACCGTGGACAAGAAGGAAAGCCACATTAAAAAGGTATATACCGACGGAAAAGAGCTTCTGGCGGTTGACCTTCCGGGCGCGTACTCTATGTCGCCCTTTACCAGTGAGGAGAGCATCACAAGCTCCTATGTTAAAGGCGAAAATCCGGATGTTATCATAAACATCGTGGATGCAACCAACTTAAGCCGAAGTCTTTTCTTCACCACCCAGCTTTTAGAGCTTGGTATCCCGGTTGTTGTAGCCTTGAATAAGAGCGATATCAACAAGAAGAAGGAAACGGTTATTGATGATAAGGCGCTTTCCGAAAAGCTCGGTTGCCCGGTTGTAAGCACGGTTTCCACCTCGCACGAGGGCTTGAAGGCGGTAATCGATGCGGCGACCGCGCAGGCGGGCAAGACCCAGGCTGCACCCTATAATCAGGGCGATGTTGACCTTGCCGATAAAAAAGCGGTTGAGGCTGCCGACCGTGCACGATTTGAGTTTGTAAATAAGATCGTAAAGCAGGTTGAGACCCGCAAGGTCTTAACAAAGGATAAGAATTTCGGCGATAAGATTGACGCAGTACTTACCAACAAGTGGCTTGGTATTCCGATTTTTGCGGTTGTTATGTACCTTGTATTCCAGATTTCTCAGGTTTGGGTGGGTACTCCCATTGCAGACTGGCTGGTTGGCCATTTAGAGACCTTCCAGGCTTGGGTTGGCGAGCTTTTAGCTGATGCAAACCCGCTTCTCTCCGCACTTCTCGTTGACGGTGTTATCGGCGGTGTCGTTGCGGTTGTAGGCTTCTTACCCCTTGTTATGGTTATGTACTTCCTCATCGCACTGCTTGAGGACTGCGGCTATATGTCACGAGTTGCGGTTGTGCTTGACCCCATATTCAAGAAGGTCGGCCTTTCCGGTAAATCGGTTATTCCTTTTGTTATCACCATCGGCTGTGCAGTACCGGGTGTCATGGCAAGCCGTACTATTAAAAACGAGCGTGAACGCCGTGCCACCGCAATGCTTGCTCCCTTTATGCCCTGCGGTGCGAAAATTCCGGTTATTGCGCTCTTTGCAGGCGCGTTCTTCGATGATGCAGGCTGGGTAAGTACCACAATGTACCTGTCCGGTATTGTGCTTATCTTCCTCTGTGCCCTTCTTATCAACAAGATAACAGGCTATAAGGCAAGAAAGTCATTCTTTATTATCGAGCTTCCCGAGTATAAAATCCCGTCCCTCTGGGGTGCTGTAAAGTCCATGTGCTCACGCGGTTGGGCATATATCGTAAAGGCGGCTACCATTATTCTTTTATGTAATACAGCTGTGCAGATCATGCAGACCTTTACCTGGAGCTTCACGGTTGCAGAGAATGCTAACGAGTCCATTCTCGCGTCCATCGCGTCTCCCTTTGCATACCTCTTGGTGCCGGTTGTCGGCGTTCTTTCATGGCAGCTGGCTGCAGCGGCTGTTACCGGCTTTATCGCGAAGGAAAATGTTGTCGGTACACTTGCTGTTTGCTTCGTTGGTCTTGAAAATCTTATCGACACCGAGGAGCTTGCACTTCTTGAAGGCGCAGGTGCTGAGGTTGCAGGCGTTATGGCTATCACCAAGGTTGCGGCTCTTGCATACCTTATGTTTAACCTCTACACACCGCCGTGCTTTGCGGCAATCGGTGCTATGAATGCCGAGATGAAGAGCGCAAAGTGGCTCTGGGGCGGTATTGCACTCCAGCTTGGCGTAGGCTTTACCGTAGGCTATCTTGTTTACACCATCGGTACACTTATTGTTGCTCCCGCAAGCCTTGGCATCGGTGCGGCAATTGCAGGTGCTGTGGCTGTTGCGGTTATCGTAGCAATTGTTTGGACACTCATTTCCAAATCCAACAAAAAATTAAAAGAAGAGTATGCCTTAAAGGCAAGTGCTAATGTATGATTGACTTAATTATTATTTTAGTTGTTGCGGCGATCGTGGGCGGAATAATATTTTACCTGCGCCGCGCAAAAAAGAAAGGGCAGGCCTGCATCGGCTGCCCCTACTGCAAGGAATGCAGTGGAAAATGCAATAAAACTGATTAACACCCCCATATACTGAAACCCCTCTATGATGACAGAAGCCCGCAGGCAACACCTGCGGGCTTTTGTTATTCTTTAATTAATATATCCTCTATTTCACAGGTGTAAATGCGGTGCATATCGCCGTCCTTGTAGAAGGAAAGAAGCTCTTTATCAATAAAGCAGTCCTCCGTCATATCCTGTTTATAGAGCACCTTTGCAGAGATTATAAGTCGGGCATCACTGAATGCAACGGAATCTCCAACTGCAATCGGGGTTAGGTTGCATTCCTTTGCCTTGTCATAGTCCCTGCCGCTAACCTTGCCGCAGAAGGCAAGGGCCTCGCGATACTTTTCATCAAAGAATGAAAGGGTAAGGTAGCCATCCCGCTCGATAAAGTCCTTGGTATAGCGGCTGTGGCGGACATACACATGGCACACGCTCTTATTCCATAAGAAGCCTACGCCGCCCCATGACGCGGTCATTGTGTTGTAAGACTCTAAATTACCGGCGGTAACCAGCATCCAGTCCTTGCCGATAAGCTTGAAGGGGTTATCGCGAAACTCTGTGGATGTAATATGTTTAAAGTTATTCATTTAAAACGCCTCCTTTTATCATAATAATTATAAAAAAACCGCATTTCATTGTCAAGGCGAGGCCTGTACTCTAAAAGTAATATTTTTTGCAGATTTTTGTTGTTCTATCGGAAAAAATTTGTTATAATAAATTATTATAAGTTATTATGGGAGTAATATATGAAAATTGCAAGGTGGAAAGTTAATAGGGTAAATGAGGATGCGGCTCAGCACTTAGGTGCGGAGCTTGGTATTCCGCGCCTTGCGGCTCGTTTGCTGGCCGCTCGCGGGGTAGAGGATATCGCCTCTGCAAAGAAAATGCTGACCAAGGACATTGCTCTGCTCAATGACCCGTTTTTATTGCCCGATATGGAAAAAGCGGTATCACGCGTTAACCTTGCCATTGAAAACCGCGAGAAGGTTACGGTCTACGGCGACTATGATGTTGACGGCATTACCGCTACATATATTTTAAGCGATTATTTAAAATCCCGGGGTGTGGATTGTGACTTCTACATACCCGATCGAATTGACGAGGGCTATGGCGTAAACTTAGACGCCGTTGACAAACTTATTGAGAACGGTACTTCCCTTATCATAACCGTGGACACCGGCATTACCGCTCACGAAGCGGTGGAATATGCGCGGGAGCAAGGCTGTGAAATTGTAATTACCGACCACCACGAGTGTAGGGAGACCCTGCCCGAAGCCTCGGCGGTGGTAAATCCCACCAGACCGGATTCCGAGTATCCTATGTCCGAAATTGCGGGAGTCTGTGTCGCTTTTAAATTAATCTGTGCCCTTGAAGGCGAAGTTGCAGAAAAATATCTGCCCTTCGTGTGCATCGGCACCATCGCGGATGTTATGCCGTTAATCGGTGAAAACCGCGCAATTGTTGCAAAAGGACTTGAAATGTTAAACTCTGCCGACCATACCGCTCTTTGCGCCCTTCTTGAGGCGGCGGGAATTGCGGATAAGGAGATCACCACCGAGAGCGTCGGTTTTGCGCTTGCTCCCCGTATGAATGCGGCGGGCCGTATGAAAAACGCGTCCTTTGTGGTGGAACTGTTATACGAAACCTCGCGGGAGTCAGCGCTGCATAAGGCGCGGGAGCTTTGCGATTTAAACCGCGACCGTCAGGCGGAGGAGAAGAGTATCTTTGACGAGGCCCTTGAGCTTCTGCCATCGGTATTCAACGAAAAAGAGGACAACTGCATTGTGCTTGCAGGCGATGGCTGGCACCACGGCGTTATCGGCATCGTGGCATCCAAACTCAGCGCGAAATTCAACCGCCCAACCATCCTGCTAACAAAGGACGGGGAGGTTGCCAAAGGCTCGGGCCGTGGTATTAATGGCGTAAATTTATACGAGGCGCTAAGCGGTGCATCCCACCTTCTGACCCAATACGGCGGTCACGAAATGGCGGTAGGTCTGACCCTGCCATGTGAGAATGTAGACGCTCTTCG
Organism: Eubacteriales bacterium; assembly: GCA_045580305.1. Taxonomy (GTDB): domain Bacteria; phylum Bacillota; class Clostridia; order Oscillospirales; family JAAYXM01; genus RGIG7332. The sequence continues at coordinate 18,047 of JAZNNQ010000012.1, forward strand.
CGAGTATATGAACAGCGCTATCACCTTAAGTGAGGCTGACATTGAAATATGCGCGGACTTTGAGGTCTTACCAAGTGAGCTTACCGTTCCCGAGATTGAGGGTCTGGCTGCGCTGGAGCCTTTCGGCACGGCAAATCCACAGCCGCTGCTTGTAATGAGCGGCCTTCGCGCACAGAAGATTACACCCATCGGCAAGGGGCGTCACCTGCGCTTTGCGCTGGCGGGGGAGAATGTGATTTTAGAGGCGGTATATTTTGGTAAAACTATAAAGGACATCGGCTTTACCGAGGGGGACACGGTGGATGTTATGTTTAACCCCAAGGTAAACGATTTCAAGGGCAAAAGTGCCCAGCTTATGGTCTGCGATATAAGAATCTGTCGGGAGGAGATAGATTGCATCCGAAAAGCGGATGAGCTGTATAGTCTGGTGCTCTCGGGCAGTGCATTTGTAAGCGAATATGAAAAGTGCAACATAAGCTATAATGAGCTTGGCACCATATGGCGCGCCATTGCAAGCCTTGCAAAGGATGGCGCTTTCCCGCTCATTAGGCTTAGGCAGCTTACGCGAATAAGCTATGAGAAGCTTTTTGTGGCGCTGGATGTGTTCAATGAGCTTCAGCTTCTGGAATACAGCGTATCAGAACTTGTGCTTTCGGTTAAGATCTTACCACATCAGGGTAAGGCGGATTTGGAAAGCTCCAAAATTTTACAAAACATTGCAATGAAGGCGATTGATTTATGATGGTAGAAGAATATTATAAAAGAATAGCAGATAAGGCATACTCATATCTCGGTGAGGAGGATCTCAGCAGAATTCGCCGCGCCATTGAACTTGCGGTTTCATCCCACGAGGGTCAGAAGCGCCGCGACGGAAGCGATTATGTCACACACCCCATCGCGGTGGCAGAGATTATTGCGGAGATGGGTCTGGATGCAGACTCGATTATTTCCGCTATCCTTCACGACTGCATCGAGGATACAGAGGTGTCCTATGACAAGATAAAGAGCATATTTGGCGAGCGCGTGGCGGATATTGTTGAAGGCGTTTCAAAACTTACAAAAATGCCTTACGAGAGCCGCGAGGAGGCGCAGATCGAGAACCTTAGAAAGATGTTCCTTGCAATGGGTAAGGACATCCGCGTTATTATGATTAAAATTGCCGACCGTCTGCACAATATGCGAACCATCGAGTTCCAGACACCTAATAAGCAGAGGGAGAAAGCTCTTGAAACCATGGAGGTTTACGCGCCTCTTGCACACCGTTTGGGTATGCAGAAGGTAAAGTGGGAGCTTGAGGACAGATCTCTCGAGTGCTTAGATCCGGTGGGTTATGAGGAGATTACAAAGGAGCTTGCCTCACGCCACGACGAGCAGGAAGAATTTATGAGCCATATCAAGGAGCGTATGCAGGAGCGCCTTCGTGAGGCGGGCATTGAGGCTCAGGTGGCAGGCCGAGTCAAGCATATTTACAGCATTTACCGTAAGATGTACACACAGCACAAGGATTTTGACGAGGTTTATGATCTTTATGCGATGCGCGTCATAGTCGATACCGACGCGGATTGCTATAATGTCTTGGGCTTTATTCACGATATGTACCGCCCCATACCCGGTCGCTTCAAGGACTATATATCAACGCCTAAGCCCAATATGTACCAGTCACTGCACACCACGGTTATCGGCCGTGAGGGTATACCCTTTGAGGTGCAGATCCGTACAAAGGATATGCACCGCACCGCAGAGTACGGTATTGCGGCGCATTGGAAGTACAAATCCGGTGTATCCGGCAAGACAAATCTTGAGGAGAAACTCGCTTGGGTGCGCCAGCTGCTGGAAAATCAGCAGGAGGCCGACGGCGAGGACTTCGTTAAGCAGTTAAAGACCGATATGTTTGCCGACGCGGTCTATGTATTTACTCCGGGCGGCGATGTTATATCCCTGCCTGCAGGCTCAACACCCATAGACTTTGCATATTCAATTCACTCGGCTGTTGGTAACCGAATGATCGGCGCAAAGGCAAACGGCAAGATAGTTCAGCTTGATTATGTGCTCAATAACGGAGAGATTGTTGAGGTTTTAACCTCAAATGCATCCCACGGCCCCAGCCGTGACTGGATAAAACTCGCCAAAACCAGCGGCGCTCGCAATAAGATTAAACAGTGGTTTAAAAAAGAGTGCAGGGAGGAGAATATCCAGCGCGGCCGTGAAATGCTGGCAAGTGAGCTCAAGCGCGAGGGCCTTACCCTCGGAAATGATGAGATGGCAGAAATTCTCCATACTTGTGCAAAGAGATTGTCATATAACGAGACCGACGATATGGTAGCGGCTATCGGATATGGCGGTCTTACCGTAAAGCGTGTTGTAAACCGCGTGAGAGATGAATTTGCCCGCCAGCACAAGCAGCCTACGGAAAACGAGGCTATAAGCAAGATTTTAAGCACTGCCAAGGAAAAAACCAAGTCGGTTTCCGGCGTTATTGTGCCGGGCGTTGACAACTGTCTGGTTAAATTTGCGCGATGCTGTACACCTATTCCGGGTGATAATATCATCGGCTTTATCACCCGCGGCTACGGCGTTTCCGTACATCGTATGGATTGTAAGAATGTAACCTCGGCTATGAAGAATTCCGACGACTTAAGCCGCTGGATTCGTGTTGCCTGGGCGGATAAGACAAAGGATAGTTTCCAGACAACCCTGCAGATCTCCGCCAATGATAAAATCGGTATGCTTGCAAATGTGGCTACCTGCCTTAGCAATATGAAGGTTTCCGTGCACCAGATGGAGGCGCGCACCTTTGGTGACGGCTATTCGGTTATGACCATTACTATGGAGATCACCGGTGTTGACCAGTTAAATTTCGTTATAAATAAGCTGCGGGCAATTCCCGGAATTATTGATGTTAAGAGGACTTAGGATATGAGGCTTGTTATTACAAGAGTAAACGGCGTAAAGCTTGAAATAGACGGGAAAGTATACTCCGAGATAGGTAAGGGACTTTTAGCCCTTGTGGGCATAACAAATGACGATACCGAAAAGGATGTGGAGTATATTGCCAGAAAGCTTCCCAATCTTCGCATTTTCGAGGATGAGGAGGGAAAATTAAACCGTTCGGTAAAGGATATTGAGGGCGAGATTATGCTTGTATCAAACTTTACCCTATACGGCGATCCGACACACGGCAACCGCCCGAACTTTTCAGCCGCTGCCCGCGGTGAGATATCCCAGCCGCTTTATAACTCACTCTGCCAAAAGGTCGGCGAGAGCGTACCGGTTAAAACCGGCGTATTTGGCGCGGATATGAAGGTAACATCAATAAACGACGGGCCGGTTACAATTATTATGGAAAGCAGGAAATAGCCTTGAAGATTGATATTTTCCGCGTTGGCGCGGTTTCTACAAATGCATATCTTGTAAGCGAGGGGGAAACTGCGTATCTTATCGACCCGGGTGACAATGCAAAAATGCTTCTTAAAAGAATTGAAGAGTGCAATTTGAACCTGAAATATATTTTCCTAACCCACGGTCATTTTGACCATCTGCTGGCGGCGGAGGAGATAAGGAAAGCGACAGGTGCTAAACTTGTTGCATCAAAGCACGCCAAACTTGACGATGAGGTGGCTTGTGGCTTTGCATCCTTTGGTCTGGGTGGTTTTAAGCCGCTGAAGGCGGATATTGTGGTTTCCGAGGGCGATATTATTGACGGTTTTGAATTTTTAGAAACACCGGGCCACACACCCTGCTGCCTTTGCATTAAAAAGGGCGATGTGCTGTTTTCCGGCGATACCCTTTTTGCAGGCAGCTGCGGCAGATGCGATCTGCCGGGCGGGGATTATGAGATTATTAAAAAATCCCTTGCAAAACTTGCCACATTTGACGGTGAAACCAAGGTATACCCGGGTCACGGCGGTGCTACCACCATTGACCGTGAAAGACGGACAAATCCATATATGTACGAGGCAATAGGATGAAACTGTATTTAAAAGGTGCACCCCGCTATGCCTCCGAGCAGATTATGATGATGCTGTTTCCGGAGGATAAGCCTGAATGGGTCGAGGAGCGACCGATAAGCGGCGACTTTGCGGAAATCGAAATTTGGGAAGATGAACATAAAATAACGGCTAAAACCAGTATTTTTACAGATGATATCTGCCATATCGGCGAGGATTCGGTTGAAAATCACAAGGAAGAACTTGAGAAAAAGCGCCGATTACATCAGGCGCTTAAGGTGTCCTTTTATAAGGCCGCCCTTCCTATCCTGCCAAAAGCGCCCGAATGGGGTGCAATGACGGGAATACGACCTGCAAAGGTGGCGGCAAAGCTTATTAATTCCGGCGCGTCCCTTGAGGAAACCGACAAAATTCTCAAAGATACCTACTTTGTGCAGCCGAAACGGCGAAAACTCGCCATTGCGGCGGCTGAGGAGGGTATAAGAATACAGCGGGGTATGGAAAAGGGGGATATTTCCCTTTATGTGGGCATTCCTTTCTGCGCGTCTCGCTGTAAATACTGCAGTTTTGTAAGCCATTCCATCGATAAGGCACAGCATTTGGTGGAGCCTTATATTAAGACCCTGCTTTTTGAGATGGAAACGGTAAGCAAAGCGGTAAAGGCGCGCAATTTAAAGATAAAAAGCCTTTATATCGGCGGCGGCACACCAACCGCTCTCAGCACAGCACAGCTTCAGCGGGTGATGGCGGCACTTCGAGAAAATTTCGACCTTAGCCATCTGATTGAGTACACGGTTGAGGCGGGCAGACCCGACACAGCAGACCGTGAGAAGATAGAGATGATAGCCCGAATGGGTGCAACCCGTATAAGTGTTAATCCCCAGACGATGGATGACCGCGTACTGCGCCTTATGGGCAGAAATCACACCGCGGAGGATATTGTCCGTATGGTGAATGATGTTAAGGACTGTTCTCGGATGCTTATTAATATGGACCTTATTGCGGGACTGCCCGGGGACAGTTATGAGGGCTTTTGCGATACCTTGCGTAAGGTCATTGACCTTGACCCGGATAATATTACCGTACATACGCTTGCCCTTAAAAAAGGCTCTACCCTGCGGAAGGAAATGATGGAGCTTCCTGAAAGTACTGAAGTCGAGCGTATGGTGGATCACGCGCTTTTTACCCTGCAGGAGAAGGGGTATGCGCCCTATTACCTCTACCGACAGAAGTATATGTCGGGCAATTTGGAGAATGTGGGTTATGCGAAGGCGGGGAGTGAGAGTGCATATAATGTACTTATTATGGAGGAGCTGCAGACCATTGTATCCTTAGGTGCGGGCGGCGTAACCAAGCTTGTTGATAATGCACGAGGCGAGGTTGCGCGGATATTTAACCCAAAGTATCCATATGAATATAATGAAGCAGGCGATAAATTTTCACAAACCGCAGAAAAAATAGATGAGTTTTACCGAAAATAAATTTTAAGGGGTGTTTATTATGACATTGAATGATTTAGTAGGGAAGATTAAAGAGAGTGCTGTCACCGCGGGCGAATTTGCAGCGCGTACCGCTACCTGTGCCGGCAAAAAGGCGGGCGAGATGTACAACACTTCAAAGCACCAGATAAACATTTTTGACCTGAAAAACGACATCAGCGATCTGTACAAGGAGATCGGTGAGCTTGTTTATGATACCCACAGAACCGGTGAAGACACCAAGGAAGAAATTGAGAAAAGATTTGCCTTAATCGATGAAAAGCAAAAGAAAATAGAAGAACTTCGCGACATTATCGATGATATCAAGGATGAGAAAACCTGTGCTTCATGTGGCGTAAAAAATGAAAAAGACGCTGAATTTTGCAAGAAATGCGGCACTAAGCTGTAAAGACGGGTGTAATAATGAAAACACTTTTTGAGAATATTAAAATACTTACACCCGATGGCGTTATCAAAGGCTTCTTGGGTGTAAGTGACGGCAAGATCGCATATATCGGGACCGATGCACCTGCGGGCTATGAGGACGCGCGTAGGATAAAGGGCGATCGTCGTGCGCTTATCCCGGGCCTTATCAACACCCATTCCCATGTGCCGATGACTTTGATGCGCGGTTATGCGGACGATTACGACCTTAACACATGGCTTAATGAGCATATTTTCCCTGCTGAGGACAAGCTGGACGGGCGGTGTGTAACCGCGGGCACGACCATCGGTATTGCCGAAATGCTTGCCGGCGGCACAACATCCTTTTCCGACTCCTACTTTTTCTGTGAGGATATAGTTTCGGTTGCGGAAAAATCGGGTATCAAGGCGAATATCGCGCGATCTGTCACTAATTTCGGCCAGGAAATAAAGCTCAACGAATTTAAAAGCACAGTTGAGGCGGTGGAGCTTTATAACAAGTGGCACAATTATGATAACGGACGAATTAAAATCGACGCGGCTATCCACGCGGAATACACCACAAGCGAGAGCTTATGGCGAGAGCTTGGCGGCTTTGCGGCGGATAATAATATGATAATGCAGCTCCACATTTCCGAGAGTAAGTCCGAGCACGAGGAGTGCATTAAAAAATACGGCAAGACACCCATTGAGCTTTTTGACCACTTTGGTGTACTTAAGGCGAAGACCGTTGCGGCACACTGTGTCTGGGTAAGTGAAAATGATATGGCGATTATGAAGGCACAAGGTGTCAGCGTGGCGCACAATCCGGTGAGCAACTTAAAACTTGCCTCGGGCATTGCGCCGATTACAAAAATGCTTGAGCGCGGTATCAATGTATCCCTTGGTACCGACGGTGTCGCCAGCAACAACAGCTACGATATGTTTGAGGAATTAAAGCTTTCTGCAACACTTCACAAGGGTGTAAATTACGACCCCACCGCAATATCGGCAAGTACCGCCTTTAAACTTGCCACCGAAAATGGTGCCATCGCTCAGGGCAGAGAGAATGAGTGCGGCAAGCTTGAAGTTGGTATGGATGCGGATATCGTTATGCTTAATCTGGACAAGCCCCATCTTATGCCCTGTCATAACTTACTCTCAAACATCGTGTATTCCTGCTGCGGCGGGGATGTTTGCATGACGATGGTAAGGGGCGAGATACTCTACGAAAATGGCGAGTTTAAGACTCTTGATATAGAGCGTGCACTGTTTGAAATGGAAAGTTACGCTATTCCGCATATGTTTTAGTTATAAGGACACGCCCGCATCACATAAATTCACCTAAGGAGGGATTTGTGTGAAAAAAGGGATTGCCCAAGGAGCAATGGTGCTGAGTCTTGGCGGAATTATCGTCAAGGTGATCGGCGCACTTTTCAAGATCCCGCTGGGCGCACTTTTAGGCCCGGAGGGCAACGGTATTTTCTCCATCGCTTATAATATTTACGCGCTGCTTTTTGTAATTGCAACCGCGGGTATTCCCGTGGCTATGTCAAAAACCGTGGCGGAGGCCGGCGCAAAGGGGCAGGATGTACGCTGCCTATTGAAAAGGGCTCTTCCCGCTGTATCTGCGGTAGGTTTTGCATTGAGCCTTGTGTTGTTTTTCGGCGCGGATTTTTTCGCGGGAGCGATAGGTGCCAACAGCGCCGGTGGCGCTATACGAGTAATTGCGCCCGCAATATTTTTTGTAAGCATTTCCGCGCTTTTTCGCGGCTACTTTCAAGGTCTTGGCGATATGCTGCCCACCGCGGTGTCTGAGATTATTGAGGCGGTATCAAAGCTCGTTTTCGGGCTTATTTGTGTGCTTCTGCTTTTAAAAAGCGGGAGAGAAGCGCCGCGACTTGCAGCCGGTGCGGTGGTGGGTATTACTTTGGGCGCGGCATTTTCTGCCGCGTACCTCCTGCTTAAAAGAAAAGGGGAAACACCCGGGACCGCGCCCGAGGATAAGATTGTTGCCCGACTTTTTAAAACCGCACTGCCGATAACTCTTGGTGCTACAGTGGTGTCACTGAGCAATGTTATCGATAGCGGTCTTATTGTAAATCTGCTGACAAAAAGCGGTGTTGGTGCTGAAAAGGCTATATGGCTTTTTGGTGCATATAACTATTCCGCAACCGTGTTCAATCTGCCATCGGTGTTGGTTACCACTCTTGGGATAAGCCTTATCCCCGCACTTACACGCGCTAAAGTGGTTGGTGAGTATAGCAGACTGTCAAAAACCGTATGTGTGGCGTTGAAGCTTGCCGTTGCGGTTTCTGCAGCCGCTGCGGGCGGACTTTTTGTATTGGGTACACCTGTGATAAACCTGCTCTATTCCGGTGCGGGTCGTGCGGCGGTGGAAATATCAGGCAAGATGCTTACTCTTTTATCCCTTGCTATTCCCGCCCTTACAATGTCATCCCTTACCGGCTCTGTACTGCAGGCGATGGGTGATGTGAGAACGCCTATGTACTCGGTGGCGATAGGTGCTGTGGCAAAGGTGTTTTTTAACTTTTTGCTTATCGGGCGGCCGCAGATAGGCATATACGGCGCGTGCATTTCTACGCTGATTTGTTATACCGTCATTTGCGGCTTAAATATACTTGCACTTTGCAAAAAAAGGGAGATTTCGCTGCCGTTTGCGGGTATTTTATTTGCACCACTGCTAAGTGGCGTGATTACCGGTGCGGGTGCAAAATGGATTTTTGGAACTTTTGAACCGATTTTGGGCACAAATGCAACGCTCATACCCGCTATACTATGTGGCGTTTTGTTGTGGGTAGTGTGCATAATGTTATTTAGGATAACTACAAAGTGCGACATAAAACTACTTTTTGTACAAAAATGAACAACTGTTTTTTAAAAAAATCACAAAAAAATTAAAAAATTGTAAAAAAAGGCTTGTAAGGAGCGTAAATATATGATAAAATTTGCACATAAGGTAAAGTACTGTTTTGACGACCTTGTTGAGATTTATAAAATTCTCTGCTCGCCCGAGGGTTGCCCCTGGGATAGGGAGCAGACACACCACAGTGTGCGGATGAATTTTATCGAGGAGGTCTACGAAGCGGTAGAAGCTATTGACAAAGAGGACAAGGCACTTCTCCGTGAGGAGCTGGGCGATGTTCTTATGCAGGTGGTATTCCACGCGGAGATGGAGCGAGGATGCGGCACCTTCGATATTAATGATGTTTGCGATGAGGTTTGTAAGAAACTTATCTACCGTCATCCGCATATCTTCGGTGATGTTGAGGTTTCCGGCTCCGATGAGGTACTCTCCAACTGGGAAGATCTCAAGCGCCGTGAAAAGGGGCAGGACACATATGCCGACACGCTGTCGGCGGTGGCCAAAAGTTTGCCATCGCTTATGCGCGCAGAAAAGCTCCAGAAACGGGCTAAAAAGTGCGGCTTCGACTGGGACAGTGTTGAGGGCGCCTACGAAAAGGTAGCCGAGGAGCTGGATGAGGTCAAAGCGGCATCCCCCTCAGAGGTACTTGAGGAGATGGGCGATCTTCTTTTTGCGGTGGTCAATGTGTCCCGCTTTTTGAAGGTCAATCCCGAGGAGGCGCTGACCTTCGCCTGTGAAAAATTTACAAGGCGCTTCGACCTTATGGAGCGGCTGGCGAATGCCGCCGGTCATAATCTCGCCGACCTGAATTTAGAAGAGATGGACAAATTCTGGGAGGCAGCTAAATCAGTAGAGAAGGCTTAAGGGTAGGCGTAGCACTTACCGTTCGGCTTTTGAAAAATTAATAGGAGGATGTTTAACATGAACAAGACAGAACTCATCGCAAAAGTTGCAGAAACTGCAGGTTTTTCCAAGAAGGATGCTGAGAAGGCTATCAACGCTACCGTTGACGCTATCACCGCTGCTCTCATCGCTGGTGACAAGGTTCAGCTCGTTGGCTTTGGTGCATTCGAGGTTAAGTGCCGTGCAGAGCGTATGGGTCGCAACCCGAAGACCAAGGAAGCTATCAAGATTCCTGCTTCCAAGAGCCCGGTATTCAAGGCTGGTAAGGGTTTAAAGGACGCTGTTTCTAAGTAAGATTTACAGCATAAAAAGGGTGAAAGTGGGGGATACCCCCCGCTTTCGCCTATTTTACTTTTAGGAGTTATTATGAGAATTGACAAATACTTGAAGGTATCCCGCCTTATAAAGCGCAGAACCGTGGCAAATGAGGCTTGCGATAATGAAAGGGTCTCGGTCAACGGTAAGGTGGTGCGCGCCTCCTACGATGTGAAGGTGGGCGATGTTATTGAGATACGCTTCGGTACCCGTGAGCTGAAGGTTAAGGTGCTGGATGTGAAGGAGCACGCCTTAAAGGATGATGCTCATTCCATGTACGAGGAAATTCGGTAGCATTTATCGGTAATATTAAAGGGAAATCCCCAATATAATTGTACAAAACGATTATAAGGGGGAAGGAAATATGGCGGATGAGAAAAGGGTCGATATGCCGCACAATATTATCATTGAGGGCAGAGGACATATGAGCGTTTCCGGTGTGCTGGATGTGGAGAGCTTTGACGAGGCGACCGTAAATTTATCCACCACACGGGGCATTTTATCCATTCGGGGCGAGGGGCTTCATATTGAAAAACTGTCCCTTGAAACCGGAGAACTGGGTGTTGAAGGCAATATTTCGGGCCTGAATTACTCAGATGAGGTTTCAACCGGCGGCTTCTTCTCGCGACTTTTCGGGTAAGTGCCTATGACTCTTGCGGTATCAGAGCAGGCATTGGAATTCGTATATTCCGCGCTATTGGGTGTAACACTCGGCGTGTTTTATGATATTTTGGCAATAATAAGAAGCTATATTAAAGGTAATAAGCTGATAAATTTAGCTTTTGATGTACTTTTTTGGTGTATTGCCATTATTGCGCTTTTCGCCTTTGTGATGATTTTTACAAAGGGTGTTATGCGAATATACATTTTATTGGGAAATTTTTTCGGAATTTTTATATATAAAAATACGATTAGTCCGTTGTTTTTTTGCGGAATTCGTATTATAATATCATTAGTGGTGAAAGGATTGCATTTTTCAGTCCGACCGCTGTATGTTTTTAAAGAATGGATTTCAAAGAAGGGAAGTGAGAGGCGTGGCAAAAAGAAAAAAGAAAAGCAAGAAGAATAAGAATCGTATGCTGCTTCCAAAGATACTCCTTGCCGCTTTTGTTGTTTACTCCGTCGTTACCATCATTTCACTTCAGATAAATATACACGCCCAGAAGGAACAGGTTTCTCTCCTTGAGGGTCAGGTTGAAGAAAAAACTATGGAAAAAGAACAACTTACTCAGATCGTAGGCGATGATATCGATGAGGAATATATCATCTCCGAAGCACAGAAAAATGGCTATGCTGCGCCAAATGAGCGCGTTTTTAAAGATGTAGCAGGACAGTAAATTTCAAGGAGGAAAAAAGGTAGGGTATGGAGCTCACAGTGGGGTCAATTTTTGACGGAAAAGTCACGGGAATTACAAAATTTGGTGCTTTTGTGTCATTGCCGGAGAACAGAACCGGTATGGTACATATTTCAGAGGTGTCACACACCTATGTTTCTGACATAACCGAGCACTTATCAGAGGGGCAGGAGGTCAAGGTCAAGATCATCGGTATCGATGACAACGGCAGAATTAACTTATCAATTAAGCAGGCTTCCCCGCCACCGCAGCGCAATAACACATTCAGAAGGGAAAACACCCGTAAGGCTTCCCCGCCAAAGGAGGAAACACCGCTTACCTTTGAGGATCGCCTGCGCCAGTTTATGCAGGACAGCGAAAGTCGTATGTCCGATTTAAAGCAGAACACTGAAAAGCGTCGCGGTAGTCGTCGCGGTAGAAAATAGAATTAAAATGCGCCGAGGGTCTTCGGCGCAATTTTTACATAAATAAAAAGGGACAAGATCGCAGGGGCGATGCCTTCATCAACCGGAAATAAAGCCTCCCTTGTGTAAAGGGAGGGGACCACCATCAGGTGGTGGAGGGATTGTAGTGAGGAGTATCTCTCCCTCAGTCAAACCTTCGGTTTGCCAGCTCCCTCAATCAGAGGGAGCCTCAACGGTTTTCGGAAACTGCCTAACCCTACATCACATTACCTACGCCCGAAAAGCCGTTAAAAAAAGGGCGCCCGATTAAGTAACTTAATCGAGCGTCAAAAATAGGGTTGTGGGGATAAAGATATGAATGGTGCTACTGTGAAAGTTGCACGCGGATACATAGCGAAACCGCTGTGTATCAACCTGCTCCCTTCATCGATTTATAGTATAGCATAATTTCCAGAAAATGTAAATTAAAATCGTTCATCAAATTGCGACATAATATGAGGTGAATTTGAATTGAGCTTTGTTATTGAAAATGCCCACATTTACACAATGGCGGGTGAGATAATTGAAAATGGCTTTGTTGCCTTTGACAATGGCAAGATTACCGCCGTGGGAGGTATGGAAAATGTACCCGAGGGCGAGCGTGTAGACGCTGAAGGTGGAATACTTCTGCCCGGTCTTATTGATGCCCATTCCCACATCGGTTTATTCAACGAGGGTATGCGTTTTGAAGGTGAGGACGGTAATGAGGACACCGATCCCATAACGCCCCATCTGCGCGCAATCGACGCGGTTTATCCCCAGGACTTAGCCTTCCGTGAGGCGAGAGAGGCGGGTATTACCACCGTGGTTACCGGCCCGGGCAGCGCAAACCCCATCGGCGGTGCATTTGCGGCTCTTAAGACCAAGGGCGTTTGTGTGGATGAAATGGCGATAAACCCGTGTGCGGCGATGAAGTTTGCCTTTGGTGAGAACCCCAAAATAAGTTATAATCAGAAGGAGCGCACACCGGTCACCCGTATGGCCACCGCCGCTCTTATAAGAGAGACTCTGTTCAAGGCGCAGGAATATGCTGACTCCCGCCTTGATGAAGAGGATTGCGACTTTGATATGAAGCTTGAGGCGCTCTTGCCACTTTTGGACGGTGAACTTTCCGCCCAGATGCACGCCCACCGAGCAGACGATATTTTTACCGCCCTGCGCATAGCTCGTGAGTTTGATATTGATATTGCGCTGGTACACGCTACCGAGGGGCATATGATAGCGGAAAAACTTGCTGAGGCGAAAGTGCCGGTAATTTGCGGCCCGCTTCTCAATTCCCGCTCAAAGCCCGAACTTGCAAATCAGTCGGTTAAAAACGCTGCCCTTCTTGCAAAGGCAGGTGTTAAATGCGCCCTTTGTACCGACCACCCCGAGGTGCCGCAGAACTATCTGATGCTGTCCTGTGCTTTGGCGGCAGCAGAGGGTTTAAGCGAGGTTGAGGCGCTCTCTATGATAACAATAAACGCAGCGGAAATCGCGGGCATTGAAACAAGAGTCGGCTCTATTGAGGTCGGCAAGGACGCGGACTTTGTGCTGTATCGCGGACATCCCTTTGATATGAGATCAAAGGTCGAGGGCGTCTGGTGTGATGGAGAAAGGATAGTTTAGAAATGCGAGAGATTAATGTTTCACAGATAAGTGAGGTTATTTCACGCCTTTGTGTTGAGGCTTGCTGTAATCTTACACCGGATTTGGTTGAGTCCTTTAAAAAGGGCAGAAACGAGGAAAAATCACCTGTAGGCTGCAGTATTTTTGATATTATGATCGAAAATGCGGAATATGCAAGAGAAAGCGGCATTCCCGCCTGCCAGGACACAGGTATGGCGGTATGCTTTCTTGAAATAGGACAAGAGGTGCACCTTGTCGGCGGCGACCTTATGGACGCTGTTAACGAGGGTGTAAGGAGAGGCTATGTTGACGGACATTTAAGACTTTCTGTTGTCAGTGACCCGCTTCGCCGTGTTAATTCCGGTGATAATACCCCCGCTATACTGCACACAAGGATCGTGCCCGGTGATAAGGTTAAAATCACCGTTGCGCCGAAGGGATTTGGCAGTGAGAATATGAGCGCAATGAAGATGCTAAAGCCTTCTGCGAAGCCTTCCGATGTGGTTGATTTTATCGTTGAGTCTGTAAATTGTGCCGGATCTAACCCCTGCCCGCCGGTAATTGTGGGCGTGGGTATTGGCGGTACAATTGAGATGGCGGCATATAAGGCTAAAGAGGCACTGCTTCGCGAGGTGGGTAAAAATAACCCCGACGAATTATATGCAGGCCTTGAAAAAGAAGCGCTGGAGAAGATAAACGCTCTCGGTATAGGACCTCAGGGTATGGGCGGTACGGTCACAGCACTTGCGGTAAATATCGAGCAGTATGCAACACACATCGCGGGTCTGCCCGTGGTTGTAAATATGGGTTGCCACATTACACGACACGCGAGCGAAGAGATATAACAGAGGGGTTTATGATGACACAGCAAAAGAATTACAAGAAAACGCTTATTGCCTGCTATCTTGGCTTTGTGACACAAGCCATAGTGGCGAACTTTACGCCGCTTTTGTTTCTGACCTTTAAAGGCACATACGGAATCAGCCTTAAGGATCTGGCTCTTATTCCGATGATATTCTATCTTACACAGCTTCTTGTGGATTTTGCCGCTACCAAGTATGCGGATAAAATAGGATATCGCACCTGCGTTGTGGTGTCTCAGGTAGTGTCCTCGGTTGGCCTTATATTAATGGTCATTTTACCGGAGCTGCTTCCAAACCCGTTTATGGGTATTTTGATTTCGGTAGTGCTTTATTCGGTGGGTAGCGGTCTTATTGAGGTTCTGGTCAGTCCGATTGTCGAGGCCTGCCCCTTTGAAAATAAGGACGGTATGATGAGCCTTCTGCACTCCTTTTACTGTTGGGGCGCGGTGGCGGTTATTATCGGATCAACCGTGTTTTTCGCCCTGTTCGGGACGGAAAACTGGAAGATTCTCACCATTATCTGGGCGATCCTTCCGCTGTATAACACATTCAATTTTATAAATTGTCCCATCGAGCGACTGGTGGAAGATGGACAGAGCCTTGGAATAAAACAGCTCTTTAAGATGCCTATCTTCTGGATTATGATAGTGCTTATGGTATGCACCGGCTCATCGGAATCCACTATGGCGCAGTGGGCGTCCGCATTTACCGAGTCAGCACTGGGTGTTTCAAAAACCGTGGGAGATTTGGCGGGCCCGTGCTTGTTCGCGTTCTTTATGGGTATTTCCCGAATGCTGTACGGAAAGTTCAGCGAGCGGCTGAACCTTACCAAAACCATGCTCATTTGCGGCGTGCTTGCGGTTGCTTGCTACCTGACCGCGTCCCTTGCACCGTATCCGATTTTAGGACTTGCGGGCTGTGCTCTTTGCGGTCTGGCTGTCGGTATTATGTGGCCGGGCACTATCAGTATTTCCTCGCAAAAATGTCCGCGCGGCGGCACGGCGATGTTTGCATTTTTAGCACTTGCCGGTGATCTGGGCGGTACGGTAAGTCCGTTAATTGTCGGCAATGTATCGGAACTTGCAGGTGGAAATCTTAAGGTCGGACTGCTGGTGGCAACTCTGTTCCCCGCAATTATGATTTTTGGTCTGATTTTCTTAAAGAAGAAATTTAAAAAGGCTGAGTAGTTTCGCCACAGCCAGGTAAGGAAGTATTGTCCTGAAAAAGCGCCTTTTGGCGAATTTCTGCACCAAAAACGCCCCATATCCGTCAGGATTATGGTGCGTTTTTAGCTTAAACTTCATCCAAAATTCATCTTTTCAGGATGCAAGGCAGTTTTGAAAGCAAGATTTTTTGTAAAGAAAAAGAATAAAATTCCGGTAATACTGGCGTATTACCGAAATTTTTGATGCACTATTTACGGAAAATATGGTACCAAAACCAATGCTCCCTTATCTGGCTGTGGCGTTTTACTCAGCCTTTTTTCTTGCCTTTAGCGAAGGGACAAAATAAATCGTTGCAGGTTGTGCAGGCTTCAGGTGTGAAATCTACCCAGCAGCACCACATATAATCACATTCATCA